>CALRLO020000019.1:0-73330 GCA_943368755.1 Synechococcus sp. UW140 | reverse complement strand
CCCTCTTGTCACGGTGCGCGATCACCATGTGGCTCACCAGCACCACACGACCACCCGCGCCCTTGACCGTGGTGTCCCCCAGCCAGATGCCGCGGCTGAGGACGGCGGGCAGGATCTCGCCTTCGTAACGCCGGTTGGTGTCGTCGGTGTTGAACTCGGTAAAGTGGTGGCCACGCACGTCGTGGTCGCTATCGAAACCCAGCACGCGGCGAACCGCCGGGTTCATGTAGGTCACCCGGCCCGTGGTGTCGGTCTGCACCACGAAGTCGGTGGTGGCATCCAGCACGGCGGCCAGCATGCGCTGCGCGCGCTCGGCCTCCACACGGTCGGTGACGTCGGTGACGGCGCCCACGTGCCCACGCACCGCCCCATGGCTGTGCAGCGGCATGGTGCGGATCTCCAGCACGCGCTGGCGCCCGTCTCGAAGCGTCATGCGCATGTGCACGCGGTGGGGTTCGGTACCGCCGACGACACGGACCCAGGCCTCCCACGCCTGCTCCCGCTGCTCTGGCGGCAGCAACAGGGTCCAGCCGCGCGCCTTCTCGTGGTCTTGCAGCCCGTGCATCCGCAGAAAGGCGTCATTGACCCAGGTGATCTCGCCACCGGCGTCGGTGCGGAACAGACCCAGGGGAGAAGCGGCACTCACGGCCGCCAGCTCCTCCTGACGTTCACGCAGGCTTTCCATCAACCCCTGGAATTCACGTGCCAGTTCACCGCGCTCGTCGCCACCCCGCGTGTCCAGCCGCACCGGCGCGTCGGGCTGGCGCCGCAAAGTCTGTATGGCCTGGCTCAGGGTTGTCAGGGGTCGCAGCAGCAGGTAAGCCGCCCACCATGCGATCAGCGCGACTGCCAGGCCGGTAACCACCAGCGCACCCAGCTGCCGACGCTGCGCCGCGCGTCCCGGCGCGTCGACCTCCCAGTCAGGCAGCAGGACGCGCAACTCCCAGGGCACACTGGTCAAGGACACACGGGACACCAGCCAACCCGGTTCGTCCCCGTTGCGCGACGCCTCGGCCAGCAGCATCGCTGGCTCGGGGTGCACCACGTACTGTGGGTAATCGCCGAAATGCACCAGCTCGATATGGCCGGTCTGCCCCACGGGGTGCTGGTTCAAACGCCCCAGGATGTTGGAGCGCTGCAAGTCCAGCGCCATGGAAAGCACCGCCAATACCCGGCCGGCCTCGTCCACTACGGGCGCCGCCATCACCACCACCGGACCGTTGCGGGTACGCGATCGCAGAGGCGCTGACACCACGGCCTTGCGCGTGTTCAGGACATCGCGGAAATAGGCCCGATCAGACACGTTGACGCGTCGTTCAACGGGAATTTCGGGCAGGCTGGCCTGAACATTGCCTTGCAGGTCAAAGAGAACCGTGCTGTCAAACCATTGGTTCATGCCACCGATACGCCGCAGAAAGCGCTGGCGGGCTTCGTCGGTGGCCAGGTCTCCCGCGGTACCCGCAGCGGCCACCTGCCGGAGCAAGCCCAGGTGCATGTCGAACTTGTCGTCGAGATCACGGGCCAAGCTGTTGGCCAGGGCCTCCTGCTGCGTCACAACAACCTGCCGCAGGTCTACTTCGAGCCGCCCCCGCTGAACCAGCGTGACAGCTGCCACCGAAAGCAATGCGATGAGGGATGCCGCGAAGGCCAGTTTGTATTTGAGGGACAGTTTCAAGCCGGCAGGTCCTTGTGGTTCACCTTCACACAAGGCCTCCCCGCTCGCAACCCATGGCGGCGGAGGCGGGACAAACTGATTGGTGCCGCTTGTCGGAATCGAACTGACGACCTACCGCTTACAAGGCGGTTGCTCTACCAACTGAGCTAAAGCGGCGGTGTGGCGATTTTACTTGACGCGCTTGAGCGCCGGGCGGGCACCACCCACAGCGGGGGGCGGCGGCGGTTCGTCGCCACCGTCCTCGTCCGCGGCGTCGGACTTGACCAGCTGCAGGCCTTTGGCGTCGCCGCCATCAGCTGGCGCCGTTTCGGCAGTTGCCGCAACGGGGGAGCCGGCCGGAGGCGCGGGGAAGGCCATGCCCTGCCCGTTTTCCCGGGCGTAGATGGCCACCACGTGGGTCACGGGCACGATGATGTCGCGCGCCACGCCGCCGAAACGGGCCTTGAACTCGATGTAGTCGTTGCCGAGCTTGAGGCCGCTGGTGGCATCGAAGCTGACGTTGAGCACGATCTCGTTGTTCTTGACGTACTCGCGGGGCACCTGCACCGAACCGTCCACCTGTACCGCGAGGTAGGGCGAAAAGCCGTGGTCCGTGCACCACTCATGCAGCGCACGGATGAGGTAAGGGCGGGTGGAAGGCGTGGAGTCGGCGCCGGTCATGGCGTCGCCTTACTTGCGCATCACCTTTTCAGAGGGCGTCAGCGCCTCGATGTAGGCCGGGCGCGAGAAGATGCGTTCGGCGTACTTGAGCAGGGGCGCGGCGTTCTTGCTGAGCTCGATGCCGTAGTAGTCCAGGCGCCACAGCAGCGGCGCAATGGCGACGTCCAGCATGGAGAAGTTCTCACCCAGCATGTACTTGTTCTTGAGGAACACGGGCGCAAGCTGCGTCAGGCGGTCACGGATATGCGACTTGGCCTTTTCCATGGCCTTGTCGTTGCCTTTGTTGCTGCGGGTCTCGAGCACGGTCACGTGGGTGAACAGTTCCTTCTCGAAGTTGAGCAGGAACAGGCGCACGCGGGCGCGGTCGACCGGGTCACCGGGCATCAGCTGCGGGTGCGGGAAACGCTCGTCAATGTACTCGTTGATGATGTTGGACTCGTACAGGATGAGGTCGCGCTCGACCAGGATGGGCACCTGGCCGTAGGGGTTCATCACGCTGATGTCCTCGGGCTTGTTGTAGAGGTCCACGTCGCGGATCTCAAAGTCCATGCCTTTTTCAAACAGGACAAAACGGCAACGGTGCGAGAAGGGACAGGTGGTGCCCGAATACAGAACCATCATGGCGGGAACTCCTTAAGTGAAAAACAGTGGTGGCTGCCGGAGGGCCGACAGCACAACCACTGTGGGGGTCCGGTTGCCCGAACGCGGTTTAGGTGACGTCTTTCCAGTAAGAGGCGTTCAGGCGCCAGGCAACCGTGGCCAGAACGCCGAGGAACAGCAGCACCCACACGCCAATGCGCACGCGGTTGTTCTGCGTCGGCTCGGCCATCCAGGTCATGAACGCCACCAGATCACCCACGGCACGGTCGTACTCCTGCGGCGACATCGTGCCCGGCTTGACCTGCTGCCAACCCTTGAGCACCTGCACCTCGTGGCCATGGCTGGTCACGGTTTCGAAGATGGGTTGACGCTCGCCCTGCAGTTCCCAAAGGGCGTGGGGCATGCCCACACTGGGGAAAGCCAGGTTGTTCCAGCCGGTGGCCTTGGTTTCGTCGCGGTAGTAGGTGCGCAGGTAGGTGTAGAGGTAGTCGGGGCCCGAGTGGGCGCCGGCTGCCGCGCGCGAACGCGCCACCAGGGTCAGGTCGGGCGGGTTGGCGCCGAACCAGGCCTTGGCCTGGACGGGGTTGATCGCCGCCTTCATGGTGTCACCCACCTTGTCGGTGGTGAAGGTCAGGTTGTCCTTGATCTGGCGCTCGGTCAGACCGATTTCGGCCAGACGGTTGTAGCGCACGAACGATGCCGAGTGGCAGTTCAGGCAGTAGTTGACGAACAGCTTGGCACCGTTTTGCAGGGCGGCCAGGTCGTTGGTCAGCTTGGGGGCTTTGTCCATGGGGATGCCGCCACCCGCCGCCAGCGCGCCCGTGGCAACGCCCAGACCCAGCAGCCAGCCCAGAATCAGTTTCTTCATGTTGTGGATCTCCGGAATGCTCAGTGCGGCTGGAAGTTGACGCGGGCGGGAACCGGCTTGGGTTCACCCAGACGGCTCCACCAAGGCATCAGCAGGAAGAAGCCGAAGTAGAACAGCGTGCCGACCTGCGAGACGCGCTCGCCCACCGGCGACGGGGGCAGCACGCCCAGGTAGCCGAGGATCAGGAAGTTGATCACGAAGATGGCGTAGAGGTACTTGTGCCAGTCCGGACGGTAGCGGATGGACTTGACCGGGCTGTTGTCCAGCCAGGGCAGGAAGAACAGGATCACGACAGCGCCACCCATGGCGACCACACCCCAGAACTTGGCGTCGATGGACAGCATCAGCGCCACGACGACCAGCGCCGCCACGACCACCGCACCCTTGAGCGCACTGCTCAGCTTGGCCTTGGCCACGCCGAGGACCGCACCCAGCACCACGCAGGCCACCAGCACGTACATCATCTCGGTGGTGATGGCACGCAGCATGGAATAGAACGGCGTGAAGTACCAGACCGGCGCGATGTGCGGCGGGGTCTTGAGCGGATCGGCCGGGATGAAGTTGTTGTACTCCAGGAAGTAGCCGCCGAACTCGGGCGCAAAGAACACGATGGCGGAGAAAGCCATCAGGAACACCGACACGCCCAGGATGTCGTGCACGGTGTAGTAGGGGTGGAAGGGCACGCCGTCGGCCGGCGCGGTGCTGGACCAGCGGTTGCCTTTGGGACCGGCCTTGATCTCGACGCCGTCGGGGTTGTTGGAGCCCACATCGTGCAGCGCCAGCAGGTGCGCGACCACGAGACCCAGCAGCACCAGGGGCACGGCGATGACGTGGAAGCTGAAGAAGCGGTTCAGCGTGGCGTCACCCACCACGAAGTCGCCACGGATCAGCAGGGCGAGGTCGGGGCCGATGAAGGGGATGGCGGAGAACAGGTTCACGATCACCTGGGCGCCCCAGTAGGACATCTGGCCCCAGGGCAGCAGGTAGCCCATGAAGGCCTCGGCCATCAGCACCAGGAAGATGGCACAGCCGAACACCCAGACCAGCTCGCGCGGCTTGCGGTAGGAGCCGTAGAGCAGGCCACGGAACATGTGCAGGTACACCACCACGAAGAACGCGGAAGCGCCGGTGGAGTGCATGTAGCGGATCAGCCAGCCCCAGGGCACATCGCGCATGATGTATTCGACGGACGCAAAGGCCACGGGCACACCGGCGCTGTTGAGCGAGGCGTCCGGCTTGTAGTGCATGACCAGGAAGATGCCGGTCACGATCTGGATCACCAGCACCAGCAGCGCCAGCGAGCCGAAGATGTACCAGAAGTTGAAGTTCTTGGGCGCGAAGTACTCCGACATGTGGACGCGGTAGGCGTCGAACGCGGTCGGGAAGCGGTTTTCGAACCAGTTGGTGAGTTTGGCGGCTGCCGGCGCGTCGGGGGGCAGTTCCTTGAATTCGGCCATGGGGTGTACCTCTTGTTGTATCCGGATCAGGCCTTCTTGTCTTCGCCGATCAGCAGCACCGTGTCGGACAGGTACTGGTGAGGCGGGACTTCGAGGTTGTCGGGCGCGGGCTTGTTCTTGAAGACACGGCCGGCCAGATCGAAGGTGGAGCCGTGGCAGGGGCAAAGGAAGCCGCCTTGCCAGTCATCGGGCAGCGACGGCTGCGGGCCGGGCGCCAGCTTGTCGGTGGGCGAGCAGCCCAGGTGCGAGCAGATACCCACGGCGACAAAGATCTCGGGCTTGATCGAGCGGTACTCGTTCTTGGCGTAGTCGGGCGTGGGATAGGCCTTGCGGTCCGAGTTGGGATCGGCCACCTGGGCGTCGGTCTTCTTGAGCGATTCGAGCTGCTCGGGTGTGCGTTTCATGATCCACACGGGCTTGCCACGCCACTCGACCACCACCTTCTCACCGGGCGCGAGCTTGGAGATGTCCACCTCGACCGCAGCGCCGGCGGCCTTGGCGCGCTCGGACGGCTGGAAAGTGCTGACGAAGGGAACGGCGACGCCAGCGGCACCCACGCCGCCCACGGCGCATGTGGTGATCAGCCAGGTTCTGCGGCCGTTGTCTACGGTTGCTTCGCTCATGGGGATCTTTCAGTGACTAATGCGGAAATTCTCACGGCGCCCGGGCGCACACGCACCACGGGCCAGAGTCAACCGTGCATTGTAGCGGAGCGTGTCAAGGGGTTACCCCATGCCCGAGGGCTGCCGTCGGTTGGCTGAGGGCCCGATGCGACACAATGGCAGCTTTCCAATTCACCGGAGGTCTAGGCATGGGCATGCTGCAGGAATTCAAGCAATTTGCGGTCAAGGGCAACGTGATCGACCTCGCGGTCGGGGTGATCATCGGTGGCGCGTTTGGCAAGATCGTCGGCTCTCTGGTGGACGACGTCATCATGCCGCTGGTGGGTGCGGTGGTGGGCAACCTGGATTTCTCCAACCTGTTCGTGGCGCTGGGCACCGTCCCGGCCGGCACTGCGCCCACGCTTGCTGCCACCAAGGCCGCCGGTGTGCCGGTGTTCGCCTATGGCAACTTCATCACCGTGGCGCTCAACTTCCTGATCCTGGCCTTCATCATTTTCCTGATGATCAGGCAGATCAACCGCCTGAAGGCCGAGCAGCCGGCACCGGCGCCGGCCGAGGCGCCGCCCACTCCGGAGGAAGTTCTCCTCTTGCGGGAAATCCGCGACAACCTCAAGAAGTAAGCCGACGAGCCTCTTCTATCGCAGCCAGCAGGCTCGCCGGATCGGCGCGCCCGGTACCAGCGATATCAAACGCGGTACCGTGGTCGGGGCTGGTGCGCACCAGGGGCAGACCCAGGGTCACGTTGACGCCCTGCTCCAGGCCCAGGTACTTCACCGGGATCAGACCCTGATCGTGGTACATCGCCACCACCACGTCGAATTCCCCCTGGCGGGCCCGCATGAACACCGTGTCGGGCGCGTGCGGGCCAGTCACTTGAAGCCCCTCGGCCCGGGCCTCAGCCACGGCCGGGGCGATGTGGTCGATTTCCTCACGGCCGAACAACCCGCCCTCGCCCGCGTGCGGGTTCAGCCCCGCCACGGCAATGCGCACACCAGGTCGCCCCAGCCGGGCGAAATGCGCGGCCGTGATGCGCACGGTCGACAGCACGTTCTCGCACGTCACCGCCTCCAGCGCGCCGCGCAGCGAGACGTGGATGCTGACCAGCACGGTGCGCAGTTCGGGGCTGGCCAGCATCATGCGCACCGGCAAGTCGTCCACCGGCAGGCCCAGGTGTTCGGCGGCCAAGGCCTGCAGCATCTCGGTGTGGCCCGGATAAGGCACACCGGCCGCCGCCAGGGCCTCCTTGTGGATGGGTGCCGTCACCAGCGCGGCGGCACGACCGGCCAGCACCTCGCGCGCGCCCCAGGCAATGGCTTCGGCGGCGGCGCGCCCGGCGGCCGCACCGATCTGCCCCCACGCGGGTGGCGGCAGCGGTGCACATGCCTGGACAAACACGAGTTCATTCCGTTCAGCGGTGAACGGCTGCAGCCCGTCCAGCCGGCGCAAGCGCACCCCTGCCCCAGCCACCCCGACCGCCCGGCGCAGGCAAGCCTCATCGCCGGCAACCACCGCGCCCGCCACGGCTTGGGGGTGCTCGCGGAACACCCGCGCCACCAGCTCCGGCCCGATGCCGGCGGGATCACCCATGGAAATGACGATTGGCCGGGCGCTCATGCCGGGTTGTCGATGTCGATGAAACGGTGTTCCAGCCCGAGCTGGGCCGCCACATGGGCCCCCACCGCGGGAGCACCGTAGCGTTCGCTGGCGTGGTGCCCGCAGGCAACGTACGCCACGCCGCACTCGCGGGCGTAGTGGGCCTGGGGTTCGGATATCTCCCCCGTCACGAACACGTCGGCGCCCGCCGCAATGGCGGCCTCGAAGTAGGACTGCGCACCACCCGTGCACCAGGCGATGCGCCGGGGCGCGCGGCCCGGCGCGTCCACCAGGGTGACGGACCGGCCCAGGCGCCGCTCGATGTCTGTAGCCAGCTCGGCCGCACTGCCGAACGGATGTTCGGCCGCCCCCAGAAAACCCAGGTTCTGCTCGCCAAACCGCCCCCCATCGGGCAACCAGCCCAGCACGCGTGCGAGCTGCACGTTGTTGCCGAACTCGGCATGCGCGTCCAACGGGAGGTGGTAGGCCAGCAGGCTCACATCGTGGGCCAGCAAGCGCGCCAGGCGCTGCTTCATCCAGCCAGTCACGCGCCCGTCGTGGCCACGCCAGAACAGGCCGTGGTGCACCAGGATGGCATCGGCGCCGTCGGCAATGGCCGCATCGATCAGCGCCAGGCTGGCGGTGACACCGCTGACCAGCCGACGCACCGAAGCGCGGCCCTCGACCTGCAGGCCATTGGGGCCGTAGTCCTTGAACAGGGCCGGCTGCAGCAGGCCATCGAGTGTGGCGGCCAGCTGGTCGCGGGTCACAGGCGTGGGGGTCGTCATGGGGCCATTGTGACAGTCAGGCATAGGCCCAGGAACCACGCGGCTTTGACAGACAATAGCCGCATGAAACGCATCTGGCTGCTCTTTTCCCAGACCATCACCGTGCTGTTGGCCGCGTATTTTGTGGTCGCAACGCTCAAACCCCAGTGGCTGGACCGCCAGCCCCGACTGGGCGCGGTGGTGCCCGTGTTCGAGGCCGGCCCCACCGAGCGGCCCGCCGGCGGCGCCCCGGGCAGCCTGAGCGGTCCGGCCAAGGCGGCGAGCCCCGCGGTGGTCAGCATCACCACCACCAAGGTGCAGGCCCAGCCGCAGCAGAACGACCCCTGGTTCCGCTTCTTCTTCGGTGACCAGGGCGACCAGCCCCAGGGCGGCCTGGGTTCGGGCGTGATCGTGAGCCCGGCCGGCTATGTGCTGACCAACAACCACGTGATCGAGGAGGCGGACGAGATCGAGGTGGTTCTCAACGACGGCCGGCGTACGCTGGCCAGGGTGATGGGCACCGACCCCGAAACCGATCTCGCCATCCTCAAGATCGACCTGTCCGATCTGCCCGTGATCACCCTGGGCAACTCCGACCAGCTGGAGGTGGGCGACACGGTGCTGGCGATAGGCAACCCTTTTGGCGTGGGCCAGACTGTCACCAGCGGCATCGTCAGCGCGCTGGGGCGCACCCAGCTGGGCATCAACACCTTCGAGAACTTCATCCAGACCGACGCAGCCATCAACCCTGGCAACTCAGGCGGGGCGCTGGTGGACGTGAATGGCCACCTGATGGGCATCAACACGGCCATCTACTCGCGCTCGGGCGGCTCCATGGGCATCGGCTTTGCCATCCCGACCGCCACGGCGCGCACGGTGATGGAGGCCATCGTCAAGGACGGCCAGGTGATACGGGGCTGGATTGGCGTGGAGCCCCAGAACCTCAGCCCGGAACTGGCACAGAGTTTCGGCATCGAGGGCGATCAGGGCGTGATCATCACGGGCGTGCTGCAGAACGGCCCCGCGGCTCAGGCGGGCGTGCGTCCGGGCGACGTGATCCTCTCGGTGGCCGGCAACGCGGTCAACAGCGTGTCGGAGCTGCTCACCGCGGTGTCTTCGCTCAAGCCCGGGCAGGCCGTGCCACTGGAAGTGCAGCGCCGAGGCACCCGCAACACGCTGCAGGTGACGCCGGGCCAGCGTGCGCCGCTGGCGCGGCCCGGCCGGTAAATCCGGGACTTCCCCGAACCGTCGATCAGGCGGCCGAATCCGGCTTGGTCTCCTGCTCGGCCTCGGCCTGTGCGTCCGGCGCCTCGCTCGCCTTCTGGAACCAGCGGGCGCCGATGATGCCCAGTTCGTAGAGGATGCACATCGGAATGGCCAGCGCCAGTTGCGAGATAACGTCGGGCGGCGTGACCACGGCCGCGATGATGAAGGCCAGCACCACGAAGTAGCCCCGGAAATCCTTGAGCTTCTCGATGGTGACCATGTTCAGGCGCACCAGCAGCATCACCACGATGGGCACCTGGAAAGCCAGCCCGAAGGCGAGGTAGAGCGACAGGATGGCCTCGACGTAGGAGGCGATGTCGGGCGTGGCCGCCACGCTTTCGGGCGTGAAGCTCTGGATGAAGCCGAACATCTTGTCCAGCACGAAGTACTGCACGAACGCGATGCCCAGGTAGGCCAGCAGGCTGCCGAACACGATCAGCGGGATCGCAAACTTCTTCTCGTGGCTGTAGAGGCCCGGCGCCACGAAGGACCAAACCTGGTACATGAGCCAGGGCAGCGCCAGCAGGAAGGCCGCGAGCAGCAACACCTTGAGCGGCACGAAGAACGGCGAGAACACGCCCACTGCGATCAGCTTGGCGTCGGGCGGCATGTGGGCCTTGATGGGCACGGCGATCCAGTCGATCAGCCCGCTGGGGCCGGGCCAGATGGCCAGCAGGCCCATGCAGACGATCAGGCCGATGGCGCCACGCACCATGCGGTCGCGCAGCTCCATCAGGTGCTGCACGAAGGGCTGTTCGGTGCCGGCCAGTTCGTCTTCCGGAGGGGTCGGGGAATCGGCCATGGGTGTTCAGCGGCTGCTGCGAGGGCGGAAGCGGGCCACGCGCGCGGCGCCGGACTGCGCACGGGTGCGTGTGCCGGTGCGCGCCTTGAACCACTGCGGCACCGCCTTCTGCTTGAGCCGGAAATTCTTCTTGGGATGTTTATAGGCCGGGTAATCGGGCTCGAGGCTGGCCGCCGGGGTATTCCACGACGACTCGGACGCCTCCAGCCCGGCAGTCGCGTCTGACCAGGTCTTCTCGAAGTCGTTGGTGGTGGACTGGATGCCGGACTCGACATCGCGCGCGGCCGACTCCACCGTGTCCTTCATCTTCTTGAGCTCGTCGAGCTCCATGGAGCGGTTGACCTCGGCCTTCACATCGGCCACGTAGCGCTGTGCCTTGCCCAGCAGCGCGCCTACCGTGCGGGCGACGCGCGGCAGTTTCTCAGGGCCGATGACGATCAACGCCACCGCCCCGATCAGGGCAAGCTTGGAAATACCGAGGTCAATCATGCAGACGGCCAGCTATGGACGCAGCCGTGGGCCGCGCCGGGGTCAAAAAGCAGCCGAGTTCAGCTCTTCTGCTTGGCTTCGACGTCGATGGTGGTTTTCTGGCTGTCCTGAGCCACCTGGGGCGCGGGGGCAGCAGAGGCGTCGGCGGCGGACTGGCCACCGTCCTTCATGCCGTCCTTGAAGCCCTTGACGGCACCGCCGAGGTCGGAGCCGAGGTTCTTGAGTTTCTTGGTGCCGAACACCATGACCACAATCAACAGCACGATCAGCCAGTGCCAGATCGAAAACGTGCCCATGTCTCTTTCTCCGTGGTGAGGGCGAAAACGCCCGTGGAATGTCTTGGGATTCTAAAGCGAGCCCGGGGTTCAACCCCGAAGCCAGGGACGGGGGCCGCCCATGACGTGGAAATGCAGGTGGTGAATCTCCTGCGCCCCCTCGGCGCCTGTGTTGGCCACGATGCGGAATCCGCCCTCGGGGTAAGGGCGGCAGCCCTGCTCGGTCGCCAGACGGGGAATTAGCGCCATCAGGTGTCCCATCAGGCCGGCGTGCTCGGGGCCGACCTGGGCCATGGAGGGAATGTGCAGCTTGGGAATCACCAGAAAATGGACCGGTGCCCAGGGGTTGATGTCATGGAAAGCGTAGACGTGTTCGTCGTCGTGCACCTTCTTGCTGGGGATCTGACCGGCGATGATCTTGCAGAACAGGCAGTTCGGGTCGTGGGCGGTCATTGGGGAAGCTCCATGGGACGGCCGGCATTCATGGCGGCCATGCCCTTGACGATGCGGTAGAGGAACCAGATGGAGATCAGCGTCCAGGCGATCCAGCCGGGCAGGAACAGCAGCAGGAACAGCGGCGCCGTGACCAGATAGAGCAGCGCCGCGATAAGGACGCTGCGGATGCGCCACTCGAAATGCGAGGCATGCCAGGTACCGGCGGCTTCGCCGCGTTTGACCAGATCGAGCACCAGGGCCACGATCAGCAGCGTGGGTCCCCACTGGCCACCGGGCACGACGGCACTGACCGCGACGATCAGGTGCAGCACGTAGCTGATGGTGCCCACGGTGTTGAGGCTGCGCAGGCGGTCGGCGTCGTCGCTCATCAGTCTTCTCCTGTCTCGCGGGCCTGCGCCTTGCGCAGCGCCTTTTCTTCAAGGCCGCTCAGGCCCTCGCGGCGCACCAGTTCGTCCACCACGTCCTGCGGACCCAGGCCGTAGTGGGCCAGTGCGATCAGGCTGTGGAACCAGAGGTCGGCCACCTCGTTGACCAGCTTCTGGCGGTCGCCGCCCTGGTCGCAGTCCTTGGCGGCCATCACGGTTTCGGTGGCTTCCTCGCCAATTTTCTTGAGGAAGGCGTCCGGCCCCTTGTGCAGCAGGCGCGAGACGTAGCTTTTTTCAGGGTCGCCCCCGTTGGCCGGCTTGCGGCTTTCAATGACAGCGGCGAGCCGCGCAAGGGAATCGGTGCTGGACATGGCGTTACTTGTAGATGGATTCCGGGTCTTTCAAGACCGGATCGACCGGCGTCCAGACGCCGTCCTTGAGCAGGCTGAAAAAGCAGCTGTGGCGGCCCGTATGGCAAGCGATGCCGGGTTCGTGCCCCAGCTGGGTAACCTTGAGCAGCACCACGTCGTTGTCGCAGTCGAGGCGGATCTCGTGCACGGTCTGCACGTGGCCCGATTCCTCGCCCTTGAACCAGAGCTTGCCGCGTGAGCGGCTGTAGTAGACAGCACGCCCCAGTTCGGCGGTTTTCTGCAAGGCCTCGCGGTCCATCCAGGCGAACATGAGCACGTCGTTGGTGCCCTGCTCCTGCGCGATCACAGGCACCAGGCCCTGGGCGTCCCATTTGACGGCATCAAGCCAGCCGGCAGGCGCCGCCCGGCCGCCCGAAGGCGTCTGCGCGCCCCCTGGGGGGGCAGCGAGCGGCGCGAGCGTGGGGGCCTTTTTCACAGCCTCACCGGAATGCCACGCTCGGCCATGCGCGCCTTGGCCTGGGCCACGGTGTACTCGCCGTAGTGGAAGATGCTGGCAGCCAGCACCGCATCGGCGCCGCCCTGCTGCACGCCATCCGCCAGGTGGTCGAGGTTGCCCACGCCGCCCGAGGCGATCACCGGCACATCCACGGCGTCGCTCACGGCGCGGGTGAGAGCCAGGTCGAAGCCGGATTTGGTACCGTCGCGGTCCATGCTGGTCAACAAAATCTCACCGGCTCCGAACTCGGCCATCTGTTTCGCCCAGGCCACAGCGTCCAGCCCGGTGTTCTTGCGCCCGCCGTGGCTGTAGACGTCCCAGCCCGCGCCGTCGGCACGCCGCTTGGCATCGATGGCCACCACGATGCACTGCGCGCCGTACTTGTCCGACGCGTCGCGGATCACCTGCGGGTTGGCGATGGCGGCGGAGTTGAAGCTGGTCTTGTCTGCACCGGCGTTGAGCAGGCGGCGCACGTCTTCGACGGTGCGCACACCACCGCCTACGGTCAGCGGAATGAACACCTGCGAGGCCACGGCCTCGATGATGGGCAGGATCAGGTCGCGCGCGTCACTGGTGGCGGTGATGTCGAGAAAGGTCAGCTCGTCGGCCCCCTGCTCGTTGTAGCGCGCGGCGATCTCCACCGGGTCGCCCGCATCTCGCAGCTCGACGAAGTTGACGCCCTTGACCACGCGGCCACCGGTCACGTCCAGACAGGGGATGATGCGTTTGGCGAGCATCAGCCGTTGAGCTCGTCAGCGAGCTTTTGCGCGGCCTCGAAATCGAGGTCGCCGCTGTAGATGGAGCGGCCGCAGATCACACCCTCCACCCCCTCGTCTTCCACCTCGCAAAGCTTGCGGATGTCTTCCAGGTTGGACAGGCCGCCCGAAGCGATGACCGGGATGGAGAGCGACTGCGCGAGCCTGACCGTGGCCTCGATGTTGATGCCGCTCAACATGCCGTCTCGGCCGATGTCGGTGTAGATGATGGACTCGACGCCGTAGTCCTCGAACTTCTTGGCCAGGTCCACCACCTCGTGGCCGGTGAGCTTGCTCCAGCCGTCGGTGGCCACCTTGCCGTCCTTGGCGTCCAGGCCCACGATGATGTGGCCTCCGAACGCGGTGCAGGCGTCCTGCAGGAAACCGGGATTCTTGACCGCCGCCGTGCCGATGATGACGTAGCGCAGACCGGCGTCGAGGTATCGCTCGATGGTGTCGAGGTCGCGTATGCCCCCACCCAGCTGCACGTCGACCTCGCCGCCGATGTCCTTGAGGATCTTGCGTATGGCCTGCTCGTTTTTGGGCTTGCCGGCGAAGGCGCCGTTGAGATCGACCAGGTGCACGCGGCGCGCACCCTTGTCCACCCAGCTGCGGGCGACGGCCGCCGGGTCTTCACCGAACACGGTGGTCTGTTCCATGTCGCCTTGTTTCAGGCGCACACATTGGCCGTCTTTCAAGTCAATGGCGGGAATGAGCAGCATGGTGGTGCTTCAGGGGTTCCAGTGGAGGAAGTTGCGGTAGAGCGCCAGGCCCTGGGCTGCACTCTTTTCGGGGTGAAACTGGGTGGCAAAAATGTTATCGCGCGCGATGGCTGCGGTAAAGCGCACGCCGTAGTCGGTCTCGCCCACGCTGTGCGCGGCGTTGTCGGGGCGGGCGTAGTAGCTGTGCACGAAGTAGAAGTAGGCGCCGTCGTCCACGCCGGCCCAGACCGGGTGGTCGTTGTGGAACACGCGGTTCCATCCCATCTGGGGCACCTTGTAGCGGCTGCCGTCGGGCTGGCGCTGGCCTTCGAGGCGAAAACGCGCCACCTGCCCCGGGATCAGCCCCAGGCCATCGGTCGGGCCTTCTTCACTGCGCGAGAGCAGCATCTGCATGCCCACGCAGACACCGAACAGCGGCTTGCGCGCGGCAGCATCGAGCACGGCGGCGAGCAGGCCCGAGCGGGTCAGCTCGCGCATGCAGTCGCCCATGTGGCCCTGGCCAGGCAGCACCACACGGTCGGCCGCGAACACGTCCTCGGCACGGGATGTCACCTGCACGTCGAAGCCGGCACCTGCAGCCACATGCTGCACCGCCTGGGACACCGAACGAAGGTTGCCGCTGCCGTAGTCCACCACGGCGACTGTCTGGCGTTTCATCGGGCGAAGGAAATCAGAGGGAACCTTTGGTGGAGGGGATCACGTCACCCAGGCGCGGGTCGCGCTCCAGTGCCATGCGCAGGGCCCGGGCGAAGGCCTTGAACACCGTCTCGGCCTGGTGGTGGGCGTTGTCGCCGCGCAGGTTGTCGATGTGCAGCGTCACGCCCGCGTGGTTCACGAAGCCCTGGAAGAACTCGTAGGTCAGCTGGGTGTCGAACGCGCCCACGGCACCGGCGGTGAAAGGCACATGCATGTGCAGGCCCGGGCGACCCGAGAAGTCGATGACGACGCGCGACAGGGCTTCGTCCAGTGGCACGTAGGCATGGCCGTAGCGGCGGATGCCCTTCTTGTCCCCCACGGCCTTGGCCACGGCCTGCCCCAGGGTGATGCCCACATCTTCCACCGTGTGGTGGCCGTCGATGTGCAGGTCGCCTTCGGCGTGGATGTCCAGATCGACCAGCCCGTGGCGGGCGATCTGGTCGAGCATATGATCGAAGAAGCCAATGCCGGTGTGCAGCTGGGCTTTCCCCGAGCCATCGAGGTTGACCCGCACGCGGATGCGGGTCTCGGACGTGTTGCGTTCGACTTCCGCGGTGCGGTCGGCTGGGTTTTGGGTGGTCATAGGGCGGTGCGCAGCGCGGCCAGCAGTTGCGCGTTTTCGTCGGCGGTGCCCACGGTCAGGCGCAGGCAGTTGGCCAGCAATGGGTGCATTTTAGAAACATTCTTCACCAGCACGCCAGCGGCCTTGAGTCCTTCGAAGGCTTTGGCGGCGTCGGGCACACGCACCAGCACCATGTTGGCGTCGCTGGGGAACACCCGCGTGCCGGGCATGGCACCCACGGCCTCGACCAGGCGCGCACGTTCGGCGCGGATGTCGGCGGCCTGCGCGGCGAACACCTCGGCATGCTCCAGCGCGAACAGCCCACACTCGGCGTTGAGCACGCTGATGTTGTACGGCGGGCGCAGCTTGTCCACCTCATGGACCAGCGCCTGCGGCCCGACCAGGTAGCCGATGCGCACCCCGGCCAGACCGAACTTGGAGAGCGTGCGCATGAGCAGCACGTGGGCGTTGGCGGCCGGATCGCGGCGGATCTCGTCCAGCCAGGTGGCGCTGGAGAAGGGCTGGTAGGCCTCGTCGATCACCACCAGACCGTCCACGGCACGGCACTCGGCGATCAGCCGGCGCATCACGGCCGCATCCCACAGGTTGGCGGTGGGGTTGTTGGGGTAGGCCAGGTAGGTGATGGCCGGACGGTGCTGGCGAATGGCAGCGGTCATGGCCGCCTCGTCGAGCTGGAAATCGGCGGTGAGGTCCACACCGTGGAAGCTCAGCCCCTGCAGCTGCGCGCTCATGGCGTACATGACGAAACCCGGCAGCGGCGCGAGGATGGACGCACCGGGGATGTCGCAGGCCATGGCCAGCAGCGAGATCAGCTCGTCGGAGCCGTTGCCCAGCATCAGCCCGTAACCGGCGGGCAGGTTCACGTGGGTGGCCAGCGTCTGGCGAAGGCGTTCGACGTTGTCGCCGGGGTAGCGGTTGACCGCCAGCGCCCCCAGGCGCCGGCCCAGCTCGGCCTGCAGCTCGGGCGACAACCGGTGCGGGTTCTCCATGGCGTCGAGCTTGAGCAGGCCGGCCGACGCCTGGATGGCGTAGGCGTGCATGGACTGGATGTCCTGGCGGATGCGGGTCGTGGTGGTCATGGTGGTCGTCGGTGTCGTCATTCGGTGCAGCGGTAGGCGCCAGCCAGTGCGTTGGTCATGACCAGTTCCACCGGCATGTCGGCCTCATAAACGCCCTCGTTGCGGCGCAGCTCGGCCTGGAACAGGGACGCCGCCATGACGGGTGCGGGTGGTGTAGGCGGGCAGTAGAGCGGCTTGCGGCCCTGACGGCGGGCCATGCGGTCGGCCTCCAGCGCACCTTCCATCACACCGATCAGGTAGTACTGGATATAGGTCTCGCCCCGCGCATCGAGCTGCTGGATGGTGCGCATCTCGCGCAGGCTCATGGCATGCACCGCCCCGCCGTGCAGCGCACAGGCGCCCAGCAGCAGCGCGGCGGACGCGGCTTTCACGGCTGGCCCTGGTTCTCGCGCAGGCGCATTTCGGCCGCCCGGGCGTGGGCGTGCAGGCCTTCGCCATGGGCCAGCACGCTGGCCACGCGGCCCAGCGACTGGGCACCGGCCTCACTGACCTCGATCAGGCTGCTGCGCTTCTGGAAGTCGTACACGCCCAGCGGCGAGCTGAAGCGTGCGGTGCCGCTGGTGGGCAGCACGTGGTTGGGGCCGGCGCAGTAGTCGCCCAGGCTTTCGCTGGTGTAGGCGCCCAGGAAGATGGCGCCCGCGTGCCTGAGCAGCGGTTCCCAGCGGTGTGGCTCGCGACTGGAGACTTCCAGGTGCTCCGGCGCGATACGGTTGCTGATGTCGCAAGCCTCCCCCATGCTGCGCGTGAGGATGAGCGCACCGCGGTCGTTGAGGCTTTTCTCGATGATGGCGGCACGGGGCATCTGCGGCAGCAGGCGGTCGATCTCGCGCTGCACGGCCTCGATGTAGGCAGCGTCCGGACACAGCAGAATGCTCTGCGCCAGCTCGTCGTGTTCGGCCTGTGAAAAAAGGTCCATGGCCACCCATTCGGGTGGCGTGGTGCCATCGGCCAGCACCAGGATTTCACTGGGGCCGGCGATCATGTCGATGCCCACCGTGCCGAACACCCGGCGCTTGGCACTGGCCACGTAGGCGTTGCCGGGGCCGGTGATCTTGTCGACAGCGGGCACGGTTTCGGTGCCGTAGGCCAGCGCGGCCACCGCCTGGGCGCCGCCCAGGGTGAAGGCGCGGGTGACGCCTGCCACCGCGGCGGCGGCCAGCACCAGCGGGTTGCGCTCGCCGCCCGGGGTGGGCACCACCATGACGATCTCGCCCACGCCGGCCACGTGCGCGGGAATGGCATTCATCAGCACCGACGACGGGTACGCCGCCTTGCCACCCGGCACGTAGATGCCCACGCGATCCAGCGGCGTGACCTTCTGACCCAGCAAGGTGCCATCGGCATCGCGGTACTGCCAGCTTTCGCCGCAGGCCTTCTTCTGCGCCTCGTGGTAGCGGCGCACGCGCGCAGCGGCCTCCTGCAGCGCCTCGCGCTGCGCGGCAGGAATCGCCACCAGAGCGGCCTGCAGGTCGGCCTGGGTGATCTCCAGCTGCGCGACGCCCTGTGCTTCGAGCCGGTCGAAACGCGCGGTGTACTCGAGCACCGCGGCATCGCCGCGGGCCTTCACGTCGGCCAGGATATCGGCCACCCGCTGCTCGATGGCCGCGTCCGTGTCCGCCGACCAGTGCTGCAGCGCCTTCAACCGGGCATCGAAGTCGGCTTGGGCGGTGGACAGGCGAACGGGCTGGGCGGACATGGAGAGGGCTTTCACGCAGCCGGGGTGGCCCCGGCAAAGGCGTCGATGAGGGGTTTGATGGTGGCGCGCTTGAGCTTGAGCGCGGCCTGGTTGACCACCAGGCGCGAGCTGATGTCCATGATGCGCTCGACCTCGACCAGGTGGTTGGCCTTGAGGGTGTTGCCGGTGGAGACCAGATCGACGATCGCGTCGGCCAGTCCGGTCAGCGGCGCCAGCTCCATGCTGCCGTAGAGCTTGATCAGGTCCACGTGCACGCCTTTGCTGGCGAAGAAGTCGCGCGCGATGGCGGTGTATTTGGTGGCCACGGTCAGGCGCGAGCCCTGTCGCACGGCACTGGCGTAATCAAAGTCGGCCCGCACCGCCACGCTCACGCGGCACCTGGCGATGTTGAGGTCCAGCGGCTGGTAGAGGCGGCCGCCCTCGGCCTCGTGCTCGATCAGGGTGTCCTTGCCACAGACGCCCAGGTCGGCACCGCCGTACTGCACGTAGGTGGGCACGTCGGAAGCGCGCACCAGCACCACCTGCACCTCGGGTCGGCTGGTGGGCAGGATGAGCTTGCGCGATTTCTCCGGGTCCTCCAGCACCTCGATGCCGGCTGCCCGCAACAGCGGCAGCGTTTCCTCGAAGATGCGACCTTTGGAGAGCGCGAGGGTGATCTTGCCGGTACTCATGCTGCGGCTCTTTCGATGTCGGCGCCCAGCGCGCGCAGCTTGAGTTCCATGCGGTCGTAGCCACGATCCAGGTGGTAGATGCGGTCCACCACGGTCTCGCCCTCGGCCACCAGCCCCGCGATCACCAGGCTGGCCGAAGCACGCAGGTCGGTGGCCATCACGGTGGCGCCCGACAGGCGCCTGCCCTCGCTGGCCAGTCCTTCGATCAGTGCCACCTTGCCCTCGGCCTGGATGTGCGCGCCCAGGCGCTGCAGCTCCTGCACGTGCATGAAGCGGTTCTCGAAGATGGTCTCGGTCACGCGGCTGGCCCCCTGTGCGGCGACATTGAGCGTCATGAACTGGGCCTGCATGTCGGTGGGGAAACCCGGGTACTCGGTGGTGCGGAAGGTCTGCGCCTTGAGCTGCGCCGCACCGGGCGAGGCCACGCGCAGACCACCGTCGAACGGCTCAATCGTGACCCCGGCTTCACGCAGCTTGTCGACCACGGCGTCCAGGTGGTCGGCGCGGGCGTTCAGCAGCCGGGCGTCACCGCCAGCCGCCGCCACCGCGCACAGGAAGGTACCAGCCTCGATGCGATCGGCGACCACGGTGTGCTCGCAGCCGTTCAGGCGCTCCACACCCCGGATCACGATGCGGTGGGTGCCATGGCCCTCAATCTTCGCGCCCATCTTGATGAGCATCTCGGCCAGATCGGGGATCTCTGGCTCCTGGGCCGCGTTCTCCAGCACCGTCTCACCTTCGGCCAGCACGGCGGCCATCATGAGGTTTTCGGTGCCGGTCACGGTCACCATGTCGGTGGAGATGCGTGCACCTTGCAGCCGGGTGCGGCCTTCGGGCAGACGGGCCTCGATGTAGCCGTGTTCCACCTCGATCAGCGCGCCCATGGCCTGAAGGCCCTTGATGTGCTGGTCCACCGGCCGCGATCCGATGGCGCAGCCACCCGGCAGCGACACGCGGGCATGGCCGAAACGCGCCAGCAGCGGCCCCAGCGCGAGGATGGAGGCGCGCATGGTCTTGACCAGGTCGTAAGGGGCCTCGGGCTTGTCGAGCGCACCGGCGTCCAGGCGCACGGCCTCGCCATCGCGCTCGGCCGCAACGCCCATGTTGCGCACCAGCTTGAGCATGGTGCTCACATCCTGCAACTGCGGCACGTTGCGCAAGGTCACCGGGTCTGCGGTCAGCAGCGCCGCGCAGAGTTCGGGCAGCGCCGCGTTCTTGGCCCCGGAGATGCGGATTTCCCCGCGCAGTTCGCGCCCGCCGCGCACCAGCAATCGGTCCATCATCGGCCTCCCGGCTGTTGGGCCCACTCGGCGGGCGTGAGGGTTTTCATCGACAGTGCGTGCACCTCGTCGGTGTGCATGCGGTTGCCCAGCGTCGCGTAAACGCGCTGGTGGCGCTGGATGGCGCGCTTGCCCTCGAACTCGGGCGAAACGATGGTGGCGGCCCAGTGGCGGCCATCGCCCGTGACCTCGATGTGGTCACAGGGCAGGCCAGCAGCGATGAGTTCGCGCAGTTGGTCGGCGTTCATGTTCAGTGTCGGATCTTGTAGCCCGTGCGCAGCAGGTGCAGCGCAACGCCGCTGACCGCCACGAAGGCCACGCCCACGATGGCGAGGCTCAGCCACGGCGAGGTGTCGCTGACACCGAAGAAGCCGTAGCGGAAACCGTCGATCATGTAGAAGAAGGGGTTGAGGTGGCTCACGCCCTGCCAGAAGGTGGGCAGGGAGTGGATGGAATAGAACACGCCGGACAGGAAGGTCAGCGGCATGATCAGGAAGTTCTGGAACGCGGCCATCTGGTCGAACTTCTCGGCCCACAGGCCGGCGATCAGGCCCAGCGCGCCCAGCAGGCCGGCGCCCAGCACCGCGAACACGAGGATCCACAGTGGCGCCACGAACGAGGGCCGACCGAACCAGGCGGTGACGGCCAGCACACCCGCACCGACGGCGATGCCTCGCACCACCGACGAGCCGACGTAGGCCACGAACCAGGCGCGGTGCGACAGCGGCGTGAGCAGCAGGAACACCAGGTTGCCCATGATCTTGCTCTGGATCAGGCTGGACGAGCTGTTGGCGAAGGCGTTCTGCAGCACGCTCATCATCACCAGGCCGGGCACCAGGAACGCGGTGTAGTTGATGGAGCCGTAGAGCGTGACACGTCCATCGAGCACGTGGCCGAAGATCAGCATGTAGAGCAGCGCGGTGACCACCGGCGCCACCACGGTCTGGAAGGACACCTTCCAGAACCGCAGGATCTCTTTGTAGAACAGGGTCTGCCAGCCGGTCATGCCTTGAGCTCCTCGGTCGGCGGCACGGGGGCCACGGGCGCGGTCGAGGCCGCCGCCCCGGTCATGACGTCGAGGAACACGTCTTCCAGGTCGGCCTTGCGGATCTCGATGTCCTCGGCCACCACGCCGCCCTCACGGGCCCGGGCCAGCAGGCGCTCCACCTCCAGCGCGTTGTGCGCGGGCAGCTGAACCACGCGGCCGGTGACACGGGCCGTGGCAGCGAGATCGGCCGGCAGGGCCTGGTCGGTCTTGAAGCGCAACACGTTGGACGAGGCGCGCTTGAGCAGTTCGGAGGTCTTCTCCAGCGCCACCACCTGACCCTTCTTGAGCATGGCAATGCGGCCACACAGGGCCTCGGCCTCTTCGAGGTAGTGGGTGGTGAGGAGCACGGTGCTGCCCTGGGTGCGGTTGAGCTGGGAGACGAATTGCCACAGGGTCTGGCGCAACTCCACATCCACGCCGGCCGTGGGCTCGTCGAGCACGATGACCGGCGGCTTGTGCACCAGGGCCTGCGCCACCAGCACACGGCGCTTCATGCCGCCCGAGAGCTGTCGCATGTTGGAGCCAGCCTTGTCGGCCAGCCCCAGGCCTTCGAGCAGCTCGTCGATCCAGGCTTCGTTGGCCTTGATGCCGAAATAGCCCGACTGGATGCGCAGGGTCTCGCGCACGTTGAAGAAGGGGTCGAATACCAGTTCCTGGGGCACCACGCCGAGCTGACGGCGCGCGGCAGCAAAATCGGCCACGACATCCATGCCATGCACCAGGACACGCCCGGAGCTGGCCCGGGCCAGGCCCGCGAGGATGCTGATCAGGGTGGTTTTGCCGGCGCCGTTGGGCCCCAGCAGACCGAAAAACTCGCCGGGCTCGATATCGAAGCCCACGCCCTGGAGGGCTTGCAGTTCACCACGCGGCGTCGCGTAGCTCTTGGAAACGTTCTGGAAGGAGATGGCGGCGGGCATGGACCCGCCATTTTACGCGGGCAGCAGTTCGCCCACACCGTAGAGGGCCACCAGCTCGCGCAGCCGCTCGGACATGCCACGCACCCGCAGCGTCGCACCGGCAGCGCGGGCCTCGCGCTGCAGGGCCAGCAGCACAGCCAGAGCCGCCGAATCGAATTCGGTCAGCGCGCTGGCATCGAGCTCCCAGCCCGCGCCATCGCGCATGCGGCGCGACAGGTTGGCCAGACACTCGGCCGCCTCCACCTGGGTGAGCCGCTCGGGCAGTTGCAGCGCGCCGGCCATGGGCATCAGCTCTTGGCCGAAGCGGACTTGTTGCGCTGTGCGAGGGCGGCAATCAGTCCGTCCAGGCCCTTGGCGTTGATCTCCTGGGCAAACTGGGTGCGGTAGGTTTCGACCAGCCACACGCCCAGCACGTTCAGATCGTAGATCTTCCATCCGGAGGGTGTCTTCTCCAGGCGGTAGTCAAGCTGGATGGGCTCACCCCGACCACGCACCTCGGAGCGCACCACCACTTCGGTGTCCTCGGGCTTGCCGCGGAATGGACGGAAACTGAGCGTCTGGTCCTTCACTTCACCCAGGGCGCCGGAGTAGGTGCGCACCAGCAAGGTCTTGAACTCGTCCTGCAGGCGCTTTTGCTGATCGGGCGTGGCCTGGCGCCAGAACCGGCCCACGGCCGAAGCGGTCATGCGCGTGAAGTTCACGTTGGGCATGATCTTGCTGTCCACCAGCGCGGTGATGCGCCCGACGTCGCCCGCCTGGATGGCGGCATCGGCCTTGACCGCATCGAGCACCTCGGTGGCGATGCGCTTGACCAGGGCATCGGGGGCCTCATCGGCGGCCCAGGTGGCCGAAAGGGGCATCAGGTTGGCCAGCAGGCCAGCGGCGGCGAGGTGGAAGTCGCGTCGTTTCATGGTTTTTTGCCTTTTCGGGTCTCCCTGACCCTGTCACGGAACCGGTTGGAATCCCGGCTCCGGCCTGGGTTCCCCCGGTGTTTGTATCAGTCGGTGTCGCCCTGGGCGGCCTCGACCTGGCTCTGGCGGCGCTGCAGGTAGGCATCCCGCGTGAAGCTGTACTTGTCGAGTGCTGCCCCCTCGAGCAGGTTACCCGCACGAAGCAGACCGGCGCGGGTGTCGACCACGCGCAGGGTATAGAGGCTGTTGCGGGTGGGCACGTGGTCCACGCCTGCCACCGGGTCACCGTAGGTGTCGACCACCAGCCCAGCGGAATCGCGCACGCTGGACGGGCCGAAGAACGGCAGCACGACGTAGGCACCAGAGGGCACGCCCCAGCGGCCCAGGGTGTGGCCGAAATCCAGCGTGGTGCGCGGAATGCCGGCCTCGCTCGCGATGTCCAGCACCCCCCCCAGCCCCAGGAAGGTATTGAGGTTGAAGCGCATGAAGTTCTCCAGCGCCACCTTGGGGCGGGCCTGCAGCAACGCATTGAGGGCCGAGTAGAGGTCGCGCAGGTTGCCGAAGAAGTTGTTCACGCCCGTGCGCACGGGGCTGGGCGTGACCGTCTGGTAGGCGGTCGCCACGGGCTTGAGCACGGCATCGTCCACCGTGTCGTTGAACGAGCTGACGGTGCGGTTGAAAGGCTCCAGCGGATCCTGGGGGTTCGCATCCGGGCCTGTCGCGCAGCCGGTCAGTGCCAGCACCAGCGCCGCCGCACCGGCCAGGCGCAGCCAGATCGTTGGGGTGTTAGAGGTTTTCATGTTCTGTGTCCTTCCCGTGGGTGTATGTCTGGGCACTCAGTCTGCCTTTTTGGTCTCGCTGCCATCGGCAGCCTTGGAAAACAGGAACTGGCTGATCAGGTTTTCCAGCACCACGGCCGACTGGGTCTGGGTCACCACCGCGCCCTGGGCCCAGTTGTCCGGGTCACCACCGGCCTCCACGCCAATGTACTGCTCCCCAAGCAGCCCGCTGGTCAGAATTTTCAGCGAACTGTCGCGGGGGAAAGCGTACCGCGACTCGAGCGACAGCACCACGTTGGCCTGGAAGCTCTGGTCGTCAAAGGCGATGGATTCGACCCGCCCCACCACGACCCCGGCGCTGCGCACCGCGGCGCGCGGCTTGAGACCACCGATGTTGTCGAAGCGCGCCGTGACGCGGTAGGTGGGCTCAAAGCTCAGCTGCAGCAGATTGGCCGACTTGAGTGCCAGGAACAGCAGGGCCGCCACACCGATGACCACGAACAGGCCGACCCATACATCGTTTTTCGTTTGTTGCATTTGCTTATCCTTTGAGCGGCGGCTCAGATGGTGAACATCATGGCGGTCAGGCCGAAATCCAGCCCCAACACCCACAGCGAGGCCACCACCACGGTGCTGGTGGTGGCGCGCGAAACCCCTTCGGGCGTGGCGTGCGCCACATACCCCTGGTAGAGGGCGACAAAACTCACGGCAATGCCGAACACCACGCTCTTGAGCAGACCGTTGCCCACATCGGCCCAGACGTCCACACCGCCTTGCATCTGGCTCCAGAAGGAGCCGGCGTCGACACCGATCATCACCACACCCACCACCCAGCCACCCAGAATGCCGACCGCGCTGAACACCGTGGCCAGCAGGGGCATGGTGAACACGCCGGCCCAGAAACGCGGCGCCAGCACGCGGCGGATCGGGTCCACCGCCATCATCTCCATCGCGCTGAGCTGCTCGCCCGCCTTCATGAGGCCGATCTCGGCGGTGAGCGCGGTGCCGGCCCGGCCGGCAAACAGCAACGCGGTCACCACCGGGCCCAGCTCGCGCAGCAGCGACAGTGCCACCATCATGCCCAGCGCCTCGGCCGAGCCGTAGCGCTGCAGGATGTAGTAGCCCTGCAGCGCGAGCACAAAGCCGACGAACAGGCCCGAAACGCCGATGATGGCCAGCGATTTGTTGCCCAGAAAGTGGATCTGGTCGCGCACCAGACCGAAGCGGCGCAGCGCGGCGGGCCCCAGTTGAAGCAGCCGCAGGAACAGCCGCGCCGCCAGCCCCAGCGCCGCCAGGGTCTCGCGCACGGAGGCACCGATGCCGGCCAGCAGGCGGGCGATCATGCGCCTCCTCCGAAGTCTTCGGCCACGCTGGGGCCGGGGTAGTGGAAGCGCACCGGCCCGTCGGCCTCGGCCTTCACGAACTGGTGCACCAGCGGGTCGGTGGAGTGCATGACTTCCTCGGGCGTGCCCTGTGCGGCAATGCGGCCATTGGCCAGGACGATGACCTGGTCGGCGATGCGGAAGGTTTCCTCCAGATCGTGGGAAACCACGATGCTGGTCACGCCCAGCGCGTCGTTGAGCCGGCGGATCAGCCGCGCCGCTGTGCCCAGGGATATGGGATCCAGCCCGGCAAACGGTTCGTCGTACATCACCAGTTCGGGATCCAGGGCAATGGCGCGGGCCAGCGCCACGCGCCGCGCCATGCCGCCCGAAATCTCGCTGGGCATGAGGTCGCGTGCGCCGCGCAGGCCCACGGCGTTGAGCTTCATGAGCACCACGTCTCGCAGCAGCGCCTCGGGCAGGCGGGTGTGCTCGCGCAGCGGAAAGGCCACGTTCTCGAACACGTCGAGGTCGGTGAACAGCGCGCCGAACTGGAACAGCATGCCCATGCGCCGGCGCAGGGTGTGCAGCCCGGCACCATCCAGCGCCGCCACGTCCTGACCGTGCACCCGCACCTGGCCACCGGTGGCGCGCTGCTGGCCACCAATCAGGCGCAGCACCGTGGTCTTGCCGCCGCCCGATGCCCCCATGAGCGCCGTGACCTTGCCACGCGGCACACGCAGGCTCACCCGGTCGAGGATGAGCCGCCCGCTGCCGGGATAGGCAAAAGAAACGTCGTGGAACTCGACCAGGTTGTCGTCGGGCATGAAATCGGAGGGGTTGAATGAAAACGCCGACCCTGCGGTCGGCGCTTCAGGTGCTGTCAATGATAAGGGGTGCGGGTAAACCCGTCCGATCAGCGCGGCAGGTCGGAGTACCCCATCAGGAACTCGTCCACCGCACGCGCGGCCTGGCGGCCCTCGCGGATGGCCCACACCACGAGCGACTGCCCCCGGCGCATGTCGCCAGCGGCGAACACCTTGGGCACGTTGGTGGCGTAGCCCCCGTCGAACTCGGTGCTGGCCTTGGCGTTGCCGCGGCCATCCTTGTCGACACCGAAGGCGTCCAGCACGGCAGCCACCGGAGAGACGAAGCCCATGGCCAGCAACACCAGGTCGGCCTTGTACTCTTTCTCGGTGCCGGGCACCTCGACAAACTTGCCATCCTTGAACTCGACCTGCACGGTCTTGAGCCCTGTGACCTTGCCGTTCTTGCCGATGAATTCCTTGGTGGACACCGCGAACTCGCGCACGCAGCCTTCCTCGTGGCTGGAACTGGTGCGCAGCTTGAGCGGCCAGTAGGGCCACACCAGGGGCTTGTTCTCCTGCTCGGGCGGCTGGGGCATCACTTCAAACTGGGTCACGCTGGCCGCACCGTGGCGGTTGCTGGTGCCCACGCAGTCGGAGCCGGTGTCGCCACCGCCGATCACGATGACGTGCTTGCCGTCCGCGCGCAGCTGGCCCTTGAGCTTGTCGCCGGCGTTGACCTTGTTCTGCTGGGGCAGGAACTCCATCGCGAAGTGGATGCCATCCAGGTCGCGGCCCGGCACGGGCAGGTCACGGCTCTGCTCGGCGCCGCCCGTCAGCAGCACGGCGTCAAACTCGCGGTTCAGCTGTTCGGCGCTGACGACCGTCTTGGCATCGTTGGTGACCTTGCTGCCCTCGGGCATGGCGCCAGCCAGGGTGTTGACCTTGAACACCACGCCTTCGGCTTCCATCTGGGCCACGCGGCGGTCGATGTGGGACTTCTCCATCTTGAAGTCGGGAATGCCGTAGCGCAGCAGGCCACCGATGCGGCCATTCTTCTCGAACACGGTCACGTCGTGACCGGCACGCGCCAGCTGCTGCGCCGCCGCGAGGCCGGCCGGGCCGGAACCGATGACGGCGACTTTCCTGCCGGTCTTGATTTTGGCCGGCAAGGGGGTCACCCAGCCCTGCTCCCAGGCCTTGTCGATGATGGCGTGTTCGATGGACTTGATGCCCACCGCATCGCTGTTCACGTTGAGCGTGCAGGCTGCCTCGCAGGGCGCGGGGCAGATGCGGCCGGTGAACTCGGGGAAGTTGTTGGTGCTGTGCAGCACGGTGATGGCATTGAGCCAGTCGCCGCGGTACACGAGGTCGTTGAAGTCCGGAATGATGTTGTTGACCGGGCAGCCGTTGTTGCAGAACGGAATGCCGCAGTCCATGCAGCGCGCACCCTGCTGCTTGGCCTGGGTCTCATCGAGACCGACCACAAACTCCTTGTAGTGCTTCAGACGCTCGGGTACGGGTTTGTAGCCCTCTTCGAGGCGCTCGAATTCCAGAAAGCCGGTGACTTTTCCCATGATCTTGTCCTTCTCGCTTACTTGGCAGCCACGGCCGACTTCTTGCCCGACGCCTTGGCGGTTGCTGCAGTGGCTTCGGCCTTGGCCGCGAGTTCACCCAGCGCACGCTTGTACTCGTTGGGGAACACCTTGACGAAACGGGTGCGGGCCACATCCCAGTGGTCCAGCAGCTCGCGGGCGCGCTTGCTGCCGGTCCAGCGGTTGTGCTCCTCGAGCAGCTTGCGCAGCTGGGCTTCGTCGGTCTGGCCGCGGTGCCAGATGGCCTGCGGTATCTGGGCCTGCTGCTCAGCGCTGGTCAGCACCTTGTCCAGGCTGACCATGGCGGTGTTGCAGCGCTTGGCAAACTGGCCGTCCTCGTCATAGACGTAGGCGATGCCGCCGCTCATGCCGGCCGCGAAGTTGCGCCCGGTCTGGCCCAGCACCAGCACGGTGCCGCCGGTCATGTACTCGCAACCGTGGTCCCCAGTGCCTTCCACCACCGCGGTAGCACCGGACAGACGCACGGCGAAACGCTCGCCGCCGACGCCGGCGAAGAAGGCCTCGCCGCTGGTGGCGCCGTACATCACGGTGTTGCCGACGATGATGTTCTTGCTGGCTTCGCCGCGGAAGTCGATGCTGGGGCGCACCACCACGCGTCCGCCCGACAGGCCCTTGCCGGTGTAGTCGTTGGCGTCGCCGATCAGGTAGAGCGTGATGCCGCGGGTGAGGAAGGCGCCAAAGCTCTGGCCGCCCGTGCCCTCGAGCTGGATGCGGATGCTGTCGTCCGGCAGGCCTTCGGGGTGGTAGCGTGTGACCTCACCCGAGAGCATGGCACCCACAGTGCGGTTGACGTTGCGCGCGACCTCGATGAACTGCACCTTGTCGCCCTTGTCGATCGCGGCACGGGATTTCTCGATGAGGCGCACGTCCAGTGCACGGTCCAGACCGTGGTCCTGCTGCTCGATGTGGCGCTGGGCCACATCGGCCGGCACCTGCGGCTGCGCAAACAGGCGGCTGAAATCCAGCCCGCTCGCCTTCCAGTGGGCGATGCCCTTGCGCATGTCCAGGAACTCGCTGCGGCCGATCAGGTCGTCGAACTTGCGCACGCCGAGCTGGGCCATGATCTGGCGCACTTCTTCGGCGATGAAGAAGAAGAAGTTGACGACATGTTCGGGCTTGCCGGCGAAGCGCTTGCGCAGCACCGGGTCCTGCGTGGCCACGCCCACGGGGCAGGTGTTCAGGTGGCACTTGCGCATCATGATGCAGCCCTCGACCACCAGCGGTGCGGTGGCGAAGCCGAACTCGTCGGCGCCCAGCAACGCACCGATGACGACGTCGCGGCCAGTTTTCATCTGGCCGTCGGCCTGCACGCGGATGCGGCTGCGCAGGCGGTTGAGCACCAGGGTCTGCTGGGTTTCGGCCAGGCCGATTTCCCAGGGGCTGCCCGCGTGCTTGATGGACGACCAGGGCGAAGCACCGGTGCCGCCATCGTGGCCGGCGATCACCACGTGGTCGGCCTTGGCCTTGGCCACGCCCGCTGCGATGGTGCCCACACCCACCTCGGACACCAGCTTGACGCTGATGTCGGCTTTGGGGGTGACGTTCTTCAGGTCGTGGATCAGTTGCGCCAGATCCTCGATGGAGTAGATGTCGTGGTGCGGCGGCGGGCTGATGAGGCCCACACCGGGCACCGAGTAGCGCAGGAAACCGATGTATTCGCTCACCTTGCCACCTGGCAGCTGGCCGCCTTCGCCGGGCTTGGCGCCCTGGGCCATCTTGATCTGGATCTGGTCGGCGCTGGCCAGGTACTCGGCAGTGACACCGAAGCGGCCCGACGCCACCTGCTTGATGCGGCTGCGCAGGCTGTCGCCGTCCTGCAGCTCGACATGGGCCTCGACCTTGTCGGGCCCGATGACGGAAGCGAGCGTCTCACCCTTCTTGATCGGGATGCCTTTGAGCTCGTTGCGGTAGCGCGCCGGGTCCTCACCGCCTTCGCCGGTGTTGCTCTTGCCGCCGATGCGGTTCATGGCCACAGCCAGCGTGGCGTGGGCCTCGGTGGAGATGGAGCCCATGGACATGGCGCCGGTGGCGAAACGCTTGACGATTTCCTTGGCCGGCTCGACCTCTTCGACAGGAATCGCACGGGCCGGATCGAACTTGAACTCGAACAGGCCACGCAGCGTCATGTGGCGACGCGTCTGGTCGTTGATGATCTGGGCGTATTCCTTGTAGGTGTTCCAGCTGTTGGCGCGCGCGCTGTGCTGCAGCTTGGCGATGGCGTCGGGCGTCCACATGTGCTCTTCACCGCGGGTGCGCCAGGCGTACTCGCCACCGGCGTCCAGCATGGTGGCCAGCACCGGGTCGTCACCAAAGGCGGCCTTGTGCATGCGGATGGCCTCTTCGGCGATCTCGAACACGCCGATGCCCTCGACGCGGCTGGCGGTGCCGGTGAAATACTTCTGCACTGTCTCGCTGTTCACGCCAATGGCCTCGAACAGCTGGGCGCCGCAGTAGGACATGTAGGTGCTCACGCCCATCTTGGACATGATCTTGGACAGACCCTTGCCGATCGCCTTGATGTAGTTGTAGATGGCCTTGTCGGCCGACAGGTCGGCGCCCAGGTCCTGGTGCAGCGTGGCCAGCGTTTCCATGGCCAGGTAGGGGTGCACGGCTTCGGCGCCATAGCCGGCCAGCACCGCGAAGTGGTGCACCTCGCGCGCCGAGCCGGTCTCCACCACCAGGCCGGCGGTGGTGCGCAGGCCTTCACGCACCAGGTGCTGGTGGATGGCCGACAGCGCCAGCAGCGCGGGAATGGCCACCTGCGTCGGAGCGACCGCCTTGTCGCTGACGATCAGGATGTTGTTGCCGCTCTTGATGGCATCGACGGCTTCGGCGCACAGCGAGGCAAGTTTGGCTTCCACGCCCTCATGGCCCCAGGCCAGCGGGTAGGTGATGTCAAGCACATAGCTCTTGAACTTGCCACTGGTGTGCTTGTCGATCTCGCGCAGCTTGGCCATGTCGGCGAAATCGAGGATGGGCTGCCCCACCTCCAGCCGCATCGGCGGGTTGACCTGGTTGATGTCGAGCAGGTTGGGCTTGGGTCCGATGAAGGACACCAGCGACATCACGATGGCCTCGCGGATCGGGTCGATCGGCGGGTTGGTCACCTGGGCAAACAGCTGCTTGAAGTAGTTGAACAGCGGTTTGTTCTTGCTGGAGAGCACGGCCAGCGGGCTGTCGTTGCCCATGGAGCCGATGGCTTCCTCGCCGGCCAGCGCCATGGGCGCCAGCAGGAACTTGATGTCTTCCTGCGTGTAGCCGAACGCCTGCTGGCGGTCCAGCAGGTTGGCGGGCACGTGCTCCAGCGCGGCCGAGGCGTTCTCCTCGGAGGCCGTGCCGCCCTTGCTTTCGGCTTCACCGGCGGTGAAGTCGATCACGTCGTCGAGCCGGATGCGCAGGTTCTCGATCCACTGTTTGTAGGGCTTGCTGTTGGCGAGGCTGGCCTTGAGCTCCTCGTCGTCGATCATGCGGCCCTGCTCCAGATCGATCAGGAACATCTTGCCGGGCTGCAGGCGCCATTTGCGCACGATCTTGTTCTCGGGCACGGGCAGCACGCCGGACTCCGAGGCCATGATCACGAAATGGTCGTCGGTCACGCAGTAGCGCGACGGGCGCAGGCCGTTGCGGTCCAGCGTGGCACCGATCTGGCGACCGTCGGTGAACACGATGGAAGCCGGGCCGTCCCAGGGCTCCAGCATGGCGGCGTGGTACTCGTAGAACGCGCGGCGGCGCTCGTCCATGGTGGTGTGCTGCTCCCACGGCTCGGGGATCATCATCATCACGGCCTGGCTGATGGGGTAGCCGGCCATGGTCAGCAGTTCCAGGCAGTTGTCGAAGGTGGCGGTGTCCGACTGGTTCGCGAAACTGATGGGGTAGAGCTTCTTGAGGTCGGGGCCCAGCACCGGCGAGGACATCACGCCTTCGCGCGCCTTCATCCAGTTGTAGTTGCCCTTGACGGTGTTGATCTCGCCGTTATGGGCCACATAGCGGTAGGGGTGGGCCAGTGGCCACTCGGGGAAGGTGTTGGTGGAGAAGCGCTGGTGCACCAGACCCAGCGCGGACACGCAGCGCGGATCCTGCAGGTCGAGGAAGTAGTCGCCCACCTGGTTGGCCAGCAGCAGGCCCTTGTAGACCACGGTGCGGCTGCTCATGCTGGGCACGTAGTACTCTTTGCTGTGCGTGAGCTTGAGGTTCTGGATCGCGGCGCTGGCGGTCTTGCGGATCACGTACAGCTTGCGCTCCAGCGCGTCCTGCACGATGACGTCGTTGCCCCGGCCGATGAAGACCTGGCGCATGATGGGCTCCTTGGTGCGCACCGTGGGCGACATGGGCATGCCCACGTTCACCGGCACGTCGCGCCAGCCCAGCAGGACCTGGCCCTCGGCCTTGATCGCGCGCTCCATCTCCTGCTCGCAGGCAAGGCGGGAGGCGTGCTCCTTGGGCAGGAAGATCATGCCGACACCGTATTCACCCGGGGGCGGCAGCGTCACGCCCTGCTTGGCCATTTCCTCACGGTACAGCGCATCGGGCAGCTGCAGCAGGATGCCGGCGCCGTCTCCCATGAGCGCATCGGCGCCCACGGCACCCCGGTGGTCGAGGTTTTCGAGGATCTTGAGCGCCTGCGCCACGATGGCGTGGCTCTTTTCGCCCTTGATATGGGCCACGAAACCGACACCGCAGGCGTCGTGTTCGTTGGCGCTGGAATACAGACCGTGTTCTTGCAGGTGGGCTATTTCGGCGGCCGTCGTCATGGCGCACTCCTCAAATTTCGCAGGGATGGTGAGGATAGTGCAGTGCAACAACAATGCCAAGCGCTTTAATTGGGGTCGGATCCTATTTGCAAGAAAGCAACTTCCCTATCGAATTAATTGGGGACATATCAAACCGCTTTGCGTGGACGACCGGCGCGCGCCGCCTGCAGCCGCCGCGGCGTCTGCCCCTGAAGGGCGGCCACAAAAGCGTCATCCCCCAGCGCCCAGCCCGAGCCGGTGGCCCGCAGGATGCGCGCCTGCTCGGTGGCGGGCAGCCCCTCGCCCACCCGCCGGGCGTAGGCGGCCTCGCGGGCAAACGGGGTATCGCCCAGAGTCCATTGCAGCGGGTGCGGTGTGACCAGCCGGTCCAGCCGCTGCCCGGTGTGATGACCGTGGCTGGACCAGAGGTAGCTCCCCGGCTCCGCCGCCAGGCCGGCCTGGACCGGCAGGCCATCGAGCAAGACCAGGCAGGCCATCAGGTAGCGCTCCGGCTGCAGCACGGTACAACGGTAGCGGCCACCCCACAGCGTGCCGCTGCGCTGGTGGCGCCGGTTGTGGTACGGCACATACGTGCGGCCAAAGCCCTGCATCAGGCGGGACAATGCCTGATCGTCGGGTGGGGTGAGCAGGAGATGGAAGCGGTCGGGCAGCAGCACGTAGCCGTGCACGGCCACTTTCAGGTCTTGCACCAGCTGGACCAGCAGGTCCATGGCCATGCGGCGGTCGTCGTCGTCGCTGAAGATGTGCGCCATTTGGGTGCCGGCCTGCACCACGTGGTGCACGTGACCGGCCAGTGACAGGCGAGGCAATCGGGCCATGTTCGGGCGTCGTTGTTCTGACCCCGATATTTTGCTCCAGCGGATCAGCGGGTGGGCAGACGCCGGGCCAGAAGACCGCACAACACCAGGCCCGCCAGCGAGCACGCGCCGGTGGCCACCCAGGTCCAGCGCCAGCCGCCACTGAAAGCGGCCAGCCAGGCCACCAGCGGCGGGCCGAGGAACTGCCCGGCGGCGGACCACTGCTGCACCCAGCCCACCGTGGTGGATACGGTGTGTTCGCCCGGCGCCAGCCGCACCGCCATCGAGAACAGCGTGCCGGGTATCAGACCGCCCACCGCCGAGAACAGCAGCACCGCCAGGTACCGCCAGGCAGGCGGCAGACTCTGCCCTTGCGCATCCGCACCAAACGCAACCAGCGCGCCCAGTGCCATGGTCACATAACCCGCCACCAGCAGCCGCGGGGCTGGCACACCCTGCTGCAGCAGGCGCCCGGAGCCCACATTGCCCACGATGTTGACCGCCGCCACCAGGGCGGTGAGCAGGCCCGCCACCCCAGCGCTGACACCGGCCTGCTGATAGACCGATGGCAGGAACCCCACCACTGCCAGCCACTGGCCGGAGTACATGGCGAAACACAGCGCCACCAGCCAGGGGCCGGGTGCCGCGAGCGTGTGCTGCAGGCGGCCGCTCCAACCCGCCCTGGCAGCATCCGGCACCCGCGGCGGTTCGGCCGGCACCGTGCGCCAGAGTCCGCCGGCGCACAGCAGCGAGAGAAGCGACAGCAACCACCACCAGCCTGGCCAGCCCAATGTGGCGATGATGGCCGGTCCGCTCAGCAACGCCAGCGCCGCGCCCAGCGGCATGTAAGCGCCCCACCAGCCCAGCATGGCGCTCATGCGCTGAGGCGGCACCAGCCGGCGTATCAGCCCCGGCGCGGGCGCCACGGCCAGCAGAAAGCCCAGTCCCTCCACCGCACGCAGCACCAGCAGCGCGGTGGCCTCGCGCCACACCCCGCCCAGCGCACTGGCGGCCGCCAGCACCAGCAGGCCCAGCACCATGCTGCGCCGCAGGCCCAGGCCATCGGCCACCAGCCCGGCCACCAGCCCCAGCGAAAGCCCCGCCAGCTGCACCAGCGACAGCAGGAAACCGGCTTGCACCAGCGTGATGCCCAAGGCCTCCTGCAGAACGGGAATGGCAGGCGGCAGCTTGCCCACGTGCAGGGCTGCGCTGACGCCTGCCAGCACCACCATCAGCGCGGGCTCGAGGCGGATGCGGTTTTCCCCGGCCCTCATGCCGACCACTGGCGGCCGGTGAGCCGCTCGTGTTCGCGCAGGGCGAAGCGGTCCGTCATGCCGGCGATGTAGTCCGCCACGGCGCGGGGCGCACCGTGCTGGCCCGTGGTGCCGGGTTTCATCTGGGCAGGGTCATTGAGGTAGGTCTCGAACAGCGCCTTCACGACCTGCTGCGCCTGACCGGTCTTTTCCATCACGCGCGGGTGGCGGTAGAGGTTGGTGAACAGGAACCGCTTGAGCGCGGTGGAATCGGCCCGCATCGGATCCGAGAAGCGCAACAGTGGCGGCAGGCGCCGCACCGCATCGGCGTCGGCCGGACCTGCCGCATCGATCGCCTGGCGGGTAGCCGTGATCACGTCGTAAACCTGCTCACTGAGCATGCGGCGTATGGTCTCGTAGAGCAGGCGCCGGCCCGCCAGGGGGGGGAACTCCGCCACCGCCTGGGCGCGAAAGCGCTCGAACAAAGGCACATCTGCGAGTTGTTCCAGACTCAACAGGCCGGAGCGCACGCCGTCGTCGATGTCGTGCGCGTTGTAGGCGATCTCGTCGGCCAGGTTGCACAGCTGGGCTTCCAGGCTGGGCTGTGTGCGGTCCAGGAAACGCCGCCCCACGCCGCCGGGCTCCTGCGCTTCCAGACGCTGCGCGTTGGCATGCGAGCAGTGCTTGAGGATACCCTCGCGGGTTTCGAAGCACAGGTTGAGCCCGTCGTACTGCGGGTAGCGCTCTTCCAGCTCGTCAACGACCCGCAGGCTTTGCAGGTTGTGCTCGAAACCGCCGTGTTCGGCCATGCAGGCGTTGAGGGCGTCCTGCCCCGCATGGCCAAACGGTGTGTGGCCCAGGTCGTGCGCGAGAGCGACGGCCTCGACCAGGTCTTCGTTGAGCCCGAGGGAGCGGGCCATGGAGCGCCCCAGCTGCGCCACCTCCAGCGAGTGGGTCAGCCGGGTGCGGAACAGGTCACCCTCGTGGTTGAGGAACACCTGGGTCTTGTAGACCAGCCGGCGAAACGCGGTCGAATGGACGATGCGGTCGCGGTCGCGCTGGAAGGCGGTGCGCGTGGGCGCATCCGGCTCGGGGTGGCGCCGCCCGCGTGAACCCAGGCTGTGGCACGCCCATGGCGCCAGGTCTTCCAACTTGGGGGCCAAGGCGTCCATGCTCAGCGTTCAGGCGCAGCTGGCGGCCAGCACTTCGCGCACCAGGGCGTCCGGTGCCGGGCGCATGGCGGCGCGGCCAGGGCCGTCGATCACCACGAACCGGATCTCGCCACCCTCCGCCTTCTTGTCCACCCGCATGAGCTCCAGGTAACGCTGTGCACCGAGGGCAGGGCCCTGGATGGGCAAGCCGGCGCGCTCGATCAGGCCGGTGAGGCGGTTGACGAAGGCCTCATCCACCAGCCCCAGCCGGTGCGACAGCCGGGCGGCCATCACCATGCCGCAGCCGACGGCCTCACCGTGCAGCCATTCACCGTAGCCCAGCCCTGCTTCAATGGCATGGCCAAAGGTGTGGCCAAAGTTGAGGATGGCGCGCAGGCCGTTTTCGCGCTCGTCCTGGCCCACCACCTCCGCCTTGATCTCGCAACTGCGTCGCACCGCATGGGCCAGCGCTGCGGTGTCGCGCGCCAGCAGTGCCGGCAGGTTCGCCTCGATCCAGTCGAGGAAGGCCATGTCGGCAATCGGGCCGTACTTGATGACCTCGGCCAACCCGGCGCTCAGCTCGCGTGCGGGCAGTGTGGCCAGGGTGTCGAGGTCGCACACCACCCGCTGGGGCTGATAGAACGCGCCCACCATGTTTTTGCCCAGGGGGTGGTTGATGGCGGTCTTGCCACCGACCGACGAATCGACCTGCGCCAGCAGGGTGGTTGGAACCTGGACAAAGGGCACGCCGCGCATGTAGCAGGCGGCGGCAAAACCCGTCATGTCGCCCACCACGCCGCCACCGAGAGCGAACAGGGGCGTCTTGCGGTCGCATCCCTCGGCCAGCAGCGTGTCGAAGATGCGGTTGAGCGTTGTCCAGTCCTTGTGGGCCTCGCCATCGGGCAATGCCACCTGCAGGATGCGTGGGTAATGACGGGCCAGGGCCGCGCTCAGGCGTTCGGCGTACAGCGGCGCTACGGTGGTGTTGGTGACGATCAGCGCGGCGGCGGCGCGCGGCAGGTTGGCAAAGGTCTCGGGACTGTCCAGCAGCCCGGAGCCAATGAGGATGGGATAGCTGCGCTCACCAAGAGCGATCTGCACCGTCTGGGGACTGGAAACTTGCATGCGGCCTAGTGTAGGCCATCGGTCTGAACGAAACGCTCAGGCGCCGGCAGGCCCCGCTGGCAGCAAGCCAGCCAGTTCCAGCTGCATCACGATCATGTTGACCAGCGTGGTGACCGAAGGCCGGCCAGTCTCGACGACGTAGTGGGCGGTCTCCCGATACAGAGGGTCGCGCTGCTGGTGCAGCTCGCGCAGCTTCTTCATGGGATCGGCCACCTGCAGCAGCGGGCGGTTGCGGTCGTGCCGCAGCCGGCGGAAGATTTCCTCAGGGCTGGAGCGCAGGTAGACCACCTGAGCCCTCGAGCGCAGGTGTTCGCGGTTCTCGGGTCGGATGACCGCTCCCCCACCGGTGGACAACACGCCGAGCGCCCCGGTCGTCAACTCATCGATGACGGACGCTTCGACATCGCGGAAACGCTGCTCGCCTTCACGCTCGAAAAACTCGCGGATCGAGCACCCCAGGCGATGCTCGATCTCATGGTCCGAATCCACGAAAGGCAAGGAAAGCCGTCGGGCCAGTTGGCGCCCGACGGTGGATTTGCCCGAGCCGGGCAGGCCAACCAACGCAATCAAACAACCACTCAGCGCAGCGGGCTGGCTCCGGTGATGACGCGCGGCGACAGGAACACCAGCAGTTCCGACTTGTTGGCGATGCGCTCGGTGGACTTGAACAGGTTGCCCAGGCCCGGGATGTCACCCAGACCCGGCACCTTGTTCACGTCGGTACGTTCGTTCAACTCGAAAATGCCACCGATGACCACGGTGCCGCCGTTCTCGACCAGCACCTGGGTCTTGATGTGCTTGGTGTTGATCGCGATACCTGAGGGCGTGGTCTCGCCACGGCTGTCCTTGTTCACGTCGACGTCGAGGATGATGTTGCCCTCAGGGGTGATCTGTGGCGTGACCTCGAGCTTGAGGTTGGCCTTGCGGAAGGCAATGGCAGTGGCACCGCTGGCCGACGCCACCTGGTAGGGGTACTCCGTGCCCTGCTCGATCAGCGCCTTGACCTGGTCCGCCGTCACCACGCGGGGGCTGGAGACGATCTTGCCGCGGCCATCGGCTTCCAGCGCCGAAATTTCAAGGTTCAGGAAGCGCGTGGCACCCGAGTTGAACAGAGACAGGGCCAAGGTAGCGGCCGTTCCCGTCCCCGGGTTGGCGGGCAGGTTGATCAGTGGCGAACCCGTGCGGGTCCAGGAGCCGCCGGAGTTGATCGCACCCACCTGGCTGTAGTTACTGCCAACGGCGATCCCATCACCCTGACCACGGCTGACGATGCCGCCACCCAACCGCACGCCCAGCGATTTGCCGAACCGCTCATCCGCTTCGACGATGCGCGCTTCGATGATCACCTGGCGGATAGGGATGTCCAGCTTGGTGATCATTTCCTGCACCTGCGACAGGCGCGAGGGCACATCGGTCACGAACAGCTGGTTGGTACGGACTTCAGTGATGACGCTGCCGCGGGACGACAGCATGCGGGTGGTCCCGCCCGTGGAGCCGCCGGAGCCCGACGCCCCCAGCTGGGAGGCAATGTCGGTGGCCTTGGCGTAGTTCAACTGGAAGGCCTGGGTACGCAGCGGCTCCAGCGTCTCGATGGTTGCCTTGGCCTCGAACTCCTGCTTTTCACGCGCCGCGATCTCGTCCCGCGGTGCGATCCACAACACGTTGCCGGTCTTGCGAACGCCCAGGCCTTTGGCGTCCAGGATAATGTCCAGAGCCTGGTCCCAGGGCACGTCCTTGAGCCGCAGGGTCACGTTGCCGGTGACGGTATCGGACGTCACGACGTTGAAGTTGGTGAAGTCGGCAATCACCTGCAGCAGCGAACGCACTTCGATGTTCTGGAAGTTCAGCGAGAGTTTTTCGCCGCTGTAGGTCGGGCCCTGGGTCAGCTTGCTCGGGTCAACCTTGACCTCCCGCACCTCCAGCACGAACTGGTTGTCGCTCTGGTAGGCACTGTGCTCCCAGTTGCCGGTGGGCTCGATCTGCAGGCGCACACGGTCTCCCGCCTGGGTGGCCACGATGGTTTTCACGGGCGTGCCGAAATCGGTCACGTCCATGCGCCTGCGCAAGCCCTCAGGCAACGAGGTGCGCATGAACTCCACCACCAGGTTGCGGCCCTGCTGGCGGATGTCCACACCCACCTGGTTGCTGGCCAGATCGACTATCACGCGCCCGGTGTTCTCGGCACCACGGCGGAAGTCGATGTCCTTGAGCGCGAGCGTCTGCGCGTTGCCGCTCGGGGCAAACGCCGACTGCGCCGGCGCCGGCGCCGCTGCGGCGGCGGGCTCCAGCAGAACCAGCAGGGCGTTGCCTTCGATGCGCGTCTGGTAGTTGGACGCCTGGCCGAGGTTCAGCACCACGCGGGTCCGGTCACCCGCTTCGATCACATTGGCCGAACGCACGTTGCCCTGATTGAAATCCACCAGGTTGCGTCCCACTCCGTTGGTCAGACCGGGAAAATCCAGCGCGATGCGTGCGGGCGACTGGATGGCAAAACCCGAAGGCGGGCGGCTCAGCGGCTGCGCGGTCTCGATGCGCACGGCCTGGGCACCACCCTGGCTGGATACGCTGACGGATCGGATGGCATTGGGTGTCTGCGCCCAGGACCCACCTGCGGTCGCGGTCAGCAGCGCCACCACGGCGGCCACACGGCCCCACCAGCGCGCGCCGTGCGAGGTCAGGGCAAGGTTCTCGTGATTCATTTGGTTCCCTCTTGAAGCTGCAACGCCGCCGGACGCTCTATCCATTCACCCACACCATCCTGAACAATTTCGCGCAGGGTGATTTCCGTTTCGGTCACTTTGACAATCCGCCCGTAGTTCTGTCCCAGGTAGTTGCCGGCCCGCACCTGGTACAGGAGGCCATTGGCCCGGACCAGTCCCACGGTCTGGTTGCCACGCCCCAGGATGCCAACCATGGCCATGGTATCCAGAGGCAAGGCCTCCAGAGGCTCCTTGCGCCGCGCCATTTCCTGGGCGATCAGTGCGTTGTTCGCCCCGGTCTTGCCGGATTCGCGGCTGAGTGCCGCCAGCAGCTTCTCGGAGCTGAAAGGCGACACCTGCCCCTCGCTGAGGTAGGCCTGCGGCACGAAACGCTTGGGCTCGGGCAGAGGCGGCACCTTGGGTTGCACGGCGCTGCGCTGCGCCTGCATCCACTCGGCCAGCTCGCCTTGCGAGGCTGAACCACAGCCCGACAGCACCGCAGCCGCGATCAGGGTCGCACCAACGACGGACATCGACGCGTTCATGGGCGTGCTCCCGGCTTCGGTTGCGCCTTGCGCTGAGCGGATATCTCTTCCTGGTCCAGGTAACGGAAGGTCTTTGCCGTGCAATCCATGGTCAGGACACCGGGCCGGTTGGCCACGGGCGTGAGCGTGATGTTGTTGAGCGTGACGATTCGCGACAGGTTGGCAATGTCCGCGGCAAACAGGCCGATGTCGTGGTACGAGCCCGTCACGCGAACCGCAATCGGCAGCTCCGCGTAGTACTCCTTCACGTTCACCTGTCCGGGCCGGAACAGCTCGAACTGCAAGCTGCGCCCCAGGCCGGCCTGGTTGATGTCGGACAGCAAGGCATCCATTTCCGCTTTGCTGGGCAGCTGCTTCTCCAGCTGCACCACGTACTGCTGGACCTGGGCCAGCTGCTGCTTGAGTGCTTCCAGGTTGATCGCCTGCGCGAGCTTTTTCTGGTATTCGCCACGCAGCTGCTCCTCGCGCTGCTGCTCCACCACCAGCTCCTCTTCGAGGCTCTTGAGCCAGAAGAACCACAGCCCCGCCACCACAGCGATGGCAACCACCACCAGCAACAGGTTGCGCGGCGCGGCGGGCCATTGGGATGGGTCGTTGGGGTCCAGCCCGGTGAACTGGGACCTCAGCCGCTGGGACAGCGCGCCGAAGTCGATGTTGGTCTTGGATTTCTTGGCCATGTCAGATTCCCGCGCAACGCTCAGGGTTTCCCAGCCGGCGCCGGAGCCGGTGCCGCTGCACCGGCCGCGTTGGCCTGTGCGGGCGCCGCACGGGTCAGGGCCACCCGAATGGTGAAGTTCGATACGCGGCGCTGTTCGCGCCCACCCAGATTGGCGCTGGCAGCCACGATCTCGACCAGTTCGGGCCTTGCCAGCCAGGGGCTGTTGTTGCCCAGGTTGCGCAACAGCTCGGACACCCGCTCCTGCGACTGCGCGGAACCGGTCAGGATGATGGTCTGGTTGTCCTGCTTGAGAGAGGCGAGGAAGATGCCGTCAGGCAGTTGCTTGACCATCTCGTCGAGCAGGTGCACGGGCAGGTTGCGATCGGCCTGCAGATCCTCCACCGCCGCCTGCCGCGCTTTCAAGGCATTCAGCTCGGCCTGCAAGCCCGCAATTTCCTTGATCTGTGCATCCAGCTTGGCAATCTCGGTGGTGAGGAAGGTGTTGCGATCGCGCTGGTCGTCCAGACGGGCCTGGTACCAGGTGAAGATCATGCCGCTCACCACGCCGCCCACCAGAACGGCAGCCCCCAGCTGGGTGAAGAACGCCTCCCGTCGCTTCTTGCGCGCCAGCTCGCGGTGCGGCAGCAGGTTGATCAGAATCATTGGTAGAACCTCCGCAGCGCCAGGCCTGTGGCCACCAGATAGGACGGCGCCTCGTTCTCCAGCTTGCGTGCATTGACCCCGCCCGAGAGCTTCATGCCATCAAACGGGTTGATGGTCTTGCACGGGAACGAGGTCTGGCTGGTCACCTGCAGGGCCAGCCCCGGCAAGGTGGAGGAACCGCCCGACATCAGGATGTAGTCCACCTTGTTGTGTGGCGTGCTGGTGAAGAAGAACTGCAGGGCGCGACCAACTTCCTGGCCCAGGCTTTCCATGAAGGGTTGAAGCACCTTGGCCGAATAGTCCGCCGGCAGTTCGCCCTTGCGCTTCTTGATTTCGGCTTCTTCGTACGACACCCCGTACTGCTTGGAGATCAGCTGGGTCAGCTGGGAACCACCAAACATCTGGTCGCGCTCGTAGATCACGTCATCGTTGCGGATCACCTGCAGGCTGGTCGTCTGCGAGCCCACTTCAAACAGGGCGATCAGGGCGTCGCGCCCCTTGTTGGGCAGCGATTCGATCAGGCGGGCGGCGGCCATGCGCGAGGCATAGGACTCCACATCCATGATCACGGGCTTGAGCCCTGCCGCCTCGGCCAGACCTTGTCGGTCCGACACCTTCTCCTTGCGGGAGGCGGCTATGAGCACATCCATGTCGTTGGGTGAATTGGCCGTCGGCCCTATGACGCAGAAGTCCAGGCTGACTTCGTTCAGCGAGAAGGGGATGTACTGGTTCGCCTCCGACTCGACCTGCACCTCCAGCACCTTGTCGCCCAGCCCGGCGGGAAGCGTGATCTTTTTGGTGATGACGGCAGCACCGGGCAGCGCCAGCGCGACGTTTTTGGTCTTGGAGCCGCTCTTGCGAACCAGGCGACGCATCGCGTCGGCCACTTCGTCAAACTTCTCGATGTTGCCCTCGTTGATCCAGCCGCGCTCCAGCGGCTCCATGGCGCAGTGCAGCAACTGCAGCGCGCCCGAAGCGTCACGGCCCAACTCCACCAGCTTGACCGTGGAGGAACTGACGTCGATACCCAGCAAGGGCGCGGGTTCTCGGCTGAATAAAGATCCCAGTGAGATCAAGGCAGTCCCCAATGGTTGGCGAGTGTCCGGACGGGACACAAAAGTTCACGAGTCTTAACAATCCACTTCAATACTAGCAGTAAGGTCTTTGCGCGGCAAAGATAATTTCCCGTCGCAGCCTGTTTCGGCGTTGTCAAAACCCGACGCACAATCCGCATTTGCGGCACCCTCAGTCGCCGCAGACAACCGCTGCGCAGGCGTGACAACGCTGCCCAGCCTATTCTTTTTTCGCCACTGGCGCCAGCAACTGAGGCGAATTTTTATAATTCGGCTTCGCCCACCGGGCCCTCTTCATGCCTCAGAACACCCCTCCCTCCCCCCCTCGAAAAGCCGCAGGTTCACCCGGCACCAGCACCGCCTTGCGCTGGCTCGCCGGCCTGGCCACCCTGGCTGCTGCCGGGCTGGGCACGCTGCTGCTGGTCATCGGCATCGCGCTGGCGGTCGCTTTCCCCAACCTGCCTGATGTGACCGACCTGGCCGACTACCGCCCCAAGCTGCCGCTGCGGGTGTTCTCGTCAGATGGCGTGCTGATAGGCGAGTTTGGCGAGGAGCGGCGCAACCTGCTGCCCATTGCGCAGATACCTCAGGTCATGACCCACGCGGTGCTGGCCATCGAGGACGCGCGCTTCTTCGAGCACAGTGGCGTGGACTACAAAGGCATCGTGCGCGCGGCCATTGCCAACCTGGGCGAGGCCAAGAGCCAGGGCGCCTCCACCATCACCATGCAGGTGGCGCGCAATGTCTACCTGTCCTCGGAAAAAAGCTACCTGCGCAAGATCTACGAGATCCTGCTGACCTTCAAGCTGGAACACATGTTCACCAAGGAGCAGATCCTTGAGATCTACATGAACCAGATCTTCCTGGGCCAGCGCGCTTACGGCTTCTCCGCCGCCTCGCAGGTCTATTTCGGCAAACCGCTCAAGGACGTGAGCGTCGCCGAGGCCGCCATGCTGGCCGGCCTGCCCAAGGCCCCGTCGGCCTACAACCCCATCAGCAACCCCAAGCGCGCCCGTGCGCGCCAGTTGCACATCATCGACCGCATGCTCGACAACGGCTTCATCACCGCCGAGCAGGCCCAGGCGGCACGCGACGAGCCCCTGCGCATCCGGCCACCCAGCGGCAGCGACCGCGTGCATGCCGAGTACGTCGCCGAGATGGTGCGCCAGGCCGTGTTCGCCCAGTACGGTGACGAGACCTACGTGCGTGGCCTCAACGTCTACACCACCCTCGACAGCAAGCAGCAGCAGGCGGCCTACCAGTCGCTGCGCCGTGGCGTGCTCGATTTCGAGCGCCGCCAGTACTACCGCGGCCCCGAGGTTTTCCTCAACCTGCCCAACGACCCCAAGGCACTGAACGCCGCCATCGACGACGCCCTGGCCGACCACCCCGACAACGGCGAGCTGCTGTCTGCCGTGGTGCTGGAGGCCACCCCGCGCAAGGTGGTGGTGTCCCGCGATGGCGACGACCGCATCGAGATCACTGGCGATGGGCTCAAGCCGGTGCAGTCCGGACTGTCCGACAAGGCGCCCCCCCACCTGAAGCTGCGGCGCGGCGCGGTGGTGCGCATCGTGCAGGGCGGCAAGGACACCTGGTTCATCACCCAGATGCCCGAGGTCGAGTCGGCCTTCGTGGCCATGGACCCACGCAATGGCGCCATCCATGCCCTGGTTGGCGGCTTTGACTTCCAGCGCAACAAGTTCAACCATGTGACGCAGGCCTGGCGCCAGCCCGGCTCCAGCTTCAAGCCCTTCATCTACTCGGCCGCCCTCGAAAAAGGCCTGACCCCGGCCACGGTGGTCAACGACAGCCCGCTGTTCTACAGCGCCGCCGTCACTGGCGGCAAACCCTGGGAACCCAAGAACTACGACGGCAAGTTCGAAGGCCCGATGAGCGTGCGTGGTGCGCTGGCCAAGTCCAAGAACATGGTGTCCATCCGTGTGCTCGAGATGGTGGGCACCCAGAGCGCGCAAGAGTGGGTCACACGCTTCGGCTTCGAGGCCGAGCGCCACCCGCCCTACCTCACCATGGCCCTGGGCGCTGGCTCCGTCACTCCCATGCAGATGGCCACTGGCTACGCCGTGTTCGCCAACGGCGGCTACCGCGTGGCGCCCTACCTCATCACCCGCATCACCGACGACAAGGGCAAGGCCCTGCTGGAGGTGCCGCCTTCCGCGCCCGACGAAGCCAACCGCGCCATCGAGCCGCGCAACGCCTTCATCATGAGCCAGCTGCTGCAGGAGATCACCCGCTCCGGCACCGCCGCGCGCGCCCAGGGCACGCTCAAGCGCCCCGACCTGTACGGCAAGACCGGCACCACCAACGACGCGGTTGACGCCTGGTTTGTCGGTTTCCAGCCCACGCTGGTGGCCGCCACCTGGGTGGGCTACGACAACCCGCGCAACCTGGGCAGCCGCGAAACCGGCGGCGGGCTGGCGCTGCCGATCTGGATCTCCTTCATGGGCGATGCGCTCAAGGGCGTGCCGGTCGAGCCCATCGGCGCCCCGGCCGGGGTCATCCAGGCGGGCGGCGAGTGGTACTACGAGGAGTTCGGCCCCGGCCATGGGGTGGCCAGCCTGGGCCTGAACGACCCGACGCCCGAAAACGGTGAACACGGCAACGGCGCCCCGGTGATCGCCCCCCAGGACCGCCGGAGCATCCTCGACCTGTTCAGGAACTGAAGTCCAGGGCCTGACCCGATTGCTCGCTGGCGTATCGGGTCAGGTGGGCGAACAGCTCGCCCTGGCCCTTGGTGTCCACCCAGCTCGCACCGTCCCACTTGTAGTGAAAGCCGCCGGCGCGTGCGGCCATCCAGATTTCCTGCAGCGGCTTTTGCAGATTGACCACGATCTGGCTGCGGTTGCGAAAGGTCAACGTCACCATGCCGCCCACACGCTGGTTGTCCAGGTCGGCATCGGTTTCGTCGTTGATGCGATCGCACGCGCGCTCAATGGCCTTGAGAGCCTCTTCCGCCCGATCCAGGTATTCCAGGTCCGTCATTACAATTTGCCCATGTCTGTTGCTCGTCAAATTCTAGGCTGCGGCCGCACCCTCACCCGCCTCGTGGCTTTTGGGCTCGTGCTTGGCGCCCTGACCACCACGCTGTCGGCCTGCGGTCAGAAGGGTCCGCTCTACCTGCCCGATGCGCCGGTCAAGGACACCAAGACCCAGACCCCGGCGCGCTGACGCGCCGCCCACCCTACACCGCCGACGCCCCACATGACGACGTCCGTCCGCCCCTTCTTTACCTACCGCGACGGCCAGCTCTGGGCCGAAGAGGTCCGTGTCGCCGACCTGGCGGCCGAGCACGGCACCCCGCTGTTCATCTATTCCAAGGCCGCCATGCTGTCGGCGCTGTCGGCCTACCAGCGCGGCTTTGCCGGTCGCCGGGCCCGCATCTGCTACGCGATGAAGGCCAACTCGTCGCTGGCCATCCTGCAGACCTTCGTGCGCGCTGGCTGTGGGCTGGACATCGTCTCGGGCGGCGAACTCGAACGCGCGCTGGCCGCGGGTGCTGCCCCCCGGGACATCATCTTCTCGGGCGTCGGCAAGACCCGCGCCGAGATGAAACGGGCGCTGGAAATCGGCATCGGCTGCTTCAACGTCGAGAGCCGCGCCGAACTGGCGGTGCTCGACGAGGTGGCCACTTCAATCGGCCAGCGCGCCCCGGTCAGCATCCGCGTCAACCCCGACGTGGACGCCAGGACCCATCCCTACATCTCCACCGGCCTCAAGGGCAACAAGTTCGGCATCGCCCATACCGAAGCGGTGCAGACCTACCTTGACGCCGCCGCCCGCCCGGGCCTTCGCGTGGTGGGCATCGACTGCCACATCGGCTCGCAGATCACCGAAACCGCCCCCTACCTGGACGCCATGGACCGTGTGCTGGACCTGGTGGAGGCGATTGAAGCGGCGGGTGTGCCCATCGAGCACATCGATTTCGGTGGCGGGCTCGGCATCGACTACAACGGCGACACGCCTCCGGCGGCCGACGCCCTGTGGCAGGCCCTGCTGGCCAAGCTGGACGCGCGCGGCTTCGGCCAGCGCACGCTCATGATCGAGCCTGGCCGTTCGCTGGTGGGCAACGCCGGCGTGTGTGTCACCGAAGCGCTCTACCTCAAGCCCGGCGAGCAGAAGAACTTCCTGATCGTGGACGCGGCCATGAACGACCTGCCCCGCCCCGCGATGTACGAAGCCCACCACGGCATCGTGCCAGTGGCGCCGCGTGAGGGCGCAGCCACCACCTGGGACGTGGTGGGCCCGGTATGCGAAAGCGGCGACTGGCTGGGCCGCGACCGTGCGCTCAACGTGCAGCCGGGCGACCTGCTGGCGGTGCTCTCGGCCGGTGCCTACTGCATGAGCATGGCCAGCAACTACAACACCCGCGGCCGCGCCGCCGAGGTGCTGGTGGACGGCGACCGCGCCTTGCTGATCCGCGAGCGCGAATCGGCCGCCGACCAGATGCGCATGGAGCGCGGCCTCAGCTGAGGCCACGCAGGCGGCGCCGCACGCGCCAGCCCAGCAGCAGCCCGAGGACGGCGGCGTACACCGCCACCTCGGCAAAGTCGTTCTTGCCCGCACGCATCCAGAAAAAGTGCAGCACCGCCAGCACCGCCACGGCATAGACCGCGCGGTGCAGCGCCTGCCAGCGGCGCGCGCCCATGGCACGGATCGCCCGGTTGAACGAGGTGGCCGCCAGCGCCAGCAACAGCGCCCAGGCGAGCATGCCCACGGTGATGAACGGGCGCTTGACCACGTCGGCCACGATTTCGGCGGGCTCCAGCCCCATGTCCAGCCAGGCGTAGGCCAGCAGGTGCAGCGTGGCGTAGAAGAAGACGAACAGCCCGATCATGCGGCGCCAGCGCGCCAGCACCACCCAGCCCGAATGCACGCGCAGCGGCGTGACCAGCAGCGCCAGGCACAGCAGACGCAGTGTCCAGTCGCCCAGGCCGCGTATCAATGCCTCGGCCGGGTTGGCCCCCAGGCCACCGGTGAAGGCACCATGGAACAGCCACACCGCCGGCAGCAGGCACAGGACAAACAGCAGCGGTTTGCCCCAGCGCCAGGTCGGCTTCATCAGTAGAACTTGCGCAGATCCATGCCCGCGTACAGCTGCCCCACCTGGGGCTCGTAGCCGTTGAACATCAGCGTCTTGCGCCGCTTGGCCAGCAGCCCGTCCTCGCCAATGCGGCGTTCGGTCGCCTGGCTCCAGCGCGGGTGGGACACATCGGGGTTGACGTTGGAATAAAAGCCGTACTCCTGCGGCGCCGCCAGGTTCCAGGAGGTGCGAGGCTCCTTGTCGGTGAAGCGGATCTTGACCAGGGACTTGCCGCTCTTGAAGCCGTACTTCCAGGGCACCACCAGCCGCAGCGGCGCGCCGTTCTGGTTGGGCAGCACTTCGCCGTACATGCCAAAGGCCAGCAGCGACAGCGGGTGCATGGCCTCGTCCAGGCGCAGGCCTTCGGTGTAGGGCCACTCCAGCACGTTGCCGCGAATGCCCGGCATGGTCTCGCGGTCGGCCTGGGTGATGAATTCGACGTACTTCGCACTGCCCAGCGGCTCGACGCGCCGGATCAGCTCGGACACCGGGTAACCCACCCAGGGGATGACCATGGACCAGCCCTCGACGCAGCGCAGGCGGTAGATACGCTCTTCCATCGGAGCGAGCTTGAGCAGGTCTTCGATGCCGTAGGTGCGCGGGTTCTTCACCAGCCCCTCGACGGCCACCGTCCAGGGGCGTGGTTTCAGTGTCTTGGCGTAGCGGGCGGGATCGGACTTGTCGGTACCGAACTCGTAGAAGTTGTTGTAGCTGGTGGCGTCCGCATAAGCGGCCGCCTTTTCCATGGTGTTGGCGCCGGCCACGTTGCTGGCACCGCCTGGCAGGGGAGCCAGCTTGCCCGGGCGGGCCGTCTGTGCGAGCCCGTCGCGAGCGGCCCAGCCCGCCAGGGCCACGCCGCCTGCGCCCAGGGCCAGGCGCTGCAACCATTCGCGCCGGCCCAGGTAGGCGTCGCGCGGGGTGATTTCACTGCCTATGGGGTGCTGGAATCCGTTGTCGCCACTGCGGATGATCATGGTCAAGTCCTTGGTTGGTCTGGCTTTGAGAGCGCACACAGGGCAGCAAAGTTCAAATGCCCTTACAGCTCTCCGTAGCTGTGCAGACCACTAAGGAACATGTTGACGCCCAGGAACGCAAAGGTGGTGACGGCCAGCCCCACCAGCGCCCACCAGGCCGCCACGGTGCCACGCAGGCCCTTCATCAGGCGCATGTGCAGCCAGGCCGCATAGTTGAGCCAGACGATCAGCGCCCAGGTCTCCTTCGGGTCCCAGCTCCAGTAGCCGCCCCAGGCCTCGGCCGCCCACAGTGCACCCAGCACGGTGGCGATGGTGAAGAAGGCGAAACCGACAGCGATGGCCTTGTACATCACGTCGTCCAGCACCTCGAAGCTGGGCAGGCGTTCGGCGATGCGCTGACGGCCGAACAAAATGCCACCCACGATCAGGGCCGAAATGCCGAAATACACGAACCAGTAACTGCCGCCTTTTTCGAGCGCGCTCTGGCGGAACACCAGCGGTTCCAGGCACAACACGATACCCAGCAGCCACAGCGGCGCGAGCTTGTACCAGCGGGTCTCGCCCGCGCTCTGCTTGATCAGGTAGGCAAAGGCCAGCATGGCGGCGATGGCGAAGGTGCCGTAGCCGATGAAGTTGGCCGGCACGTGCAGCTTCATCCACCAGCTTTGCAGCGCGGGCACCAGCGGCTGGATCTCGTGGGCTTCGCGCACCACGGTGTACCAGAGCAGGAAACCGACCGCCGCACTGACCACCAGCATCGCGAAGGCGCCCATGCGGCGGGTCTGGTACTGGTCTTCGTAGTAGAGGTAGTAGGCCGTGGTGAGCCAGCAGAACAGCACGAACACCTCATAGAGGTTGCTCACCGGGATGTGGCCGATGTCGGGGCCGATCTGGTGGCTCTCGTACCAGCGCACCAGCGTGCCGATCAGCGCCAGTGCCACCGCGACCCAGGCGAGCCGGGAGCCTATGGCCTCCATGGCGTCGGCGTTGCGCCGACCGAACATGCCGGCCCAGTAGAACGCCGTGCTCATGAAGAACAGCACGCTCATCCAGAGGATGGCGGACTGGCTGGAGATGAAGTACTTGAGCAGGAACACGCTGTCGGCACGCGCCAGCTCGGCCCCTTGCGGGCCCTGGTACAGCCAGATCGCCAGCAGCGCCAGCGCGGCGACGGTGGCGGCCAGCTTCTGCAGCGGTCGCCAGAACCAGCCCAGGGCGATCATGGACGGCACGGTGCCGGCCAGGATGGCCTTTTCGTAACCGTCCATGGCGTGCTGGTACTGGGCGAAGGCAAAACCCGCGCCCAGCACGACGGCCAGCGCGAACAGCCAGTCCCAGAGGTGGCGCCGAGCAAAGTAGCCGGGGGTGAGGTTCAGCGTCTTCGAGGCCTGGACCTCGACGGTATGGGTGGTGGTGTTCATGCGTTCACCTGCAGGAGTCGGTTCTTGAGCGAGTCGAATTCGCGGTCGGCGTCCAGGGTCTTGCGATTGGTCGACAGCGCCATGGTGGCCTGCGTGACGCCGTCACCGCTGGAGGGCGCCAGCCAGACCCAGAGCCGACGCTCGCGGACGTATAGCATGGCAAAAACGCCGATGATGAGCAACAGGCAGCCCAGGTAGACGATGTTGCGTCCGGGTGCTCTGGCCACCTGGAACACGCTCGCCTGCACCTGCTGGAAATCCTGCAGCTCGAAGGCCATGGGTGCGGGGTAGAGGAAGCTGTCGCTGAGCGAAAGCACGGCCTGGGTCATGAAAGCCTCTGCCGGCTCACCGCGCTCCAGTGGTTTCACACCGGCCTTCTCGCGGCTGAGCTGCAACAGCTCGAACAAGGTGCCATTGAGTATGCGCACCAGCACCTCGCTGGCGCGCTCGCGCTCGGCGTCGGGCACGTTGGTCTCCATGAAGCGCGACACCGCCTGCAGCCCGCCCAGCGGAGCGTTCTGGCCGGCCGGTTTCAGGTCGGCCAGCACCGGGTCGACGCCGGCAAACAGGTCCAGCGCGCGGCTGGACGAGGCCTTGAGCGCCTGCACCAGCTCGGGCCGGTCACGGTCCACGGCCTGGGCCACATAGCGCGCCACGGCCCGCTCGCGCATCGCGGGGTCGGCCAGCGCAGCGCGCAGGCGCACGAAGCCATCCAGGCTGTCGGTGTCGTCGGCCGGGACGCGCAGGTAGCGGAAATTCTCGGCCGGCGTGTCGCGCAGACCCAGCAGGAACACACGTTGGCCGTCGAGCTCGACCGGCAGCATGTAGTTGTGGAACTCGGTGGCCTGGCCGGCCGAGTCGCGCAGCTTGTAGGTGATGCTGGGGCCGACGTTGCGCAGCTCCTTTTGCGTCACCGTCTTGTTGGCCGCGCCCAGCCGGCCTTCGATGGCGCCGCGCAGGTCGACCTGACGCACATCGGCGCCCGACGCGCCTGCACCCGCCTGGAAGTTCTCGACGTTGATCACCCGCAGACCGGTGAACTCCAGCGTGAGCTCGCGCTCGCCGTTGCCGATGGTGGTGGAGCCGCCGATGGCTCCGCTGACCTCGAACGGCTGCACACCCGGCGCCAACGGCATGGCCTTGAGCTTCACGGCCGAGCCGCCATCGTCAAAACTGGACTGGAAAATCTCGATGCCCCGGTGGCGCACCGGGTGGTTCACTTCCACACGTGCCGGGATCTGCTCGCCAGTGGCCTTGTCGTGGATCACGATGTCGCTGGCGAACAGCTTGGGCATGCCGGTGGAGTAGTACTCCACGATGAACTTCTTGAGTTCCACCGAAAACGGCAGCTCCTGCAGCAGCACGCCCGTGGGCTGGTTCAGGATGGCAGTGCTCGACTGCGTGCCCTCAGTCACCAGCAGGTTGCCCCGGAAGGTCGGGTTGCGGTCGGAGAGGCGGTGCTGTTCCGGCACGTCGGCCACCATGCCGCCGCCGCCGAACACCTGCTTGCCGTTGAACCACATCTGGGCGCGCACCATCAGGTCGCCGTCCAGCAGGCCGCCGATGCACACCAGCACGATGGCGCTGTGCGCCGCGATGTAGCCCAGCTTGTTGGCCGCGCCGGTCTTGGCAGCGACCATCCAGCCGGTGCCGGCTGCCGTTTCGCGGGACTGGAGCTTGACCTTCCAGCCCGCGCCGGCCAGCGTCTGGCCGATGCGCTGCGCGGCGCCTTCGGCCGCTTCGGCCAGCGTGGCGTCAGCCTTGTGGTGAAAGGCCTTGAGGCTCTGCTCGCGCAGGTTTTCCTTGTAGGCCTTGAGGTCAACCAGGATCTTGGGCGTGTTGCGGGCGATGCACAGGCTGGTGCTGACCACCAGGAAGGCAAGGATCAGCAGGAACCACCACGCGCTGTAGACCGCGTAGAGGTTCAGCGCACCGAACAGTTCGGCCCAGAACAGGCCGAACTGGTTGACGTAGTTGTTGTACGGCTCGTGCTGCTTGAGCACGGTGCCGATGATGGACGCGATGCAGATGACCGTCAGCAGCGCGATCGCGAAACGCATGGACGACAGCAGCTCGATCCAGTCGCGCGCGGACGGCGCACGGCGCGGCAAGGGCAAGCTGGGGGCGGGTGAAGTCATCGCAAGGGGTTCAAGAAAAAAGGGCGGGTATCTACCCCGCCCTCTGTGATGCGTTTGTGGCCCAGTGGTTCAACGCAGGCCGGCGATGTAGTCGGACACTGCCTGGATTTCGCGCTCGGTCATGTGGGCAGCGACCTGGGTCATCTGGGTGCTGTTCTTGCGGGCGCCTTCGCGGAAGGCCCGCAGCTGGCCGGCGGTGTAGTCGGTGTGCTGGCCGGCCAGTCGCGGGTACTGGGCCGGGATACCGGCGCCGTTGGGGCTGTGGCAGCCAGCGCAGGCGGCAATCTGGCGGTCGGCGATGCCGCCGCGGTAGATGCGCTCGCCCAGTTTGACCAGTTCCTTGTCGCGTGCGAAGCCGGGCTTGGCCTTCTGGGTGGCCAGCCAGGCGGCCACGTTGCGCATGTCCTGTTCGGACATGGCGGCAGCAAAACCCTTCATGACCGCGTTGTCGCGTTTGCCCTCCTTGAACTCGGCCAGCTGCTTGGCCAGGTACTCGGGGTGCTGCTGGGCCAGCTTGGGGTTGGCGGGGATGGAGGAGTTGCCATCGGCCGCGTGGCAGGCCACACAGACCTGACCGTACAGCGCCGCGCCCTTGTTGAGATCGGGTTTCGCCGCCTGGCCATGGGCAGACAGGGACAACACAGTCAGTGCGGTGGCGCAGAGGGAAAGGGCGAACGATTTCATGTCGTGGGCTAGCGTGGGGGTGGCGCGCGCAAGGCGCAAAACGGGCTGATTTTACAATGGCCCGAAAGCACACCCCCGAATGACCCACCCCAAACCCTCCGCCGACGCCAAGGCCGCCCACGCCTGGCTGCACACGGCACGCTTCCTGACCACCGCCCCCCAGCTGCACCACCTGCCGGCCCTGGAGGTGCCCGAGGTCGCCTTTGTCGGGCGATCCAATGCCGGGAAATCCACCTGCATCAACACCCTGACGCAGCAAAAACGCCTCGCTTTCGCGTCCAAGACGCCAGGGCGCACCCAGAGCATCAACCTGTTCTCTCTGGGCAAGCAGGGGGTGACCGATGCCGTGCTGGCCGACCTGCCCGGCTACGGCTACGCCGCCGTGCCCCAGGAAGCCAAGCGGCGCTGGCAGCAGGTGATGGCCAACTACCTGGTCAGCCGCCCCAACCTGCGCGGCGTGGTCATGTTGTGCGACCCGCGCCTGGGGGTGACCGAACTCGACGAGGCGCTGCTGGAGATCATTCGGCCGCGTGTCGAACAGGGCCTGCAGTTCCTGGTGCTCATGACCAAGGCCGACAAGCTCAACCATGCGCAGGCCAACAAGGCGCTGTCCATCGCGCGACTGCAGGCCGGCGGTGGTGACGCCAAACTGTTCTCGGCGCTCAAGAAGCAGGGGCTGGACGACGTGGCCCTGACGCTGTGGCGCTGGACCCACCCCCCGGCCGACACACCGCCCGCCACCGACACCGACTCATGACCCAGACGCACGCGCTCGCCCTGCCCCACGGCATCACCCTGGAATGCCACAGCAGCGGCGAACGCGGACGGCCTGTGCTGCTGTTCCTGCACGGCTTTCCGGAAGCCGCCTTCGTGTGGGACGGGCTGCTGGAGCATTTCGCGCGCCCTGAAAACGGGGGCTACCGCTGTGTCGCCCCCAACCTGCGCGGTTACGCCGGCTCCAGCGCACCGACCGAGGTCTCGGCCTACCGCGCCAGGCACCTGGTGCAGGACCTGCTGGCCCTGATCGCCATCGAAACCGGCGGCGCTCCGCTGGCCGCACTCGTGGCCCACGACTGGGGCGGCGCCGTGGCCTGGAACCTTGCGGCGCTGCACCCCGAACGGCTGTCGAGGCTCGCCATCATCAATTCGCCCCACCCGGGGGCCTTCCTGCGCGAATTGCGGGACAACCCCGAGCAACAACGCGCCAGCGCCTACATGAACTTCCTGTGCCGCCCCGATGCGGCCGCGTTGCTGGCCGAAGACGACTTCCGCCGCCTCTGGCCGTTCTTCGAGAACATGGGGGCGGTGGATGGCCCGCACGCCTGGCTGACAGACGCCGTGCGTGAACAGTACCGCGCGGTCTGGCGCCAGGGACTGGAGGGCGGCCTCAACTACTACCGCGCGTCCCCCCTGCGCCCACCCACCCCGCAGGACCCGGCCGCCGCCCAGGTGACGCTGCCCCCCGAGATGCTGACCGTGCGCCGCCCTACCCGCGTGTTGTGGGGCCTGGGCGATTCGGCCCTGCCGCCGTCGCTGCTCGATGGTCTGGAGGACTGGATGGCCGACCTGAAAGTCACCCGCGTGCCCGATGCCACCCACTGGATCGTGCACGAGCAGCCCGCGCGGGTGCGCGACTGGCTGGCGCAGGTGGTCGCCGAACCGGCCTAGTCCCGCCCGCCGTAGACCGAGGCTTCACCCTCCGGGCGGGTCTTGAAGCGCTTGTGCACCCAGTAGTACTGGCTGGGCATCGCCTCGATCAGCGCCTGCAGGCGCCGGTTCATGTCTGCAGTGTCGGCCACGACCTCGCCGCCAGGGTAGCCCGACCACGGCGGATGCACCTCCACCTCGTAGCCCTCGGGCGTCATGCGACTGGTCACCGCCACCACCTGCGCGCGCGCCAGCCGGGCGAAACGCGGCAACGACGTGATGGTGGCCGTCTGCACCCCGAAGAAGGGGACGAACACCGACTCGTCGCGCCCGTGGTCCATGTCGGGCAGCAGGTACAGCGGCTCGCCCTCCCGCAAGGCGGCCACCAGCGGCCGCACGCCCTGGGTCTTGGGCACCACATGAGGATCGCCAAACCGGCGCCGGCCCTCAGCCATCCAGCGGTCCACGTCGGCATTGAGCTGTTCGGCGTAGATGGTGCAAAAGCGCCGTTTGAGCTGCTGGGTCAGCGCGGTCCAGCCCGCGTCCAGCCCCACGAAATGGGGCGCAAAAATCACGGTCGGCGCGTCGCCCGCGAGGGCGCTGAGGTCGCCCGTGAGCCGCAGCCTCGCTCGCACCGTCTCGGGCGAACCCTCCCACAGCCAGCCCCGATCCAGCCAGGCCTGGGCAAAGTGCACGAAATGCTGTCGGATGGCGGCGTTGCGCTCGGCCACGCCCTGATGCGGGAAACACAGCGTCCAGTTGGTGCGTGCGATGTGCCGTCGGCGCACCGCCACCAGATGCAGCCCACGCCCCAGCAGCCAGCCCAACCCGCGCACCACAGGCAGTGGCAGATGTGCCAGCAGGCGCATGAAGCCCACGCCAAGGCGGTTTGTCAGCGATCCCTGCGTCATCGTTCAAAAGCCCTTGCGTGGCGTCTTGTAGCGGTTGTAGCCCCAGAGGTATTGTCGCGGGCACTCGCGCACCAGCGCCTCCATGGCGCGGTTGACCGCCGCCGCAGCGCCCTGCGGGTCGGCCGGGAGCGGCTCGGTCAGGGGGCGCACGTGCACCACGTAACCCCGTCCCCACGACAGGCGCTCGCCCCAGGCCAGCAGCACCACCACGCCGGGTGTCTGGGCCAGCCGCCCGGCCAGCGTCATGGTGTAGGCCGGCTGGCCAAAAAAGGGCGCCCAGACCCCCAACCCCAGCGGCGGCACCTGGTCCGGCAGCAGCCCCACAGCGGCGCCGTCCTTGAGCGCCTTGACCAGTTGCTTGACACCTGAGAGCGTGGTGGGCGCCGTGTCCAGCCCCTCGCCAGCCCGCGAGCGGTCCACCACCGGACGCAGCCAGGCCTGGCGCGGTGGGCGGTACAGCACGGTGATGGGCCGCCCGCGCCGGCCAAACCGCTGGGCGTAGGCCCGCGCGGTGATCTCGAAGCAGCCCAGGTGGGGGGTGAGGAACACGATGCCCTGGCCCTGCGCCTGCGCGGCTTCGATGTGCGACTCACCGTCCCAGCTCACCGGTACCGGCCGGCCCAACCACAGGCGGGGCAGTTCGGCCACCAGCCGGCCGGCCGCACCCACGGCCGCGCGCCGGTCGGCGGCCGAGACACCTGCCACTGCCGCGTGGGCCGCCAGCTGGCGCCGGTAGCCGGGTGACAGCAGCCAGGCCAGCCAGCCCAGCAGCCAGCCCAGCCCATGCAGCAGCCACAACGGCCAGCGCGAAAGGACAGAAAACAGACGGATCAGGAACATGGGAATCGGAGCGCGGGTGAATGCGGCAGGACTACAATCGCGCCATCGCCGAGTTACAGGACTACTTGCGGGGCGATTCACAAATATCCGCTAAAGCGTTCGCCCATGCTCCGCAAGGCGACGCGCCTTGTACCAACTGTCTGGAGTTTAAATGGCGAACGATTTCCTCTTCACGTCCGAGTCCGTCTCCGAAGGACACCCCGACAAGGTGGCCGACCAGATCTCGGATGCCATCCTCGATGCGATCTTCAAGCAGGACCCGCGCAGCCGCGTGGCCGCTGAAACCCTGACCAACACCGGTCTGGTGGTGCTCGCGGGCGAGATCACCACCAACGCCCACGTCGACTACATCCAGGTCGCGCGCGACACCATCAAGCGCATCGGTTACGACAACACCGAGTACGGCATCGACTACAAGGGCTGCGCGGTCATGGTCTGCTACGACAAGCAGTCCAACGACATCGCCCAGGGCGTGGACCACGCCTCCGACGACCACCTCAACATCGGCGCCGGCGACCAGGGCCTGATGTTCGGCTACGCCTGCGACGAAACGCCCGAGCTGATGCCCGCGCCCATCTACTACGCGCACCGTCTGGTGGAACGCCAGGCCCAGCTGCGCAAGGACGGCCGACTGCCCTTCCTGCGTCCGGACGCCAAGAGCCAGGTCACGATGCGCTATGTGGACGGCAAGCCCCACAGCATCGACACCGTGGTGCTGTCCACCCAGCACAGCCCGGACCAGAGCGAGACCGCCACCAAGATGAAGGCCAGCTTCACCGAAGCCGTCATCGAGGAGATCATCAAGCCGGTGCTGCCCAAGGAGTGGCTGCAGAACACCCGCTACCTGATCAACCCGACCGGCCGTTTTGTCATCGGCGGCCCCCAGGGCGACTGCGGCCTGACCGGCCGCAAGATCATCGTCGACACCTACGGCGGCGCCTGCCCGCACGGTGGTGGCGCCTTCTCGGGCAAAGACCCCTCCAAGGTGGACCGCTCGGCCGCCTACGCCGCGCGCTACGTGGCCAAGAACATCGTGGCCGCCGGCCTGGCCAAGCAGTGCCAGATCCAGGTGGCCTACGCCATCGGCGTGGCCAAGCCCATGAACGTGACGGTCTACACCGAAGGCACGGGCGTGATCCCCGACGAGCAGATCGCCAAGATCGTCGGCGAGGTGTTCGACCTGCGTCCGAAGGGCATCATCCAGATGCTGGACCTGCTGCGCCCCATCTACGAAAAGACCGCCGCCTACGGCCACTTCGGCCGCGAAGAGCCCGAGTTCACCTGGGAGCGCACCGACAAGGTCGCCCAGCTGCGCTCGCTCGCTGGCCTCAAGTAAACCCCCGGCGTCACCCGGCGGCGGCCCGCTTCATCAGCTGCATGAAGGCCGCCGCAGCCGGTGACAGCGCCTGCCCCCGGCGCTGGTAGACAAAAAACTCGCGGTTGATGGCCGGTGCCCGCAACGGCACCAGGCTCAACTTGAAGTTGGGGGCAAAGTGGCGGGCGTAGTCGGGCACCGCCGCCACGCCCAGGCCGTTGCCCACCAGCGCCAGCGCGGTGGTGAGGTAGCCCACCTCGGTCACGGTCTGCATCGACAGCGACACGTCGTGCGCGTGCAGCAGCTGCTCCAGGTAGCGGTTGAAATCGCTCGAATAGGCCACCCAGCGCTCCTCCTGCAACTCGCGCCACGACACGCTGCGGCGCTGCGCCAGCCGGTGAGCGGCCGCACAGGCCAGCCGCATGGGCACGTGCATCAGGAACGTGCGGGTCACGTCGTCGCCGGTGGGCCGCTCTGGCCCCAGCCCCAGCTCGGCATCACCCCGGCGCACGGCGGCAACGATGTCGTCCGAGGTGCCGTCCATCACGCGCAGCCCCACCTCGGGGAAATCGGCCTCGAACCGCACCAGCACCGACGCCAGCCAGGTGCAGGCCAGCAGCTGGGGCGCCACCACCCGCAGCACGCCGCTGCGCAGGGTGCGCAGGTCGCTGGCGCCGTCTTCCAGCTGGCGCAGGTCGTCCAGCATGCGCCGGGCCAGCGGCAGCAGCTGCTGGCCCGCCTCGGTGAGGGTGACGGCATGGCGCGAGCGGTCGAACAGGCGCACACCGAGCTCGTCTTCCAGCTGCTGCACCAGCATGCTGACAGCCGACTGGGTCAGGTGCAGCTGGCGCGCGGCACCGGTGAAGCTGCCGGTGCGCGCCACACTGGAGAAGGCCCTCATCTGGCGCAGGCTGATGTTCATGGGTGGATTGAATCAGATTTTCTGATCTGAAGATCAAAAGAATCCGTTGGCCTGATGATGGTTCGAGCCACACAATGCACCCATGCACATCGCCGTCATCGGAACCGGCATCGTTGGCACCTGCACCGCCGCCTGGCTGCAGCGCGACGGCCACCAGGTCACTTTTTTCGATCCGCTGGAGCCCGGCGAAGCCTGCTCGTTCGGCAACGCAGGTTCGCTCTCGCCCAGCGCCTGCCTGCCGGTGGGCATGCCGGGCATGTGGAAACGTGTGCCACGCTGGCTGCTGGACCCGCTGGGGCCGCTGACCGTGCGCTGGCATTACGCACCGCTGGTGCTGCCCTGGCTGGTGCGCATGCTGCGCCACTCCTCGCGTGCCGAGGTCACCCGCATCGCCACCGCACTGCGCAGCCTGCTGGAGCCCATCTTCGAGTGCTACGAGCCGCTGCTGGCCGACGCCCAGGCCCAGGCGCTGGTGCGCCGCACCGGTTGCCTCTACGTCTATTCCTCGCGCGAAACCGCCGCGCAGTGGGCCTGGGGCATGAACCTGCGCCGCTCGCTCGGGGTGCAGATGCGCGACATCGCCCAGGACGAGCTGGAGGCGCTGGAGCCCGACCTGAAAGGACGCTTCCGCTTTGGCATCCTCGCGCCCGAGAACGGCTCCACACTGGACCCCTCGGCGCTCGTGAAGACCTTGCACGCGCACAGCCTGGCGCGTGGTGCCCGCACCGTGCGCCGGGCCGTGACCGGCTTCGAGCGCCAGGGCCGGCGGGTGACTGGCGTGCGCACCGACAACGGTGAAACCACCGCCGTCGATGGCGTGGTGGTGGCCGCCGGCGCGTGGTCCGCCCGCCTGGCGCAGGCGCTGGGCTCGCGGGTGCCACTGGAGACGCAGCGCGGCTACCACGTGACGGTGCGCAGCGCCAACCTGGGTCTGCGGCACACCGTGATGGCGGTGGAGCACAACCTCATGGTCAACCCCATGGCCATGGGTCTGCGCCTGGCCGGCACGGTGGAGTTTGCCGGCCTGAAGGCGCCACCCAATTACGACCGCGCCCAGGCGCTGCTGCAGCGCGGGCGCGACCTGTTCCCCCACCTCGACACCTCCGAGGTGACGCAGTGGATGGGTCACCGCCCCTGCCTGCCCGACAGCCTGCCGGTGGTGGGTGCGGCGCGCGGCGCCGACAACGCCTGGCTGGCCTTCGGCCACGGCCACATGGGCATGTGCATGGGCGCCAGCACCGGGCGTGAGATCGCCCACCTGGTGTCTGGCCGCACGCCCCAGGTCGACCTGCGCCCCTTCAGTCCGGACCGGTTCTGAGCCCCATGGACGACCTGGTTCTGGTCTGCACCCACGGCTTTGCCGACACGCTGACGCTGGGCCGGCAGAACCGGGCCGACCCCTACGCCCTGCACGTGCCCGCCTCGCCCTGGCAACAGGCGCTGCCGGCCCCCTGGCGGATAGAGGCCCGTGGGCGCATCGACGCCGAGGGGCAGGAGGTCGAACCGCTCGATGCCGATGCCGTGTGCGAGGCGCTGCGCGCCCTGCCCCGCCCGCCACGCGCGATCGCCGTCGCACTGCTGTTTGCCCACCGCAACGCGGCCCACGAGCGGGTGCTGGCCGAGCGCCTGCGTGCCGATTGGCCGGAGGTACCGATCGCCTGCTCCCACCAGGTGCACCCCACGGCGGGTGAATTCGAGCGCACACGGGCTACGGTGGCCGCACTGGGCCTGACGGTGGCAACCCCCGAACCGCCCACCGCCGGCAGCGGCTTTGCAGCGGACCTCGAAGCCCTGGCCGACCGCATGCAGGCACGGCTGGTCGACCAGGCGGTTTCCAGCGTGGTGCGCGAGGCGATGGACTGCGCGGCAGCCCTCTTCCTGCCCGACGGCCGGCTGATCGCACAAGCACGCACCCTGCCGCTGCTGCTGGGCAGCCTGGAGCCGGCGGTGGCCGGGCTGCTGCGGTCCTTCCCGCCGGACGGCATGAACGACCCGGGTGCCAGCTACCTGCTCAACGACCCCTGGCACGGCGGCACCCACCTGCCCGACCTGACCCTGATGCGCCCGGTGTTCGTGGGCGAGCGCGTGCAAGCGCTGGTGGCCTGCGTGCTGCACCACCAGGACGTGGGTGGCATCGCACCGGGTTCGGTGCCCACCCACGCCACCAGCATCCAGCAAGAAGGCCTGCGCATCCCACCGGTGCAGCTCCACCGCCACGGCGAGCCCGACGCCGCCCTGCTGCGCCTGCTGTGCGCCAACAGCCGCATGCCCGACAACCTGGCCGGCGACCTGCAGGCTCAGTGGCGCTGCCTGGAGCTGGGGGCCACCGAGCTGGCCGCCCGCATCGCCGCCGACCCGGCCGGTTTTCACGCCCAGGCCCTGGCCGCACTGGCCGACGCTGAAGCCGCGACCCGGCGCACCCTGGCCGACGCACCGGACGGCAGCTTCACCTTTCGCGACGCACTCGATGGCGATGGCGTAACCCCGGACCCGGTGGCCCTGGAGGTCACGCTGGTCAAGCAAGGCGACAGCCTCACCGTGGACCTGCGCGGCTGCGCGCCCCAGACCACCGGCCCGGTGAACGCGGCACCGGGCGCGGTGTGGGCCGCCCTCACCTACTTTGCGCGGATGCTGGCGCCACTCGCCCCGAGCAACGGCGGCTGCACCGCGCCCATTCGCGTGTTGACGCAGCCAGGCACCGTCGTTGATCCGGCCTTCCCGGCCGCCGTGAACGCCCGCACCAACCTCGTCAAGCTGCTGGCCAATGCCCTGCTGGGCGCCTGGGCGCAGGCCAGGCCGCAGCAGATGCCTGCCCCCAACGCGGGCGAGGTGGTGGTGCTCTCGCTGGGGGGCACCCGGCCCGACGGCAGGCCCTGGCTGTTCACCGAAATCATCGCCTCTGCCGCCGGAGGAGCGCCCTGGGGGCCCGGTGGCTGTGGCGTGTCCACCGACGTGGGCAACGCGCGCAACACGCCAGCCGAAGTCATCGAGGCCCAGGCACCTCTGCGGGTGGAGTGCGTGGCGGTGCGCGAGGGTTCCGGCGGCGCGGGTCTGCACCGCGGTGGCGACGGCGTGGTGCGCCGCTACCGGCTGCTGCAAGGCTCGGGCACCGTTTCGTACCGGGGTGAGCGCCACACCATCGCCCCGCAGGGCGCAGCGGGTGGCGACCCCGGGCGCTGCGCGGCCGCGCGCATCGAACGCGCCGATGGCCGCATCGAACACCTGCCCGCCAAGGCGCGGGCACAGTGGCAGGCGGGCGACCGCCTGGTGATAGAAACCGCCGGTGGCGGTGGCTGGGGCACCAGCACCGCCGCCTCCCATCCCCTGCCGGAGTCACGGACACCATGAAGAACGCCACCCACACCACACCCATGTTTTCGCGCCGCCACTGGCTGGCGGCAGGGGCAGCGGCACTCGCCACGCTGGCTGTGGCACCGGTACAGGCCCAGAGCTTCCCGGCCAGGCCCATCCACATCGTGGTGCCTTTTCCGCCGGGTGGCAGCACCGACCTGCTGGCGCGCCGCATCGGCGAAAAACTGGCCGCCGCGCTGGGCCAGCCGGTGGTGGTGGACAACCGTCCCGGCGCGGGCGGCACCGTGGGCGCGGACTTCGTGGCCAAGGCGCCGGCCGATGGCTACACCCTGCTGATGGGCGTGACGGGCAGCAACGCCATCGCCCAGGCGCTCTACCCCAAACTGCCGTACGACGTGGTCAAGGACTTTGCACCGGTGTCCATGGTGGTGAGTTCGCCCCTGGTGCTGGCAGTGAACCCCGCCGTCAAGGCTGGCACAGCCACCGAGTTCACCGCGCTGGCACGCTCGCGCCCGGGCGGCATCAGCTACGGCTCGGCCGGCAACGGCACGTCCATGCACCTGACGGGCGAGATGTACAAGCAGGCCGCCAAGGTGTCCATGGTCCACATCCCCTACCGGGGCAGCGCAGGCATGCTGACGGACCTGATGGGCGGGCAGATCGAGGCCACCTTCGGCGACCTGCTGGTGCTCAAGCCTCAGATCGATGCCGGCAAGGTGCGCGCGCTGGCCGTGACATCCCAGAAACGCCACCCCATGCTGCCGCAGGTGCCCACGCTGGCCGAGGCGGGGCTGGCGAACTTCGAGGCGCTGTCGTGGCAGGGCCTGTTTGCGCCCGCCGGCACACCGCCCGATGTGCTGGACAAGCTCAGCACCGAGGTCAACAAGGCCCTCAGGGCCGCCGACATCCAGGACTACTTCGGCTCGCGCGGTTTCGTGATCGAGGGCACCTCTCCGGCGGCGTTCAAGGGCTTCATCGAGCGCGAGGTGAAGAAGTGGACCGTGATCGTCCAGACCTCGGGCGCGAAGGCGGATTGAAGTGGCCATGGGCAATGAAACGTCGCATAGCGGGCCGATCCGGCGGATGGGCCCGGTGGTGCGGGCCGGGCAGGTCCAGCCCATCTCCAGCGCCGTGGCCTGGGACCGGCTGGTGTTCGTGTCGGGCCAGGTGCCCATGGCGCAAGGCCGGCCGGCCGCACCCGACATGGCGGGCCAGACCCATGCCACCATCGACCTGATCGAGGCGATTCTGGCCGAGGCCGGCTGCACACTGGCCGATGTGGTGAAAACCACGGTATGGATCACCGACATGGCCGACTATCCGGCATTCAACGCGGCCTACGCCGAGCGCTTCCCGCCGGAGCGGGCGCCGGCCCGCTCCACCGTGGTGGCGGGCCTGATCGCGCCGGTGAAAGTAGAGATAGAAGCGGTGGCCGTGCGACCCGCCTGAGGGCGGCGCCACACCGGCCACCGACCGCTCAGATGCGGCCTTCCTCCACCGCGTGGCAGGCCACGCGGATGCCGGCCAGCGACTTCATCACCGGGCGCTCGCTGCTGCAGCGCTCGTTGGCGTGTGGGCAGCGGGGGTGGAAGGCACAGCCCGTGGGCGGATTCAGCGGGTTGGGCACCTCGCCCGAAACGGGCGTGCGCGCCTTGCCGGTGTCGTGCATCTTGGGGATGGCGTCCAGCAGCATGCGCGTGTAGGGGTGGCGCGGGTTGTCGAACAGCGTGGCCTTGTCGGCCAGTTCCACCAGGCGGCCCAGGTACATCACGCCCACCTGGTCGCTCACGTGGCGCACCACCGCGAGGTTGTGGCTGATGAACAGGTAGGTCAGACCCTGCTGGCGTTGCAGGTCCTTCATGATGTTGAGCACCTGCGCCTGCACTGAAACGTCCAGCGCGGACGTGGGTTCGTCGCAGACCAGGAATTCGGGCTGCGTGGCCAGGGCGCGTGCGATGGAGATGCGCTGGCGCTGACCGCCCGAGAACTGGTGCGGGTACTTGACCATGTCCAGCGGGCTCAGGCCCACCGACTTGAGCAGCTCGCCCACGCGGTCCTTGATGGCTTTTTCGTCGCTCAGGATCTCGTGCTCGCGCAGCGGCTCGGCAATGATGTCCTCCACCGTCCAGCGCGGGTTCAGGCTGGCGTAGGGGTCCTGGAAGATCATCTGGATGCGACGGCGCAGCTTGTTGCCTTCGGCCGTCTTGAAGGTTGCGTGGGCATCCTGACCGTCAAACCCGAAACCGCCGCGCGTGGGTTCATACAGCCCCACCAGCAGGCGCGCCACGGTGCTCTTGCCGCAGCCGGACTCGCCCACGAGGGCCAGGGTCTTGCCCTTCTCGATCTCGAAGCTCACACCGTCAACGGCCTTGAGCAGCAGGCGGGGCTTGCCCTCGAGCACGCGGTTGAGCCAGGGCGGCGAGACGTCGAAGGTCTTGGCCAGATCATCGGCGCGCACCAGCGCCTGGGTGGTCACCGCGCTCATGCCGACACCCCCACGGCGCTCTCGTGCAGCCAGCAGGCGGCACGGGTCGCACCAGCGTTCATCAGGTCGGGGCGTGCCTCGGTGCACTTGTCGAACACGCGCGTGCAGCGCGGGTTGAAGGCGCAACCTTTCGGGATGGCATTGAGGCGCGGCATCGCACCGTCGATCTGGTTGAGGTTCTCGCGGTCTTCGGTCATGTCGGGGATGCAGGCCATGAGGCCGGCGGTGTAGGGGTGCGCAGGGTGGTTGATGACCTCGTGCACGGGGCCGATCTCGGCCACGCGTCCGGCGTACATCACCGCCACGCGGTCGCAGGTCTCGGCGATCACGCCCATGTCGTGGGTGATCAGCATCACGGCAGCGCCGCGTTCCTTGCAGATGGTTTTCAGCAGCGTGATGATCTGCGCCTGGATGGAGACATCCAGCGCGGTGGTGGGCTCGTCGGCCACGATCAGCTTGGGTTCGGCCGCAAGGGCGAGTGCAATCACCACACGCTGGCGCATGCCACCCGAGAACTGGTGCGGGTAGTGGTCGATGCGCTGCTCGGCCGCCGGGATGCCGGTGTCCTTGAGCAGCTGGATGGCGCGCTGGCGGGCCTCGGCCTGGCTGACCGGCAGGTGGGTGGTGATGGTCTCCATCAGCTGGCGCCCCACCGAGTACAGCGGGTTCAGCGAGGTCAGCGGGTCCTGGAAGATCGCGCCGATCTTGCGGCCGCGGATCTTGCGCATGTCGTCGTAGGGCAGGTTGTCGATGCGCTGGCCTTCGAGCAGGATCTGGCCGCTGGCCACACGGCCCGGCGGCTCCAGCAGGCCGATGATGGACGCGCCGGTCAGCGATTTGCCGGCCCCGGATTCGCCGACCACACCCAGGATTTCACCGGGCGCGATCTCGAAGGAGACATCGTCGAGCGCGCGCAGCGTGCCGCGGCGGGAAGGGAACTCGACGACCAGGTTTTTGACTTGTAGCAGGCTCATGGTTGTTCTTCTCGGCAATCAGCGCAGTCGGGGGTTGAGCGCATCGCGCAGCCAGTCACCGAGCAGGTTCACGGACAGGGCGATCAGCACCAGCATCACGCCAGGGAAGATGGTGATCCACCATTCGCCCGAGAACAGGTAGTCGTTGCCGACACGGATCAGGGTGCCCAGCGAGGGCGAGGTGGGCGGTGCGCCCACCCCCAGGAAGCTCAGCGTGGCCTCGGTGATGATGGCCGTGGCCACCTGGATGGTGGCCAGCACCAGCACCGGGCCCATCACGTTGGGCAGCACGTGCTTGCGCATGATGCGCAGCGGCGCCACGCCGGTCACGCGGGCCGCCTGCACGTATTCCTTGCTGCGCTCGACCAGGGTGGAGCCCCGCACCGTGCGCGCGTACTGCACCCAGCCGGTGAGCGTGATGGAGAGGATCAGCACGCCGAAGGCCAGCGTTTCGTGGGCGTTGGGAAACAGCGCACGGCCCACACCGGCGATCAGCAGCGCCACCAGGATGGCAGGGAAGGACAGCATGACGTCGCACAGGCGCATCAGCACGCCATCGACCCAGCCGCCGAGGAAGCCGGCCAGCAGGCCGAAGGCCACGCCGATGAGGACCGACAGCACCACCGAGGCCAGGCCCACGGCCAGCGAGATGCGGGCGCCGTACATCAGGGCGGACAGGATGTCGCGCCCCTGGTCGTCGGTGCCGAGCAGGAACTTGGAAGACCCGTCGGGGTGCCAGGCGGGCGGCAGGCGCGCGTTGCTGAGATCCAGCGTGGCAAGGTCGAAGGGGTTGTGCGGGGCCACCCAGGGGGCAAAGACCGCGCAGAACACGCAGATGAGGGCGATGACCGCGGCCACGATGGCCGTGGGTGAGGTGCGGAAGCTGTGACCGACGTCACTGTCCAGCCAGCGCAGGATGAAGGTTTTCACGTGGGGTATCCAGGGATGCTTGCTTGGGGAAATCCCACCCGGCCTCTTGTGAAAGCCCGGTGGTGGTGCGGCCCCGGTGCGGGTGCGCCGGGGCCAGGGAACGCGTGGTTATTTGATGGACATGTAGCGGAACGGCATGAAGTTGTCGGCCAGCTGAACCAGCTCGACGTTGCTGGCTACGCCCCAGGCCAGCGACTGCTGGTGCAGCGGCAGGTGGCCGATGTCATCGGCGTGCAGCTTGAACGCCTCCTTGATCATGGCGTCGCGCTTGGCCTTGTCGGTTTCCGACTGGATCTTGAGCGTGAGCTCGTCGACCTTGGGGTTGCAGTAGGCGCCCAGGTTGAACTGGCCCGAGCCCTTGTCGTCCACGCAGCGCACCAGCGCGTTGAGCGCGTTGTGCGAGTCGTAGGTGCCCGGCGTCCAGCCCAGCATGTAGAAGCTGGTGTCGCGGCGCAGCACCTTGGGGAAGTAGGTGCCTTTGGTCTCGGCCTGCAGGTTGATCTTGACACCCACGCGGGCCAGGTTGGCGGCCACCGCCTGGCAGACGTTGCCGTCGTTGACGTAGCGGTCGTTGGGGCAGTTCAGCGCCACTTCGAAACCGTTGGGATAGCCGGCTTCGGCCAGCAGCTTCTTGGCAGCCTCGGGGTCGAAGGGCAGGCGTTTGTCCATCTCGGCGTCAAAGCCGTTGATGCCCGGGCCCACCAGCAGGGCGGTCGGGCGCGAGGCACCGCGCATCACGGTGCGCTGGATGCCGGCGATGTCGATGGCCTGGTAGAAGGCCTGGCGCACGCGCTTGTCCTTGAAGGGGTTCTTGCCCTTCACGTTCGAGTACAGCAGCTCGTCGCGCTTCTGGTCCATGCCCAGGAAGATGGTGCGCAGCTCGGGGCCCTGCAGCACCTTGGTCTTGCCGCCGGAGTTGATGCGTGCCACGTCCTGCAGCGGCACGGGCTCGATCACGTCGACCTGGCCCGACAGCAGCGCCGCCACGCGGGTGGCGTCGTTGCCGATGGGCGTGTACTCCACCGTCTGCACGTTGCCTTCGATCTTGCCCCAGTAACCTGGGTTGCGCTGGAAGGTGGTCTTGACGTTGGGCTGGCGCTCGCGCAGGCGGAACGGGCCGGTGCCATTGGCGCGGAAAGAGGCGGCGTTCTCGATGCCCTTGCGGCGGTCCACCGGCACGGTGGCCTGGTTGTCCTCGCTCCACTTCTTGCTCATCATGAACACGAGCGAGATCACGTCGGGCAGGATAGGGAACGGCGCCTTGGTCTCGATCTCGACCGTGAACGGGTCGATCTTGCGGACTTCCTTGAAGTCGTTGGTGTAGCTGCGCATGTCCGAGCCGTCGCCGGCGGCGCGCGCGAAGCTGAACAGCACGTCGTCGGCCGTGAAGGGCGTGCCGTCGTGGAATTTGACGTTGCGGCGCAGCTCGAACCGCCACACCGTGGGCGAGGTCTGCTTCCAGCTGGTGGCCAGCGCGGGGGCCAGCTTGAGGTTCTTGTCGCGCCCAACCAGGGGTTCATAGACGTTGCCCGTCACACTGAGCTGGAGCGACTCGTTGAGCGAGTGCGGGTCCATCGACAGGGCATCGCCCTGGTTGCCCACACGCACGGTCTGCGCCTGGGCACCCATGGCCAGTGCACCCAGTGCCGATGCGATCAGTGTCGCCGCCAAGGTTTTCTTGAATGTCATGGCTCTCTCCTGGTTGAAAAACTCATGGGGTCGACAGCGGCATGCCCTGCTCGATCAGGCCTGCATGGAGCGCAGCGCCCAGGGGCAGCACGTCGTCGTTGAAGTCGTAGCGGCTGTTGTGCAGGAAGCAGCTGCCTTCGCCGCCCTGCCCCAGGCGCAGGTAGGCGCCGGGCTTGACCTGCAGCATGAAGGAGAAATCCTCCGCGCCCATGCTGGGGTCCATGTCTCGCACCACGTGTTCGGCACCCAGCAGGCCGTCAGCAACGCTGGCAGCAAAGTCGGCCTCCTCGGGCGTGTTGATGGTGGCGGGGTAGATGCGTTCATAGTGCACCTCGGCCGAAGCGCCGAAGCCCAGCGCCACAGCGCTGCACAGCTCCCGAAGGCGCCGCTCCACCAGGTCCTGCACGCTGGGGCTGAAGCTGCGCACGGTGCCCACCAGTGTCGCTTCGCCAGGCACCACGCTGAACGCTCCAGGGTCACCGGCTTGCATGGCACACAGGCTGATGACCGCGCCGTCTATGGGCCTGACGTTGCGCGAGACGATGCTTTGCACCGCCGTGATGATGTGCGCAGCCACCAGCACCGGATCCACCGTCAGGTAGGCGTGCGCACCATGCCCGCCCTTGCCGGTGATGCGGATGGTGACGCGGTCGGCAGCCGCCATCATGGGGCCGCGGTTGATGCCGACCGTGCCGGGCTTCATCTGCGGCCAGTTGTGCATGGCAAAGACCGACTGCACCGGGAAACGGTCGAACAGACCGTCTTCGATCATGGCCTTGGCGCCGGCATAGCCCTCTTCACCGGGCTGGAACACCAGCACGGCTGTACCGTCGAACCGGCGGGTCTCGGCCAGGTAGCGCGCGGCGCCAACGAGCATGGTGGTGTGGCCGTCATGGCCACAGCCGTGCATCAGGCCGGGCTTGGTGGAGCGCCAGGCGAACTCGTTGTGTTCGCTCATGGGCAGAGCGTCCATGTCGGCACGCAGGCCCATCATGCGACCACTCGCGTTGCTCTGGCCACGGATCACGGCCACCACGCCAGTCTTGCCCAGCCCGGTGTGTATTTCGTCAACGCCACAGACCTTGAGCGCCTCCACCACCCGGCGCGAGGTGTAGACCTCCTCGAAACCGAGTTCGGGGTGCGCGTGCAGGTCTCGACGCAGCGAAGTCAGCTCGGGCAGGAAACCCGCGATGTGCGAGAACGCCCTGCCGTGGGCCTTGATGCGAGGGGCGAGCATGCTCATGCGCCTTCAGTGACCGCCGGCCTTCTCCGCGCGAAGGCGCGGGTCCACGGCGAAATACAACAGATCGACCACCAGGTTGATCACCACAAAGATCAGCGCGATCAGGCACAGGTAGGCAGCCATCACCGGGATGTCGGCAAATGTGACCGCCTGGATGAACAGCAGACCCATGCCTGGCCACTGGAACACCGTCTCGGTGATGATGGCAAAAGCGATCAGACCGCCCAGCTGCAGGCCGGTGATGGTCATCACGGGCACCAGGGTGTTCTTGAGCGCATGGCCGAAGTGCACGGCGCGGTTGGTCAGGCCACGCGCCCGCGCGAACTTGATGTAGTCGGTGCGCAGCACTTCCAGCATCTCCGCACGCACGAGGCGCATGATCAGCGTGAGCTGGAAGATGGCCAGCGTGATGGCCGGCAACGTGATGTGGTGCCAGCCTTTGGCCGTGAGCAGGCCTGACGACCACCAGCCCATCTGCACCACATCGCCTCGGCCAAAGCTTGGGAACCAGCCCAGGGTCACGGCGAACACCAGGATCAGCAGGATACCGATCAGGAAGGTGGGCAAGGACACGCCGAGCAGCGAGATCGTCATGAACACCTGGCTCATGAAGCTGCCCCGGCGCAGCGCGGCGTACACGCCCATGGGAATGCCAACGAGCAGCGCCAGCACGGCCGCCACCAGCGCGAGCTCCAGCGTCGCGGGGAAGCGCTCGGCGATCAGCCGGGACACCTTGGCCCCCTGGCGAAGGCTCAGGCCAAATTCGCCTTGTGCGGCGTTCACGAGGAAGTGCCAGAACTGCACGATGAAGGGCTGGTCCAGCCCCAGGGCGGCACGCAGTTCGCGCACCTGCTCGGGGGTGGCATCCTGACCCAGCAGGAAGACGACCGGGTCGCCCACATACTGGAACAGCATGAAAGATATGAGGGCCACGGTGACCATCACCAGGACCGCTTGCGCGAGGCGCCGAACAATGAATGCAAACATCTCAGGGCAGAAAAATCAAGGGTCGCGACAGCTGTTGCCGCGACCCTTTTTGGCTCAAAGGTGACTCAGTTCACCTGGACGAGGCGCCAGTCGATGCGGTTGTCCGCACGGTGCACGACCTCAACGTTTTTCTTCATCGCCCAAGGGATGATCTGGTTGTGCAGCGGGATGTGCGAGACATCGTCGCTGGCCAGTTTGAGGGCTTCCTCCAGCAGGCGCGGGCGGATATAGGGATCGGTCTCGGTCTTGATCCGGTCGACGATCTGGTCCATCTTGGGGTTGCTGTAGCGACCGACGTTGTAGTTGCCGTCGCCACCTTGACCCACCGAGCGAACCAGCGACTGCAGCGAGTACAGGCCGTCAAAGGTCGGCACGCCCCAGCCCAGCATGTAGATGCTGGCTTCGTAGCGCTGGATCATGGGGAAGTAGGTCACCAGCGGCAGCGTGCGCAGCTTGGCCCTGATGCCGACCCGTGCCCACATGGCGGTCACAGCCTGGCAGATTTCCTCGTCGTTGATGTAGCGGTTGTTGGGGCAGGCAAAGTCCACCTCGAAACCGTTGGGGTAGCCCGCATCGGCCAGCAGCTTTTTGGCTGCTTCCGGATCAAACGGGAAACGCGTGTGGATGGCTTGCGTCCATCCGGCCACCTGCGGCGCCACCAGCGCGCCCGTGGCTTGGCCCAGGCCACGCATGGTCACACGCACGATGGCGTTGGCGTCGATGGACTGGTAGAGCGCCTTGCGCACGCGCTGGTCTTTCAGGGGGTTCTTGCCTTTGATGTTGCTGCCCACCAGCTCGTCGCGGTGCTGGTCCATGCCGAAGAAGATCGTGCGGTTTTCGACGCCGTCAATCACCTTCAGGTTGTTGTTGGAGCGCACGCGCGGCAGGTCCTGCGGGCTGGGATCCAGCACCAGATCCACCTCGCCCGTCAACAATGCGGCGATGCGGGTTGCCTCCGAGCGCACCGGCGTGTAGACGATCTCGGTCACGTTGGTGGGCGCGCTGCCCCACCAGTTCGGGTTCTTGCTCAGCACCAGGCGCTGGTCCGGCAACCACTCCTTCAGGGTGTAGGGGCCGGTGCCCATCGCGTTGCGGTGAGCGAAGTTTTCGTCCTTGGTCTTGATGTCCTTGGGCGGCACCGAGTTGTTCTTTTCGGCCCAGGCCTTGCTCATCATGCGCAGCTCGGTCATCTGGTTGAGCAGAACCGGGTTGGCACCCTTGGTGAAGATGTCGATGGTGTTGGCGTTGACCTTGACCACTCGGTCCACGCCCTGGATGTAGGGCGTGAAGTTGGACGTTGGCATCATGGCGCGCTGGATGGAGAACACCGCGTCGTCGGCGGTGAAGGCAGAGCCATCATGGAACTTCACACCCGTGCGCAGGGTGACGCGCAGCTGGGTCGGGCTCACCTGGTTCCACGATGTGGCCAGCACCGGTTCGATTTTGAAAGTGCGGCTGTTGTAATAGACCAGACTTTCATAGACCGCCGCGTGGATGCCGTTCTGCAACGCGTTGTTCTGGGAATGGATGTCCCAGGTCGCGATGTCACTGGCGCTGGTCCACTTGAAGGTCTTGGCCTGGACGCCGGCCGCACCAAAAGCGAGCGCGGCGCACAAAGCAACCAATTTCAATTTCATTGCTTGACACCTAAAAGAATTGTGAAGCCCGTAATATGCAACATCCGGGCCGGCCTGTCACAAGGGCTTTCCCGAGGGCCCTTCCCTCGGCAGAAAGCGCGCATTCTGCCCGCAAATGTGGGCTTTCCTGCAGATCAAGCCGCTTCTTGGTAGAAGCGCACCCCTAATCTCGCTCGGGGCGGCAGGGCACCCACTTGCGCACCGATCGCCGCGATGTGCTCCGGCGTGGTGCCACAGCAGCCGCCCACGATGTTGACCAGCCCTTCCTGCGCGAAGCTGTGCAGCAAACGGGATGTAACGTCCGGCGTTTCATCGAACCCGGTCTCGGACATCGGATTGGGCAACCCCGCATTCGGGTAGCAGCTGATATAGGTGTCGCCCGCCACTTTGGCCAGCTCTTGCAGGTAGGGACGCATCAGCGCAGCGCCCAGTGCACAGTTGAGGCCGACGGCCAAAGGTTCGATGTGCCGAACACTGGCCCAGAATGCGGGAACCGTCTGGCCGCTGAGGATGCGACCCGAAGCATCGGTCACGGTCCCACTGATGATCACCGGCAAGCGTTCACCGCTGTTCTCAAAAAACTCGTCCACGGCGTACAACGCAGCCTTCGCGTTCAGCGTGTCAAAGATCGTCTCCACGAGCAATACATCCGCTCCACCTTCGACGAGGGCCTCGACCTGCTCCAGGTATGCGACGCGCAAACCCTCAAACGTCACGTTGCGTGCACCAGGATCGTTCACATCGGGGCTGATGCTGGCGGTCTTGGGTGTCGGGCCCAACGCGCCCACTACAAACCTGGGCCGCTCGGGTGTGCTGAACTTGTCGCAGGCCGCACGCGCCAAACGGGCGGATGCAAGGTTCATCTCTCGCGCCAAGTCGGCCATGCCATAGTCCTCCTGCGCAATGGTGGTCGCGCCAAAGGTATTGGTTTCGATCAGGTCCGCACCAGCCGCCAGATAGCCTTCGTGGATATCGCGGATGACATCAGGTCTCGTGAGGCTGAGCAACTCGTTGTTGCCCTTGAGGTCCCCCGGAAAATCCTTGAAGCGCGCATCACCTGCCGCTCCGCCCAGGCCGCGGTATTGCGCCTCATCCAGCTTGAACCGCTGAATCATGGTGCCCATGGCACCGTCCAGGATCGCGATGCGTTGAGCGAGGATGCCAGGCAGTGCCTGCGCGCGGGTATAGCGTTGCGGTTTCATGGTCGGGATTTTCTCATGCCCCAAAGCAAAAACCCCTGCATCGCGAAATGCAGGGGTTTGCTTCAATAACAGCCTGACGATGACCTACTTTCCCACGGGAGACCGCACTATCATCGGCGCGAAGGCGTTTCACTGTCCTGTTCGGGATGGGAAGGAGTGGGACCACCTTGCTATGGTCGTCAGGCATAACGGGTTGCCGACCTGGTGTTAATCAGGCCAGCGAATTCATAGAGTCGTATCGTATTTTGATTGCATCGCCGCGATTCATATTGAATGCGAACGCACATTCTTGAATGGCTCTGACGTCATGTCAAGGTTATAGGGTCAAGCCTCACGGGCAATTAGTACTGGTTAGCTTAACGCATTACTGCGCTTCCACACCCAGCCTATCAACGTCGTGGTCTTCAACGACCCTTTAGGGGGCTCAAGGCCCCGGCAGATCTCATCTTGGAACGAGTTTCCCGCTTAGATGCTTTCAGCGGTTATCTCTTCCGCACTTAGCTACCCGGCAATGCCACTGGCGTGACAACCGGTACACCAGAGGTGCGTCCACTCCGGTCCT
>CALRLO020000018.1:0-82767 GCA_943368755.1 Synechococcus sp. UW140 | reverse complement strand
CGCAGGTGGTGCTGCGGCTGGAGAGCGTGCACGCCCGCGTGGGCGGCACCGACAACCGGGCACTGGTGGTGCTGCAGGCGCAGCCGGGCGCCGGCCTGTCGGCGATGTCGGCCATCGGTGCGGCCGAAGCGGCGGTGCAGGCCAGCCGCGAGGCGCACGAGGCGGCGCGGCGCGACGTGCTCGAACGGGTGCAGCTCAGCTGGACCGAGTGGCAGGCCGCGCGCGAGCGCTTCGAGGTGACGCAGCAGATACGCACCTCGTCGGCCGACGTGGCGGCGTCCTACGCCCGGCAGTACGCCACCGGGCGCAAGAACTGGGTGGACGTGCTCAACGCGGTGCGCGAGGCGGGGCAGGCCGACATGGCCAGCGTCGACGCCAGCCACCTGGCGCAGGCGGCGGTGATGCGGTTGCAGCTGATGATGGGGATGCTGGAATGAGTGTGGATCTGCGCGACCTGATGGCCCAGGCGGCCCGGCTGGTCGGACAACGCGCCTCGCGCGACCGCCTGGATGCCCTGGCCGAGCTGTCCGCGCGCGGCGATGCGCTGGAGCAGTGGTCGGCGGCCTGGCAGCAGGCCGGCCTGGAGGGCCAGCCCCGCCGGCTGGAGGCACCCACTGCGGCCGACGTGCCCTTCGTGCTGCGCGAACGCGCGGGCAACTGGCTGCTGATCAGCGGCCGCGATGCCGACGGCTCCTGGCTGGGCCACACGCAGGCCGGTGCCCAGGTGCCGGTGGGCGAACTGAACGGGTCCGTCTGCATCGCCCTGCCGCGCCGGACCACTGCCAGCGGGGCACCGCACCGTTTGCGCGCGCTGCACCTGGTGGCAGGTGCGCTGTGGCGCCACAAGGGCGTGTTCCTGGAGGCGCTGGTGGCCACCGTCGTGGTCAACCTGCTGGCGCTGGGCAGCTCGCTGTTTGCCATGCAGGTGTTCGACCGCGTGATACCCAACCAGGGCCACCAGACGCTGTGGGTGCTGACCGTGGGCGTCACGCTCGCGGTGCTGCTGGAGCTGCTGCTCAAGCTGGTGCGCAGCCACATGCTGGAACGCACCGCCACCACGGTGGACGACGCACTCTCGCGCCGCTTCTTCGAGCGCATGCTGGGCATACGGCTGGAGGCCAGACCGGCATCGGTGGGTACGCTGGCCTCGCAGGTCAAGGGTTTCGAGCAGGTGCGCGGCGTGTTGTCGGCCACCTCGCTCTTCGTGCTGGCCGATGTGCCGTTTGCGCTGCTGTTCATCGCCGTGATCGCGCTGGTGGGCTCCTGGGTGGCACTGGTGCCGCTGCTGGTGGCGCCGCTGGCGCTGCTCACCGGCCTGGGCCTGCAGGCGCTGATACGCCGCCATGCGCGCGACCAGCAGCACGTCTCCAACCAGAAGGCCGGGCTGCTGGTGGAGGCGGCCGACGGCGCGGAGTCGGTGCAGGCGGTGGGGGGCGAGTGGGCACTGCAGGCGCGCTGGAACGCCCTGGTGGAGACCGCCGGCAACGCCGATCTGCAGATGCGCGGCTACACCAACCTGGCCCAGCACCTCGCGGTGGGCCTGCAGCAGCTGGGCTACGTCGCGCTCATTGCCTTCGGCGCCTGGCTGGTGTCGGACAACCTGCTCACCATGGGCGGGCTGCTGGCCTGCTCGATCCTGGGCAACCGCGCCCTTGCGCCGCTCATCCAGCTGCCTGGCGTGATGCTGCAATGGGCCCATGCCCGCGCCGCGCTGGACGCGCTCGACCAGCTGCTGGCGCTGCCCAACGCCGAAGACGAACGCGCCCGCGCGCTGGTGCCAGGTGCCATGCAGGCCAGCCTCAAGCTGGAACGCGTGCGGTTTGCCTATGCCAGCGGCAACGCACCTGCGCTGGAGGTGGAGCGGCTGGAGATCCGCCCCGGCGAGCGGGTGGGTGTGCTCGGGCCGGTGGGCTCGGGCAAGAGCACCCTGCTCAAGCTGGCCAGCACGCTGTACCGCCCGCGCGAAGGGCGGGTGTTCCTCTCCGGGCTTGAAGCCGGCCAGCTCAGCCCCGGCGTCGTGCTCGACACGGTCGGCTACCTGCCACAGGACATGCGCCTCATCAGCGGCACGCTGCGCGACAACCTGCGGCTGGGACTGCCCGACCCGGGCGACGAGGCCCTGCTGGCCGCCGCACGCCGCACCGGTCTGATGCAGCTGGTGGCAGGCCAGCCCAAGGGCCTGGCGCTGGAGATCAGCGAGGGCGGGCGCGGCGTCTCGGGCGGCCAGCGCCAGCAGGTGGCGCTCACGCGGCTGCTGCTGGCCAACCCACTGCTGTGGGTGCTGGACGAACCCACCGGCGCCATGGACGCCGAGAGCGAGGCGCAGGTGGTGAACCTGCTGAAGGAGGCGCTGGACGGGTCTCGTGCCGCGCTGATTGCCACCCACAAGACGGCGCTGCTGCCGCTGTTCACGCGGCTGGTGGTGGTCGGTGGCGGTCGTGTGCTGATGGACGGGCCGCGCGACGAGGTGATGGCGCGGCTGGGCGGGCGTCAGCCCTGAAGGACGGGAATCCCATGAAGAACAAGGTTCGTGCCGGCAGCCGCATCCTGCTCTGGTCCACCGTACTGGCGGTGGCCGGTTTTGTGGCCTGGAGCCAGTGGGCGGTTCTGGACAAGGTGACCCGCGCCAGCGGGCAGGTGATCGTGAGCACCCGCAACCAGGTGGTGCAGGCGCCCGATGCCGGCGTGCTCGAAGAGATGCTGGTGCGCGAAGGCGACGCCGTGCGCCGGGGCCAGACGTTGTTGCGCTTCGAGCAGACGCGCGCCCGCGCGGCCTTCCAGGAGAGCGCGGCCAAGGTCGCCGGGCTGCGTGCCGTGGTGGCGCGGCTGCAGGCCGAGGTGTTCGAGACACCACCGAACTTCAAGGGCCTGGAGGAATTTCCCGAGCTGCGCGACAACCAGCTCGCATTGATGCGCCGCCGCCAGGCCGCCATCCGCGAGGAAATCCAGGCGCTCGAGCAGTCCCAGGCGCTGGTGCAGTCCGAGCTCGACATGAACCTGCCGCTGGTGGCGCGAGGCGACGTGAGCCGCGCCGAGGTGCTCAAGCTGCAGCGCCAGGTGGCCGACCTGCGCGGCCAGATCACCAACCGGCGCAACAAGTACTTCCAGGACGCGCAGACCGAACTGGCGAAGGCGCAGGAAGACCTGGAAGCCGCCCAGCAGGTGCTCACCCAGCGCCGCGAGCAGCTGGGCTACACCGAGCTGCAGTCACCCATGGACGGCGTGGTGCGCAACGTGCGCCTGACCACGCGCGGCGGCGTGGCGCGCGCGGGTGACGAAATCCTGCAGATCGTGCCGCAGGACGAGGACCTGATCGTCGAATCGAAGGTGCGCCCCAGCGACATCGCGTTCATCAAGCCGGGCCTGAGTGCCACCGTCAAGCTCGATGCCTACGACTACGCGATCTACGGTTCGCTGCAGGGTGTGGTGAGCTACATCAGCGCGGACACCCTCAACGAAGAGACCCGCGAGGGCAGCCAGCCCTTCTACCGCGTGCAGGTCAAGACCACCGGGCGCAACCTGGGCAGCCGCAACCTGGCGGCCATAGAGACCCAGCCCGGCATGACCGCCACGGTGGAGATCAAGACCGGCTCGCACACCGTGTGGGAGTACCTCACCAAACCGATCACCAAGACGCTGGGCGAATCGCTGCAGGAACGCTGACGCTCAGGGGCCATTTCACAAGGATTTGCATTTTTGGGCGATTGAAAATACAACTACGCCCAAAGCCCGACAACAACAGCCCTTCACCGGAAGACGCCGCCGGCGGGGTACAGCCAGGGCATTCTGCAAGGGAGGCGTGAACTGTCGGAGCGATCCAGAATGCCCGCCACGAACGAGATGTTTACGGACCACAGGCGTGCCACGGTCATGGTGGTGGACGACACCACGGACAACCTGCTTGTCATGAGCGGCCTGCTGCGCGACCACTACCGCGTGCAGGCGGCCAGCAGCGGCAAAAGGGCCTTGCACCTGCTGCAGACGGGGCCGCTGCCCGACCTGATCCTGCTTGACATCCTGATGCCTGGCATGTCTGGGCGCGAGGTGTGCCAGGTGCTCAAGGCCGATCCGGCCCTGCGTGCCATACCGGTGATCTTCCTGACCGCGATGACGGCCTCGGACGAGGAAACCCGGGGCCTGGAGATGGGCGCGGTGGATTTCATCAGCAAGCCGGTGAGCGCACCCATCGTGCTGGCGCGGGTAGCCACCCAGCTCAAGGTCAAGGCCGCGACCGACGTGCTGCGCGACGAGACCGCCTACCTGGAGGCCGAAGTGCGCCGGCGCACCGAAGACATCACCGCCGTGCAGGACGTGACCATCCTGGCCATGGCTTCGCTGGCCGAAACCCGCGACAACGAGACCGGCAACCACATCCGCCGCACCCAGCATTACGTGCGCACGCTGGCCCGCCACCTCCAGCACCACCCGCGTTTTTCCGGGGTGCTGAGCGACACCATGATCGAGAGCCTGTTCAAGTCCGCACCGCTGCACGACATCGGCAAGGTGGGCATTCCCGACCGGATTCTGCTCAAACCCGGCAAGTTCACGCCCGAAGAGTTCGAGATCATGAAGACCCATACCACGCTGGGTCGCGACGCCATTGAACAGGCCGAGCGGCGGCTGGGCATCACCGTGCCGTTTCTGCAGGTTGCCAAGGAGATTGCCTACTCGCACCAGGAGAAGTGGGACGGCAGCGGCTACCCCGAAGGCCTGGCGGGCGACGCCATCCCGCTGTCGGCACGCCTGATGGCGGTGGCCGACGTGTACGACGCGCTGATCAGCCGGCGCGTCTACAAGGAGGGCATGCCACACGAGAAGGCGGTGGACATCATCCGCAGCGGGCGCGGCCAGCATTTCGACCCCGACATCACCGATGCCTTTCTGGAGCTGGTCGAGGTGTTCCACGGGATCGCCATGCGCTACGCCGACGACGACGCCACCATGAACAGGAAGGCCGAACAGCTGCGCTTTGCGGGGGCGCTGGAGGCCGCCCGCTGAGCGCTCAGCCGCGTGTGGCCGGCTCGGCGTGCGCGCGTGCCATGTGCACCTGGTGCAGCGTGATCTTGCGCACCTCGGCCTGGCTGGTCTGGATGTGGGTGCGCAGCAGCAGCACGGCGGCATCGGCGCGTTTGCGCTGCACCGCCCGCAGGATCTTGGCGTGTTCGTCGTAGGTGGCCTCGATGCGGGGCTGCTGCGTGAAATCGAGCCGGCGGATGATGCGGATGCGATCGGTCACGTCCCGGTGCACCCGTGCCATCTCGGCGTTGCCGGCGGCGGCCACCAGCGCGCAGTGGAAGTTTTCGTCCCACTGCGAGACCTGGAAGGCGTCGCTGCTGCGCGCCTCCGCAGGCACCAGCCAGATGGCGGCCAGGCCGTCGAGGATGGCGCGGTCGGCGCGTTCGGGCTCGGTACACAGGCGGTGCACGGCGGTGGTCTCCAGCACCATGCGCAGGTCGTAGAGCTGCTCGAACTTCTGGAAGTCGAAAGGCAGCACGCGCCAGCCGCTGCGGAACAGCACCTCGACAAAACCCTCCTGCTGCAGCCGCACCAGCGCCTGGCGAACCGGCGTGCGCGACACGCCCAGGCGTTCGCCGATCTCGTTTTCGGTGAACCGGTCGCCGGGCACCAGCCCGAAGTTGGCGATGTCGGCCTTGAGCCGTTCGTAGACCTCGTCCGCGCGGGAGCGGAAGGTTTCGGCGCTGTGCCGGGTGGGGGAGGGGGAACGCGTGATCTGCACGGCGGAATGGTAGCGGCTGTCGGGGCGTGTGCCGCCGTGTTTACGGACGGGCATCCGTGGACTCCAGCACGCGCAGCAGCGCCGCGCTGGGCGTGGCCCAGCCGACGATGCCGCCCTGGGCGGTGATCATGTCCACGGTGGCCTTTTTGAAGCCATCGATGTAGCTCTCGGTGCAGTCTTCCAGCAGCAGGCCGTCGTAGCCGCGGTCGTTGGCCTCGCGCATGCTGGTCTGCACGCAGACCTCGGTGGTCACGCCCATGAAGACCAGCTGGCGTATGCCACGCGCCTGCAGCTCGGCCTGCAGCGGCGTGGCGTAGAAGGCACCCTTGCCGGGCTTGTCGATCTCGAGCTCGCCGGCCACCGGGGCCAGTGCGTCGATGATGCGGTTGCCCGGCTCACCCGCCACCAGGATGCGGCCCATGGGCCCGACATCGCCAATGCGCAGCGTGGGGTTGCCGCGCTCGCGTTTGGCGCTCGGGCAGTCGGACAGGTCGGGCTGGTGCGCCTCGCGCGTGTGCACCACCAGAGCGCCGCGTGCGCGCCAGGCTGCCAGCACGGCGGCGCAGGCCGGCACGATGGCCTCCAGCCGCGACACGTCGTTGCCCAGCGTCTCGCCAAAGCCTCCGGGTTCGATGAAGTCGCGCTGCATGTCGATAATGACCAGCGCTGCATGGGGCAGGTCGAGCGCGAAGGGAAAGGGCCGTGCGGCCACGGTGTCAGTGGCTGCCATGGCCGCCTCCCATGTGTGCGCCGAGCACTTCGCGGCTCGCTTCAGCGGGGGTGGTCTCGTAGACGATGCGGCCTTCGCTCATCACCACGATGCGGTCGGACAGCTCCAGCAGCTCGTCCAGGTCTTCGCTGATGAGCAGCACCGCGCCGCCCGCGTCCCGCACCTGCTGGATACGGCCGTGGATCTCGCGCACGGCCGCGAAGTCCAGGCCGAACACCGGGTTGGCCGCGATCAGCACCTGGATGTCACCGGCCAGCTCGCGCGCCAGCACGGCACGCTGCACGTTGCCGCCCGAGAGGCTGCGTATCGGCGCCTGTTCGCCGCGGGTCTTGATGCCGTATTCGGCTATCCACTCGCGCGCCCGCGCGCGCCAACGGGCTGGGCGCAGCCAGCCGCCGGCCGACAGGGGCGCCCGGTCGAAGTCGCGCAGCGCCATGTTCTGCGCCACGCTGAGGTCGCCCACGCAGGCGTTGCGCAGCGGCTCTTCGGGCAGGCTGCGCACCTTGAGCCTGTGGTTCTGCTCGCGGGTGGCCTCGTAGGGCTGACCCGACACCCGCACCTCGCCCGCGAGGCGCTGGCGCTGGCCCACCAGGGCCTCCACCAGTTCGCGCTGGCCGTTGCCCGAGACACCCGCCACGCCCAGGATCTCACCAGCGGCGACATCGAAATCGAGTGCGTGCACGGCCTGCGTGCCCCGGTCACCCATGGCGCCCAGGCCACGCACCGAAAGGGTGGGTGTGGGCGCCGGTGCGCCGGGTGGCCGGGGTTCCGGCCACGGCGCCTCGCGGGGCATGGGGGCTTCGCTGGCGGCGGCGCCGGCATCGCCCACCATGTGCTGGGCCAGCTCGCGCGGCGTGGTCTGGGCCACCGCGCCGTGGAACACCGCCTGGCCGCGCCGCAGCACGGTCACGTGGTCGGCGAATGCGGTCACCTCGCGGAACTTGTGGGTGATGATGACCACCGAGCAGTGCCCGGCACGGGCGATATCGCGCACGTGGCCCAGCACCTCGTCGGCCTCCTGCGGCGTGAGCACCGAGGTGGGCTCGTCCAGTATCAGCAGTCGGGGTTTCAGGTAGAGCTGCTTGAGCAGTTCGAGCTTCTGCTTTTCGCCGGCGGCCAGCTCGGCCGGGCGCGCGTCCAGATCGAGCTGGAACGGCGTGGTGGAGAGGAACGCGGTCAGTTTGGCGCGTTCGCTTTTCCAGTCCACCCAGGCGGGCAGCTGACCGCCTGCCAGCAGCAGGTTCTCGGCCACCGTCATGCCCGGCGCCAGCGTGAAGTGCTGGTAGACCATGCCGATGCCCAGCGCGCGCGCCACCGTGGGGTTGGGTATGGCGGTCTCGCGGCCATCGATCAGGATGCTGCCGCCCTCGGCGGTCTGAAAGCCCGCGACACATTTGACCAGCGTGCTCTTGCCGGCACCGTTCTCGCCCAGCAGCGCGTGCACCGTGCCCGGCTTCACATGCAGGCTCACGCGGTCCAGCGCGGTGAAGTCGCCGAACACCTTGGTCAGCTCGTAGGTGTCCAGCGCCAGCGCGCCCGTCGGCGGGGCATGGGGTTCGACCGGTGCGATCACTGCAGTGCTTCCAGAAATTGGGCCGAGGTCGTGTGGGCGCCGAACACGCCGCCCTGCATGGTGATCATCTTGAGTGCGGCCGCGTGGTTGCCCGCATCGGTGGCGGCGGTGCCGTCCGACAGCACCAGGCACTCGAAACCGCGGTCATTGGCCTCGCGCAGGGTGGTGTGCACGCAGACGTCGGTGGTGATGCCGGTGAGCACCAGGTTGTCTATGCCACGCGTGCGCAGGATCAGCTCCAGGTCGGTGGCGCAGAACGAGCCTTTGCCGGGCTTGTCGATGACGATCTCGCCGGGCAGCGGTGCGAGCTCGTCGATGATCTCCCACCCCGGCTCGCCCCGCACCAGCACGCGACCACAGGGGCCGGCATCGCCGATGCCGACGCCCTCTCGGCCGATCTGGCGCGAGCGCCAGCGCTTGTTGGCCGGCAGGTCCGACAGGTCGGGCCGGTGGCCTTCGCGGGTGTGGATGATGGTGTAGCCCAGCGTGCGCATGCGCGCCATCACGCGGCTGATCGGGCCTATGGGTGCGCGCGTGAGCGAGAGGTCGTAGCCCATGATGTCCACGTAGCCGCCAACGCCGCAAAAGTCGGTCTGCATGTCGATGACGACCAGCGCGGTGTTGGCCGGCTGCAGGTCGCCGTTCCAGGGCCAGGCGTAGGGGTTGGCGTTGACGTGGAGGGTGGCGCTCATGGGGAGTTCCTAGCGGGTGGCGGTCAGTTCGGACGGGCTGCCCTTGGCGGCTTCGCCTGGGCGGCAGGTCAGCAGCAGGATGGCCAGCGTGAGCACATAGGGCAGCGTGTTGAACAGGTGGTAGCCCCAGCTGATGCCCACGCTCTGCAAGGCAGGGCCTATGGCGCCTGCGCCACCGAAGAGCAGGGCCGCACCCAAGCAGCGCAACGGGCTCCAGCGCGCGAAGATCACCAGCGCCACCGCGATCAGGCCCTGCCCGCTGGAGATGCCCTCGTTCCAGCTGCCGGGGTAGAACAGCGTGAGCGAGGCGCCACCGAGGCCGGCAATCAGGCCGCCCGCAGCCGTGGCCGCGATGCGAAGGCCATTGACCGAATAGCCCAACGCGCGTGCAGCCATGGCCGAGTCGCCCGCCATGCGCACCAGCAGGCCGGCGCGGCTGCGCGCCAGTGCAAAGTGCAGGCCCAGCGCCAGCAACAGGCCAGCGGCAGCAGCGCATTCACCTGCAGCGCGGTGCGCAGTGCGCCCGAGTCGCTCCAGCTGCCCAGCGGTATGGCCGGAATCTGCGGCGCCTGTGGCTGTATCAGCGGCTTGCCCAGGTAGAAGGCCAGCCCGGTGCCCAGCAGCATCAGCGCGATGCCGGTGGCCACGTCGTTCACACGCGGCAGCGAGCACAGCAGCCCGTGCAGCGTGGCCAGCAGCGCTCCCGCGACGGCACCCGCCAGCACGCCCAGCCAGACCGAACCGCTGAGGTAGGCACCGCCAAAAGCGGCCATGGCCGAGAGCACCAGCACGCCCTCCAGGCCCAGGTTGATGCGGCCGGACTTCTCGGTGAGGCATTCACCCAGGCTCACAAACAGGAAGGGCACCCCCACGCGCAGTGCACCACCGAGGATGCCGGCGAACAGGGTCAGCCATTGGTCAGCGCTCATGCCGGTGCTCATGCGATCTTGTCTCCCATGCCCAGTTGTGCCGCACTGGGCTGGCGCGGCTGCACGAGGGTGAGCCAGCGTTTCCAGTTCTGCTCGCGCAGCGCCTCGCTGGCCAGGATGAACACGAAGGCGATGCCCTGCAGCACCAGCACCGAGGCGTCGGGCAGGCCCAGTCGGCGCTGCATCAGGCTGCCGGCTGCGCCGAATCCGCCGAAGAGGATGGCCACTGGAATGATGGCCACCGGGTTGTGCCGGGCAATGAACGACACCAGGATGCCCGCGTAGCCGTAGCCCACGATCAGCGAGGCGTTGGCGTTGGTGTGCACGGCGGCCACTTCCACCGCGCCCGCCAGACCGGCGGCGGCACCACCCAGCGCGCAGGCCAGCAGCACCAGGCGCGAGGCGGGCAGGCCCACGAGCTGCGCGGCGCGCAGGTTGCCGCCCACCACCGAGACCGCAAAACCCGAGGCCGTCCAGCGCAGCCACAAGCCCAGGCCCAGGCAGGCCAGCACGCCCAGGGCCAGGCCCCAGTGCACGTCGGAGCCGGCCATGCCACCCAGGCGCACAGCTTCATCCAGTGGCAGGGTGGAAGGCTTGTTCAGGCTGGCCGGGTCGCGCAGCGGGCCTTCCACCCAGTGCTTGAACAGGCCGATGGCCACGTAGGCCAGCAGCAGGCTGCTGATGGTTTCGTTGATGCCGCGAAAGCGCTGCAGCGCACCGGCCAGCGTGATCCAGGCCGCACCCGCCGCCATGCCGGCCAGACACACCAGCAGCGTGCCCAGCACGTTCTGTGGGAGCGTGATGGCATAGGGCAGGGCGGCACAGGCCAGGCCGCCGAGCACCAGCGCGCCTTCACCGCCGATGATGATGAGCCCCGCGCGTGCCGGCAGCGCCACGCACAGCGCGGTCAGCATCAGCGGTGCGGCGCGCTGCAGCGTGTTCTGCCACGAGAACCAGTCGCCGAACGCGCCCTTGAACAGCGTGAGCCACACGTCCAGCGGGCTGACCCCGGCGAACCAGACGAACACGCCGAACACCAGCAGCGCCGCTGCGATGGCCAGCACCGGCAGCGCGACGGCCTTGACATATTCACCCATGTGACATTTCCGAGTTTGATGGTGCGCTCACGCAAGAAGCGATCCAGCCCGGGGGCGCCGTGGAGCCGGCTTTGTCGGGCCGCTGGCGCCGCCCCCTTGAGGGGGAAGCGCCGAAGGCGCATCGGGGGTGGGTCAAATACTGCCGACGACACCTTCGACCAGGTAGTTCATGCCTTCGAGCTTGAGGTCGGTCTGCTTGAGCGTGGTGCCGGCGGCGATGACGACGTTGCCCTTGTTGTCCTTCAGGGGGCCCTTGAAGATGTCGAAGCTGCCTGCCAGCATCTTGGCCTTGGTGTCGTCGGCCGCTTTCTTGGCGGCATCGGTCACGGCGGGGCCGTAGGCCGACATCTTCACGAAGCCTTCTTTCAGGCCGCCGCGCAGGAAGTTGGGGTGCGGCTTGCCGCCCCGCGCGGCGTCGACGATGGTCTTGTAGGCGGTGAGCCAGTTCCACTCGGCGCCGGTCAGGTAAGCCTGGGGGGCGAGCTTGGCCTGGCTGGCGTGGTAGCCGCAGACCATCTTGCCGCGTTTGGCGGCGGTCTCCACCACCACCTTGGGGCCGTCCACGTGCATGGTGAAGACGTCGCAGCCCTGGTCGGCCAGGCTGTTGGTGGCCTCGGCTTCCTTCACGGCCATGGACCAGTCACCGGTGAAGATCACGTGGCAGGTGATGCCGGGCTTGACCGAGCGTGCGCCCATCAGGAAGGCATTGATGTTGCGCAGCACCTGCGGGATGGGCTTGGCGGCCACAAAGGCGATCTTGTTGCTCTTGGTCATGTGGCCCGCGACCACACCGTTGAGGTACTGGCATTCGTCGATGTAACCGAAGAAGCTGCCCGCGTTCTTGGGGTGTTTGCCCTCGGTCCACATGCCGCCGCAATGCGAGAAGCGCACATCGGGGTATTTGCCGGCCAGGGCCAGCAGGTGCGGGTCGAAGTAGCCGAACGAGGTGGGGAACAGCAGCTTGGCGCCGTCCTGCGCAATCATGCCGGTCATGGTCTTCTGGACGGCCGCGGTCTCGGGCACGTTCTCCTCTTCCACCACCTTGATACCGGGCAGCTTCTTGAGTTCGGCTGCGGCCTGGGCGTGCGCCTGGTTGTAGCCGTAGTCGTCGCGCGGGCCGACGTAGATCACGCCCACGGTCAGCGGGGCCTGCGCGTGCGCGGGCTTGAGCAGGCCACCGAAGGCGGTGGCGGCGCCCAGCGCGGTCAGCGCCTTCATGGATTCACGACGGTCCTTGCGAAATTCGGTGTTCATGCTGCAGGCTCCATTGGGGTGGGTGGGGTCAGGGTGAGAAATCCAGACATGGATACAAGATGAGATGCATAAACCATGCCCACGGCGTCTGGCGCGGTCATTCCATGAGACTCACGTGGGCGGACACGACGCGCCAGCCGGCGGGCGTGCGCCACCAGGTCTGGCTCTGGCGGCCTATGCGGGCCGAACCTTCGCGCTGGAACTCGATGTTCGTGGTGGCGAAGTCCTCGCCGTAGGTGGTGATGGCGGTGCGCAAAATGGTGCGCGCCAGCCCCGTTGCAGGGCGTGCGGCCCGAAAGGCACGGATCTCGGCAATGCCGTAGAGGTTTTCGCCAGCGCCGTAGCGCAGGGTGTGTTCGCTGTTCCAGAACAGCTCGTCGAGCACGGCCACGTCGTTGCGCACCAGGGCACGTTCGTAGCGCTCGAACTGCAGGCTGACCTCGGCCAGCACGTGGGGCAGGTTCACGTCGGCGCTCATGCCGGCACCCCCGGCAGTGCAGCGACGGGCGCGCGCACCACGCCCTGCTGTTCCAGCTGGGCGGCCACACGCAGCGCGAGGTCTTCGCGCCAGGGCGGGGCAATCACCTGCACGCCCATGGGCAGCGCCTGACCGGGCAGCCACACTGGCACCGCCACCACCGGCCAGCCCAGGCACGAGATGGGTTGCGTGAGTACCCCCATGCTGGGGCGCAGGGGCACGCGCTGGCCGTTGAGTTCCAGCCACTCGGTGCCTATGGGGGTGGCGGCGCACGGCGTGGCCGGCGCCAGCAGCACGTCGAAACGTGCGAACAGCGTGGAGGCCCGCTCCGCGTAGAGCCGGCGCACGCGCTGGGCACGAGCAACCCAGGCGGCGGGCAGCAGGGCACCGGCCAGGAAGCGGTCGCGCGAAAGCGGTTCGAAGTCGCGTGCACGGGTGCGCAGGTTGTGCAGGTGCAGCGCGCCACCCTCCGAGTTGGAGATGACGAAAGCCGCCGCACGGCCCGCCTCCACCAGAGGCAGTTCCACCTCAGCCCGTGCGCCCAGCGCGGCGGCCACGCGCTCCACCGCACCCAGTGCATGGGCCTGGGCGTTGTGGCGGAAGTGGCCGCCCAGCACGGCGATGCGCAGGCCCTCGGCGCCCCGGGCCAGCAGTGGGACCGTGGCCTCCACAGGACGCTGCGCGCAGCCGGGGTCGGTGTGCCCGCGGGTCTCGGGGCCTTGCATCGCGTCGTAGCTGGTGGCGAGGTCGCGCACCGAGCGGGCGAACGGCCCGAGGTGGTCCAGGCTGGAGACAAACGGGAAACTGCCGGTGCGCGGCAGCCGGCCCAGCGTGGGCTTGAGGCCGAACACGCCACAGAGCGAGGACGGCACGCGGATGGAGCCGTTGGTGTCCGAGCCCAACGCAATGGGCACCTGGGCGGCCGCTACGGCGGCGCCGCTGCCGCCCGACGAGCCGCCCGCGATGCGCGTGGGGTCGTGGGGGTTGCGCACCGGGCCGTCGTGGCTGTTCTCGGTGGTGAAACCGTAGGCGTACTCGTCCATGTTGAGCGCGCCCACCAGCACCGCACCGGCGGCTTCGAGCCGCTGCACCAGCAGCGCGTCGGTGCGGGCGGGCGGGCTGTCGCGGTGGATGCGCGAGCCGGCCACCGTGGCCACGCCCTCGATGTCGAACAGGTTCTTGACCGCGAACGGCACGCCCAGCAGGGGCAGCGCGGCACCGGTCTGTGCCTCGCGGTCCAGTCGCTGCGCGCGTTGCAGCGCCCGCTGGGTGGTGACGGCGGTGAAGGCGTTCACGGTGCCATCGGTGTGGCGTATCTGCGCGAGCGCGGCTTCGGTCAGTGCCAGCGCGGTGCAACGACCTTCGCGCACCGCCTGGGCCATGCCGACGGCGTCGCCCAGCAGCAGGTTGGCGGGCGTCGTCATGCGGATGGCTCCCCCGGTGGCACCGGCACGAAGGCCAGTGAGGGTTCGGTGGTGTCAGGCAGGTCCACCGCCTCCACCTGTGCGTAGAAGCTGGCCGCGAGCGCGAGGTAGCGCAGCACGCCCTCGCGGTGATCGGGTGCCAGCGGCAGGCCCAGCAGCGCGGCGGTGGCGTCGGCGTAGCGTTCGAGCGTGGTGGCGTCCATGCGTGTGCCTCGGCTCAGCGCCGCACTTCGCGCTGGAAGATCTCCAGGCTCAGCTTCTTGGTGGCCACGAAACCGGGCTCGGTCAGCGTGGCCACCGTGCGCGGGCGCGGGTCGCCGTAGTTCAGGATCTCGGCTACCTGTGTGGGGCGCTTGGTCAGCAGCAGCACCTGGTCGGCCAGGTACACGGCTTCCTCCAGATCGTGCGAGACCAGCAGCATGGTGGTGCCGGTCTGCATGAACACCTCCTGCAACTTTTCGCGGATGAACAGCGTCATCTCGAAATCCAGCGCGGAGAAGGGTTCATCGAGGAACAGCACCTCGGGGTTGGGCGCCAGTGCGCGCATGATGGACGCGGTCTGCTGCTGACCGCCCGACAGCTCGTAGGGGTAGCGGTTGAGGTCGAACTTGACGTCGAACGAGGCCACCAGTTCCTGCATGCGGCGGTCCACCTCGGCCTTGCTTTTGCCCTCCAGCTTGAGCGGGTAGGCGATGTTGTCGATGGTGCGCATCCACGGGAACATCGCTTCGCGGTAGTTCTGGAACACGTAGCCGATCTTGGTGTCCTTGAGGCTCTTGCCGTCGAACAGGATCTCGCCCGAATCGATGGGCACCAGACCCGCGATCATGTTGATCAGCGTGCTCTTGCCGCAGCCGTTGGGGCCGAACACCGAGACAATCTGGTGTTTGGGGATGTCGAGGTCGAAGTTCTCGTACAGCGGCCAGCCGGCAAAGTACTTGGTGAGACCGCGGATGGTGATGTGCGTGCCGGCCGGACCGGGCCGGAACTCGGGCCTGGGCACATCGGCGTAGACGGGGCCATTCAATACAGCGTTCATCTGCCACTCCAGTGGACGATCTTGCGTTCGATGAGCAGGAACAGGACGTTGAGCGCATACCCCAGCGCGCCGGCGGCGAGGATGGAGGCGTACATGTCCTTGACGTTCATCACCTGCTGCGAGTTGATGATGCGGTTGCCCAGGCCGCTGTCGGCGCCGATGAACATCTCGGCCACGATCACGATCACCAGCGCCATGGACACGGCCGATCGCAGGCCGACGAAGCTGGGCTGCAGGCTTTCCCAGACCAGCACGTCCCGGAACACCTGCCAGCGGGTGGCGCCCATCACCTTGGCCGCCATCACCCGCTGCTTGCGCGCGTTGATGACGCCGTAGGCGCTGTTGAACACCACGATCAGCAGCGCGCCGAAGGCGGCTATGGCGACCTTGTTGATGTCGGACACGCCGAAGATCATCAGGAACAGCGGGATCAGCGCGGACGACGGCGTGGAGCGGAAGAAGTCGATCAGGAACTCCACGCTGCGGTAGGCGCGCTCGTTGCTGCCCAGCAGCACGCCCAGCGGCATGCCCACCACGGCGGCGATCAGGAAGGCCTGCACGGTGCGCCATACGGTGACGGCGAAATCCGTCAGCAGCGGGCCGCCGGCCAGGCCGCCGAACAGCGCGCCCAGCGCGTCCACGGGCGGCGGCAGCAGGATGGGCTTGATGAAACCCAGGCGCACGACCAGGTCCCAGATGATGAAGAGCACCACCGGCCCCACGAAGGGCAGGGCGCGGCCCCAGTCGGTCTTGCGCGGTGCGGCCGGGGCACCGGCCGAAGCCGGCGGCGACCACGGTTTGGAGGCGGAGGTGGCGGCGTCCATCGCGCTCAGCCTTTGTAGAGCATGGAGTCGACCATCAGGCGCGAGCTGAAGATGCCCTTCTCGCTGAACAGGTCGAAGAATTTCTGGAAGTGCGCCACGTCGGCCGGCGTGAACTCGTTGTACATGGTGTAGGCGGCCAGCGGCACCTCGCCGGTGAGGGCGCCTTCGATGGCGGTGTAGCCCTTGAGGTACTGCCTCGCCTCGGCGGCCTTGGTGCGCACATAGGTCACGCCCTTGCCGTACGCTGCGATGAATTTTTTGGCCGCGTCGGGGTTTTTCTTGATGAAGTCGGACGACAGCGCGGCCGAGCCGCCGAACCAAGGGGCCATGGGGTCGCCCAGCACGTATTTCGCGATCACGCCGGCTTCGAGCACCTTGGTGGTGCCGTTCATGCGGCCGATGGTGCCGGTGGGCTCGAGGGTGTAGGCGCCGTCGATCTGGCCGGCGGCGAGCGCGGCCACGTGCTGGCCGATGGGCAGCTCGATCACCGTGGCGCCGGTGGCGCCGCCTCGCTCGAGCACCGTCTTGGCCAGGGTCACGTTCTGGATGCCGGGGCCGGAACCGATGCGCTTGCCCTTGAGGTCGGCCATCACCCTGGCCGGGCTGGCAACGGGCACGATGACCTCGTCGAGCACGTTCTTCACGTTGCTGGGGTTGGAGCAGAAGATCTTGAAGGTGCCGGGCTGGGCGATCTCGCCGATGGCGATGTTGGCCGAGCCGGTGCCGTTGGCGGTGGCGTCGGCGCGGCCCGAGAGCACCGCTTCCATCACTTGCTGCGCGCCGGCGAACTTGAGCGGCTCCACGTCCAGGCCGGCTTCCTTGAAGTAGCCGAGCTCGACAGCGCTGAAAAACGGCAGGCCGGCCGCGATGGGCCAGTAGCCGACCCGGATCTTGGGTGCGCCCTGGGCCACGCCGAGTGCAGGCGCCCCCACGGTGGCGAGCGCGGCAGCCGACTGCAGCAGGGTGCGACGGCTCAGACCTCGGGAGACGACGGGGGTGCTGGTGCTGTGGCTGTTGCGGGACATGGCGGACTCCTTCCGTAGGTGGGCAAGATGGGGTGGTGGTGGGGCATCAGGCGGCGGCGCGGTAGGCACGCCAGCCGCCGAAGTGGGTGATGTCCTGCGCGCCTTCCAGCGCGCAGGGTTCGCAGATGAAGCCCTGGCAGCGGCTGCCGTCGGCCAGGTCCAGGGTGCCTATGCCCAGCGGCTGCGGAATCAGCGCGACGAAGCTGCCGTAGTGCTCGGTGGGCAGGCGCCAGACCTCGACCTCGATGGCCGCGCCCGTGCCCGGCGCCACGCGCAGCAGGCCGGGTTTGGGCGGGCTGCTGTCGGGCAGGGCAAACAGGCGGTAGTGGGCGGCGGTGCGGGTGGCGCGCAGCAGCGTGGCGCCGCGTTCGGTGAGCTGGGTGTTGAGCGGCATGCCGCTGAGGTGCGCGCCGACCACCACCACGTCCACCGTGGGACCGGTGTGAGGTGGGCCAATGGGCTCCAGGGCCGGCAGTGGCTCGCCGGTGGCGCCCTGTGGCAGTCCGGTGGCGTGGTGGAAACGCTGGCCCAGTTCCAGCAGAGACCAGTCGCTGCCGGCCGGAGCAATGAGCGTGACGCCAAATGGCAGGCCCCGTGCGTCCAGGCTGCTGGGCACGGCGATGGCGGCCAGGTCCATCAGGTTCACGAAGTTGGTGTAGGCGCCCAGCGACCGGTTCAGCGCCACCGGGTCGGCCAGCATGTCGGCCACGCCGACATGGCCGGTGGTGGTGGGCACCAGCAGCAGGTCGATGTGCTCCCACATGGCTTCGGCCTGGCGCGTGAGCTCGCGCAGCTGCAGCTGTGCCTCGAACACGTCGGCGGCGGTGTAGCCGCGGCCCTGGGCGACGATGGAGCGCACGGGCTCGATCACGTCGTCCTCGAATCGGTCGAAGAAGGGGCGTATGGCCAGGTAGCGCTCGGCCACGAGCGCGCTGTCGTAGAGCAGGGCGGCGGCTTCGCGCAGCGGCGTGTAGTCCACCGGCACCGGTGTGCCGCCCAGTGCCTGCAGCTGTTTGATCGCCTTGGTGAACTCGGCCTCGCCGGCGGCCGGGTCGAGAAAGACGCGCTCGGTGGGCACGCCAAATCGGAACGGCCCACGCCACCGGGGTGTGGGCAGCGCCAGCCGGCGGGCGAAGGGGTCGGCGGCATCAAACCCCCGGGCGGCGTCGAACACCCGCGCCACGGTGCCCACGGTGCGCGCGAACAACGAGACGCAGTCCACGCTCTGGGCCGCCGGCACCACGCCGCTGGCGCTGAGCAGGCCCTTGCTGGGCTTGAAGCCCACGATGTTGTTGAGGCCCGCGGGCACGCGGCCAGAGCCGGCGGTGTCGGTGCCGATCGAAAAATCCACCTCGCCGCGGGCGACCACGTAGGCCGAGCCGGAACTGGAGCCGCCGCTGACCAGGGTTGGATCGAACGCGTTGGGCACCGCGCCATACGGGGAACGGGTGCCGTTGAGGCCACAGGCGAACTGGTCCAGGTTGGTCTTGCCGGCCAGCCGTGCACCAGCATCCAGCAGCCGCTGCACCACGAAGGCGCTGGTGTCGGCCTGGTAGGCGAAGGTGGGGCAGGCGGCGGTGGTCTGTGCGCCCGCGACGTCGATGTTGTCCTTGACCGCGAAGCTCAGACCTGCGCAGGCGCCATCCAGCCGGGTCATCAGGGGGCGCTCGAAGCGGGTGATCCAGGCGCTTTCGGGGCGGGCGGGTGCGGGCTGGCTGTCGGTGGCGGGCGTGGCGCTGTGCATCATCTTGGAGCATCCTGTCTTGGATACAAGATGGCGTGCAAAGACCGTGCCAACCCGGAACCGGGCACAAAAAAGCCCGGCACGGGGCCGGGCGCTTCAGGGGCGTGGCGTGCCGATCAGCGTGCCGGCAGCACCGTGCCCACACATTCGCCAAAGCCGATGCGCGCGGCGCCGGCGCGTTCGCACCAGCCACGCAGCACCACGGTGTCGCCGTCTTCCAGGAAGGTGCGCTGTTCGCCACCAGGCAGTGCCACGGGCTGCTTGCCGCCCTGGGTCAGCTCGATCAGCGCGCCGGCCTGGTCCAGCGTGGGGCCGGAGAGCGTGCCGCTGCCGAACAGGTCGCCTGGCTGCAGGTTGCAGCCGTTGATGGTGTGGTGGGTCACCATCTGTGCCACCGTCCAGTAGGCGTGGCGGTAGCTGGTGCGGCAGATGCTGGCGCCGGCGTGGCCGGCGTCGCGCAGGCGCGGCGTCTGCAGCAGCACCTCCAGCTGGATGTCCAGGCCACCGGCGGCGCGGTTGTGGGCGCTGTCCAGGTAGGGCAGGGGTTGCGGGTCGCCCTCGGGTCGGGTGAAGGCGGTGCGGTAGGGCGCCAGCGCCTCCAGCGTCACGATCCAGGGCGAGATGGTGGTGGCGAAGCTCTTCGAGAGGAAGGGACCCAGTGGCTGGTATTCCCAGCCCTGGATGTCGCGTGCCGACCAGTCGTTGAGCAGGCACAGGCCGAACACGTGGTCTTCGGCCTGGGTGATGGCGATGCTGTCGCCGCTGTGGTTGCCGCTGCCGATGAAGATGCCCAGCTCCAGCTCGATGTCCAGCCGCTTGCAGGCGCCCAGCACGGGGGATTCGGCGTCGGGTGCCTTGAGCTGACCCTTGGGCCTGTGGAAGCGCTGGCCCGAGACGGCGATGCTGGAGGCGCGGCCGTGGTAGCCGATGGGCACCCACTTGTAGTTGGGCAGCAGCGGGTTGTCCGGGCGGAACTGCTTGCCGATGTTGGTGGCGTGGTACACGGAGGTGTAGAAGTCGGTGTAGTCGCCGATGCGCGCGGGCACGCCGTATTCGGCCTCGTCCTGTGGTACCAGGCAGGCCTGCAGCGAGGCCTGGGCCGTTGCGCCTTCGCGCAGCGCGCGCGAGAGCGCAAGGCGCAGCGCGCTCCACACCGGCTGGCCCAGGGCCATGAGGGCGTTGAGCGAGTCCTGCGAGGCGGCCTGCAGCGCCTGCTGGGCAGGGCCTTCAAAGACGCCGCTGCGGGATGCGGCCGCGAGGTCGAGGATCTGGTCGCCGATGGCGACGCCACCTCGAAAGGCCTCGACGCTGCCCCGGCGGCGGAACACCGCGAACGGCAGGTTCTGTAGCGGGAAGTCGGTGCCGGCCACGTTGGCCGAGGCCACCCAGCTGCGCAGCGCGGGGTCGTGGGTTTCGTTGGTCAGGGTGCTCATGGTCGTGTCGGGTTCAGTGCGCGTGGGAGCCGTCGTGCATCCACGCGGCGTGTTTGGGGGCGCGGCGGGTGCGGCTCCATTCGTCCAGCATCTCGCGTTTGACCTCGTCGAGCTTGCGGTACATCTCGGGCGTGCCGATGTCGGCGGCCAGTTCCAGCCGGTGACCGTTGGGGTCGAAGAAATAGATGCTCTTGAAGATGGTGTGGTCGGTCGGACCGATCACTTCGATGCCGGCGGCCTCCAGCCGTGCCTTGGTGGCCAGCAGCGTGTCCACCGAGTCGACCTTGAGCGCCAGGTGCTGCACCCAGGCCGGGGTGTTGGGGTCGCGGCCCATCTCGGGCTGGCTGGGCAGCTCGAAGAACGCCAGGATGTTGCCGTTGCCCGCGTCGAGAAAGACGTGCATGTAGGGGTCGGGCGCCTTGGTGGAGGGCACCTCGTTCTCGGCGATGGCGAGCACGAAGTTCATGCCCAGGTGCTTTTCGTACCACTCGACGGTTTCCTTGGCGTCCTTGCAGCGGTAGGCGACGTGGTGGATCTGGCGGATGTCCATGGGGTTCTCCTCAAAGGTCTTGCAGGGCGGAATCGATGAGCTGACGGGTGCGTGCCGTGTCGCCCAGCGCCTGGGCGCTGAGCAGCGCGAGCTTGGCAAGGAACAGCTCGGCCTTGTCGCGGCCGGCGGTGTCCACGGCCTGGGCCAGCCAGTCGTAGACGGTTTCGAGCTCGGCAACGCTGAGTGTGGGGGCGTTTGTGGTCATGGTGTGGCCTTTCAGTGCGGCAGCAGCGCGTTCAGCGTGGCTTGCAGGCGGGGGGCGTCCAGGTTCGTCCAGCGGGCGCAGACGTGCTGGTCGGGCCGCATCAGGTAGGCGGCGCCGCTGGCCGATACGCCGTAGCGTGTGCGCACGCGGCCCTCGGCATCGGGCAGCGCGAGGTCGGCGCCTGGCAACGGCTGGGCCGCACCGATGGCGATGACCTTCAGCGGCAGGCCGCGGGCGCGGGCGGCAGCCACCACGTCCTGCAGCGGCTGGGGCAGTGGCTTGCCGTCGGTGAAGTACAGCAGGTCGAAGCCGCCGCCCAGGTGGTCCAGCAGATGGTCGTCGGTGCCCAGGCGCACGTTCTGCGGCGGAGCGCCGTGGGCCGGGCCGGCGCTGAACCGCGTGTTGTCGTCGTGGTCGCTGTTGAGCGAGGAGCGGGTGTAGGCGTGCGGGCGCGAGGTGCGCCAGTGGTAGAGCGGGCGCACGAAGTCCTGCGTGAGCGAGAGCGACAGCACCGCATCGCGCAGCAGGCCGAAGCCGTGGGTGGGCGGTGTCATGAAGCGGGTGCTTTTTCCCGCCTCTTCCACGATCTCGCGGGCTGCACCCACACGTTCGGCGCTGTAGTTGTCCAGCAGCTGCGGACTGGCCAGCCCCTGGGCCACCAGACCCAGGTGCCAGCCCAGCGACTGTGCGTCCTGGAAGGCGGTGTTGGCGCCGCGCACACCGAAGATGGGCAGCAGGTGGGCTGCGTCGCCCACGAACAGCACGCGGCCGTGCCGGTAGTCGGGCAGGGTGAGCGCACGCGCCGAGTAGACCGAACTCCAGTCCATCTCCCACGGCGTGCCGGCGTGGCCGATCATGGCCAGCTGCGCGTCGATGCGGGCCTTGAGCGATTCGGGCTGCAGCGCCTGCTCGGGTGTCTCTCCCTCGGGCAGCTGGTAGTCCACCCGCCAGATGCCGTGGGGTTCGCGGTGCATCAGTATGGTGTTGCCGCGGTTCCACTCGGGGTCGAAGAATGCGAGGCGTTCGGTGGGCAGTGGCAGGTCGATGCGGATGTCGGCGATGACGAACAGGCCTTCGTAGGACGCACCTTCCATCTTCAGGCCGAACGCCGAGCGTATGCCGGAGCGCCCGCCGTCGGCGGCCACCAGCCAGTCGCACACGAGGGTGTAGGGGCCTTCGGGCGTGTCCACCGTCAGGTGCGCGGCGTCGTCGTCCTGTGCCACGGCGTCCACGCGGTTGCCCCAGCGCAACTCGATGAGCGGGTGGGCCTCGCAGGCGTCCAGGAGGTACTCCTCCAGGTACTGCTGCTGCAGGTTGGTCATGGGGGCGAAGCGGTCGTCCTCGTCGTGGGGCGCTTCCATGCGGAACACGCGCTGGCCCCGGTAGAACGAGTTGCCGTAACGCCAGGGCAGGCCGGCATCCACCACGCGCGGGGCCACGCCCACCTGCTGGAGGATTTCGAGCGAGCGGCGAGTGAACACGATGGCGCGGCTGCCCTGCGAGACCTGCAGCTCGGCGGTGAGCACCACGCTGGGCACGCCGTGGCGGGCAAGTTCGAGGGCCGTGACCAGGCCCGCCGGGCCGGATCCCACGATGGCCACGCGGTGGCGCTGCTCGCCGGCGTGCGCCGACGGCAACCAGGGTGCCTGGACGCGGTAGCGGTAGTAGATCGACGGGCGGGGTTGGGTGGAGGGGGTGTGCATGTCAGTCGGTGTCTTCGGTACCGGTCTCGCCAGTCGCGCTGCGTTCGGCGTGGGCCAGCAGGCGGTCCATCAGTTCGCTCAGCAGGGCCTGCTCGGCCGGGCTCAGGCAGCCGAAGATCTCCTCGTTGCGCTGCACCACCATGGCCATGGCGCTGTTGCAGACCTTGCGGCCCTGGGCGCTCAGGGTCAGCTCCACGCCGCGGCCGTCGCTGGCGCGGCCCTGCTTGTTCACCAGGCCCTGGTCCACCAGGTACTGGGCCGCGCGGCTGGCCTGGCTCTTGTTGAGGTTGGCCCGCTGCGCGAGCTGGTTCACCGACAGCGGCTCGAACTGGCCCACCGCCGTTAGGCAGCGCCCGTCGCTGAGCGACAGGCCGGTGACCTCGGGGTAGCGGCGCTGGCTTTCCAGATCGGTCAGCTTGTGCAGCCGGTGCAGCCGGTAGGTCAGCGTGCGGTCCAGCAGCGGACCAGTGGTTTTTTTGGGCATATCAGTGACGGGTGAGATGACGTGACTGAACCGGGGATGCGGCGGAGCTGGCTTTGCCGGTCCGCTCGCATCGCCCCCTTGAGGGGGTGACGCCGAAGGCGGCGCAGGGGTGGTCCATTCAGTCGACCTTGATGCCGGCGGACTGAATCAGTGGCCCCCACTTGGCGCGCTCGGCGGCAGCGTATTCGGCCATGCGCGCGGGCGTGCTGGGGGTGGCTTCCAGGCCCAGCACCTGCAGGCGGGCTTTGACGGCCGTGGTGTCCAGTGCGGCCAGCAGCGCCTTGTTGAGTTTGGCCACCACATCGGGCGGCGTGCCAGCGGGCACCACGAGACCCTGCCAGGCATAGGCCTCGAAACCCTTGAGGCCCTGTTCGTCCAGCGTGGGAATGCTGTCGAAGTTCTTCACGCGCCTGGCGCTGGCGATGCCGATGGCGCGCAGTTTGCCGGCGTTGATGAACTGCTGGCCGCTGGCGGTGTCCACGAACATGAAGGGCAGCTGGCCGCCCACGACGTCCTGCACGGCCGGGGCTGCGCCACGGTAGGGCACATGGGTGAGTTCGGTGCGGGTCTGGGCGCGGAACAGTTCGGTTGCCAGGTGGTGCGGGCTGCCTGCGCCGGGGGTGGCGTAGTTGGCACCTTTCTGGGTGGCCAGCCAGGCGGTGAACTCCTTGAGATTCCTGGCTGGCACCGCGGGATTGACCACCAGGATCATGGGGAAGCGCACGGTGAGGCCCACGGGCGCGAAATCCTTCTCGACGTTGTAGCTGAGCCTGGCGTAGAGGAAGGGGTTGGCCGCCAGGGTGGCGGTGTCGGCCGACATCAGCACGTAACCGTCGGCCTTGGCGCGGGCGGTGTACTCGGCGCCGATGTTGGTGGCTGCGCCCGGCTTGTTGTTGATGACGAGGGTCTGACCCAGCGTCTCGCCCATGGCCTGGGCCAGGGTGCGGGCCACGATGTCGGTGCCGCCGCCAGCCGGGTAGGGCACCACCCATTCGATCACGCGGTTGGGGTAGCCCTGTGCCAGTGCGGCAGTGCCGAGGGTGCTGGAGGCAAGGGCGGCGAGGAGCAGGCGACGGGACAGGTGGCGGGGACGGGGGTGGGCGGATGTCATGTGGTTCGGCGGGAAAAGGTTGATGTCTCCATGTGGTTGCGTGCGCAACCATCCCATTGTCGAAGAAATGGTTGCGTACGCAACTTGGGGTTAACCCGTATTCGCAGCCCCGGGGCCGCAAGGGGTGGGGTAGACTCGCCGCATGTTCTCCAGTGCCGCCACCCATTGCCTGCACGATGCCTTCGCGTCGCGTGTGGCCGTGGCGCGCCGCCAGCCGGGCACGGGTCTGCAACCCGCAGACCCCTCGGCCCGGCGATAACCCCCCCCACCCCTTTCAGCGCACACCTCTATCGCCGGGCCTCACCGCCAGGCGCAGCCGTGGCCGCGTGTTCCTTTTTCTCCACGCGGCCCGAACCGGAGATGTCCATGCCTTTGTCCCTCCACGGTGAGCGCGTTCTCACCGAACTCGACCACGCCCGCCTGTGCAAGCTGCACGGTGTGCCCGCCTACAACCTGCTGGGTGAGGTGCTCGCCGGGGCCGACCTGGTGCCGTCGCGCGAGGTGGCGGCCGATGTGGTCACCATGTACTCGCAGGTGGTGGTGCGTGACAGCGTGTCGCGCCGCATCCAGCGCTACACGCTGTGCTACCCGGCCGACGCCGAGCCCGAGTCGGGCTTCATCTCGGTGCTGTCGCCGCTGGGCCTGGCCCTGATCGGTCGGCGCCTGGGCGAGAGCGTGGACTGCTTCACCCCCACGGGCGGCTGGCGCACCCACGAGATCGTGGAGCTGGTGTTCCAGCCCGAAGCCAGTGGCGACTACGTGACCTGAGGCCTGCTCACCACGAACAGTTGCGGTGGTCCGCGGCGCTCAGACGCGCCATCGGGCACCTGCGTCAACGTCGATGACCGTGCCCGAGATGTAGGCGGCGCTGGAGGATGCCAGGAACCAGGCAGCCTCGGCCACCTCGGATGCATCGGCCATGCGGCCGTAGGGCAGGTTGGCCAGCGCCTGGGCGAACGCCTCCTGGGCGCCAGCGGCGCCGGTGGCCGAATGGCTGGCGCCACCCTGGGTTCGTGGTGTGGCGGTGAGGCCGGGGTTGATGCCCACGATGCGCACGTTGTGGTCCACGCTGAGCGCGCCGGCTGCCTGCGTGAACGCGATCAGGGCCGCGTTGGCCGTGGTCCCCATGAGTGACTTGGGGTTGGGCCGAACGCCGGCGGTGCCGATGATGTTGACCACCACCCCGCCACCCGTTTCCTGCATGCGCGCGCAGGCCAGCCGGGTGGCTTCTATGGTGCCCAGCACCTTGTCCGACCAGCTGCCGCGCCAGTCTGACGGCCTTGTCTGGGCCAGGGACAGCCGGGGGATGCTGCCCGCCGAGTTGACGAGCACATCCAGCCGCTCCAGCTGTGCCATGGCCGCCGCCAGCGAAGCAGCGTCGCCGATGTCGCAGGTGTGCGTGCGGACCTCTGCGCCCAGCTGCTCAGCCAGCGCGTTCAGCCGGGTCGCATCCCGCCCCAGCAGGTGCAGCACATCGCCCCCTGCCGAAAACCTGCGGGCGATGGCCATGCCGATGCCGCCGGTCGCTCCGGTGATGGCCACGTGTCTTGCGGTCGGGTGATGTCCTGTTTCTTTCATGGCGCATGGGCTCCGTATGAGGTGGCGAAGGGCTCGCCGTCGGGGCCATCGTAAGCAATCCAGGCCTGTGGTCTCGGGCGGTTTGAAACCGGCCTACAGGGTTTGTACGAATGTCCAATTTTCTTGTACGGTCGTTCAATATCCGGCATGGAGACAAAACGACCGGACAGGCCGGACCGGCGCCAGGCAATCCTGCTGGCGGCTGAGCGCCTGTTCTCATTGCGTGGCTACCACGGCGTGTCGATCCGGCAGATTGCCGAGGAGGCGGGCGTGCCGCTGGCGCTGGTCGGTTACTACTTCGGCCAGAAACACGAGCTGTTTCGCGCCATCTTCGAGAGCTGGTCGCACACCATTGGCACGCGCCTGGCGCTGCTGCATGCGGTGCAGGCGCAGCCGTGGGACGAAGGCAAGCTCTCGCGCATCGTGCAGGCCTTCATCGACCCGGTGATTCAGATGCGCGCCAGCCCCGAGGGCGAGTACTACGCGCTGCTGATCACCCAGGGCCTGGTCAACCAGCAGGCCGAGGCCGACCAGGTACTGCGGGAGTTTTTCGACCCCATGGCCGATGCCTTCATCGGCGTGCTGCAGACCACGCTGGCACATGAGGTGCCGACCATCTCGCGCGGCACCACCGCCTGGTGCTACCAGTTCGCGCTGGGTGCGCTGCTGCACCACATATCCGATTCGCGGGTGGACCGTCTGTCGCACGGCGCCGACCGCCCCAACGACCCTGCAGCCGCACCGCTGCTGATCGATTTCATCGTCCACGGCATACGGGGTGTCGTGGCCCGAGTGCACCCGAAAGACCCCGTCCGCCAACCCAGAACCAGGAGACCCGCATGACCCCCACCATCCAACGCCGCACCCTGCTGACCGGTGCCCTGGCCGCCGCTGGCGCCATCGCGCTGCCCGCCCGCGCGCAGGCCACCACCAAGATCGTGTTCGGCTTCACCGCCGTGACCGATTTCGCCTCGGTCTTCGTGGCCAAGGAGGAGGGCTACTTCTCCAAGCGCAACCTGGACGTCGAGCCCAAGTTCATTCCGCTCAACCCCTCCATTCCCGCCGCCATCCAGGCCGACTCGCTGCAGATCGGCGGCCCCACGCCTTCGGTGTACCTGCAGGGCGTTGACGGTGGCCTGGACCACGTGGTGGTGGGCGGCGGTGGCGGCACTGCCAAGAACCTGACCGGCGTGGGCCTGGTGGCGCGTGCCGGTGCCGGCATCAAGACTGCGCAGGACTGCGTGGGCAAGAAGATCGGCGTGCCCGGCCTGGGCGCCTACCTGCACGTCACCTTCCGCGCCTGGCTCAAGTCGCAGGGCGTGGACTACACCAAGGTCAACTTCATCGAAGCCGCTTTCCCCCAGCACGCCGACCTGCTGCGTGGCGGTTCGCTGGATGCGGTGGTGACGGCCGACCCGTTCATGGCGCGCATCATCCAGAGCAGCGCGGGTTACGTGGCTTCCTACTACACCACCTTCCTCACCGAGGGCATGCCCACCATCCTCTACACCGCGCGCCGCGACTGGGCGGCCAAGAACGCCGGTGCGGTCAAGGGTTTCCGCGATTCCATCGTCGAAGCGGCGGGCTTCATCAACAACCCGAAAAACAGCGCCAAGGTGCGCGAGCACATCGGCAAGTACATCAAGCTGCCGCCCGAGGTGCTGGCCTCCATCCAGATCAGCCCGCCGCTGCCGGTCATCAACGAGCGCCACCTGGGCTACTGGGTCGAGATGATGCGCGAGCAGAGCATGCTCAAGACCACGCCCGCCGTGGCGCAGCTGATCGCGAAGTGAGGGCCGTAAGGGATGAGCCTTCTGCGTTTTGACGGCGTCGCCATCCACCTCGGTGGGCGCGAGATCCTCTCGCCCACCAGCTTCGAGGTGAAGCGCGGCGAGTTCGTCTGCATCATCGGGCCGTCGGGCTGTGGCAAGACCACGTTGCTGCGCGCAGCAGCGGGTTTTGTGCAGCCCACCGCGGGCGCCTCGCTGCGCCATGGCAAGCCCATCACCGGCCCCTCGCGCGAGGTCGCCTTCGTGTTCCAGGATTACGGCCGCGCGCTGCTGCCCTGGCGTACGGTGGAGGGCAACGTGGCGCTGGCCCTGGAGGCCGCTGGCGTGCCGGCGGCGGAGCGGCCCGCGCGCATCGCGCGGGTGCTGGAGACCGTGGGCCTGACGGCGCACGCGCAGAAGTTCCCGGTGCAGCTTTCGGGCGGCATGCAGCAGCGCGTGCAGATTGCGCGCTGCCTCGCCCAGGAGCCCGAGCTGATGATGATGGACGAACCCTTCGGGGCGCTGGACGCCATGACGCGCGAGAACCTGCAGGACGAGGTCTCGCGCCTGGTGCGCGACAGCGGCCTGACGGTGCTGTTCGTCACGCACGACCTGGAGGAGGCCATCTACCTGGGCGACCGCGTGATCGCGTTGAGGGCCAACCCCACGCCCGAGGCACCCAGTCTGGCCGCCATGATCGATGTGCCCATCCCGCGCCCACGCGACCAGCTGAGCACGAAAGAGCACCCCGATTTCCTGCGGCTGCGGCGCGAGCTGTACCAGTTCCTCGGACATCACTGACATGGCGCGCAGCAAAACGTTTCTGCAGGCTGCCGCGTTTCCCGTGGCCCTGCTGGCGCTGTTCGAGTGGTACACGCGTGGCCCGGGCGCCAGCAGCGAGGCACTGGCGCCGCCGAGCGCCGCACTCAAGGCGTTCTGGGGCGCCGCCACCGACGGCACGCTCTGGCAGGCCACGGCGTTCACGCTGGGTTCGGCCGCGCTGGGCCTGCTGATCGGCGCGGGCCTGGGCGTGCTGCTCGGCGTCGTGCTGGGCCTGTCGCCGCGCGCGGCGCGCATGAGCTTCCTGTCGGTGGAGGTGTTGCGCCCCGTGCCCTCGGTGGCCCTGATCCCGCTGTCGCTGCTGGTGTTCGGCTTTGGCGTGCGCATGGAGGTGGCGGTGGTGGCCTTCGCCACCTTCTGGCCCATGCTGGTGCTGGCCCAGGCGGCCGCGCGCCAGGTGGAGCCGCGCCTGCTGGAAGTGGCGCTGGCGCTGGGCCTGTCGCCCCAGGACCGCGTGCGCAAGATCGTGATACCGGCCATGGTGCCGCGCCTGTTCGTGGCGCTGCGACTGGGCGTGGCCATTGCGCTGGTGGTGGCGGTCACGGTGGAGATCGCGGCCAATCCCAACGGCATGGGCTACGCCATCATGATCGCGCAGCAGAGTCTGGACCCTGCCCTGATGCTGGCCTGGCTGTTCTGGATCGGCGTGGTCGGCTTTGTTGTCAACGAGCTCGCGCAGCGTGCCCAGGCCTGGGTGGCGCGGCGCATGGGGGCCGTGCAATGAGCGCCCACACCTCCCGCCAGCCCGCCGCCTGGCGTGGCGCATTCGAATCGGCCAGCCTGCTGCTTGCGCTGCTGGCGCTGTGGTGGTGTGCCAGCCACTACGAGTGGGTCAGCAAGGTGTTCCTGCCCACACCGGAAGCCACCATCGTCAGCCTGCTGCAGGGCCTGAACCTGCTGCCGCCCAGCGAAGGCACCACCGCCGGCGAGTTGGCTGGCTTCACCTTCAGCACGGTGGAGCGCATGCTGCTGGGCTGGCTGCTGGCCTCGTTCGCGGGCATGGCGCTGGGCGCGGTCATCGGCATCTCGGCCGTGGCCCGTGCCTGGCTTCAGCCCACACTGGAGTTCGTGCGCCCGCTGCCGGCCTCGGCCGTCATCCCGCTGGCCATTTCCATCTTTGGCCTGTCGCCCAACATGGTGCTGGCCGTGGTGGCCTTCGGTGCCATGTGGCCGGTGCTGCTGGCCACGGTGCACGGCTTTGCGAGCGTGGAGCCGCGCCTGCGCGAGGTCTCCACCGCGCTGCAGATGAGCCGCACCGCCTTCATCTGGAAGGTGGGCCTGCCCAGTGCCATGCCCGACATCCTGGCCGGCATGCGGCTGTCAATGACGGTTTCGCTGATCGTCTCTGTGGTGGGCGAGATGATCGCCTCCCAATCCGGCCTCGGGCAGGCCATCCTGCTCGCGGCCCGTTCGTTCCGCGCGAGCGAGCTGTTTGCCGGCATCGTGCTGCTGGGCCTCATCGGCTTTGCCAGCAACGCGCTGCTGAGCCTGGCCGAGCGCCGATTGCTGCGCTGGCAGACCCCCTGAACACGACCGATACCCACGTTCCCTGAGGAGAACCACCATGCCCCGCCAATTTGTCGACCTCTCCATCTACCTGGAAAACGACGTGCTGAGCGATCCGCCAGCCTTCGCACCCAAGATCCAGTACTTCACCCACGAGCACACCTTCGAGCAGATCGAACCCTTCTTCCCCGGTCTCAAGAAGGAAGACCTGCCCGACGGCGAGGGCTGGGCGGTGGAGCTGGTGCAGCTGTCCACCCACAACGGCACCCACCTGGATGCGCCGTACCACTTCCACTCCACGCAGGACGCCGCGCTGGGCCAGAAGAAGCCCGCCATCGCCATCCACGACGTGCCGCTGGAGTGGTGCTTCCAGCCCGGCGTGAAGCTGGACTTCCGTCACTTCGAAGATGGCTACGTGGTCACCGCCGCCGACGTGGAAGCCGAGCTCAAACGCATCGGCCACACGCTCTCGCCGCTGGAGATCGTGGTGGTGAACACCCGGGCCGGCTCGCGCTACGGCCACAACGACTACGTCAGCGCGGGCGCCGGCATGGGCTATGACGCCACCATGTACCTGCTCGAGCGTGGCGTGCGCCTCACCGGCACCGACGCCTGGAGCTGGGACGCACCCTTCGTGCACACCGCCAAGAAATACGGCGAGACGAAAGACGCCTCGCTGATCTGGGAAGGCCACAAGGCCGGGCGCGACATCGGCTACTGCCACATCGAAAAGCTTCACAACCTCGAAGCCTTGCCGCCCACCGGTTTCTTCATCTCGTGTTTCCCGCACAAGATCCGTGGCGCCTCTGCCGGCTGGACGCGCGCCGTCGCCATCTTCGACGACGCACTGATGGCCACACGCTGAACGGAGCACCCTGCATGGCACTGAACCACACCCACGACCCCGCCGCCCGCAGCTGGCTGGAATCCGCCAACACGGCGGGCTGCGATTTCCCTATCCAGAACCTGCCTTTCGGCGTGTTCCGCCGTGCCGGCAGCTGCGAGGCCTTTCGCGGCGGCGTCGCCATTGGCGACCAGGTGATAGACCTTGCGGCGCTGGCCTCGTCGGGCGCGCTGCAAGGCCTGGCCGCACAGGCCGCCACCGCCGCCTCGCAGCCCGCGCTCAACGACCTGCTGGCCCAGGGCCCGTCTGCCTGGAGTGCGCTGCGCCACGCACTGTTCGACGCGCTCAAGTCCGGTGCCAATGGTGCTGCCACGCAAGCCGTGCGCTCCAGCCTCGTGCCGCAATCGGCCATCGAGCTCACGCTGCCCACACGCATCGGCGACTACACCGACTTCTACACGTCCATCCACCACGCCCGCAACGTCGGCCGCGTGATGCGGCCGGATGACCCGCTCACGCCCAACTTCCAGTGGCTGCCCATTGCCTACCATGGCCGCGCCTCCAGCGTGGTGGTCAGCGGCACGCCGTTTCGCCGCCCCATGGGACAGGCCATGGCTCCGGGTGCGAAGGCGCCCACCTACGGCGCCTGCCGCCGGCTCGACTACGAGCTGGAGATGGGCTTCTACGTCGGCCCCGGCAACGCGCAGGGCGAGCCCATACCGCTGGCCCAGGCCGAGCAGCACATCTTCGGCATGTGCCTGCTCAACGACTGGTCCGCGCGCGACCACCAGTTCTGGGAAATGGCGCCGCTCGGCCCCTTCCTGGGCAAGAACTTCTGCACCTCGGTCTCGCCCTGGATCGTGACCCTGGAGGCGCTGGCGCCGTACCGCGTGCCCTTTGCCCACCCGGCCGACGAGCCCCAGCCGCTGCCCTACCTGGACACGCCTGCCAACCGTGAACAGGGTGGGGTGGACGTGCAACTGGAGGTGCGCCTGCAGAGCGCGCAGAACCGCGCCAAGGGGCTGGACGGCGACCGCCTCTCGGCCACCAGCTTCAGGCACCAGTACTGGACCATTGCCCAGATGCTGGCGCAGCACACCGTGGGTGGCTGCAACCTGCAGAGCGGTGACCTGCTGGGCACCGGCACCATCTCCGGCCCCACCTACGAGGAGGCCGGCGCCATCGTCGAACTCTCCAAGGGTGGCACCCAGTCCATCCCGCTGGCCTCCACCGGCGAGACGCGCACCTTCCTGGAGGATGGTGACACCGTCATCCTGCGCGGCTGGTGCGAAAAGCCGGGTGCGGCGCGCATCGGCTTTGGCGAATGCCGGGGCCAGGTGCTCCCGGCCATAGGCAGCTGAGGCGCCGCCTCAGGCCGGCCGGGCGAGGGGCTGCTCCGGTTCGCTGAGCCGGTGGCCCCAGGCCGCAACGGTCTCGCGTATCAGGCGCGAGACCACGCGGCTGGCGGCCGTGAGCTGGCCCTGCTTGGGCAGGGCCAGCGTCACATGGCGCTTGAGGTCGGGCGCCACCACGCGTGACACCTGCAGCTGCCCGGCGCGCAGCTCGTCAGCGATGGAAAACGAGCCCAGCAGCGAATAGAGCCCGGGTGTGTGGGCCACCAGCTGCTTTTGCACCTTCAGCGAATCGGCCTCCACCTCGGCCTGCAGCGTGAAGCCCTTGCTGCGCGCGGTCTCGTCCAGCACCGCGCGCCAGTGCGCGGGCCGCCGGGGCAACACCAGGCGCAGCCCCTCCAGCCGCGTGAAATCGATGGTCTCCGAGCGTGTGAGCGGGTCACCAGGGCGCGACACGAGAAAGGTGCCCGCCGTGGCCAGCAGGTGTTCGTCGTGGCTGGCTGGCTTCTGGTAGCGGAACAGGATGGCCATGTCCACGCTGCCGGTGTCCAGCAGGGCATCGAGCTCGCCGCCCTGGCCCTCGCGCACATTGAGCCGCACCTTGGGGTACTCGGCCTGCAGCCGCAGGTAGAGGTGGGTCATCAGCGGGTGGGCGGCCGAGGGCAGTATCCCCAGCCGCACCTCGCCCATGGGCACGTTGGCGTCCACGCGGATGTCGGCCAGCATCTGGTCGGTGTCGCGCAACCAGGTGCGGATGCGCGCGGCCACGTGCTGGCCCAGGTCGGTCAGCACCACACCCCGCCCGGTGCGGCGAAACAGCGCGCCACCGCATTGCCGCTCGAGCTCGCTCACCTGCCAGAGCATGTCTGTATCCCGCTGAACTCACCCCGCCAGCGCCACCACCACATTGGCCGCATCGAACCCGGCGCTGGCGGCTGACCCCTTCTTCAATCCTGACCCCGCCGGCGCAAAACCCACGACGCTGGCGCCACCGGGCAACTGCAGGGCCATCTCGGACCCCGCTGCCGAGCGGCCTGCGCGGGTGATGTGGCCCGTGAGCCGGTTGCCGGTGGCTGGCGCCGCATCGGGCGCGGAGAGTGTGACGGCTGTGGCCTTGAACAGTGCCAGCGCCGGGGTGCCTTTTTTCAGGCCCAGCAGCTGCGCGCTTTCACGCGTGATGCGCGACTCGATGTCTTCGCTGCCGCCTATGGCCAGGCGTACCACCACCAGGCCGCCCACGTTCTTCAAGGCGCGCACTTCGCACGGCAACTGGTTGCGCATGCTGGTGCGCAGGGCGAGGGCGGGAAGGGCGCTGGCGGCCAGGGCACCGCGCTGTTTGCCCCGGTACTGGCCCAGCACCTGCTGCCGTGCCTGGGCCAGTTGGCCGGCGGCCTGCAGCAGCTGGTGGCCGGCTTCGGTGAGGCGCGCACCGCCGCCGCCGGCGCCACCCACGGCGCGTTCCACCAGGTCGGTGCCGGCCAGGTTACTCAGGGTGTCCACCGCCTGCCAGCCGGCCTTGTAGCTCACACCCGCGCGGCGGGCGGCCTCCGAGATGGAGCCACATTCGCCCACCAGCCTCAGGATGTCCAGGCGCTTGTCGGTGCCGGGGTCGGCGAGCGCGTGGTCGATGTGGATGGGGGCTGGCGTTTTCATCGGCATCTGGGGGCTGTGTCTATACTAAGCGCTATTCTCCAATGGAATAGCGAGGCGACGCATGGGCAAGTGGTTGGCAGCCGTAGTGATGGCGTGCCTGTCGGTGGCTAATGCCTGGGCGCAGTCCGGCTCGGTTCAGGTGGCTGTGGCGGCCAACTTTGCGGTGCCCATGCGGCAGATCGCTCAAGCGTTCGAAAAGGACACGGGCCACCAGGCGGTGTTGGCCTTTGGCGCCACGGGAGCTTTTTACGCACAGATCAGGAACGGTGCACCTTTCGACGTGTTCCTGGCGGCCGATGACAGCACGCCGCCCAGGCTGGAAGCCGAAGGGCTGGGCGTGAAGGGCTCGCGTTTCATCTACGCGACCGGCCGGCTGGTGTTGTGGAGTGCCAAACCCGGGTTCGTGGACGACAAGGGCGAGGTGCTCAGGGGCAACGCCATAGCGAAACTGGCCCTCGCCGATCCCCGGCTCGCGCCATATGGCCTGGCGGCCGAGCAGGTGCTGGCCAGGCTGGGCGTGCTGGAGGCGATGCGGCCCCGGTTGGTGCAGGGTTCCAACATCGCGCAGGCGCACCAGTTCGTCGCTTCGGGCAACGCGGCCGCCGGTTTCGTGGCGCTGTCGCAGGTGTACGCCAACGGCGTGCTCACCGGCGGGTCGGGCTGGGTGGTGCCACAGAACCTGCACGACCCCCTACGGCAGGAAGCCGTCTTGCTGGCCCGGGGCGCCGACAACGCGGCCGCCAAGGCGCTGATGACCTACCTGCGCGGTGAGGTGGCGCGCCGCGTCATCCTCGGCCACGGCTACGCGCCCTGACACCATGTGGGGCCTGGACGCAGGAGCCTGGCAGGCGATTCGCCTGACCGCCGAACTGGCCACGCTGACCACGGCGGTGCTGCTGGTGATGGCCACGCCGCTGGCGTGGTGGCTGGCGCACACGCGCTCGCGCTGGCGCTCGCCCATAGCGGCGGTGGTGGCGCTGCCGCTGGTGCTGCCGCCCACGGTGCTGGGCTTTTACCTGCTGGTCGGCCTGGGGCCCAATGGCCCGCTGGGCGGGCTGATGGCTTCGTTGGGTCTACAGCCGCTGGCCTTCACCTTCACCGGTCTGGTGGTGGGCTCGGTGGTGTACTCGCTGCCGTTCGCGGTGCAGCCCATCCGCCATGCTTTTGAGGCCATGGGCCGGCGGCCTATGGAGGTGGCCGCCACGCTGCGTGTGAGCCCGCTGGTGGCGTTTTTCCGCGTGGCGCTGCCGCTGGCGCGTCCGGGTTTTTTCACCGCTGCGGTGCTGAGCTTTGCCCACACCATCGGCGAGTTCGGTGTGGTGCTGATGATCGGCGGCAACATCCCCGGCCAGACGCGTGTGATCTCCACGCAGATCTACGGCCACGTGGAGGCCATGGAATACCCGCAGGCCCACACGCTGGCCGCCGGCATGCTGGTGTTCGCCTTCGTGGTGCTGCTGGCACTGAACTGGGCCGACAGGCGCCAGAACCGGAGCGTGCTGTGAGTGCGCATCACCGTTTCAAGGTGCGCCTGCAGCTGGACCGTGGCGCCTTCGCGCTCGACGTGGCGCTGGAGCTGCCGGCCTCGGGCGTGACGGCGCTGTTCGGCCCCTCGGGTTCGGGCAAGACCACGCTGCTGCGCTGTGTGGCCGGGCTGGAACGCGCGGCGCGCGGCGAAGTCTGGCTGGGCGACACCTGCTGGCAGGACGAAACCCGCCGCCATTTCGTGCCCACCTGGAAACGCTCCCTGGGCTACGTGTTCCAGGAGGCCAGCCTGTTTGATCACCTGGACGTGGCGGCCAACCTGCGTTTTGGCCTGCCGCGCCAGCCTACGGCGGCGCAGACGGCGGCGCTGGACCATGCGGTGGACCTGCTGGGCATAGGCCCGTTGCTGCGCCGCCGCACGCACCAGCTCTCGGGTGGCGAGCGCCAGCGGGTGGCCATGGCCCGTGCGCTGGTGACCCAGCCCGATCTGCTGCTGCTCGACGAACCCATGGCCTCGCTGGACGCTTCGCGCAAGCAGGACATCCTGCCCTGGCTGGAGCGGCTGCGCGACGAGCTGGCCATACCCATGCTGTACGTGTCCCATGCCGCCGACGAGGTGGCCCGCCTGGCCAACACCGTGGTGCGGCTGGAGCAGGGGCGGGTGGTGGAGCAGGGGCCGGTGGAGCAGGTCATGCGCGGCAGCGCAGACGACGCCACCACACTGCTGCTGGGGCGCGTGGCCGGGCGCGACACGGCTTTCCACCTGGCTCGGGTGGAGGTGGACGGGTTGTCCCTCTGGCTGCCCGACGCCGACCTGGGCGAGGGCGACGCGGTGCGCCTGCGCGTGGCCGCCCGCGACGTGAGCCTGACGCTGGGCGAGCCACAGGGCACCAGCATCCAGAACCACTGGCCGGCCGAGGTGCTCTCGCTCGACGAGGGCGGGCACCCGTCGCAGGTGTCGGTTTTGCTGCGCTGCGGCACGGTCAAGCTGCGCGCGCGCGTCACGGCGCGGGCGGTGCACACGCTGGGGCTGAGCGTGGGCTGCAAGGTCTGGGCACAGGTCAAGTCGGGCGCGCTGGTGCGTTGAGCCGCTTCGTCTCAATTTGAGAATTCTTGTGCGACAGGCTCCCGGTTTGCGGGTAAACCCGCCCCCAGGCATCGGGCCGCGCTCGAACAATCGTCTCCGGTTACCGCCCCACAGCAAAAAACAGGAGACAAGCAGATGCAGGTTGAACTCAAGGTCAACGGCAAGGCGCGCACGCTGTCCGTTGAACCCAACACCCTTCTCGTGCGTGCGTTGCGAGAACACCTCGGACTCACCGGAACCCACGTCGGCTGCGACACCGCCCAGTGCGGCGCCTGCACCGTGCTGGTCAACGGGCAGGCCGTCAAGTCGTGCAACGTGCTGGCCGCCCAGGTCAACGGCGCGCAGGTGGAGACCATCGAGGGTCTGGCCGCCGCCGACGGCACCATGCACCCCATGCAGGCCGCATTCAAGGAGTGCCATGGCCTGCAATGCGGCTTCTGCACGCCCGGCATGGTGATGAGCGCGGTGGACCTGTGCCGCCGCGTGCCCAACGCCAGCGACGAGCAGGTGCGCGAAGGCCTGGAGGGCAACATCTGCCGCTGCACCGGTTACCAGAACATCGTCAAGGCGGTCCGTCAGGGCCAGGCCGCGATGAAAGCCTGAAGGAGAACGACATGGGTGCATCCGATTTCTCCAAACTGCCTCACATCGGTGAAGCCGTCCGCCGCAAGGAGGACTACCGTTTCCTGACCGGCGCCGGCCAGTACACCGACGACATCAACCTGGCCAACCAGCGCCACGCCGTGTTCGTGCGCTCACCCCATGCGCACGCCGTGATCAAGTCGGTGGACATCAGCCGCGCCATGGCCATGCCGGGCGTGGAGCGCATCTTCACGGGCAAGGACCTGGAAGGAAAAATGGGCGGGCTGCCCTGCGGCTGGCTCATCAACAACCCCGACGGCACCCCCATGAAGGAGCCGCCTCACCCCGTGCTGGCACACACCAAGGTGCGCTATGTGGGCGACCACGTGGCCATGGTGGTGGCCGACACGCAGGAAAACGCCCGCAACGCCGCCGAAGCGGTGGACGTGGACTACGACGTGCTGCCCGCCGTGGTGGGTGTGAGCGATGCCAAAGGCGCCACCGCCCTGCACGATGAAGCACCCGACAACCACTGCTACAAGTGGGCGCTGGGCGACAAGGCGCAGGTGGATGCGGTGTTTGCCAAGGCCGCGCACGTCACCAAGCTGGACCTGGTCAACAACCGCCTGATCCCCAACGCCATGGAGCCGCGCGCGGCCATCGGCAGCTACAACCGCGCCACCGACGAGTACACGCTGTACGTGTCCAACCAGAACCCGCACGTCGAGCGGCTGCTGATGACCGCCTTCGTGCTGGGCCTGCCCGAGCACAAGGTGCGCGTGATCGCGCCCGACGTGGGAGGCGGCTTCGGCTCCAAGATCTACCTCTACGCCGAAGACGTGGCGCTGACCTGGGCCGCCAAGCAGATGAACTGCAGCATCAAGTGGACGGCTGACCGCAGCGAGGCCTTCCTGAGCGATGCGCACGGCCGCGACCACGTGAGCGTGGCCGAGATGGCCATGGACAAGGACGGCAAATTTCTGGCCATGCGGGTGCACACCGACGCCAACCTGGGCGCCTACCTGTCGACCTTCTCCACCGCCGTGCCCACCATCCTCTATGCCACGCTGCTGGCGGGCCAGTACGCCACGCCGCTGATCTACGTGGAGGTGGATGCCTGGTTCACCAACACCGCACCGGTGGACGCCTACCGCGGTGCCGGCCGGCCCGAGGCCACCTACCTGCTCGAGCGCCTGGTCACACGCTGCGGCTGGGAAATGGGGCTGGGCCAGGACGAGATCCGCCGGCGCAACTTCATCACCACCTTCCCGTACCAGACGCCGGTGGCGCTGCAGTACGACGTGGGCGACTACCACGCCTGCATGGACAAGGCCCAGCAACTGGCCGATGTGGCCGGCTACGCGGCACGCAAGAAGGCCAGCGAGGCCAAGGGCCTCAAGCGCGGCGTGGGCTATTCGTCCTACATCGAGGCCTGCGGCATCGCGCCGTCCAACATCGCCGGGGCGCTCGGCGCGCGCGCCGGCCTGTTCGAGTGCGGCGAGATCCGCGTACACCCCACGGGCAGCGTCACGGTGTTCACCGGTTCACACAGCCACGGCCAGGGCCACGAGACCACCTTTGCACAGGTGGTGGCCGCGCGCCTGGGCATTCCGGTGGAAAACGTGGACGTGGTCCACGGCGACACCGGCCGCGTGCCATTCGGCATGGGCACCTACGGCTCACGCTCCATCTCGGTGGGTGGTGCGGCCATCATGAAGGCGCTCGACAAGATCGAGACCAAGGCCAAGAAGATCGCCGCCCACCTGATGGAAGCCAGCGACGCCGACATCGAGTTCGCCAACGGCGAGTTCTCGGTGAAGGGCACCGACAAGAAGATCCCGTTTGGTCAGGTGGCCCTCACGGCCTACGTGCCGCACAACTACCCGCTGGACAAGCTGGAGCCGGGCCTGAACGAAACCGCGTTCTACGACCCGACCAACTTCACCTTCCCTGCAGGCACCTACATCTGCGAGGTGGAGGTGGACCCGGCCACCGGCGTGGTGCGCGTGGACCGCTTCACCGCCGTGGATGACTTCGGCACCATCATCAACCCGATGATCGTCGAGGGCCAGGTGCATGGCGGCCTGGCGCAGGGCATTGGTCAGGCGCTGCTGGAAAACTGCGTGTACGACCCCGAGAGCGGCCAGCTGCTGACCGGCAGCTTCATGGACTACGCGATGCCACGCGCCGACGACCTGCCCGAGTTCAAGCTCGACACCGTCTGCACGCCATGCACCCACAACCCGCTGGGCACCAAGGGCTGCGGCGAGGCCGGCGCCATCGGCTCGCCACCCGCTGTCATCAACGCGGTGCTGGACGCGCTCAGCGACCTGGGCGTGAAAGACTTCGACATGCCGGCCTCGCCGTCGCGCGTGTGGAACGCCATCCAATCCGCGAAATGAGCCCACCCCGCCGCGCTGCGCGCGACCCCCTCAAGGGGGCGGCACTGGCCGTCCGGCAAAGCCGGCCCGGCGGTGCCCCCGGTCGGGGCTCAGGCGCATGGTGGCCATTGACATGAAAGGAATTTAATCATGTACGCATTCACGATCGAACGTCCCGCGAGCCTGGACGACGCGGCCAAACTCGCCAGCGCTGGAGGCAAACCCCTGGCCGGCGGGCAGACGCTGCTGGCCTCGATGAAGCTGCGCCTGGCCAGCCCCGAGCAGCTGGTGGACCTGAGCCAGGTGGGTGGGCTGGCCGGCATCACCGCGCAGGGCGGGGTGGTGACCATTGGCGCCATGACCCGACACAACGTGGTGGCTGACAGCGCCGAGGTGCGCCAACACATCCCGGCACTGGCCGAACTGGCCGGCCAGATCGGTGACCGCCAGGTGCGTGCCATGGGCACGCTGGGTGGTTCGCTGGCCAACAACGACCCCTCGGCCTGCTACCCCAGTGCGGTGCTGGCTCTGGGCGCCACGGTGCACACCAACAAGCGCCAGATTGCGGCGGACGACTACTTTCAGGGCATGTTCACCACCGCGCTGGCCGAGGGCGAGCTGATCACCTCGGTGGCTTTCCCGGTGTCCCAGCGCGCCGCCTACATGAAGTTCCGCCAGCCGGCCTCGCGCTTTGCGCTCATTGGCGTGTTCGTGGCACAGACGGCCAAGGGCGTGCGGGTGGCCGTCACGGGCGGCGGCAACGGCGTGTTCCGGCATGCGGGTCTGGAGGCGGCGCTCACCGCCTCGTTCACACCCCAGGCTGCTGCGGCGGTGAAGGTGTCGGACGATGGGCTCAGCTCCGACCTGCACGCCAGCGCAGCCTACCGTGCGCAGCTCATCAGTGTGATGACGCAGCGGGCGGTGGCTGCGGCGCTGGCGCGTTGATGGCCATGCCCGTTGCGAGCGTCGACGACCTGATCGCCGGATTGCGCGCGACGGGCTACTTCGCTGACCGCCGCCTCGCCACGGCGGTGTTCCTCGCCCTCAGGCTGCAGCGCCCGCTGCTGCTTGAAGGTGAGCCCGGCGTGGGCAAGACCGAGCTGGCCAAGGCCTTGGGCCGGCTGCTCGGGCGGCCGCTGCTGCGCCTGCAGTGTTACGACGGCATGGAGCAGCGCGAAGCGCTCTACGAATGGAACCACGCCGCACAGCTTCTGCACATGCGTGCGGCAGAATCTTGGGCCCCCACGCTCGGCACTGGCGTGTCCTCGCTGCCCCCCGAGGGTGCGCCCGCCGCCTTGGGGCGGCCCGGCGGCGGCGGCCGTACCGAGCAGCTGGAGCGCGAGATCTACCAGGAGCGCTACCTGATCCGCCGCCCGTTGCTGCAGGCCCTGCAGGCGCCCGAGCCGGGTGCGCTGCTGCTGATCGACGAGGTGGACCGCGCCGACGAACCCTTCGAGGCGTTTCTGCTGGAGTACCTGGGCGAGTACCAGGTCAGCATTCCCGAGCTGGGCAGCGTGCGCGCCGCCCACCCACCGGTGACGCTGCTCACCAGCAACCGCACCCGCGACCTGAACGACGCCGTCAAGCGCCGCTGCCTCTACCACTGGCTGGACTACCCCGAGCGCGAACGCGAGCTGGAGATCGTGCGTGCGCTCGTGCCAGAGGCCGGTGAGGCGCTGGCCGAGCAGGTCACGGCCTTTGTGCAGCGGCTGCGTTCGCCGGCATTGGCGGCCACGTTTGCTCGTGCCCCCGGCATTGCAGAAAGTGTGGAGTGGGCCAAGGCGCTGGTCGCGCTCGACACCCTGGTGGTGGACCCGGAAGTGGTGGCCGACACCGCCGGCATCCTGTTCAAGCAGCGCGAGGACATTGCGGCGCTGACACCGGAACTGACGGGGCGCCTGCTGACCCCTGAGACGGCGGAATGAACGCCCGTACGCACAGCCAGCTTGGCGATTCGCGCAGCAGAAAATTCGCTGACAACCTGGTGGGCTTCGGCCGTGCCCTGCGCCGGGCCGGTCTGCGCATCGACAGCGGCCAGCTCGCACTGGCCCAGCAGGCGGCCACGCTCGTGGGTCTTGAGCGCCGCGACGACCTGTGTGCCGCCCTGGAAGCGGTTCTGGTGCACGACGAGGCCGAGCGCGCCGTGCTGCGCGAGCTGTTTGACGCCTATTTCCGCGACCCGCAGGTGGCCAACAAGCTGCTGGCCCAGATGCTGCCGCGTGGCGAAGGCAAGGCCGAGCCGGTGCCGCGCCGCCCGCGCGTTCGCGACGCGCTGGCCGCCGTGCGCGCGGCCCAGGCACCCCCTGCGCGCAACGAAAGCGAGATCGAATTCGATGCCGCTCTCACGGCCAGCGACCTGCAGCGCCTGCGCCACGCCGATTTCAATGGTCTGAGCGCCGCCGAGTACCGGCTGGTGGAGCAGCTGGTGCAGCGCCTGCAGTTGCAGCTGCCCTTGCTGGCCACGCGCCGCCAGCAGGCCAGCGCCCGTGGCGAGCGCCTGCACTGGGCGCGTGTGGCCCAGGCCGCCGCACGCCAGGGCGGCGACTGCCTGCGCCTGCCGCGCCAGCGGCCACGCCGCCGGCCATTGCCGGTGCTGCTGCTGGTGGATGTGTCTGGCTCCATGGAGCGCTACGCGCGCCTGCTGCTGGCTTTTTTGCACGGCGCATTGCGCGCGCAGCAGCGGCGCGACGTGTTCGCGTTCGGCACCCGTCTCACCGACCTGGGGCCGGCCTTTCGCCTGCGCGACGCCGACGCCATGCTCGCTGCTGCAGCCCATGCCATCGACGATTTTGCGGGCGGCACCCGTCTGGGCGAGAGCCTGGCCGAGCTGCGCCAGCGGCACGCCCGGCGGTTCGTGGGGCGGCGCACGCTGGTGCTGCTGATCAGCGACGGGCTCGACACCGGCGAGCCCGCCGCGCTCGATGACGAGCTCCATTGGCTCAAGCGCCACAGCCGGCAACTGCTGTGGCTCAACCCGCTGCTGCGTTTCGAGGGCTATACACCCTCGGCCCGTGCGGCTGCCGTGTTGCACCGCCACGCGGACCGCCTCGTGGCGGTTCACAATCTCGACCACCTGAGCCAGCTCGCCGACAGCCTTGCGCGCGTGCTGGAGCGGTGATTTCCTGAACGAATACCGAGCGAAGAAAACCACATGGACATGGAAGGAAGCCGGGTGCTGCACGTCACCCGCGAACAGGCCTGGCAAGCGCTGAACGACCCCGAGGTTCTCAAGGCCTGCGTGCCGGGCTGCGACAAGCTGGAGGCCAGCGGCGAGAACCAGTACACGGTGGGCGTGTCGGTGAAGATCGGTCCGGTGTCGGCCAAGTTCGCCGGCAAGATCGCACTCAGCGACATCGTGCCGCCCAGCGGCTACACGCTGGCCTTTGAGGGGCAGGGTGGGGCGGCCGGTTTCGGCAAGGGCAGCGCACAGGTGCGTCTGGCCGATCATGCCGACGGCTGCGAGCTGAACTACACCGCCAACGCCACCGTGGGCGGCAAGATCGCGCAGATGGGCCAGCGCCTGATCGATGGCGTGGCCCGCTCCATGGCGGAGGACTTCTTCAAACGGTTCGACGAGGAACTGCGCCGGCGCCACCCGCCAGCCGAGGGAACCGCGGCGGCGGCACCCCGCACGGCCGAACCGGCGGGCTCGTCGCTGCCCTACATCGTCGCGCTGCTGGTCGGCGCAGCCGTGCTGTTCTGGCTGCTGGGCTGAAGGCGGTTGACCCGTATATGGAAAACCTGGATCTGTTTGTTCTGCGCACCCTGCGCGACTGGCGCCTGGCAGGCCAGCGCGCCATGCTGGTCACGGTGGTGCGCACCTGGGGTTCGTCGCCACGGCCCATTGGCTCCATCATGGCGCTGGCCGAAGGCGGGCAGGTGGTGGGTTCGGTCTCGGGCGGCTGCATCGAAGACGACCTGATCCACCGCTACACGCGGGCCTACCTGGCCAGCACGGTCACCGACGCCGATCCGCACGCCATCCCGCAGGGGCCGCCGCAATCGGTGAAGTACGGCATCAGCGCCGACGAAGCCCACCGCTTCGGCCTGCCCTGTGGCGGCACCCTGGAGCTGCTGCTGGAGTTCGACCCCGACGCGCAGGTGCTGCAGGACATGGTGGCCCGTCTGGAGCGTGGCGAGATGCTGCAGCGGCGCGTGCGCCTGACCGACGGCCAGGCCACGCTGTCGCCCGCCCAGGCCGGCGAGGCGCTGCGGCTGGACCACGAGGCGCTGCTCAACACCTTCGGCCCTGAGTTCCGCATGCTGCTGATCGGTGCCGGGCAGCTCACCGAGTACCTGGCCACCATGGCGCTGTTCAGCGGTTTTTCCGTCACGGTGTGCGACCCGCGCGAGGAGTACCGTGGCGCCTGGGGCGTGCCGCGCGCCAGCGTCACCTCCGACATGCCCGACGACGTGGTCAAGGCCTTCCGCCCAGACCGCCGCAGCTGCGTGGTCGCGCTCACCCACGACCCCAAGCTCGACGATCTGGCGTTGCTCGAGGCCTTGCAGACCGATGCGTTCTACGTCGGCGCGATCGGCTCGCGCCGCAACAACGACGCCCGCCGCGAGCGCCTGCGCGAACACTTCGATGTGACAGACGACCAGCTGGCGCGGCTGCGCGGGCCCATTGGCATCTACATCGGCAGCAAGACGCCGCCCGAGATCGCCGTGAGCGTGATGGCCGAGATTCTGGCCGTGAAGAACGGCGTGCCGTTGCCCCGAGACATGGCCGTGGCCACGGCGAAGGACAGGCTGGACCCCGTGGCGTCCGTGAGCGGTCCGGTGTGCGGCACCATGCGCTAGTTTTTACGCGGCTTTTACGACTCTTTTACGCGGTGACTGGTGGAATCGGTGAAGCAACCGATTTCCCATGTCCACCTTTTCTCCACCGGTGATCCGAGTGGGCGTTGCCCTGGCGTTGAACGCCAGTCAGCTGGACGACGTGTTCCAGCAGGCAGAGTCCATGGTCGAACAGACCGGGCGTTTCCGGCCCGGCGAGGTGGTGCGTCGCCTGCAGGTACGCCATGGCTGGCGATCCACCGCCGTGCGGGATGGCACTGCCTTGCCACATGCCGACGTGCGCCACCTGCGCCACCGCTGCCTGCTCTACCTTCGTACCCTGCAAGGTGTGGATGCGGGGGCGAGGGAGCCGATCTCGGATTTCGTGGTTCTGCTGGCGCCGTACCCCTCCGCGCCGCATGACCATCAGTTGCTGGAACACATGCACAATGGCCTGATGACCTCCAAGCTGACCCAGAAGCTGCGTGCCGCGCGGGATGCCGCCTCGGCCGCTGCCGCTCTGGAGTCGCACCTGGCCCTGCTCGACATGGCGGGCGTACCGCTGTCGTTCCGGCCCCGGCGGAGCCCCTCGCTGGTGTTGCATGGAATTTGAGGCGCCACCACCCGAAGGCCTTCTGGTGTGCGTGATGACCGATGGTCAGGCGGGTCAGCTGGTGGACCATGCCTGCCGTGTCTACCTGTCCGACATCCACCCACATAGCCGGCCGCTGCGCGTGCTGCACCTGGATACCGTCGCCTCGCGTCTGGCGAGTGCCGAGATGAAGGCCGATCTGGCGCATGCGCTCGCCCGTGCCCAGGCCCGCGGCGCCGAGATCGTGCGTCAGAGTCTGGCGGTGGACACGGCGCACCACCTGATCTCCACCATCGTCCACCAGGCCCGGGCTGCGCGTGCGCGCCACATCTTGCTGGGCAACCAGGCCATGGGCCAGCGCTACTGGGCCAACTTCGGCGAGCGCATCAGCGACTTTGCCGAGGTGCTGGCGGCCAGCCTGCCCAATCTGGAGATCGAGATTCTGGTGGCGCCCAGCCGCGCGCCGCGCTTTCGCCCACCACGTCCTGCGTGGAACGACCAGCTGCAGGACCTTCTCGCCCCATCGCGCTGGGCCCTGCCGGTGGCGGTGGTGGCGGTGTGCACCCTGCTCAGCGCCTTTGTGGCGCAGCGCCTGCACCCCATCAACCTGCTGCTGCTGTTCCTGGTGGGCGTGCTCTACGTGGCGCTCAAGCGGGGTCTGCTGGAGTCCGTCATCACGGTGGTGCTCTCCGTGCTGGTGTACGACTGGATCTTCGTGGCGCCACGCTGGTCTTTCAAGCCGACGGACCCCGAGTACTTCTTCACCTTCGCCATCATGCTGGGAGTGGGCCTGGTGGCCGGCCGCCTGGCGGCGCGCTCGCGCGACGCATCGCTGCACGCGCTGGCCCAGGCCAATCGTGCCCAGGCACTCAGCCTGCTGGCGCAGAACATGGCCAAGGCGCGTTCGCCGGCCGACATCGCGCAGGTGGTGGCGGTGGCGGTGGAGCGCACGCTCTTTGCTCGGGCCTCACTGAGTGAGACGGGGAGTGGTGAGGTGCCCGATGGGGCCAAGGTGTTCGAACTGATGGCCGGCGGAGGGTCTCAGGGGCGTTTGCTGGTGTGGGACTTGTCACCGGAACACCGGGGCGTTGAGGACCTGCACCTGCTGCAGGCCTTTGCCGACCAGGCGGCAGTGGCCATCGAGCGCTACCGGCACGAGCGCCGCAGCGCCGAGCGCGCCATCGAAGCCGAGACCGAGCGGGTGCGCAACACGCTGCTGGCCGGTATCTCGCACGATTTCCGGACACCGCTGACCACCATCATCGGCGCCGTGAGCACCGTGCTCACCCAGGGCGCGCACATCACGGTGGAGCAGCGCAACGAACTGGCCCGCAGCGTGCTGGAGCAAGCCCGACGACTGCAGGCACTCACCAGCGACCTGCTGGATCTGGCGCGGCTGCAGGACGGCGCGGTCAAGCTCCAGTGCGAGTGGTGCCCGGCCGGCGAATTGCTGCGCGAATCCATCACCATGGTGGCGGGCGCGCTCCAGGCACATCAGCTGGTGGCCGATGTGGCCGACAGCGACCTGGTGTGGTGTGACCCGAGGCTGGTGAGCCAGGCCGCCAACAACCTGCTGCTCAACGCGGCCCAGCACTCGCCCTCCGGCTCCCGCGTGTTCCTGCAGGTGCGTGTCGCCCCCGGAGAAAGCTGGACGCTGACCGTGCGCGACGAGGGGCCGGGCCTCACGCCGGGCAGCGAACAGGCGGTGTTTCGCAAGTTCCACCGCGACACCGACGCCGAAAGTGCGCAGGGCACCGGCCTGGGCCTGGCGATCTGCGAGGTGGTGGCGCGGCTGCACGGCGGTGGCGTCAGCGCACGCAATGAGGGTGGGGCGGTGTTCGAGATGGTGTTTCCCCAGCCTGCCCACCCGCCTTTGCCCGGAGACTGAACCATGAACCGCCCCCGATTGCAGGTGCTGGTGGTGGACGACGAGGCGTCCATCCGCGACCTGCTGCGCATGACCCTGGAGGCCGAAGGCTACGGCGTGCACGAGGCCGCCACCATGCGCGACGGCCTGACGCTGGCCGGCAACCGCCGCATCGACCTGTTCCTGCTGGACCTGGGCCTGCCCGATGGCGATGGCGTGACGCTGGTGCGGCAGATCCGCTCCTGGACCCAGCGTCCCATCCTGGTGCTGTCGGCGCGCACGCAGGAGTCGCAGAAGGTCGATGCGCTCGATGCCGGCGCAGACGACTACGTGACCAAACCGTTTGGCGTGGCGGAGCTGCACGCCCGCATCCGCGTGGCCTTGCGCCACGCCGGCGCGGGCGCTGGTGCAGTGGCGGTCGAGGACACGCGGCTCAGCCTGGGCGCCGTCACGGTTGACCTGGTGGCCCGCAGCGTCTCGCGTGATGGGCAACTGGTTCGGCTCACGGCCACCCAATGGCGGCTGCTGGAGGTGCTGGCTCGACACGTCGGGCGGGTGGTCACCACCCGCCAGCTGCTGCGCGAGGTCTGGGGGCCCGGCCACGCCGAGCAGGCCCACTACCTGCGCATCTACGTGCACCAGCTGCGCCAGAAGCTGGAGGACGACCCCAGCCGGCCGGTGTTCCTGCTGACCGAAACCGGTGTCGGCTACCGGCTGCTGCTGGACCCGGCCGTCGGCTGAAACCGCACGCGCCTTTCGCGCCTGGGCCTGCTTTTTATACGCGGCCTTTACGCCGGCCGGCTTAGGCTTGCGCACCCCCAACCGTGCCGGGGGAGGAGACATCACGATGAAAACCCTGCTGGCCCTGGCCAGGCTGATCGATGCGGCCACCGACCGCCTCGCATCCGTCGCCAAGTGGGCCGTGCTGATCGCTTGCGCGGTGAGCGCGGGCAACGCGGTCATACGCTATTCGCTGGACATCAGCTCCAACGCTTTCCTGGAGATCCAGTGGTACCTGTTCGCCGTTTGCGTGATGTTCGGCGCACCTCAGGTGCTGCGTGTCAACGAGCACGTGCGCGTGGACATCTTCTACGGCCTGTACCCCACCCGCATGAAGGTGGTGGTGGACCTGCTGGGCATCTGCTTCTTCCTGGTGCCGCTGTGCGGGTTCATCGCCTGGTCCTCGCTGCCGGTGTTCACCCAGATGGTCGTCACCGGTGAGATGTCGAGCAACGCCGGGGGCCTGATCCGCTGGCCGGCGATGTTCACCATTCCGTTCGGCATGGGCGTGATGGTGCTGCAGGCCCTGTCCGAGGCGATCAAGCGCGTCGGCTGGCTGATGCACGTGCATGACATGGACACCCACTACGAGAGGCCGCTGCAATGACCGCCGAGAATTTCGCTCCCCTGATGTTCGGGGGGCTGATCGTCGTGATGCTGATCGGCTTCCCGGTGGCTTTCTCGCTGGGTGCACTGGGCCTGGCCTGCGGCTTTTTCGCCATCCACATGGGTTGGTTCCCGGTCACCTTCATGGGCAACCTGCCGCTCAACCTGTTCGGCATCCTGTCCAACGACCTGCTGCTGGCCATCCCCTTCTTCACGCTGATGGGCGCCATCCTGGAGAAGTGCGGCCTGGCCGAAGACCTGCTGGATTCCATGGGGCAGCTGTTCGGCCCCGCCCGCGGTGGTCTGGGCTACTCGGTCATCGTGGTGGGTTTCATCCTGGGGGCCATCACCGGCACCGTGGCCGGTCAGGTGATCGCCATGGCCATGATCTCGCTGCCGGTGATGATGCGCTACAACTACGACATGCGCTACGCCACCGGTGTGCTGGCCGCCTCGGGCACCATCACGCAGCTGGTTCCGCCGTCGCTGGTGCTGGTGGTCATGGCCGACCAGCTCGGTCGCTCGGTGGGCGACATGTACAAGGGTGCCTGGGGTCCGTCGGTGCTGCAGGTGCTGATCTTCCTGGCCTACACGTTCTTCCTGACACGGGTGCGCCCGGCAGCGCTGCCTGGCATTCCACGCGAAGAGATCACGCTGCGCGGCTGGGAGCTGTGGAAAAAGTGCCTGCGTGGCATCGTGCCATCGGCCGTGCTGATCTTCGCGGTGCTGGGCAGCATGGGCGGCATCCCCGGCATCACCCACGCCATCTGCACCCCGACCGAAGCCGGCGCCATGGGCGCAGTGGGCGCCTTCATCCTGGCGGCCATGCACAAGCGCCTGACCTGGCCGCTGGTGCGCGATGCCATGACCGGCACCATGCGCATCACAGCCATGGTGGTGTTCATCCTGATCGGCTCGCGGGTGTTCTCGCTGGTGTTCCAGGGTGTGGACGGTGGGCTCTGGATCGAGCACCTGCTGGGCGACCTGCCCGGTGGCCAGACCGGCTTCCTGATTGTCGTCAACATCTTCATCTTCTTCCTGGCCTTCTTCCTCGATTTCTTCGAGATCGCCTTCATCATCCTGCCGATGCTGGGGCCGGTGGCCGAGAAGATCGGCATCGACCTGATCTGGTTCGGTGTGCTGCTGTGCGTGAACATGCAGACCAGCTTCATGCACCCGCCGTTCGGTTTCGCGCTCTTCTACCTTCGCGGTATTTCGGACTCGCTGTTCAAGAACGGCGCGCTGCCGCGCAAGGTGCTCTCGCGTGACATCTACATGGGGGCCATCCCCTTCGTGGTGCTGCAACTGCTGCTGGTGACCATCGTCATCTTCGTGCCGCAGACGGTGACCGTGTTCCTGGACAAGCCGGTGGTGGTGGACCTGGACTCGGTCGTGCTGCCCGACGTGGAGCAGGAGGAGGAGGTGCCGGCTGATACCGACGAACTGCTGAAGGAAGGTCAGGAGCAGGAGCAGCCCGAGGCTGAAGCTGAGGCGCCAGCCTCACCCGCTGGCAAGGAGCCTGCAGCCCAGGGTGGAGCCAAGTGACCGTGGACGGGCCGGACGCACCACAGGCCACCGTGGGTGGCCCTTCCTATCCGCGGTCCATCCAGGCACTGGCCAGTCTGCTGATGGCGGCGCTGGTGGCCGCCTTCGTGCTGGCCTTCGACCAGTTGCCGCTGCGGGAGATGTCCTCGGAGGCACGCGTCTTTCTGGTCGCCTCCGCGCTGGCTGTCGGCGGGGGTTACCTGTCCATCCTGCTGAGCCGCACCACCCTGTCCCAGACCCACCTGCGTGAAGGCTGGCTGCTGCACACCGAGGTGTGCCTGGCAGACATCGTGCAGGTCAAGTGGCTGCGCTGGCGCTGGCTGGACGCGGTGGTGGCGCCGCGCCTGGTGGTCAGGGCCAAGGGACGGGGCGTGGTCACTTTCCACGTTGCCGACCCTGCGCTGCGCGACCGGGTGGAAATGCTCGTGCGGCTCGGCCCGCAGGTTTCACAGGCACCACAGACCTGATGGCGCTGGCGTAGCATGGCGGCCATGCCATGACAACGTCCAGCCCACCCACCCCTCCACCGGCCGTCTCGATCGACCCGACGCGCTGTACCGGCTGCGGCTGGTGCGTGGCGGCCTGCCCGCTGGACCTCCTGAGCCTGGAGCGCGACGGCTGGGACAAGCGTGCCGTGCTGCACGACGCCCACCGCTGCACCGGCTGCCGCCTGTGCGAGCTGCGCTGCCTGTTTGGTGCCATCACCGTGGTGCCGGCGCCGCAGTGAATGGCCCCAGCCGCCGGGTGGCACCCGGTGGTTGGCGGTTGATGGCCAGATTTATTACATTTGAACCATCCGACGAACCCCAAGCTCCCGAAAAATCCCCCAACGGCCCAAGATGTGCCAGAAAGCCACCGGATGGTCGCCCATACCCCGACGATGTACCTGATGGTCGTGGCTGTCAGCCTCGCTCTTGCAGTCTCCGTGGCCACGCTGGCGGATCTGCGCACGGCGCGGCGCGAGGGCATTCCCCTGTGGGCCATGGGGCTGGCCCTGTTTGCCCTGACCTATGCGCTGTTCAGCCTGCGCGGCAACATCAGTGACTGGCTGTCCCTGGTGCTGGCCAACGCGTCGCTGTCGGCCGCCATCGCCTGTTTCACCCAGGCCATGCTCACCTTCCAGCAGCGGCGCGTGCCCGCTCTCTGGTTGTGGAGCCCGGCGGGCGTGGCCGCGCTGATGCTGGCGGCATCCAGCAGCCTGGTGCTGAATCTGGGGGTGATGGCCGCGGTGCTGGGCGCGCAGACCGTGGCGCTGATCGTCGTGGTGCTGCAGCGCCACACCACCACGGTGGGGCGGGGCAAGAACCTGATCGTGCTGGCGCTGCTGATCGTGATCGCGATCTTCGTCTCACGGCTGGTGGGCGTGCTGGCCGGCATCGACCAGAGCGTTTCGGTGAACCAGTCCAGCCTCATCCAGTCCGCCACGCACATGCTGGGCATGGTCAGCGTCATCATGCTGACGGTGGGTTTCGTGATTATGAACAAGGAGCGCGCCGACTCGCTCAACCTGGAGCTGGCCATGCGCGACGAGCTCACCCGGCTGCACAACCGGCGCGCCATACTGGAGGGGCTCCAGCAGCAGATAGCCGTGGCCCGACGCACCGGCGCCCCGCTGTCGGTGCTGATGCTGGACGTGGACCATTTCAAGCGCCTGAACGACGCGCTGGGCCACGTGGCCGGTGACCAGGTGCTGCGCGGCATTGCCGACGCCATACGTCCCCGCATGCGCGCGAACGACCTGCCCGGGCGCCTGGGTGGCGAGGAATTCCTGGTGGTGCTGCCGCAGTCGACGCGGGCGGCGGCGGCCCAGATCGCCGAACGCCTGCGCGCGGCGGTGCACGAGGCGTCGTTCAAGGTGGATGGGGCCCAGCCCGTGACCGTTTCGGTCAGCATTGGCGTGGCCCAGTTCGACGACCAGCGCCACACCGATTGCGACAGCCTGATCCAGCAGGCCGACCAGGCCCTCTACCGGGCCAAGTCGGGTGGTCGCAACCGGGTCGAGCTGGACTTCAGTTCACCAGCACCAGCTTGCCCTTGACGCCGCGCGAGCCCATCACCGCGTAGGCCTGCTTGAGTTCGGTCATGGGCAGCGTGCGGTCAATGGATGGCTTGACCTTGCCTTGCAGGTACCACTGGGCCAGGGTCTGCATCATGGCGCCGTTGGCCTGGGGTTCGCGCTTGGCGAAATCGCCCCAGAACACCCCCACGATGGACGCACCCTTGAGCAGCGTCAGGTTCAGTGGCAGCGTGGGAATGGGGCCGCTGGCAAAACCCACCACCAGGTAGCGGCCGCGCCAGGCGATGGAGCGGAACGCGGGTTCGGCGAAATCGCCGCCCACCGGGTCGTAGATCACGTCGGGGCCCTTGCCGTCGGTGGCGGCCTTGATGGCCTCGCGCAGCGTGCCGGCAGGCGCGTGTTCCGTGTAGTTGATGGTGGCATCGGCGCCGAGTTCGCGGCACAGCGCGCATTTCTCGTCGCTGGAGGCGGCGGCGATCACCCGGGCGCCGGCCGCCTTGGCGATCTGTATGGCCGAGGTGCCCACACCACCGGCGGCCCCGAGGATCAGCACGGTCTCGCCGGCTTTCAGGGCAGCGCGGTCGATCAGCGCGTGGTAGGAGGTGGCGTAGATGAGCACAAAGGCCGCAGCATCCTCGAAGCTGAAGCCATCGGGCAGCGGCATGCACAGCGCCGCCGGTGCCACGGCATGGGTGCCGAAGCCGCCCGTGCCGCCAAAGCAGGCCACACGCTGGCCCGCACGCAGGTGTTTCACACCCTCGCCCACGGCCTCCACCACGCCGGCGTACTCGGCGCCCGGCACGAAGGGCAGGGGGGGCTTCATCTGGTACTTGTTCTGCACGATCAGCAGGTCCGGGAAGTTCAGGCTCGCGGCCTTGATCGCTATGCGCACCTCGCCGGCCTTGGGCTCGGGCGTGGGCATTTCCTTCCAGGTCAGCGCATCGACGCCGACAGGGTTTTCGCAGAGCCAGGCGTGCATGGCGTTCTCCTCGGGTGGTACGGGGGATGGGTGGACTTGCGCCGCATGATAGGCACGCCCAGCCGCCAGCGTGAGCGGGTTTTGTCCCTTGGGCGACGTCTAGAATCCCCTGAATGAAGATTCTCCTGTCCAACGACGACGGCTACCAGGCCCCGGGCATCGTCGCCCTCTACGAGGCCCTCAAATCCCTGGCAGACGTCGAGGTGGTGGCGCCGGAGCAGAACAACAGCGCCAAGTCCAACGCCCTCACCCTTCATTCACCGCTGTACGTGCACACCGCGCCCAACGGCTTTCGCTACGTCAACGGCACCCCGGCCGACTGCGTGCACATCGCGCTGACCGGTCTGCTGGGCTACAAGCCGGACCTCGTGGTCTCAGGCATCAACAACGGCGCCAACATGGGCGACGACACCATCTACTCGGGCACCGTGGGCGCGGCCATGGAGGGCTACCTGTTCGGTGTGCCTGCCATCGCGTTCTCGCAGACCGAAAAGGGCTGGGCCCACCTGGATGCCGCGGGAGCCAAGGCCGCCGAGCTGGTGGCGGGCCTGCTCAAGGGCCTGGGCGCGCCGCGCACCGAGCCCTGGCTGCTCAACGTCAACATCCCCAACCGGCCGCTGGACCAGATCCTGGGCTTCAAAGTCGCCCGTCTGGGCCGACGCCACGCGGCCGAGCCGGTGATCCAGCAGGTCAACCCGCGCGGCGAAACCATGTACTGGATCGGCAGCGCCGGTGCGGCCAAGGACGAAGGCGATGGCACCGATTTCCACGCCACGGGTTCGGGCTACGCCACGGTGACGCCGCTGCAGATCGACCTGACCGACCACCACGGTCTGACCTACTGGGCGCAGGCCATGGCGGGCCTGCAGGGTGGCCGCTGAAGTCATGAACAGCCCCAAGCCCCGGCCAGGTTTTCCCGCGAGGCTGTCGCCCGGTGCGCCTGCGCCCACGCCTGCGCGTGCGCGTGCGCGTGCGCCCGTTGCCCCGCTGGCCGCGCGGGCGGTGCCCACCCAAGGGCTGGGGCTGGACTCGCACGCGGTGCGCCAGGCCATGGTGCGCAAGCTGGCCGCGCAGGGCATCAGCCACCCGCTGGTGCTGGAGGCCATGGGCACGGTGGAGCGGCACCGGTTTGTCGATTCGGCACTGGTGAACCAGGCCTATGAGGACACCAGCCTGCCCATCGGCCTGGGCCAGACCATCTCCAAGCCCAACGTGGTGGCCCGCATGCTGGAGCTGCTGATGCACGGCCACAGCCAGCCGATCGGGCGGGTGCTCGAGATCGGTACGGGCTGCGGCTACCAGGCTGCCGTGATGGCACGGCTGGCGCGCGAGGTCTACAGCATCGAGCGCCTGCGCGGCCTGCACGAGAAGGCCCGCACCAACCTGCGCCCCTTGCGCGTGCCCAACCTGCACCTGCTGCTGGGTGATGGCATGCTCGGCTACCCGTCTGGCGCGCCCTACATGGGCATCGTGGCGGCGGCCGGCGGCGAGGCGATTCCGCCGGCCTGGACCGACCAGCTCGCCGTGGGGGGCAGACTGGTGGCGCCGGCCGCCTTGCAGCCGGGTCGCCAGCACCTGGTGGTGATAGACAAAACCGCATCCGGCCTCACGCAGACCGTGTTGGAGCCGGTGCATTTCGTACCCCTAAAATCGGGCGTTGTTTGACACGCCTGCTCCGCATGCCGCCGCTTGGTGCGCCGCTTGCCGGGCGGGCCCAGGTGAGGTTAGCGATATGACGACGATGTTTCCCCCTTCTTCCGCCCGTGTGGGCCTGTGTGCCGTGGTGCTGGCCGTCCTGGCGGGTTGCGCCTCGCAGCCCACACCGACGCGCAAGGCCCCTGTCACGGACCGCATGCCCGGCACCACCGCGGTGGCGCCGGCCCCAGTCCCGGCGGCACAGCTGCCCGGCGCCGAAAACGCCGGCAAACCCGGCTACTACACCGTGCGCCCCGGTGACACGCTGATCCGCATCGGCCTGGAGTCTGGCCAGAACTGGCGCGACATCCAGGCCTGGAACAGCCTGGCCGACCCCAACCGCATCGAGGTCGGGCAGGTGTTGCGTGTGGTGCCTCCTGTGGCAGCGGCTGCGCCCGCCATGGCGGCCACGCCGGGTGGTCCTGTCGTGGCCGCCGTGCCCGACAGCAGTGCCACCGGCCGGCCGCTGTCCAGCGCCGGGTCTGCCCCGCCCGCCGCGCCAGCACCTGCAGCGACGCCTGCGCCCGCGGGTGCCGACGACCTGGCCTTCATCTGGCCGGCGCAGGGCAGCCTGGTCGACACCTTCGACGAAGCCCGTAACAAGGGTATCGGCATTGCCGGCCGCCTCGGTGAGCCTGTGCTGGCCGCTGCCGACGGCCGCGTGGTCTACGCGGGTGCCGGCCTGCGAGGCTACGGCAACCTCATCATCCTCAAGCACAACAACACCTACCTCACGGCCTATGCGCACAACCAGTCGCTGCTGGTGCGTGAAGACCAGGCCGTGCGCCAGGGCCAGAAGATCGCGGAGATGGGTAGCAGCGACGCCGACCGCGTGAAACTGCACTTCGAGGTCCGCCGCCAGGGCAAGCCGGTCGATCCGCTGGGCCATCTGCCCAAGCGGTGATCCGCTCCTGAGACAATCGGGGGATGTCTTCATCCCCCGATACCGATTACCCCGCTACCCCGATGTTGCCGGCCGACTGGCTGGCCATCGATTCCATTGACATCGAAGCGCAGGGCGTAGCCCGCCGGCCCGATGGCAAGGTGGTCTTCATCGACGGCGCACTGCCTGGCGAACTCGTCAGTGCCACGGTGCAGCGCCGCAAGAACAACTGGGAGCAGGCCGCGCTGACGGCCATTCACAAGACCTCCTCGCAGCGGGTGGAGCCCGGTTGCCCCCATTTCGGCCTGCACGCGGGTGCCTGCGGCGGCTGCAAGATGCAGCACCTGCACGTCGGTGCCCAGGTGGCCATCAAGCAGCGGGTGCTGGAGGACAACCTCTGGCACCTGGCCAAGGTCAAGGCCGAGACGGTGCTGCGCCCCATCGAAGGTCCCGCCTGGGGCTACCGCTACCGCGCCCGTCTGTCGGTGCGCCACGTCATCAAGAAGGGCACGGTCTTGGTGGGCTTTCACGAGCGCAAGAGCCGCTATGTGGCCGATATGGGTGTGTGCCCGGTGCTGCCGCCGCATGTGAGCGCCATGCTGCCGCGCCTGCGCGAGCTGGTGGCCGGCATGGAAGCCCGCGACACCTGTCCGCAGATCGAGCTGGCCTGTGGCGACACCGTGACCGCCCTGGTGCTGCGCCACCTGGAGCCCCTGAGCGCTGCCGACCTGCAACGACTGCGCGAGTTTGCCAGCGCGCAGGGCGTGCAATGGTGGCTGCAGCCCAAAGGGCCGGACACCGTACGTCTGCTTGACGAGCCGGCGCCGGGGCAGGAACTCGCCTACGCCTTGCCCGAGTTCGGTGTGCGCATGCCCTTCAAGCCCACCGACTTCACCCAGGTCAACCCGCACATCAACCGCGTGCTGGTGACACGTGCCCTGCGTCTGCTGGATGTGCAGCCTCATGAGCGCGTGATCGACTGGTTCTGCGGCCTGGGCAACTTCACGCTGCCACTGGCCACCCAGGCGGGCGAGGTGCTGGGCATCGAGGGCAGCGAGACGCTGGTCCAACGCGCTGGCGACAACGCCCGCCACAACCGCGAGGCCAACCCCGGCCAGCATTGGGCGCCCACCGGTTTTGTGGCCCGCAACCTGTTCGAGATGACCCCGGCCCAGTTGGTGGCCGACGGCCGCGCCGACCGCTGGCTGGTGGACCCACCACGCGAAGGCGCCTTTGCGCTGGTCAAGGCCCTGGCGGCCCTGCACCAGCAGTCACTGGGCCACCTGGAAGAGGGCGAGACGTGGGTGGACCTGGGGCAGGGCGAGCAGGCCTGGCAACCACCGCGCCGCATCGTCTATGTGAGCTGCAACCCGGCCACGCTGGCGCGCGATGCGGGCCTGCTGGTGCACCAGGCGGGTTACCGCTGCACGGCAGCCGGGGTGGTGAACATGTTCCCGCATACCGCACACGTCGAGAGCGTGGCGGTGTTCGAGCGCGCCTGATCAGCCGTTGCGCGCCGGGGTCGTCGGGCGTGCCGGCGGGGTTGTTGCGGGTGGCACGGGGGGAACGATGCTGGGGCGCGGCGTGGTGGCCGGTCGTGTGGCGGTGGGTACGGCGCCCGACGTCGGCGTGTTCCTGGCCGCCTGGGTGGGCTGCGTGGCCGGCGGCACCTCGTCGGCCTTCTCGGTGATCATGGGCAGCTTCTTGTCGGTGAAGGGCATGCCTGCGATGTTGTTCTCGCGCATGTACTGGTCCATCTCGCGCCAGCCCGCGAAGACGGCCGCCTTGTGGGCCTTGGGGTTCTGGCCGTAGCAGTCCTCTATGCTGCGCACCGCCTGGCGACACGCGCTGCCGATGGCACGGCCTTCGGCCTCCTTCTTGGCCTCGATCTGGGATGAGGTTTCTATGCCCAGCAGGTCACAGCCCGCGAGCAGTACGGGCAGGGCAAAGAGGGCAAAGCGTGGGTGCATGGGGTCATTTTCGGCCATTCCGGGCCTGACTTGAAGCAAAAAGTCGGGGCCACGCCGTGCCGGGTTACAGTCTCGCTGTTGTTGAACCCTGCACAGAGAAAAGTTGCACGCATGAAAACCAAAGCCGTTCTCGAACTCGCCGACGTCAAGGCCATCGCCGCTGCCGCCGAGGCCGAAGCCCTCAAAAACAACTGGCCCGTCACCATCGCCATCGTGGACGACGGCGGCCACCTGCTGTGGCTGCAGCGCCTGGACGGCGTGGCCGCCATCTCGGCCCACATCGCACCTGCCAAGGCCCACACGGCCGCCATGGGCCGCCGTGAAAGCAAGATCTACGAAGACGTGATCAACAACGGCCGCACCTCGTTCCTCAGCGCGCCACTGCTCGAAGGCATGCTCGAAGGCGGCGTGCCCATCATCAAGGACGGCCAGTGCATCGGCGCCGTGGGCGTGAGCGGCGTCAAGTCCAACGAGGATGCTCAGATTGCGCGGGCCGGCATCGCGGCCATCGGCCTGTAAGCCGAGCGGGAAGATCGCGGAAAAAAGCGGATGGCTAACGGGGTTTGGCCCCCTGGCTGCCCTAAAAACGACCTGCGGGCCTGGTGCCCGTCGGGTCGCCCCACGATGAAACTGGAAACTACTTGGTGAGGATGAGCTTGCCCTGGCGCGTCGCCTGCAGGCGGTAGGTCGCGCCATTGTGGGCAATCTCGATCGTCTTGCGTCCCTGCAACAGGGCGTCGCTGTTCAGCGGCCTGTCCTCTTCGCTGGCTACCGGGGTCTGGGCCACGGGTTCGGCTTGCTTGGGCAATTGCAGGGTCGGTCGGTTCTGACTGGGGGTCATGTTCGCCTCCTGGAAGTGACTCAGCGGTTCTTGGGTTCGGTGATGAAGCCGATCTTGCGCACACCGGCCGACTGCGCGGCCGCCATGGCCTGGGCCACGCGCTCGTAGCGCACCGCCTTGTCGCCGCGGATGTGCAGCTCGGGCTGGGGCTCCTGAAGGGCGGCCGCCTGCAGGCGCGTGGCGAGGTCCTCGTCGGACACCTGGGCTTCGTTCCAGAAATAGCTGCCGTTGGCATCCACGCTCAGGCGCACGGTCTCGGGCTTGTCCTGGCTGGGCTGGTTGGTGGCCTGGGGCAGGTCCACATTGACCGCATGTTTCATCACCGGCACGGTGATGATGAACACGATCAGCAGCACCAGCATCACGTCGATCAGCGGGATCATGTTGATCTCGCTCATCACTTCGTCGCTGTCGTTGTCGGGATTGGCGAAGGCCATGTCGGGCTACCGTAGGTGGGGGTTCAGCGGGCGTCGGACTTTTTCATCGGCACCACCACGGCGCCGGCTTCGGCGTTCACGCGGCCACCGGTTACGAAGTACGCGTGCAGGTCGTGGGCGAAGCGGTTGAGCTTGTGCAGCACCGACTTGTTGCCCCGCACCAGCGCGTTGTAGCCCAGCACGGCGGGGATGGCCACGGCCAGGCCCAGCGCGGTCATGATCAGCGCCTCGCCGATGGGCCCGGCGACCTTGTCGATGGTGGCAGTACCTGCGGCGCCAATGCCCAGCAGCGCGTGGTAGATGCCCCAGACCGTGCCGAACAGGCCCACGAACGGCGCGGTGGAGCCGACCGAGGCCAGGATGGCCAGGCCCGATTGCAGGCGGGCGGTGAAGTCGTCCACGGTGTTGCGCAGCGTGCGGGTGACCCAGTCGCTCACGTCCAGGCTGTCGTGCAGCTGGGGCTTTTGCTGGCCGTCCTGGTGCAGGATGTGGCGGGTGGCCTCGCGGCCCTGGATGGCGAGCTCGCGAAAGGGGTTCTCGGCGTCGTCACCCAGCTTGGAGAGGCCGTCGGCGAAATCGCTGCTGTGCCAGAACGACTCGCAGGCACGGGCCTGGGCGCGGTGGCGGCGCAGATCCAGCGCCTTGATGAGGATGACCATCCACGAGGCGAGCGACATCGCCAGCAGGATGATGGCCACCGTGCGGGTGACCCAGTCACCCTGTTGCCACACGTGGGCCAGACCGAATTGCGCTTCCATCAGAACTTACTCCAGAACAAAGTTGATTGGTACGTTGAACCACATGGCCTCGGCGACGCCGTTGCGTTTGCCGGGCACGTAGCGCCAGCGCAGCACGGTTTCACGGGCGGTGGTGTCCAGACGGTCGAAGCCGCTGGAACGGGCGATTTCTGCGCGTGTGGCGGTGCCGTTGGCCTCGATGAAGACCCGCAGCAACACCTGTCCCTGCTCACCCAGTCGCTTGCTCAGCGCGGGGTAGGGGGGGCGCGGGTTGTTGAGGTAGTCGGCGTTGCTGGAGGGCAGCTCGATGCGCGGCGGGGGCGGTGGGGCCGACGGCGCTGGCGGTGCGGGTGGCGCGCTGGCCGGGGCAGCCGCAGGCGGGGCTTCGGCAACGGCCGTTGGTGCGTTGGGCGATGGTGCAGGGGCCGGCACGGGCGAGGCAACCGGCATGGGGGTGGGCGTCGGTGCGGGTTGCGGGCGCGGCGCCTCGCGTTTGGCGGGCTGCGGCCTGGGGCGCGATGGAGCCGGCGTGGGTTCGATCACCGGCTGGGCCGGTTCGATGAACTCGGCCAGCACCTCGGCCGGTACGATGACCTCAACGGCCCGGCGCAGCAGGCCCGACTGCAGGGCCCACAACGCGCCCACGTGCAGCACCACGACAGCCGAGGCGATCGCCACGTTGCGCGAACGCGGTGAGCGAGCAGACATGGTGGGCGGGACGGTGGGGGAGAACGACATAGTTTAGTGGTGTGGCGGGTGCCCAGGCCAAAGGGCCCATGCCGCACCGGCGATGACCAGGATCAGGCTGCTGCCCAGAGCGAGGGCTGAGAGGAAGAGGGTGTCCATGCCGAGGCCTCCAGAGGGTGGCGGGCGCGTGAGACGCAGGCGCTGGGCTGTGTGGCGCGGCACTGGGCCACGATGTCACGGGCGCAACCTTCGCACTGGCCGCACTGGGTGGAGACACCCAGTTCGAACTGGATGTCGTCGAAGTCCAGGCCGGCGTGTGCGTGACGGACGATGTCTCGGTCACTGACGCGTTTGCAGACACACACAATCATGAGGCTCTCACAGTGGCTGGCTGTTGATGATGGCGAGAGTATAAATGAGAATCTGTCTTATTTAGATTCTTTCACCATCTTTTTGCGTCAATTCGACAACAGCGCCGGGCTCGCGTCGGCCAACGTGCGGCAGCCGGTCAGTGCCATCGCGATCTCGAGTTCGTCGCGCAGCAGGCGCAGCATGTGGGCCACGCCTCTCGCGCCACCACAGGCCAGCGCATGGACGATGGGGCGCCCGACCATCACCGCCGAGGCCCCGAGTGCCATGGCCTTGAGGATGTCGGTGCCGCGCCGGATGCCGCCGTCCACCAGCAGCGGCACCTGGCCCTGGACGGCGTCGGCGATGCGCGGCAGGGCATGGGCGGTGGCCACGGCGGTGTCCAGCGTGCGGCCGCCGTGGTTGGAGACGATGAGGCCGCCGATGTTCAGGCCCAGGGCCTGGCGGGCATCTTCGGGGTGGAGGATGCCTTTGAGCAGCACCGGCAGGCGGGTCTGGCCCTGCAGCCAGGCGACGTCGTCCCACGTGGGGGCCCGGGCCAGCCAGTGGTCAAACACCGGGTGTTGGCTGGGCGGTGCCTCGGGCGCCGGCGGCAGCCCCTGCAGCAGGGCCGATGCATGGCCAGCGGGCACCGAGAAGCCCGCACGGCGTTCGGCTTCGCGCAAGCCGTGCACGGGAGCGTCCACCGTGAGCACCAGGGCCTGGAAGCCGAGTGATTCGGCGCGCTGGACGAGGGCGCGGTTGAACCCCCGGTCGTGTTGCCAGTAGAGCTGGAACCACAGTGGCCCACGGCCGGGCGCACCCGGGCCGAAGGCCTGGGCCACCACCTCCAACGGGGTGCCCGACTGGGTGCTGAGCACCATGCCGGCGCCCAGGGCGGAGGCGGCCGCCGCGCTGGCGGTCTCGCCATCGGGGTGGGCCAGACGCTGCGCCGCCACAGGTGCCAGCAGCACGGGGTGTGGCAGGGTGTGGCCCAGCAGCTGGATGCGGGTGTGCCCGCCACCCAGCGGACGCAGCACGCGGGGTGTCAGGCGTAGCCCGTCCCAGGCGCTGCGGTTGGCGCGCTGGGTGATGCCGTCGGCGGCAGCGCCACTGAAATAGGCCCAGGTCGCAGGGTCCAGCACCTGGTGGGCGTGGGCCTCGTGGTCGGCCAGGTTCAGCAGGCCGGCTGGCAGGTCGTCAAGGCGCGGTGCGGGCATGGCAGCCGCTCAGGTCTGTGCCCACTGGCGCAGCAGGTTGTGGTACACGCCGCTCAGGGCCGTGGTCTCGGTGCTGTCGCCATGCCGCTGGCGCAGCGCCAGCAGGTTCATGTCGAGGTCGAACAGCACGCGGCGCTGCTCGTCGCTGCGCACCATGCTTTCGATCCAGAAAAAGGAGGCGATGCGTGTGCCGCGCGTGACGGGCGTCACCTGGTGGACGCTGGTGCCCGGGTAGATGACCAGGTCACCGGCGGGCAGTTTCAAGCGCTGGCTGCCATAGGTGTCCTGCACCGTCAGTTCGCCGCCTTCGTATTCGTCGGGCTGGCTCAGGAAGAGGGTGCAGGAGATATCGGTGCGCACCCATTGCTGATCGGCCTTGGAGTGCAGGACGGCGCCGTCCACATGGGGGCCGTAGAAATTGGCACCGCCGCTGTAGCGGTTGAACAGCGGGTTGAAGATCTTGCGGGGCAGTGTGGCGGAGAAGAACAGCGGGTCGCGCCGCACGGCTGCCAGCACCAGGGCCTGCAGCTCGCGCGAGGGCTCGCTGTCCTGTGCCAGCTGCTGGTTGTTCTTCTGGGCCACCGCCTGCGCGCCTGCGCTGCTCTGGCCGTCTATCCAGGGGGCAGATTCACCCAGCAGCGCCCGGGCGCGTTGAACCTCGTCGGTGGAAAGGATGTTCTTGAGGTGCAGCAGCATGGGCGTCTGGCTGGGCCCGCGCGGTGGTCGCGCGGGCCGTGGCTGGGAAGGATCAGAACAGGGCCTTGAAGGTCAGCTGCACGGTGCGCTCCGTGCCGGCCAGGTAGGCGTTGGAGTACAGCGAATCAGCATACAGCTTGTCCGTCAGGTTGGTGACGTTGAGCTTGAGCGAGTATTTCTCGTTGATCGTGTACTCGGCCATCGCGTCGGCCGTGATGAAGGCCTTGGCGCGGATGGTGCGGCTCGTCAGCGGGGTCTGCTCGCCACGGTAGTTGATGCCCAGGCCAACACGCAGCTGCGGCAGCACACGGTAGGTGGTCCAGAGGCTGCCGCTGTGCTCGGGCGTCAGGCCGGGGCGGTCGCCCTGGCGGGGTGCGTTGCCGGTGGTTGCTCCCTTGTCGATCTTCGCGTTCGGGATCCAGGTGTGGTTGTAGAACACCTCCCACTGCGGCGTGACACGACCGGCCAGGTTGAACTCCATGCCGGTGGCGTGGCGCTTGCCAGACAGCAGGTACTGTTGCAGGGCGGAGTCGGGGTCGGTGTTGCGTTCGTTGTACTTCTCGGAGTGGAACAGCGCAACGCCCAGGGAGGCCTTCTTCTCGAACAGCTCGAACTTGCCCCCGATCTCGAAGTTGCGGCTCTTCTCGGGCGGGGTGTTCGCCAGGTAGGCGTTGTTGGTGCCTGGGTTGAACACCAGGTTGACGCCGTACTGGTAGGTGTCGCCCGAGGTGTTGTACGAGGTGCCGAACGAGGCGTAGTACGAGGTGTTTTCGTTGGGCTGGTACAGCGCGCCAATACGCGGGCTCCAGAGGTTCTCAGCCACCTTGAAGCGGTTGCCGTTGAGGTCGCGGTACGAGGCGGTGAAGCGGTCGAAACGCAGGCCACCGATGAGCTTGAGGGTGTCCGTGATCGATACCGTGTCCTGCGCGTACAGGCCCAGGCTGTCGGCGTCGAAGGTTGCCATCGGGATCACGCGGGTGTCGACCCGGTTGGCGCCATCGTTGGGCGTGCCCACGGTGGTGCTGGGCAGCCCACCCGGGCCGGGAGCGTTGTTGTTGCGCTGGGCGTTTTCCATGAACAGGTCCACACCGGCGATCAGCTCGTGCTTTTTGCCCCAGGCTTCGAACTTGGTGGCGTAATCGCTCTGAGCCTGGGTGATGTTGCTGCTGGCGCGGCGCCCTTTGGGCGTGCGGGTCAGGATGGTGTTGGAGCCGATGTTGGACAGGGTCGTGGCGGCGCCACCGGTGGTGCCGTAGCCGATCACGCTGGCCAGCAGGTCACGCTCGTAGTGGCCGGTTCGGACCTTGGTGGTCAGTTCCGTGTCGTGGTCGAAACGGTGCTTGTGGCTGAAGGTCAGGTAGTCGGTGGAGGTCTTGAGGTAATCGCTGGCCATGCCGTAGTAGTTGCCGGCGGGCAGCACGGGGATGGCGTAGTTGTTCTGGGTGAACCAGCGCGTCATGTACATCGGGCGGCCATCCGTTTCGAGGTGGTAGAAGCCCACCTCGAACTCGTCGCGGCTGCCTATGCCCCAGCGGTACGACGGTGCAATGCCCTTCTTGTTGACCTGTGCGCCGCCGTTGTCGGCGTTGTGGACCATGGCGTTGAGGCGCAGCGCCGAGTCTTCACCGGTCTTGATGTTGAAGTCGCCCGTGATGCGCAGCTCGCGGCCGGAGCCGATGGTGGTGTTGATCTCGTGCTGGTCGAGCAGGTAGGGGCGCTTGTTGACCTGGTTGACCACGCCGCCGGTGGAGCCTTTGCCAAACAGCATGGAGGCCGAGCCCTTGAGGATCTCGATGCGGTCGTCGTTGAAGGTGTCGCGCTCGATCAGGGGCGCGTCGCGCATGCCGTCGCGGTAGATGTCGCCCGCCTGGCCGAGTGAGAAACCGCGCATGCGCACATCTTCCTCACCTGTCTCGCCGGCCAGGAAGGTCACGCCAGCGGTGGTCTTGAGCACCTCGCGGAAATCGTCGAGGTTGCGGTCGTTCAGCAGCTGCTCGGTCATCACGGTGACCGTCTGGGGAATGTCGCGCAGAGCCTGCGTGCCTTTGCCGATGTTGGTTTCAGTGGCGCGCAGTGTGTTCTTGTTCTTGACTTCGACCGGCTCGGCCTGCTCGGTAACCGTCACGGCGGGCAGTGTCGCGGTGGCCACCGGGGCGGTCTGTGCCATTGCGCCCAGGCTGCCGGCCAGCAGCATGGCGCCCAGGGGCAGGGCAGGGGTGGAGACGGCAGGGCGTGCCGAAAGGGTGGCAGCGCGGGCTGCGCGGCGGGTTTTGCGGTTGGATGACATGACGGGAAATCACAGGACGCTGTTGTCGGCTGGCTGTGACGGCGTCGCGTGCGCGGCTCATCCACTGGCTGGCTAGAACCCGCCAATGTAAATGTAATGCGAACGATTCGCAATAAATAACATCCGTGTGGCGTGCCGATGTGGTGCGCAGGCGACGATCAGCGGATGTGCTGCGTTGCGGTGAGAGGGCCGTTGAGAGTGCTTTGCGGCCACCCAACCACCTATGATGATGAAGGTTGCTGCTTTGCAGCAATCTTCTATGGATGCGATAAAGACTATTAATAATGAAGATTAATAGTCTTAAGTTATGATTCACGCCATCCCGTTTCCATCAACCCAAGGAGTTCCACATGTCCCTGATCAACACCCAGGTCCAGCCTTTCAAGACCACCGCCTTCCACAACGGCAAGTTCGTCGACGTGACCGAGCAGTCCCTCAAGGGCAAGTGGTCCGTGCTGATCTTCATGCCGGCTGCCTTCACCTTCAACTGCCCGACCGAAGTGGAAGACGCTGCTGACAACTACGCCGAGTTCCAGAAGATCGGTGCCGAGGTCTACATCGTCACCACCGACACCCACTTCTCGCACAAGGTGTGGCACGAGACTTCGCCCGCCGTGGGCAAAGCCAAGTTCCCGCTGGTGGGCGACCCGACCCACGCGCTGACCAACGCCTTCGGCGTGCACATCCCCGAAGAAGGCCTGGCCCTGCGCGGCACCTTCGTGATCAACCCCGACGGCGTGATCAAGACCGCCGAAGTGCACTCCAACGAGATCGCCCGCGACGTCAAGGAAACCCTGCGCAAGCTCAAAGCTGCCCAGTACACCGCCGCCAACCCCGGCCAGGTGTGCCCGGCCAAGTGGAACGAAGGCGCCAAGACCATCGCTCCCTCGCTGGAACTGGTCGGCAAGATCTGATCGACGTCCTTTTTGAACGTTGAGCGTAGGGCGTTCGGCCCTCGCCGAGCGCCCCTCGCCCAACGCTGAAATACAGGAGTACCGCCATGCTGGACGCCGCCATGAAATCGCAGCTGCAGACCTATCTGGGCATGCTGCGCCAACCCATCCGCCTGATCGCCTCGCTGGACGGTGGTGCCAGCTCGTCCGAGCTGCGCGCACTGCTCGAAGACATCGCCAGCCTGTCCGACAAGGTGAGCCTGGACGCCACTGGCAACGACGCCCGCAAGCCGTCCTTCGTGATCGCCCGCGAGGGTGAGACCACCGGCGTGCGGTTTGCCGGTATCCCGCTGGGCCACGAGTTCACCTCGCTGGTGCTGGCGCTGCTCTGGACTGGTGGACATCCGCCCAAGGTCGAGCCCGAGGTCATCGAGCAGATCAAGGCGCTGGACGGCGACTTCGATTTCGAGGTCTACATGTCCCTGACCTGCCACAACTGCCCGGACGTGGTGCAGGCGCTGTCGCTGCTGGCCATCTTCAACCCGCGCGTGCGCACCACCGTGATCGACGGCGGCCTGTTTCCCGCCGAAGTCGAAGCCCGCCAGGTCATGGCTGTGCCCATGGTGTTCCAGGGTGGTCAGAACTTCGGTTCCGGCCGCATGGGCGTGGAGGAAATCCTTGCCAAGCTCGATACCGGTGCGGCAGCCCGTGACGCGGCCAAGCTGGCGCAGAAAGACGTGTTCGACGTGCTGGTGGTGGGCGGGGGCCCGGCTGGTGCGGCAGCGGCCATCTACGCCGCGCGCAAGGGCATCCGCACCGGTGTCGTGTCCGAACGCTTCGGCGGCCAGGTGCTCGACACGCTCGCGATCGAGAACTTCATCTCCGTCAAGGAAACCGAAGGCCCCAAACTGGCGATGGCGCTGGAGCAGCACGTCAAGAGCTACGAAGTGGACGTGATGAACCTGCAGCGCGCCGAGGGTCTGGTGCCCGGTGAGCTGCACGAAGTGAAGCTGGCCAACGGCGCCTCGCTCAAGGCCAAGTCGGTCATCCTGGCCACCGGTGCGCGCTGGCGCGAGATGAACGTGCCTGGCGAGCAGCAGTACCGTGGCAAGGGCGTGGCCTACTGCCCGCACTGCGACGGCCCGCTGTTCAAGGGCAAACGGGTCGCCGTCATCGGCGGTGGCAACTCGGGTGTCGAGGCCGCCATCGATCTGGCTGGCATCGTGGAGCACGTGACACTGCTCGAGTTCGGCAACGAGTTGCGTGCCGATGCCGTGCTGCAGCGCAAGCTGCACTCGCTGGCCAACGTGAGCGTCATCACCCAGGCGCAGACCACCGAGGTGCTGGGCGACGGCAACAAGGTCAGCGGTCTGCGCTACACGCACCGCCGTACCGGCGCCAGCCACGACATCGAGCTGGCCGGCATCTTCGTGCAGATCGGTCTGCTGCCCAACACCGACTGGCTCAAGGGCTCGGTGGCCTTGAGCAACCGTGGCGAGATCGAGGTGGATGTGCGCGGTGAGACCTCGGTGCCGGGCGTGTTTGCCGCCGGCGACGCGACGACCACGCCCTACAAGCAGATCATCATCGCGATGGGCGAGGGCGCCAAGGCTGCGCTGAGCGCTTTCGATCACCTGATCCGCCTGCCGGTTTCCGAGGCGGCGGTCGTGGAAGAAGCCGCCGAAGCCTGAGGTTTCGGCTTCACGAAATAAGGGCGCCTGCGGGCGCCCTTTTTCGTGGAGTGAGCCGCTTCAGCTCGGCTCGCCCATGATGCTCTGCTGGTAGTTCTGCAGACCCACCTTGTCGATCAGCTCGATCTGGGTTTCGAGGAAGTCGATGTGCTCCTCGGTGTCGTCCAGGATGCCTTGCAGCAGGTCGCGGGAGACGTAGTCGCGCACGCTTTCACAGTGGGCGATGCCGTCCTTGATGGTGGCCTGCGCGGCGGTTTCCAGGGCCAGGTCGGCACTGAGGATCTCGGGCACGTCCTCGCCAATGCTCAGCTTGCCCAGGTCCTGCAGGTTGGGCAGGCCGTCGAGCGTGAAGATGCGGTCCATCAGCTTGTCGGCGTGTTTCATCTCGCCGATGGACTCCTCGTATTCCTTCTTGGCCAGCTTGTCCAGACCCCAATGCTTGAGCATGCGGTAGTGCACGAAATACTGGTTGATCGCGGTCAGCTCGTTCTTGAGCTGGGCTTGCAGGTGTGCGATGACCTTGGCGTCGCCTTTCATGGCAAGTCCTTTTGTTGTGGTTGTGGTGAGGCATTGTCGCCCTTGTGCGCACAGGGCGAGCGCCATATCCCCACGGGGGCGGTCTGCATGCACGTCAGCATGAAAAAGATTCGCGTTTCCTGTCTTTGTTGCTGCAAATGCGAATGATTCGCATATAATTCGTAACGTTCAGCTAGCCACACACACACCGGTTTGCCCGGAGGTCATGCAGCCAGCGGTTGTCTTCAACTGTTCAAGGACTGCTGTGATCTCCAGCCCGTTTCTTTCCCATGGTTTTCCAGGGGCGCGTGCGCCCTTTGCCCGCCAACTCCTGGCGCTGACCCTGGCCGCCGCCTGTGCCCAGGCCTACGGCCAGACGGCCGAACCGCGAGCGCTCAAGGAGGTGGTCATCAGCGGCGCGCGCAGCGAGCGTGCGCTGGAGGAGGTGCCCGCCGCGGTGGACGTGCTGGATGCCGAAGACCTGGACCCCGCTCAGGTGCAGGACATCCGTGATCTGGTGCGTGAGCTGCCGAACGTGAGCGTCAAGCGTGCCCCGGTGCGATTTGGTGGTGTCACCGGCAACGTCGGCCGTGATGGCAACGCCGGCTTCAACATCCGTGGCCTGGAAGGCAACCGCGTGCTGCTGACGGTGGACGGCATCCGCGTGCCTCGCGAACTCAGCAGTGGCGTGTTCGGGCCGGCCGCGTTCGGGCGCGACTACTACGACCTGGGACTGATGTCCCGCGTCGAAATCCTGCGCGGCGCCAACTCGGCCTTGTACGGCTCCGACGGCCTGGCCGGCATGGTGGCCATGTTCACCACCCAGCCTCAGGACCTGCTCAAGGAAGGCCAGACCTTCGGTGGCCGTCTGGGCTTGAGCCTGAGCAGCGAGGACGACACCCGGCGCCTGAGCGCCACCCTGGCCGGCAAGCCCAGCAGCGAGTGGCAGTGGCTGGTGAGCGCCCAGGCGGGCCAGAGCAGCGAACTGGACAACCAGGGCACCAACCACGCGCTCAACAGCAACCGCACCGCGCCCAACCCGCAGGACGACAACCAGCACGCCCTGCTGGGCAAGCTGGTCTACACGCCCGGCGGCGGGCAGCGCCACACCTTCACCTTCGAGCACGTGGACAAGCGCAGCGATGTCGAGGGGTACACCGGCCGCTCGCCTGCCGTCACCAACAACACCCACGTCGCCGATCTGGATGGCACGAGCACCATGAAGCGCACCCGCCTGAGCTGGGATGGCCGCTGGCGTGTCCAGTCGGCCTGGGCGGATGAGATCCGGGCCAACCTCGGCTGGCAGACCGCCCGCTCCAACGAGGCAACGCGCGAGTACCGCCCGCTGCAAGCGGCGGCCACCCAGGTGCGCACGCGTGACGTGACCTACAGCGAAGACATCCTGCAGGCCGTACTCCAGGCCGAGAAGGTGATCCCGCTGGGCAGCGACTGGTCGAGCAAGCTGGTGTATGGCGTCGACTTCTCGCGCGCCGATCTCGACAACCTGGTGACAGGCACCAACGCGCCTTCGTACGAAACCTATCCGCTGCGCCGCTTCCCGCAGACCATCGAGAACGTGGGCGCGCTGTTCGTGCAGAGCGAGTTCGCCAGCGAGCGCTGGAGCATCATTCCGGCCCTGCGCTACGACCACGTGTCGCTTAACGCCAAACCCAGCGCCCTTTACCCGCTCACGCCGGTCTCGCTGTCCAACTCCGCGTTCACACCCAAGCTCGGCGCCATCTGGCGCGGCGGTCGGGACTGGAGCCTGTTCGGCAACCTGGCCGCCGGCTTCCGTTCGCCCAACCCGCTGCAGGTCAACAACTATTTCGAGAACCCCTTCGGCGGCTACGCCGTGCTGCCCAACCCCAACCTGAAGCCCGAGACCAGCAAGACCCTGGAACTCGGTGCGCGCGGCAACCAGGGCGGGTTCGAGTGGGAGGCCGTGGCCTTCACCGGTCGCTACAAGGATTTCATCGAAGACCTGGTCACGGTACAGACCGCTCCGCTGCGCTACCAGTCCATCAACCGCCAGCGTGTGACCCTGACCGGCTTCGAGCTCAAGGGCGCGTGGCGCCTGACCCCGGCCACCACGCTGCGTGCCGCCTACGGCCAGACCCGTGGCACCGACACCACCACCCACCAGCCACTCAACTCGGTGAACCCGCCCAAGCTGGTGCTGGGCGTGGACCACCGCCTCGGCGACTGGATCCTGGGCGCGGCCCTGACGCATGTGGCCGGCAAGTCCGCCTCCGACATCGACTACACCGGCCTGGCCAACCAGTTCGCGTCGCCGGCCTACGCCACGCTGGACCTCAAGGCCAGCTGGGCCATCAGGCCGGGCTGGAAGCTCAGTGCCGCCATCCACAACGTGACCGACCGCAAATACTGGGAGTGGACCAACGTGCGTGGCATCGCGGCCAACTCGACCACGCTGGACGCCTACACCGCCCCGGGGCGCAGCTTCTCCGTGGCGCTCACCCACCAGTTCTGACCTTTCACTTGCGACAACACCAGGAGCACCCCATGCGTTTCAATCCCCACCGCGACGCCGCCGACGTGCGCGCCGAGTTTGCCCAAGCCCGCGCCCGTGGACTGCGGGCCCGCGAGGCGGCCCAGGCCATAGGCCTGACCGAAGGCGCCGTGATCGAGGCGCACAGCGCCGCACACGGCCCACACGACCGGCGTTTGCAGGCCGTGGCCCTGCGAGGGCCGTGGATCGAACTCCTCAAGGCCCTTGAGCCCTGCGGCCCGCTGCTGGCGCTCACCCGCAACGAAAGCGTGGTGCACGAGAAGACCGGCCCCTACGACAAGCTCTCGGGCGATGGCCCGGTGGGCCTGGCTGTGGGCGAGCAGATCGACCTGCGACTGTTCTTCACCCATTGGCACGCGGGATACGCGGTGACCGAGCGCGCCGCCAACCCCGGCGCGCCCGACAGCACCAGCCTGCAATTCTTCGATGCCAGCGGCATGGCGGTCCACAAGATATTCGCGCGCGAAAGCACCGACTTGAAGGCGTGGAACGCGGTGCGCCAGGCGTTCGCCCAGCCCGATGCGATGCACACCTATGGCCCGAAGCCCGCACCTGCTGCAACCCGGCCCGACGACCAGATCGACCGCGCAGGCTTTGCCCATGCCTGGAGCGAGATGACCGATACGCACCAGTTCTTCAGCCTGCTCAAGCGCTTCGGCGTGGAGCGCCAGCAGGGCCTGCGCCTCGTCGAGGGCCGCTTCGCCCACCGCATGGACCGTGAGGTGGCACGCGCACTGCTCAACGAAGCCGTGTTCGATGGCACGCCCATCATGGTGTTCGTCGGCAACTCCGGCTGCATCCAGATCCACAGCGGTCCGGTCAAACGTGTCGAGCCCATGAGCACGCCCGGCGCGCAATGGATCAACGTGCTGGACGCCAGCTTCAACCTGCACCTGCGCGAGGACCGCGTCGCCCATGCCTGGCTGGTGGAAAAGCCCACCAGCGACGGTGTGGTCACCTCGGTGGAGCTGTTCGACGTGGACGGTGAGCTGGTGACCATGTTCTTTGGTGCCCGCAAGCCTGGCAAGCCCGAGCTGCCCGAGTGGCGTGCCCTGGTGGCGCGGCTGCCGCGTGCCGAAGCTGCAGTGGCATGAGGGGCGGCGATGAACGGCAAGCCGGATCCCCAAGGCCTCTCGCGCAGAAGCTGGCTGAAGCTCGCCGGCAGCGGCGCCTGTTCACTGGCTACGGTGGCCGCGCTGGGCGCCTGGTCTGCCCGTGCAGCGCATGCACAGACCCCAGCGCTGCGCCTGGTGACGGTGGGCGGCGCGATCACCGAAATCGCCTACCTGCTGGGGCTCGGTGAGCAGCTGGTGGGCACCGACACCACCAGCCTGTATCCGCCCCAGGCGCAGCGCACCACCAAGGTGGGCTACATGCGCCAGCTCTCTGCCGAAGGCCTGTTGTCACTCAGGCCCGATGCCCTGATCACCAGCACCGAAGCCGGGCCTCCGGTGGTGCTGGACCAGGTGCGCCGCGCTGGTGTGCGGGTGGAACTGGTGAAAGCCGAACACAGCTGGGACGAGGTGCTCGACAAGGTGGCCGCCGTGGGCCGTGCCGGCGCCCGCGAGGCCCAGGCCCGCGCGCTGGCCGATCGCCTGCAGGCCGAGTGGCGCGACACCCTGGCCCATGTGGCCGCCCACAGGGGTGCGCGCCCGCGCGTGCTGTTCGTGCTGTCGCACAGCGCCAGCCCGCAGGTGGCCGGCCAGCACACCGCTGCCGACGCCATCATCCGCTACGCCGGCGGGCACAACGTGATGCAGGGCTTCCAGGGCTACCGGCCCATGACGGCCGAGGCCATGGCCAGCGCCGCGCCCGACCTGATCCTGACCAGTACCCAGAGCCTGGAAGCCCATGGCGGCATCGACCGCTTCTGGCAACGCCCCGAGCTGCAGCTGACACCGGCGTGGAAACGCCGCGCGAGCGGTGGCCTGGTGCACATGGATGCGCTGGAGCTGATCGGCTTTGGCCCGCGATTGCCGGGCACCGTGCGCCGCCTGCACGACCAGATGGTGCGGACGTGAACACCGCCACCCTGGACTCGCCTGTCGACGCCAGGCGCCCCGCCAGCGCGACGGTGCTGGGCGGTCTGGCCGTGCTGCTGGCCATCAGCCTGCTGGTGGCGAGCCAGCAGGGGGCCTACCCGCTCAGTGGGGGCGAGCTGCTCAACAGCCTGTGGCGTGCCGTGGCACCCGAAGGTGAGCCGAGCGGGGCCGACCTGGTGTTCCAGCACATCCGCCTGCCGCGTCTGGTGCTGGCCGTGGTGGCCGGTGCCGGGCTGGCCCTGGCGGGTGCGCTCATGCAAGGCCTGTTTCGCAACCCGCTGGCCGACCCAGGCCTGATCGGTGTGAGCAGCGGCGCCGCGCTGGCCGCCGGCTTCACCATCGTGCTGGGCGCGCAGTGGTTCCCCGAGATGCCGCGTGCACTGGGCAGCTGGACATTGGTGCTCACGGCCTTTGGTGGGGGCCTGGTGGTCACCGCCATCATCTACGCCTTGGCGCAATCGGGCCATGGCGTGCGTGTGGGGCTGATGCTGCTGGCCGGTGTGGCCATCAATGCGCTGGCCGGCGCCGGCCTGGGCCTGCTGAACTTCCTGGCCACCGACGAACAGCTGCGCAACCTGCAGTTCTGGCTGCTGGGCAGCCTGGGCGGCGCGCGCTGGAGCGCGGTGCTGCTGGTCACCGGCGCCACCGTGGTGGCGCTGGTGCTGGGCCTGCGCCTGTCACGGCCGCTCAACGCACTGGCGCTGGGCGAGGCTCAGGCCACGCTGCTGGGCGTTCCGGTGGAGCGCGTCAAGCGCCAGGTGGTGGTGGTCACCGCGCTGGCGGTCGGGTCCATCACGGCCACGACGGGCATCATCGGTTTCATCGGCCTGGTCGCGCCTCACGCGGTGCGCCTGCTGGCCGGGCCTGACCACCGCGTGGTGCTGCCGGGATCAGCCTTGCTGGGTGCCAGTCTGGTGCTGCTTGCCGATGCGGTGGCCCGCACCGTGGTGCAGCCTGCCGAGCTGCCGCTGGGCGTGCTGACGGCGGTGGTCGGCGTGCCGTTTTTCCTCGTGCTGCTGCGCGCTTTCCGGGAGCGGCTGTGATGACGCCGGGCCTGATCGCTGACCAAGTGGCCTGCCGGGTGCACGGCCGCGCGCTGCTGCACCCGCAGTCGTTCACACTGCAGCCGGGTTCGCTCACGGCCATCGTCGGACCGAACGGCGCGGGCAAGTCCACGCTGCTGTCGCTGCTCAGCGGCCAGCGCCGGCCCACCACCGGGCAAGTCTGGCTGGACGGCCGGGAGCTGGCGCAACACGAGCTGCAGATGCTGGCACGCCATCGCGCCGTGATGGCACAGGACACCAGCGTCGCCTTCGATTTCCGGGTGCGTGACGTGGCCGAGTTGGGCCGCTATCCGCACCGCCTGCACCCCAGCGCCGACGAGGCTGGCATCGTGAGCGCCGCGCTGGCGGCCACGGGTGTGGCGGGGCTGGCGCAGCGCAGCATCACCACCTTGAGTGGCGGCGAACGCGCCCGCGCGCAACTGGCCCGTGTGCTGGCGCAGATCTGGCACCCGCCACCCGAGGGCGGCAGCCGCTGGGTGCTGCTGGACGAACCCACGGCCGCGCTGGACCTGCACCACCAGCATGAGGTGCTGCGCCTGGCACGGCAGTGGGCGCAAGGGCAGGGCGTGGGCGTGGTGGCCGTGCTGCACGATCTCAACCTGGCGCTGCGCTACGCCGACCACGTGCTGGTGCTCGAGCAGGGCCGGCTGGTGGCCCAGGGCGCGCCTTGCGACACGCTGGACGATGCGCTGCTGCAGCGCGTCTGGCGGGTGGGCACACACCGCACGACCCTGTCCGACGGCACACCGCAACTGCTGGTGGCCTGACGCGGCTGCTGTGAGCGGGGTGCGGTAGGCTTGGAGCCTGCCATGTGTTCCAACTACCGCCCCGTCAACAGCGCCGACCGGCTGGCTCAGCACTTCGGTGTCGTGCAAGCGCATGACGCGCCGGCCGCCGATACCTATCCATCCGGCCTTGGGCCTTGCGTCCTGCTGGCCCGACCCGGTGAGGGTGGAGCCCATCACGACCGGGTGTTGGTGGGCGCCATCTTTCGCCTGGTGCCCGATTTCGTGGCCAGGCTGGCCTGGGCGCGTCACACCTACAACGCCCGCTCCGAGACCGTGGCCACCAAACCCACCTACCGGGGCCCGTGGCGCAGGGGGCAGCGCTGCATCATCCCGGCGGACTGGATCTACGAGCCCAACCACGAAAGCGGCCGCCACGAGCGCTGGCGCATTCAGCGTGCCGACGGCCAGCCCATGGGCGTGGCCGGCATCTTCGAGACCTACGAACACAACGGCCAGACCTGGTACGGCATGTCCATGCTCACGGTGAACGCTGACGACCACCCGTTCATGCGGCGTTTTCACGAACCCGACGAGGAAAAGCGCATGGTGGTCATCCTCAACCCCGAGGACTACGGCCCCTGGCTCACCGCAACGGTGGCCGAGGCCACGCAGATGCTGCGCCCGTGGCAGGGTGAGCTGGAGGGGTTTCACGACCCGGCACCCGGCCGTGCGCCACGCGCCACCAGTGGCCAGGTAGTGCGCTCCAAGCCGGTCTCCAGGCCGCCTCGGGATCCGGGCGGCGAGACCGGGCAGCTGTTCTAGGGCCTGTTCACACGACTTTTCCAAGATGCGTTGCGGATCAAAAAGGCCGTGCGCAAGGCGCGAAACGCAGCCGGGGTTTCCCCCCGGCAAGGCTTCGCAACGCCGCGCATGGCCTTTTTGGCCGCAACCCGAAGGGAATGGGGTGAAAACAGCGCCACTCGTCGTTGCACTTCTAGGCCAGACGCCCAGTCTGGCCGTCGTCGCGCGCCTTGATTGGCGCTGTTTTCACCCCATTCGCACTTGGAAAAGTCGTGTGAACGGGCCCTAGCGCAGCAGCGCCGGCGCCAGACTGGCCAGCAACGCCACGGCCAGCGTGCCCACCAGCCCCATCACGGCGAAACGCCGTTTCTCTTTCGGCGCCACGATCAGGAAGGTGAGGCAGCCGAAAAACGCGAGGACGATGAAGGAGGCGAGGGTGGGCGACATGGCGAAGACGGAAAGCGACGCTTCATTTTAGGTGCCTGCACCAGCAGGGTCGGCGCCCATGGACAAACCGCCAGCCGTGCACAAGACTAGGTGATGCCCCACCAACGCAGGGCCTCAACCCGGAGAGTCCATGAGCGCACCGCCACTCGCCATCGAGCGTCCCTCGCCCGACGTCGCCGTTGTCCACCTGCAGCGGCCGGCACAGCTGAACGCCCTGGACGACAGACTCATTGCCGAACTCACGGTGGCGGCGGAACAACTGGGCCAGGAAGCCGGCCTCAAGGCCATCGTGCTGGCCGGTGGGGCTCAGATGTTCTGTGCCGGCATGGACCTGTCGGCCTTTGATGTGGCGCATGGCGAGGCCGACTCGAGCGTCTTGCGCCAGGCCATTGAACCCGGCCGCCGCCTGATCGAGGCCTGGGCTCAGGTGCCGCAGATCACCGTGGCGGCCGTGGAAGGGGGTGCGGTGGGGGGCGGTTTCGGCCTCACGCTGGCGTGCGACTGGCGCGTGTTTGCGCAGGACGCCTGGGGCTACGTGCCCGAGGTCAAACTGGGCCTGACCTACGGCTGGGGTCTGCTGCCGAGGCTGGCTTCCCTGGTGGGACCGGCCCGTGCCAAATGGATCGCGACCCTCTGCCGCAAACACCCCTGTGCCGAACTGCAGCAGTGGGGGCTGGTGGAGCAGGTGGCGCCGCCGGGTCAGGCGCTGGAGGTTGCGCTGGCCCTGGCCCGCGACGTGGCGGCCTGGCCCGCACGGGCTGTGCAGACCATCAAACGCACGGTCGATGCGGGTGATCAGGCCTTGTTCAGCACCGTGAGCCACAGCGATGTGGACGACATGCTGGCCTGCCTCCTGGACGAGGAGGGCGCGCGCGTGCGTGCGCGGACCCTGGGTGCGCGGGCGGGCAAGGCGCCGTGACGCCCCCGAGGTGGCCCGTGGTGGCCTGCCTGCTGCCTACAATCCGCACCCATCAGCCGCCCTCAAGGAACGTCTCCCCATGCCCTCCCGTATTCGCCTGATGGCCGTCGCGGCCCTGGCCTGTATCACCCTGTCACCCGCTGCTGCCCAGCACCAGCACCACGCACACACCCACGGTGTGGTGGCGCTGGATGTGGCGGTTGACCCGAACACCATCACCCTTGAACTGAGTGCGCCACTGGAAAGCCTGGTGGGTTTCGAGCGTGCACCACGCACCGATGCCGAGAGACAGCGCGTGCAGCAGGCGGTGGAGCGGCTGAAATCGGCCGCCGGGCTGTTCACCATCGATCCGGCTGCGCAGTGCCAGCTCAAGGACGTCGAGCTGGCGTCCGAGGTGCTGGGCCTGGCGGGCAACTCCACCGCAGCGGCTGCCGGCCATGCCCATGGCAACAAGGCACACTCCCAGGATGAGCATGCCGACCTGGAAGGCCGTTTCGTGTTCGGGTGTGCGCAGGCCACCCGTGCGCGGTATGTCGACGTGGGGCTGTTCACCGCCTTCTCGCGCATCCGCACGGTCCAGGCGCAGGTGGCTTCGCCCGCTGGACAGGCCAAACGCACGCTGCGCAAGGACGCGGCGCGCCTCAGCTGGGGCCGTTGACAAGCCGTGGCCCAACCCCTGCTCGACATCCACGGCCTGGTGTTCACCTGGCCGGGCAGCCACCAGCCCACGCTGCGCGTTCCGGCGTTCAGTGTGGACGAGGGCGAATCGGTGTTCCTCCATGGCCCCAGTGGCAGCGGCAAGAGCACCTTGCTGTCGCTCATGGCCGGCGTTCTGCTGCCCGCAAAGGGGCGCGTCAGCCTGTGTGGTCGTGCCTGGGCAGACCTGGGGTTGGCCGCTCGGGACCGCCACCGCGTGGACCACGTGGGCTACATCTTCCAGCAGTTCAACTTGCTGCCCTACCTCACCGTGCTCGACAACGTGCTGCTGCCATGCCAGTTCTCGCGGGTGCGGCGCGATCGCGCAGTGGCGCGTGACGGCACGCCGCGCGCACAGGCCCAGCGCTGGCTGCAGGCCATGGGGCTGGAGCCCGAACTCTGGGGCCGTTCGGCGGTGCAGCTCTCGGTGGGACAGCAGCAGCGGGTGGCGGCGGCGCGCGCGCTGATGGGCGAGCCCGAGCTCATCGTGGCCGATGAGCCCACCTCGGCACTGGACGAAGACCGGCGCGACGCCTTCATGGACCTGTTGCTGGGCGCGAGCGCCAGCACCGGCAGTGCCGTGGTGTTCGTGAGCCATGACCAGCGGCTGGCGCCGCGTTTTGCCCGCCAGGTGTCGGTCGCCAGCCTGTGCGAACCCCAGGAGGCCCCGGCATGACCACGCTGCTGACCCTGGCCTGGCGCAGCGCCTGGAACCGGCGCTTCACGCTCACGCTCACGCTGCTGTCCATCGCGCTGTCCACCTTCATGCTGCTGGGGGTGGAGCGCCTGCGCGAAGACGCGCGCAACAGCTTCACCTCGGCCATCTCCGGCATCGACCTGGTGGTGGGTGCGCGCACGGGGCCGGTGCAGCTGCTGCTGTATTCGGTGTTCCGCGTGGGCGGGGCCACCAACAACATGGGCTGGTCCAGCGTCGAGGCGCTGCAGCAGATCCGCTCGGTGGAGTGGGTGGTGCCGCTGTCGCTGGGGGATTCGCACCGGGGCTTTCCCGTGCTGGGTACCACCAGTGCCTACTTCGAACGCTACCGCTACGGACTGCGTCAGCCGCTCGAGCTGGCGCAGGGGCAGCCTTTTGATGACCTGTTCGATGCGGTGCTGGGGGCCGAGGTGGCTGCGCGCCTGGGCTACCGCATGGGCGACCGCATCACCCTCTCGCACGGCTCCGGCGAGTTCGAGATGAACGACCACGTCGACAAGCCGTTCGTGGTGAAAGGCATCCTCGCGCGCACCGGCACGCCCGTGGACCGCACGGTGCACATCAGCCTGGAGGCCATGGAGGCCCTGCACGTGGACTGGCTGGCCGGCGTGCCCCTGCCGGGCCACAAGGTCAGCGCCGAACAGGTGCGCCAGATGAACCTGCAGCCCAAGGCCGTGACAGCCGCGCTGGTGGGGCTCAAGTCTCGCGCGGCGGTGTTCTCCGCCCAGCGCCAGATCAACGAATACCGCCCCGAGGCGCTGGTGGCGGTGTTGCCCGGCGTGGCGCTGGACGAGCTGTGGACCCTGATCGGCACCGGTGAGCAGGTGCTGCTGCTCATGTTGGGGCTGGTGGCGCTGGTCAGCATGGCCGGGCTGGTGTCGGTGGTGCTGGCAGGCCTGGGCGAACGCCGCCGCGAGCTGGCCGTGCTGCGCGCCGTGGGCGCCAGCCCGCCGCACATCCTCGGCCTGCTGGCATTGGAGGGCATGCTGGTCACGCTGGTCGGCATGGCGCTGGGCGCTCTGGCGCTGGTGCTGGCGGCACTGGCCGGCGGCCCGTGGTTACAGTCGCGTTTTGGCCTGATCATCGAGCTTGCGGAACCGACCACCAGCCAGTGGATCATTCTGGGTGCGCTGCTCGTGACCGGGTGGCTGGCCAGCCTGCTGCCGGGCTGGCGCGCCTACCGCCTGTCGCTGGCTGACGGACTTTCGCCGAGGACCTGAACATGACCGACCGCTTGCCCCACCTCAAGGGGGCCCACCTGCATCGCCGCAGCCTGCTTGGCTGGGGCCTGGCGCTGCTGGCCGCCGGCCCGGTGGCCGCTGCCGATTCGCCCGACATGACCTGGGAAGACCTGGTGCCCAAGGGCTGGGACCCGCTCGCCTCGTTCAAAGACCTCATCCCGGCCAACAGCGGCGCCCTGTCCGACAGCGACCCGCGTGCACAGAAACTCCAGGAGCGTCTGCGCGAGGTCTGGGACAACGCACCCGTGGTGCCCACGCTCGCTGGCCGCCGTGGCCGTCTGCCCGGCTACATCGTGCCGCTGGAGGAAACCAAGGATGGACTGAGCGAGTTCCTGCTGGTGCCGTACTTCGGTGCCTGCATCCACTCGCCACCACCACCGGCCAACCAGATCGTGCACGTGCGCAGCGCCAAACCGATCAAGGGCTTTCGCACCATGGACGCCGTCTGGGTGCGCGGCACCCTGGCCATCCAGCGTTCCGACACCCAGATGGGCGTGAGCGGCTACGCCATGGACGCCGAGGGCGTGTCCAAGCTGCCGCGCTCGATGCAGTAAGCCCGCCGGGAATGCCCGCTGTTCAAACAGCGGGCAAGAAAAAAGCACCTGACGCTTACGCGGCAAGTGCTTGATTCTTTCGAGTTTTTGGCTCCCCGACCTGGGCTCGAACCAGGGACCTACGGATTAACAGGCACGCCGATTTTAAGACTTCATTTTTCCTTGAAAAATAGACTCTTCCGTTTTTCTCAAAAAAGTTGTCCCAAAACAAGAGCTTAGCGGACCCGAAGCCCCATTTTTTGGGTAAATTGACGACTGTGAGTCAACGTTCTGGCTGCGCCTCCGGCAGCCAAGTGGTAGCACAAAAGGTCGAAAGTGGTAACACAAGTGCTGGTGCAACGACACCGGTCAGCGTTCCTGCATGAGACCGATTGGCCATGATGTCAGCGGATGTGAACGGCGACTCGAGAGCCCGCCCCTAACGACCTTCTGGTCACGGCGGGAGTTTCGAGCCAGCTTCCATTACTGCCATGCCCAATCTTGTCAAAGACGCGGACATTCGCCGTCTCAAAACGAAGGGTGAACGCCCTGAACTGATTTCCTTGTCACGCCGCGACGAAGTGCCCCATGGCGGGGCCACGCTCTGTGTGCGGGTTCACCCCACGGGTGAAAAATCCTGGATCGTCCGCTTTCGACGTAAACCCCTTCCCAGCCTTTTTGTTTTTGGAAAATTCTGCGAAGGGAGCGCAGACCACATGCCTCTGGCATTGGCTCGTCATATTCACGCCGCATTTAATCAGGCGGTTGAGAATGGGGACCCTACCCGCGATCAACTGTTGGAGATTGCGCGTGAAGTCCGTTCCACCCACGGTCGTGTCCTCTCCCTTGTTGCCACCGCTGAAACCGCAGCAACGTCCTCAAACCTTGCAGCACGGGATTCGCAGAGCGTATCCGCTCCGCAGGCGAATGCCTCACTGCGGTGCTGGTCCGGCAGCAATGTCCCGGCGCAGTATCCCGTTCAGGTGTGTGCGCAGGAGGCGGAGTTGAGCGGTCAGTCGGAAGTGACAGTGACGCCTGAAACCGTTGGCGTTTTGGAACATGCGCAAAAACAGGAGTGTGCGGTTCACTCGCTGTTTGCCGCAAATTTTCTACAAGCTTCATCCAAGACATCAACCCTTGGCGCTGAGATTTGGACGCCCACATTGAAGGACGTTTTCGATCAGTACCTGGAGGCGCTGGAGAGTAGGGGATCTTTGACCACGGCGCGCGACTACAAGTCTGCATTCCGGCGGCACATTGAGCTGCCTCATCCTGCGTTGGCAGTTAAGCTTGCACACGAAGTCACGTCCGAAGAAATGACCGATCTGATCCACGAGGTTTACAAGCGCACGTCGCGCAAGCGAGGAATTGACGATGCCCTGGCCCAGGAAAAGGCAGATGCTCGCCAGCACGACGTTCGAACCAACAAGTTGACGCCCGAGCCATCAGTCGAAACAAGAAAGCAAAAGCGCGAAGCTGAGCGGGTGCACTCGATGTTGCGGACAGCTTTTAACAGTCACATCCAATGCAAAAACGACTCGACGGTTTCAGCTGAACACCGTCGTGCGTCTCGCGTCCTGGTCAATCCACTGCAGCACATCACGGCTATTCCAGGTGCCATTAGACCAAGACGTCGTCAGCTCACACCGCTTGAATTGGGTTTTTTCATGCTGTGTCTCGATGCGACGCAATCGCCCGCTTCACGCGCCCTTAAGTTGGTTGTGTGGCTTGGTGGGCAGCGCGTGGCTCAAGTGCTGCGCGCAACAGAAATCGATGTGGACAAGCAGAGCGACGCCATTATGTTGAGAGACCCCAAAGGGAAAAGAGTTCGGGCGCGTGAACACTTGATCCCTTTGGTCGGGCCGGCAAAAGACTTCGTCAATGCGTCCCTGACTCATGCCAAATCACGCGACTCCCAGTTTCTTTTTACGACCAGTGGACGCATGGTCCTGTCCACCGATACCGTCAGCGACTTGCTGCTGTCGATCAAGCTCGAAATGCTGAAGCGTGGTGTGATCAACACGGATTTTGATGTGCGCGACATTCGAAGAACCTTTGAAACCTACTTGGCTCGCATGAAGGTAGACGATAAGACGAGAGCACATCTTTTTTCGCATGGGATTGGCGGTGTCCAGGACGAACACTACAACCTTTATGAATACTTCTGTGAGAAGCAAGCGGCGTTGAATATGCTCCATGCCTTCATCGAAGATTCCATTGAAAAGGCGCGCTCTGAACTCGGCAGTCTTTTGCCAAAGGCCATCCCCCCGAAAGTGAACGGCCTCCGCAGAGGACTCTACGGTTTGGGGTCAGACGATTGAGGTGCTGATCGTTGGGCCGAATTGTCAGTCACGTTTGATTTTTTAATTAACACCCTGCCGCTTCGTGCGTCCCTTACTCCGCCGCCCGATGGACACCCAATGCTTCAGCCGTGCCGGTGAGCGCGAGAGGGCGTGCAAACTCATCGCCGGGTTCTGGCTTCTATCCGGACAAGTTGAACGCGCTGCTGCACAGCATTGACGCTTCATACAGTTGGCTTCTCGGGAACCGGAAAATATCCCAAACATCGCCACCAAAAACCGGCGTAGCTGTTACTGTGTGAACATGGATGTGCTCTCGGTCACCATGTGCCACAAAGACGGCTGGTTGGGTTCCTCCCCACCCGAGGTGGTCCAAAGCATCTCGAGTGATTCGGATTGCATTCGCCGCCGAGGAAGCGTTTCTGGGCGGTGACTGGTGACCGTCGGGTGGGTTTCGAAGTTCGGGTGAGGTGATCGGTGCAAAAGAGCAGACGATGTGTACATACCAAGAGGCCGGTCTTGGCCGCCCGACACATGTCTTCACACCCTTGCACCCCTGAATTCCCGCACACGTTTTCTGGCAAACACCCGCTTCTCTGACGTAAAAATCGAATTGATTAGCCAAATCATCTGCAGCCGCATCAACTTCGTTACCCCAAGGAGTGTGTCTGAGAACTAGATGGTCAAGTTGGGGTGGGCCAAGCAATCGGTTCAACTCCGGCTCTGCGCCGAGCTGTGGTGTCAGCAGATACTTAAACAGACGACGCAGGTCGGAGGAGCGCCTTAGCGACTGGCGTTTGAAATTGATGACTTTGATCAGCACCCGTGCTCCTCGCACAATCTGGCGAGGTGCACGCGTGCATCGAGATAAATTCGCGTCGCCTCATCGGCCAGATTTGTATTGGTGGATTTATTTATCAGTTGCTCGAGTAGGAAACCAAGCTCCACTAGCCGATTGGAGATATCCACAAGCTCGGCGGGGGGGACGATGGTCCTGTCACGGGATATTGCGGCGCGAATCCTTGTGTTCCAGACGTCGTCCTTGAGACACCGTGCAACCGCACCTGATAGCAAGTCTGAGAGGCTGGAATCGTGGCGTTGTGCGGCCATTTCGAGCTTTTCTCGCATCGTCTGTGGCACGTTGAAGTTCAGTTTCACCTTCTGCACGCCCTTTTGGCGGGGTCGGCTTACAGTCCTCCTTTGTAGTGAGGCAGGGGATCGCGATTGAGCCGCGGGCACTACTGCTGCCACTTTTTGAGTTGTGCTCGATCGATGCATAGGGGGGCTCTAGTGGTTCATTCTTGATCCTGGACATATTGCCATGCATTGCAGGTTCATGTAGTCGGAGTCGCTCCGGTATCGTGGACTTTTATGCGCTGATTTGGAACGCTATCTGCAGGAGAGCTTGGACAGGGAGCGGGCTCAGTTGAGGGTGTGCAGAATTTTGTGTAAACGGACAATCCACCGCCGGCGCGAGCCGGCTTGTCCGTGAACACAATGACATCCAAGAAGCACGAAGTACCCGAAGAACTGCTGGCCAACCTGCTGGCCGACTACAAGAAGCCTGAAGACCTGA
>CALRLO020000017.1:0-83541 GCA_943368755.1 Synechococcus sp. UW140 | reverse complement strand
CAACGGCCAGCTCACCTTCGATGCCCAGCGCCTGGAGCAGCTGCACAACGAGCTGCTCGAGTCGCGCATGCGCATGTTCAACGCCGGCAACTTCAAGTCCACACCCGTCCAGCGCGGTCCTCAACCTCAGGAGTTCTTCATATGAAACGCCGTGTCCTCTCCCTGGCCCTCATTGTTTCGGGCCTCTTCGCGGGTCTGACCGCACCGGCCCTCGCCCAGGCACCGGCGTGGCCCACCAAACCCGTGAAGATCGTGCACGGCTTCACACCGGGCGGCCCGGTGGACCAGTTCGCGCGCCTGATCGCGGCGCAGTTTCCCGAGAAGTTCGGCCAGCAGGCCATCGTGGAAGGCAAGCCGGGCGCGGGCGGCACGCTGGGAGCCAACCAGGTCGCCAAGTCCGACCCCGACGGCTACACGCTGTTCCTCATGGCCTCGGGCCACTCGGCCGCACCCGGCCTCTACAACTCGCTGCCGTTTGACCCGGTGAACGACTTCACCATGATCTCCATGGTGGCGCGCAGCCCGTTCGCCATCATTGCCAACCCCGGCGCGCCGTTCAAGACGGTGCAGGAGATCGTGCAGCAGGCCAAGGCCCAGCCCGGCAAGCTGGACTACGGCTCTGGCGGCCAGGGCAGCGGCATGCACCTGGCAGCGGTGCTGATGCAGGCACGCGGCGGCTTCAAGCTCACCCATGTGCCCTACCGTGGCGGCAACGCCCCCGCGCTGGCCGTGATGGGCGGCGAGGTGCCGATGATCTTCACCTCGCTCGCGGGCATGTCCACCCACATTGCCAACGGCAAGGTCAAGCCGATTGCCGTGACCTCACGCAACCGCTTCGTGCTCTACCCCGACGTGCCCACCGTGGCGGAAAGCGGCATCGCCGGTTTCGACGTCTCGGCCTGGTACGCGCTGGCCGGCCCCAAGGGCCTGCCGGCCGACATCGTGGCGCGCCTGAACGAGCTGGTGCGCACCACGCTGGCCCGCCCCGAGATCGCCGAGAGCATGCGCATGCAGGCGGCCGAGGTCTGGACCACCACGCCGCAGGAGGCCCAGGCCTTCCTGGCCAAGGACGTGGCCCACTGGACGCAGGTCATCAAGGACGAGAAGGTCGTCATCACCAACTGAAGGTCTTGAGGTGGCGGGTGCATGGCATCCCCGACAATCGGGGCCATGCACCTGCTGATTCCCTACGCCTCGGTCAGTTCGCCCGACTGCCGCGCCCAGTTCCCGCTGCTGCAGCTGCCCCGGCTGGCGGAACTGCTGGCGCGGCTGGCCCCCGAAGCCACCGACAGCGGTGACGACCACGCCCTGAGCCCGCCCCACGAACGCGCCCTGGCCCATGCACTGGGCCTGCCGGCGGCGGACGATGGCCGCATCGCCTGGGCGGCCTACTTTTCGCTGGCCGGCAGCGCAAGCCCCGCCCTGCTGGGGCAGGCACCCGGTGAAAACCGGCGCGGCGAACCCGTGGCCTGCGCCTGGTTCATCCCCTGCCACTGGAACGTGGGCATGGAGCAGGTGATGCTGCTCGCGCCCGACGAGCTGTCACTGGCAGAGGCCGACTCCCGCGCGCTGATGGCCGCACTGAGCCCACTGGCCGCCGAAGACGGCATCACCCTGGTGTACGAAACCCCGCTGCGCTGGCGCGCCGAGGGCGACATGTTCACCGACCTGGCCTGTGCCAGCCTGGACCGTGTGATCGGGCGGTCGCTGACCGACTGGCTGCCCGACGGCCCTGGTGCACGCGACCTGCGCCGGCTCCAGAGCGAGGCGCAGATGCTGTTCTACACCCACCCCGTGACGGACGCGCGCGACGCCCGCCGGCTCACGCCCGTCAACTCGTTCTGGATCAGCGGCGCCGGCACGCTGAACGCGCTGCCCCAGACGCCCCAGCCGCTGCCCGAAGTGCCGCTCAACCTGCGCGCGCCAGCCCTGCAGGCCGCCTGGGACCAGTGGGCGCTGGCCTGGGAGGCGCTGGACGCCGGCCCGGTGACCGCTGCGCTGAAACGGCTGGACGCGGGCCACGCCGTGACACTGACCCTGTGCGGCGAACGCCACGCGCGCCGCTGGAGTGGCCCCGCCCATACGGCCGGATTCGCGGGCTGGGCCGCCCGCGCCCGCCAGTGGCTGCGCGGCCCCGAGCCGGCCTGGAAAACCCTGGAGACCCTGTGAAACTCATCACCCGCGACGTGCCACCCCGCGCCGCCTGGGCACTGGAACAGGCGGGCATACACCCGCTGCTCGCGCGCCTGTATGCCGCGCGTGGGGTGGCCAGCGCCGCCGAACTTGACGACGCGCTGATCCACCTCCTGCCCCCCACACAGCTCAAGGGCGCCTCCGAGGCCGCCCAGTTGCTCGCCGACGCGATGAAGAACGGTCTGCGCGTGTGCATCGTGGCCGATTACGACTGCGACGGCGCGACCGCCTGCGCCGTGGCCCTGCGTGGGCTGCGCCAGCTGGGTGCGCCGCTGGGCTGGCAGGCCGTGGACTACCTGGTACCTGACCGCGTAACGGATGGCTACGGCCTCACGCCCGCCATTGCCCAGCGTGTCAAGGCGCGTGGCGCCGATGTGCTGGTGACGGTGGACAACGGCATCGCCAGCCTGGACGGTGTGCGCGCCGCGCGCGAACTGGGTCTGCAGGTGCTGGTCACCGACCACCACCTGCCCGCACTGGTGGACGGTCAGGTGGTACTGCCGGCCGACTGCGTGATCGTCAACCCCAACCAGCCCGGCTGCCCGTTCGAGAGCAAGTCCATGGCCGGCGTGGGCGTGATGTTCTACGTGCTGCTGGCGCTGCGCGCCGAGCTGCGCGCGCGTGGCGCTTTCGATGCGGCCAGCCAACCGAAGATCGACACCTTGCTCCCGCTGGTGGCCCTGGGCACCGTGGCCGACGTGGTGAAGCTCGACAACCACAACCGCCGCCTGGTGGCGCAAGGGCTCAAGCGCGTGCGCGCGGGGGCATTGCCACCCGGCATGGCCGCGCTGTTCCAGGTGGCCGCGCGCCGCCTGCCGCAGGCCAGCGCCTTCGATTTCGGCTTTGCCCTGGGCCCGCGCCTCAATGCCGCCGGCCGTCTGGCCGACATGACACTGGGTATCGAGTGCCTGAGCACCGACGACGCGGCCCGCGCCGACGAACTGGCCCGCACCTTGGACGGCATCAACCGCGAACGCAAGGCGATTGAAGGCGACATGCGCGAGCAGGCGCTGCAGCTGGCAGAACAACTCTTCGACCCGGACGACCAGCCGCCACCGGCACTGACCGTGTTCGACCCCGACTTCCACGAAGGGGTGGTCGGCATCGTGGCCTCGCGCCTGAAGGACAAGCTGCACCGTCCCACCTTCGTGTTTGCCGCGAGCGCGGCCGATGGAAAAGGCCACGAGCTCAAGGGTTCGGGCCGGTCCATCGCCGGGTTCCATCTGCGCGACGCACTGGACCTGGTGGCCAAGCGCCACCCAGGCGTGTTGCTGCGCTTTGGCGGCCACGCGATGGCGGCCGGCTGCACCATCCACGAGGACGCACTGGCCACCTTCGACCAGGCCCTGCAGCAGGTGGCACGCGAGTGGCTGGATGCTGCCGCGCTGCAGCGCCGGCTGGAGACCGACGGCCCGCTGGACCCGCAGTACCGCCGCCCCGATCTGGTGGACACGCTGCAGGCCCAGGTGTGGGGCCAGGGTTTCGCGCCGCCCGTGTTCAGCGAGGAGGTGGACATCGTCTCTCAGCGGCTGGTGGGTGAAAAACACCTGTCGCTCAAGATGAAACACCAGGGCACGCCGGTGGACGGCATCTGGTTCGGCCACACCGAGCCCCTGCCCGCTCGCGTGAAGCTGGCCTTCCGGCTGGATGCCGACGAGTGGCAGGGCCACAAGCGCGTGCGTTTCCTGGTGGAAGCGGCAGAGCTTTGAGCGACGGCTTCACCCTGATCCACACCGACAATGCCCTGCTGGTGCTGGACAAGCCCGCCGGCCTGCTATCGGTGCCCGGACGCGGGCCGCAGAACGCCGACTGCCTGGCGGCCCGGGTGCAGGCGAAGTACCCGGAAGCACTCGTGGTGCACCGCCTGGACCAGGCCACATCGGGCCTGCTGGTGATGGCGCGAGGCATCGAGGCCCAGCGCACCCTGAGCCTTGCCTTCGCCGAGCGCCGGGTGCACAAACGCTACGAGGCCGTGGTCTGGGGTGTGCCCGACGCCTCGGGCGCCGATGCCGAGGGCTGGAGCGACATCCACCTGCCCCTGATCGTGGACTGGCCCAACCGGCCACGCAGCAAGGTGGACTGGGACATCGGCAAGCCCAGCCACACGCGCTGGCGGCTGCAACAGGCGCTGGGGGACCACGCCCGGCTGCAGCTGGAGCCCGTCACCGGCCGCTCGCACCAGTTGCGGGTGCACCTGATGTCACAGGGGCACCCCATCCTCGGTGATAACCTCTACGCCCAGGGCACTGCGCTGGCCGCCGCCCCCCGGCTGCTGCTGCACGCGGCATGGCTGGAACTGCCACATCCGGTGAGTGGCCAGCAACTGTGTTTTGCCGCGCCCACCCCGTTCTGATCCGCATGCACCCACTGGACCTTCGCTCCCTCGTCATCATGGCCGGCCTCATGGGCGCGGTGATGGGCGTGCTGATGCTGGCCATGCGGCGTGATTTTCCGCCCACCATCCGCGGCATGTTGCCCTGGGGGCTGGCCCCCCTCACCGCAGCAGCGGCCACCGTGCTGTTCGGCTTTCCTGGCCTGCTTCCCGACGCCCTGGTTGCCACGCTGGGCAACTCGCTGCTCATGGTCAGTGCCGGGCTGTACTTTTTCGGCAGCCAGCGCTTCTATGGCCTGCGGTCCACCTGGCGCGCATGGCTCAGCTTCGGCCTGATCGTGACCGCCCTGATCACGCTGTTCCTGGTGGTGTGGCCCGACTACCGGATCCGCGTGCTGCTGTTCTGCCTGTCTCTGGCTGCCGTGGCGGTCGCCCATGCCTGGCTGCTCTGGCGCATGGGCCAGGGCTTTGGTCCACGCTTCACGGCCACGGTGCTCACGGTTTTTGCGCTGGTGCTTCTGACGCGGGGCATTTCAACGCTCTGGCTCGACACACCCGGCGCCACGCGGCTCACGCCATCACCCATGCAGACGCTGTACCTGGTCACCAACAGCTTCACCGTCCTGTTCGTGTCGCTGGGTCATGTGCTGATGGCCAGCGAGCGGGTGCGCCTGGAATTCAAGCATCTGGCCACCCACGACGGACTGACGGGCACGCTCACGCGGCGCGCAGTGATGGACGTGCTGCGCCACGAGAACGACCGCTGGGACCGCTACGGCCAGCCGTTCTCGGTGCTGCTGCTGGACATCGACCATTTCAAGCACATCAACGACACCCATGGCCACCTGGTCGGTGACCGGGTGCTGGTCGACGTGGTAACCACGGCCAGCCATTCGCTGCGCACCACCGACCGGCTGGGCCGCTATGGCGGCGAGGAATTCCTTGTGGTGCTTCCTGAGACGCGGCTGGCAGCCGCCATACAGGCAGGCGAGCGGATACGCCGTGCGGTGGATGCCCGCCCGAACACACCGGAACGCCCCGCCTGCAGCGTGAGCGTGGGGGTGGCCGCCATGGCCGATCACGAAACCGTGGAGGCCCTGCTGGCCCGGGCCGACGCGGCGCTCTACCGCGCCAAGGCCGCCGGCCGCAACCGCGTGGTGTGGGACGAGCGCGAAGCCGCCGTCAACGCGCCTCAGCCCGAGACCAGCGCGGTGTAGTCACGGCGCGTGGCGTCGCACACGCTGGCCAGCACCTGCTCATGGGCCGTCTGGTGGTGCGCAAGCAGGCGCGCGTTGGCCACCGCCCGCGAGCGGCAGAACCAGTGGCAGCTGTGCTGCAGCAACAGCAGTTCGGCAGTGATGCGAAAGGCGCGCGCCCTGTCGACAAGCCCGTCTTCGTTGGCCACTGCGCGGGCCACACCCTCGGCATGGATGGCGATGGCGCGCCGCAGATCGAAGCTGGCGCGCGGAAACAGGCGCGTGGCCCAGGGGAAAGCCACCGGCCAGCGGCTCACGCGGGCGCGTTCGCCCCAGACTTCGCCGAAAGCAGCGCTGAAGGCCCGCAGGTTGCCCACCAGCCGCGACTCCACCTGCGCCAGCAGGCCCAGGCGTTGCGCACGGCGGTCGGGATCGGCCTCGGTCAGCGCCGGCAGGTAGTCCTGCAGCAGCTGCGCCATGTCGCGTTCCAGGTTGTGCTGGCCCAGATGGCCAGACAGCAGCGCGATGCGCTCGCGCTGCTCGAATCGGATGGCCACCTGCAGGCCCACGGCCAGCAGCACGCCCAGTAGTAAGGGTTCCATCGAGGGGTGGTGTGACAAAAAAAGAAGCGCCCACCGAGGTGGGCGCTCCGATTGTGCACGAGAGCCGGATCAGATCAGCGGCACGCCGGTCTTGCTCTGTGCAAACTCGCGCGTCACGCCGGCGGCCAGCTCCACGAGCTTCAGGCCTTCGGGCGTCACGTCGAACACGCCCAGGTCGGTGATGATGCGGTCGACCACGCCTTTGCCCGTCAGCGGCAGGGTGCATTCGGCCAGGATCTTCAGGTCCTCGGTGCCATCCTTCTTCTTGGCCACGTGCTCCATCAGCACGATCACGCGCTTGACACCGGCCACGAGGTCCATGGCGCCGCCCATGCCCTTGACCATCTTGCCCGGGATCATCCAGTTGGCCAGATCGCCCTTGGCAGTGACCTGCATGGCGCCCAGGATGGACAGGTTGATCTTGCCGCCACGGATCATGGCGAACGACTGGTCGGAGCCGAAGATGGACGAGCCCGCGATGGTGGTCACGGTCTGCTTGCCCGCGTTGATCAGGTCGGCATCGACCTCGTCTTCGGTGGGGAACGGGCCGATGCCCAGCATGCCGTTCTCGCTTTGCAGCCAGACTTCCTTGTCGGCGGGCACGTGGTTGGCCACCAGCGTGGGGATCCCGATGCCGAGGTTCACGTAGAAGCCGTCTTCGAGTTCCTGCGCGGCACGGGCCGCCATTTGGTCTTGCGTCCAGGGCATTTGTGTTCTCCTGCTTTATCGGTCACGGCGGGCTTAGACGCCCGCCTTTTCCGTGATCGTGCGCTTCTCGATGCGCTTCTCGGGGTTGGGGTTGTGCACGATGCGGTGCACGTAAATGCCAGGCAGGTGGATCTGGTCGGGCGCGATGGCACCGGTTTCGACCACCTCCTCCACCTCGACGATGCAGACCTTGCCGGCGGTGGCCGCAGCGGGGTTGAAGTTGCGCGCGGTCAGGCGGAACTGCAGGTTGCCGCTCCTGTCGGCACGCCAGGCCTTGACCAGCGACACATCGGGCACCAGAGAGCGCTCCATCACGTAGGTCTCGCCATCGAACTCGCGCAGCTCCTTGCCCTCGGCCACCAGGGTGCCCACACCGGTCTTGGTGAAGAAGGCCGGAATGCCGGCGCCGCCCGCACGCAGTTTCTCGGCGAGCGTGCCCTGGGGCGTGAACTCCAGTTCCAGCTCGCCCGCCAGGTACTGGCGCTCGAACTCCTTGTTCTCGCCCACGTAGCTGGAAATCATCTTCCTGATCTGGCGCGTCTCCAGCAGCTTGCCGAGGCCAAAGCCGTCGACGCCCGCGTTGTTGGAGATGACGGTGAGGTTCTTCGCGCCACTGTCGCGCAGCGCGTCGATCAGCGCCTCGGGAATGCCGCACAGGCCGAAGCCGCCTACGGCCATCAGTTGCCCGTCGGCCACGACGCCCTCGAGGGCTGCGGCCGCGCTGGGGTAGATCTTGTTCATGCCAATCGTCTCCTTGGGTCAAAGTCTGGCGTAGGCCGCTACGATACTACGTATCTCCATACGTAGTATTTCGTAATGCCCAACCCTATGGACGTGGACTACCGATCTGCCTTCGAACTCGCTCCGGTCGGTCTGGTGCTGTCGCGCCACCGCACCATGGTGGACTGCAACCGCATGGTCTGCGAGATGTTCGGCGCCACGCGCGAACAGCTGGTGGGCCAGAGCTTCCAGATCCTCTACCCCAGCGCCGACGAGTACCAGCGCCTGGGTGAGCGCATGGCGCCCATCCTCAACACGCGCGGCACCTACGCCGACGAGCGCCTGATGAAACGCCTGGATGGCCCGCAGCGCGGGGAGACCTTCTGGTGCCACGTGAGCGGGCGCGCACTGGACCGCAGCGACCCCCACGCCGCCGGCATCTGGAGTTTTGAAGACCTGAGCGCGCAACGCCCGGTGAAGGCCGACCTGACGGCGCGCGAGCGCGAGGTGGCCGCGCTGGTGATGCAAGGCCTCACGGCCAAGGAGATCGGCAAGACGCTGCTGATCAGCCACCGCACGGTGGAGATCTACCGCGCACGGCTGATGCGCAAATACCAGGCCGGCAGCACGGCCGACCTGGTGCACCGCCTGCTCAGCGGCTGAGCGGCGTCAGCTCAGAAGGTTTCCCAGTCGTCGTCGGCCTTGCCGGGTGCCGCAGCGGGAGCAGGAGCCGGTGCCGCGGGTTTGCGTGCGGCCGCCAGCGCGGGCTGCTTGTGGGCCGTGGGGGCCGGCACGGCCTTGGGACGGGCGGGCGCAGCCACAGGCTTGGGCGCGGGCGCCGGTGGCGGCGCGCGGCGCACGGGGATGGGCGTCGCCGCTGTCACACGGTCGTCTTGCCCCAGGCGGAACACCGACACCACCTGCGCCAGGCTCTGGGCCTGCTCGCGCATGCTCGATGCGGCTGCCGCGCTCTGCTCCACCAGCGCGGAGTTCTGCTGCGTCATCTGGTCGAGCTGCATCACGGCCTGGTTCACCTCCGAAATGCCCTGGCTCTGCTCGGACGTGGCGGCGTAGATCTCGGCAATGATGTCGTTGACACGCTTGACCGAGCCCACGATCTCGTCCATGGTCTGACCGGCATCGGCCACCAGCCGCGTACCGCTCTCGACGCGCTCCACGCTGGCACCGATGAGTTCCTTGATCTCCTTGGCCGCTGCCGCAGAGCGCCCCGCGAGGGAGCGCACCTCGGAAGCCACCACCGCAAAACCACGGCCCTGCTCGCCAGCGCGCGCCGCCTCCACCGCCGCATTGAGCGCGAGGATGTTGGTCTGGAACGCGATGCCGTCGATGACACCGATGATGTCGCTGATCTTGCGGCTGCTGGCGTTGATCTCGCTCATGGTGGTCACCACCTGCGACACCACCGCCCCACCCCGCGCAGCCACCTCGGCCGCCGAACTGGCCAGCTGGCTCGCCGTCTGCGCGCTGCCTGAAGTCTGCTGCACGGTGCTGGTCAGCTCCTCCATGGAAGACGCGGTCTCTTCCAGGTTGCTCGCGGTCTGTTCGGTTCGGTGGCTCAGGTCGGTGTTGCCCTGGGCGATCTCGCTGGAGGCAGTGGCGATGCTGTCGGTGGCTGAGCGAACCTCGGACACCAGCTTGCGCAGCGAGCCCACCATCTGGCCCAGACCGTCCATGATGCTGCCGGGCTGGGCAGGCGGCAGATCCACACCCAGGTTGCCTTTGGCCACCTCGGACATCGCTCCATAGGCCACCACCGGCTCGCCCCCCACCTGGCGGATCACCGAGCGGAACACCAGCCCACCGATGCCACCGATGATCACCAGAGCCACCAGCAGCTGGATGCCGCCGACGATGAGCTGGCGGCGCACCAGAACGTCCACGTCGTCGGTGTAAAGGCCCGAGCCCACCATCCAGTTCCAGCCGTCCACCTTCATGATGTACTGCAGCTTGGGCACCGGGTTGGTGGTGCCGGGACGCGGAAAGTTGGTGGGCACGAAGGCCTTGCCGTCGCGGCTGTTTTTCATGCCGTCCATCAGCGCCACGATGATGTCGACCCCCGAGCCGTCCTTGACCTTGCCGATCATGTTCTGGCCCGCCCACTCGGTGCGTATGGGGTGCATCACACCGACACCGTCCAGCGTCCAGATGTAGTAGTACTCGCTCTTGCCTTCGGGGCCGCCGTAACGCGAGAGGCTCACCGCCTCGGCCGAGGCTTTCTGGGCATCGGCTTCGGACATGGTGCCCGCCTTGGCCCTGGCCTGGTAACCCAGCACGATGCCGTGGGCAGCCTGCACCGCGGTCACCAGTTGCTCCTTGCGCGCGTCCAGAATCTGCTGGCGCGACTGCAGCGTCGCAGTGATGGTCAGCAGGGCCACGGCAATCAGTGCCACGGCCACCAGCAGACCGATCTTCATCTTGAAGCTCAGGCTGTTCAGCATCGGTATCTCCTCGAGGGAATCGTTGTTATGTGTCGGTCGACAGATGGTAAGTCGGCGCTTGCAGCCGTACTTTGAATTTTTTTACATGTGAGGTGCGACTAGGGAAACTCCCGGTCGTTCACTTTCATCGTTTCTCAGCAGGTGACGGTCCGTCCACCACCTCGGCTGCGCTGCGAAAGGCATCCACCGCCGTGGGCACGCCGCAATAGATGCTGGCGTGCAGCAACACCTCCCGTATTTCCTCCGGCGTGACCCCGTTGTTGAGCGCTCCGCGCACATGACCTTTGAGTTCGTGCTGCTTGCCCAGCGCGGTCAGCATGGCCACCGTGATCAGGCTGCGGGTCTTGAGGTCCAGGCCGGGACGCTGCCAGACATCGCCCCAGGCGTTGTGGGTGATGTAGTCCTGCATGGGACGGCTGAATTCGGTGGCGGCGCCAAAGGCGCGGGCCACGAAATCCTCGCCCATCACCTGTTTGCGTGTGGCGAGGCCTTTGGCGTATTGCTCGTCGTTCATGGAAACCTCCGGGCTGTGATGGGCGCGAGGATAAACTGAGCCGACAACATCCGGAGACGACGCACATGAGCCGATACCCCTTGCCCGACCTCAACACGCTGCCCGCCGACATCCAGGCCCAAGTGCTGGCGGTGCAGGAAAAGGCGGGTTTCATCCCCAACGTGTTCCTCGCGTTCGCACGCCGCCCGGCCGAGTGGCGCGCCTTCTTCGCCTACCACGACGCGCTGATGCTCAAGGAAGAAGGCAGCCTGAGCAAAGGCGACCGCGAGATGATCATCACCGCCACCAGCGCGGCCAACCAGTGCCTGTACTGCGTGGTGGCCCACGGCGCGCTGTTGCGCATCTATGAAAAGAAACCGCTGGTGGCCGACCAGGTGGCGGTGAACCACCGCAAGGCCGACATCACCCCACGCCAACGCGCGATGCTCGACTTCGCCATGAAGGTCTGCGAGCGTTCACACGAGGTGGAAGACGCCGACTTCGAAGCCTTGCATGCCCACGGCTTCTCGGATGAGGACATCTGGGACATCGCGGCCATCACCGCGTTCTTCGGGCTGTCCAACCGCATGGCGAACGTCACGGGCATGATGCCCAACCCGGAGTTCTACCTGCTGGGCAGAGTCCCCAAAACGGTCAAGTGAACCGGTCGGCTCTCAGCGTGGTACGGCCAGCGCCGCTTCCCGTCCGCGCTGCATGTTCACCGGCAGCAGCAACAGCAGCCCGATCACGAACAGCACTGCCGTCGACAGGATGGCCAGGCGGTGGTTGCCACCCGTGGCCCAGGTGATGGCGCCGTAGGTCAGCGGCCCGATGATGCTGGCCAGCCGCGTGGCGAAGGTCCACAGGCCATAGAACTCGGCCAGTTGTGCAGGTGGCGCCAGCATGCCCGCCATCGCCCTGCCGGCAGACTGGCTGGACCCCATGCAGATGCCGGCGATAGCCGCCGCGTACCAGAAGCCGCCCTTGGTGGTGGTGATGGCGGCAATGACGCAGGTGGCGATCCAGCCCACCAAGGTCACGGCCAGCACCCGCTTGTGGCCCAGGCGGTCCTGCGCGTAGCCAAACGCCAGCGCCCCCAATGCCGCAGCGATGTTGAGCACGAAGATCAGCACCATGGTTTCCTGCTGCGCGAACCCGATCACCTGCTCGGCATAGATGGCGGCCAGCGTGATCGCCACCGCCACGCCGCCCTGGTAGGCCACCGCGCAGACCAGCAGCCACATGAAGTCCTGGTAATGCCGCGCCTGACGGTACGTGGCCTGCAGGCGCTGCAGCGACGCTGTCAGACCGCTGTGCTGCAGGGCCTGCGGGTTAGGCTGGGCGCGCTCCTTGAGCAGCGAGAACGTGACCAGCGCCGCACCGCCATAGATGGCCGCGGTGATCAGCATGGTGACCGGCACAAAGTGCGAGGCCGGCAGCTTCTGGGCCTGCGCCCACAGCACATAGCCCAGACTCAGGCCCAGCGCCAGCATGCCGCCGAAGTAGCCCAGGCTCCAGCCCCAGCCACTGACCTTGCCCATCGCCTTGGGGCGCGCCAGCTCCGGCAGGAAAGCCGCAATAAGCGACTCGCCCCACGAATAGAACATGTTGGACAGGACGATGAGCACCACCGCCAGTGCCACCTGCCCCGGGCCGACCAGTGCCAGCCCCATCGTGGCCAGCACACAACCCGCCGTGGTGATGGCCAGGAGTCGCTTCTTGGCCGCCCGCAGGTCGGCCAGTGCGCCCAGTGTGGGCATGGTCAGCATGACGATGGCATACGACACGCTGAGTGCAGCCGTCCATGCAAAAGTGGCCCAGTCGGCACCGCCCGCCACACCACCCACGAAGTAGGCCGCAAACACCGCCGTGAGCACCACAGTGGTGTAACCGGAGTTCGCGAAGTCGTACATGGCCCATCCGAACACCTCGCGTTTTTTCACGCCAGGGTTCAATGCCTGTTCGGGAATCGTCGTCATGCGGGCTCCACAGATGATGGCCCGCCGACTGTAACGCAAGCCTGGTCAGTGCAGGTGTCGCGGCTTGCGCGAGCCGCCGTGGCCCGAGGAACCACCGCCACGTGGGGGGCGGCCCAGTTGCATGGAGTTGAGCAGCGCGTCGAAACGCCCAGCGAACAGCTTGTCGATGGCGCCCACCACCTCGCCGAGTTCGGCGGCGTCAAAGTGGCGCTCCATCACGTGCACCACATCCTCGACCAGCAGATCGCGCTGCACCTGCATGATGGCGGCCGGCGTAGGACCGACAAAGCACATCACGAAGTCGTCGCGGGATTCCTCGCCATTGTCCTCGGCCTCTTCGTCGAATTCGGTGTCGTAGTAGGACACCTCCAGCGCGGCACCGGCAGCGGCAATGTCGTTGAGGCTCATGCAGGTCTCTTCCATCACCTGGCGGAAATCCTCGTCGCCATTGACGGTCCAGCAGACCTGCAGCAGGTGCTGCTGGGTGTCGAAACGTATGCCCGGCTCGTCCTCGTAGCTGCTCGGCGCACCCTCGGCCAGCGACTTGGCGCCGGCGTACTGCCACAGGGGTTTGAGTGCTTCCTGGATCTGCGCGTAGGCCACGTCATCGCGCAGCGGCACATCGCCGTGCACGTGGATCTCGAAAGGGGCGTCGTAATCACTCATGTTCACTGCTCGTTGGATGACACGCCAGGCGCGCCATGGTGCCCCGGACCGGAATCGAACCGGTACGCCCCCTCTCGGGATGGCGGCGGATTTTAAGTCCGCTGTGTCTACCAATTTCACCACCGGGGCGCAGCCCTATTGTCACCCCATTTGCAGAGGAAACAAGGGCAGCGGGGAGAGGGGTGGAGGCGCGAGCCGGAGTCGAACCGGCCTAACCGGATTTGCAATCCGGGGCATAACCGCTTTGCTATCGCGCCGTGTGCGGTGTGTCCGGGTTCTGGACAAAAAAGGGAAGCCGGAGCTTCCCTTTTTAAATATGGAGCGGGAAACGAGGTTCGAACTCGCGACCTCAACCTTGGCAAGGTTGCGCTCTACCAGCTGAGCTATTCCCGCGTATTTCAGTCATCAACTTGTTCGTTGTTGTCTGAAGCTGAAAGTATAGCGCACTTTTTGGCCTATCGTCAAAGCTCCGAAAAATTTTTCAGTGCTTGACGGAGCCGCTGACCTCGGCGGGCGCAGCACCGGCTGCCGGCACCGACGCGGCGATTTCCTCGTCGGTCAGAGGCACGGTCGGGCGTTCCAGCGCGATCTCCAGCACCTTGTCGATCCACTTCACCGGCACGATTTCCAGGCCCGTCTTCACGTTGTCGGGAATCTCGACGAGGTCTTTCACGTTTTCCTCAGGAATGATGACGGTCTTGATGCCACCACGCAGTGCGGCCAGCAGCTTTTCCTTCAACCCGCCGATGGCGGTGACTTCCCCGCGCAGCGTGATCTCGCCCGTCATGGCGACCTCACCACGCACCGGAATGCCAGTCAGCGCGGACACCAGCGCGGTTGTCATCGCGGCACCGGCACTCGGGCCATCCTTGGGCGTGGCGCCATCAGGCACATGGATGTGGATGTCGCGCTTCTCGAACAGCTCGTCCTTGATGCCCAGCACGCGCGAGCGGCTGCGCACCACGGTACGGGCAGCCTCGACCGATTCCTTCATGACGTCACCCAGCGAGCCGGTGCGGGTGATGACACCCTTGCCAGGCATGAGTGCCGCTTCGATGGTCAGCAGGTCGCCGCCAACCTCGGTCCAGGCCAGGCCCACCACCTGCCCCACCTGGTTCTGCTGCTCGGCACGGCCATAGGTGTACTTGCGCACACCCAGGAAGTCGGGCAGGTTGTCTGCGGTCACCTTGACGGTGGGCTGGTATTTCTTGAGCAACAGGCCCTTGACCACCTTGCGGCAGATCTTGGAGAGCTCGCGCTCGAGCGACCGCACGCCGGCCTCCCGGGTGTAGTAGCGCACCACGTCGCGAACCGCATCCTCACCCACTTCCAGCTCTTCGGGTTTGACGCCGTTGTTCTTCAACTGCTTGGGCAGCAGGTAGCGGATGGCAATGTTGGTCTTCTCATCCTCGGTGTAGCCCGACAGGCGGATCACCTCCATACGGTCCAGCAGCGCCGGCGGGATGTTCATCGAGTTCGACGTGGCCACGAACATCACATCGGACAGGTCGAAATCGACCTCGACGTAGTGGTCGCCGAAGGTGTGGTTCTGCTCCGGGTCGAGCACCTCGAGCAGCGCGCTGGATGGGTCACCGCGGAAATCGGTGCCCAGCTTGTCGATCTCGTCAAGCAGGAACAGCGGGTTGCGCGTGCCAACCTTGGTGAGGCTTTGCAGCACCTTGCCCGGCATGGCGCCAATGTAGGTGCGGCGGTGGCCACGTATCTCAGCCTCGTCGCGCATGCCGCCCAGGGCCATGCGCACGTACTTGCGGCCCGTGGCTTTGGCAATGGACTGACCCAGCGAGGTCTTGCCCACGCCCGGTGGCCCGACCAGGCACAGGATGGGCGCCTTGACCTTGTCCACACGCTGCTGCACCGCGAGGTACTCAAGGATGCGGTCCTTGACCTTCTCGAGACCGAAATGGTCTTCGTTGAGCACGCCTTCGGCGTTGCCCAGGTCGTGTTTGATCTTGGTCTTCTTGCTCCAGGGCAGACCGGTCAGCACGTCGATGTAGTTGCGCACCACCGTGGCCTCTGCCGACATGGGCGACATCAGCTTGAGCTTCTTGAACTCGCCGTCGGCCTTCTTGCGCGCTTCGGCCGGCATCTTGGCCTGCTTGATCTTCTTCTCGATCTCCTCGATGTCGGCACCCTCTTCGCCCTCACCGAGCTCCTTCTGGATGGCCTTGACCTGCTCGTTGAGGTAGAAGTCGCGCTGGTTCTTCTCCATCTGGCGCTTGACGCGCCCACGGATGCGTTTGTCGACGTTGAGGATGTCAACCTCGCGCTCGAGCTGCTCGAACAGATTTTCCAGCCGGCCCGAGATGGATTCCAGACCCAGCACATCCTGCTTGCTTTCGAGCTTGAGCGGCAGGTGGGCGGCGATCGTGTCGGCCAGACGGCCCGGATCGTCGATGCTGGAGATCGAGGTGAGGATCTCGGAGGGGATCTTCTTGTTGAGTTTGACGTACTGGTCAAACTGCTGCATCACCGCACGGCGCAACGCTTCCAGTTCGGTGTCCTGCACGCCTTCGCGCTCCTGCGCCACCTCCAGGGGGAGCACGGTCGACACGAAGTGGGTTTCACCCTCGCGCACTTCCTGAACACGGGCCCGCTGCAGGCCTTCGACCAGCACTTTCACGGTGCCGTCCGGCAGCTTGAGCATCTGGAGGATGCTGGCCACGCAGCCCATTTCGAACATGTCTTCGGTGGTGGGCTCGTCCTTGGCAGCCGCCTTCTGTGCGACAAGCATGATGCGGCGCTCGGCTTCCATGGCCGCTTCCAGCGCCTTGATGCTTTTGGGTCGGCCCACGAACAGCGGGATGACCATGTGGGGGAACACGACCACATCGCGCAGCGGCAGCAGCGGCAGATCGATGGGGGTGCTGGGCAGGGGTGTTTGACCGGACATAGCTTCCTCAATTCAATGTGTCGTACATGGGGACACCCACACATTTGTCAACGTGCAATGTACCCCAGGCACGCGGTGCCGGCATCTCCCCACGGCCGGGTCGGGTTCCCGGCGGCGGGGGTCACTCAGGCCTGCTTGGCCGACTCGCGGTAGACCAGCAGCGGCGGCTTGTTTTCTTCGATGGTGGACTCATCCACCACCACGCGCTCGACGTTGCTGGCGCTGGGCAGGTCGAACATGGTGTCGATCAGCGCACCCTCCAGAATGGAACGCAGGCCGCGCGCGCCGGTCTTGCGGGCCAGCGCCTTGCGGGCAATGGCCTTCAAGGCGCTCGGGCGCACCTCCAGCTCCGCGCCTTCCATGGCCAGCAACTGCGAGAACTGCTTGACAACGGCGTTGCGGGGCTGGGTCAGAATGTCGACCAGCGCGTCCTCGCTGAGTTCGGCCAGCGTGGCGACCACCGGCAGGCGGCCCACCAGTTCGGGAATGAGACCGTACTTGATCAGGTCTTCGGGCTCGACTTCCTTGAACATGTCGGTCAGGCTGCGCTGCTTCTTGCTTTTCACCGAGGCGCCAAAGCCGATGCCTGAAGCCTCGGTGCGGTTCTCGATGACCTTTTCCAGGCCGGCAAAAGCACCACCGCAGATGAACAGGATGTTGGTGGTGTCCACCTGAAGGAAATCCTGGTTCGGGTGCTTGCGGCCGCCCTGCGGGGGCACGCTAGCCATGGTGCCTTCGACCAGCTTGAGCAGCGCCTGCTGCACGCCCTCGCCCGACACATCACGCGTGATGGACGGGTTGTCGGACTTGCGGGTGATCTTGTCGATCTCGTCGATGTAGACAATGCCCTGCTGCGCGCGCTCGACGTCGTAGTTGCAGCTCTGCAGCAGCTTGGCGACGATGTTCTCCACGTCCTCACCGACGTAGCCGGCCTCGGTGAGCGTGGTGGCGTCGGCCATCACGAAGGGCACGTTGAGCATGCGCGCCATGGTCTGGGCCAGCAGCGTCTTGCCGGAGCCCGTGGGACCGATCAGCAGGATGTTGCTCTTGGCGAGTTCGACCTCGTCCTTGCGGGCCTTCTGCTTGTGGCGCAGGCGTTTGTAGTGGTTGTAGACCGCGACCGCCAGCGCCTTCTTGGCGGGGTCCTGGCCGATGACGTAGTTGTCCAGGTTGGACTTGAGCTGGGCCGGAGTGGGCAGTGCGTCACCCTGCGGCTGGGCACCCAGGGTGTTGCCGGGCAACTCGTCGCGGATGATGTCGTTGCACAGGTCGATGCACTCGTCGCAAATGAAGACCGAAGGCCCCGCTATGAGTTTCTTGACCTCGTGCTGGCTCTTGCCGCAGAACGAGCAGAAGAGGGTTTTGTCCTGGGAGGCGCCTTTTTTATCGGCCATGTCGGGATGCCTTGAGGGGTCGGGGAACGGTTGTCAACAATGATAAGCCATGGCGGCGCCAGAAACGGCAGGCGGCGGGGGGTCACCCTGACCGCCCGCCGCCTGGGTGTCGAGGAGCGGGATCAGACCGCGCCGCGCTTCTCGATCACCTTGTCCACCAGCCCATACTCGGCCGCCTCGGCCGCCGACAGGTAGTAGTCACGTTCGGTGTCGCGCTCGATCTTCTCCAGCGGCTGGCCGGTGCGTTCGGCCAGGATCTTGTTGAGCTGCTCGCGGGTCTTGAGGATCTCGCGGGCGTGGATCTCGATCTCGGTCGCCTGACCCTGGGTGCCGCCCAGCGGCTGGTGGATCATGACCTTGGAGTTGGGCAGCGAAAAACGCTTGCCCTTGGTGCCAGCGGCCAGCAAGAAGGCGCCCATGCTGGCGGCCATGCCGGTGCACAGCGTGGACACGTCGGGCTTGATGAAGTTCATGGTGTCGAAAATCGCCATGCCGGCGCTCACGGAACCACCGGGCGAGTTGATGTAGAGCGAGATGTCCTTGTCAGGGTTTTCGCTCTCCAGGAACAGCAGCTGGGCCACCACCAGGTTGGCCGACTGGTCATTGACGGGGCCCACCAGAAAGATCACGCGCTCCTTGAGCAGGCGCGAGTAGATGTCGTAGGCGCGCTCGCCACGACCCGATTGTTCGATGACCATGGGCACCATGCCCAGGCCCTGGATGTCCAGTGCACTCATTGTTGGCTCCGAAAAGGTGACAGCGGCTACTTTAACCAAACCGCCGATGGCGTTTTCCCGAATTGGGGTCAAAACACCAAAAAGAAAGGGAGCAGCCCGGCTGCCCCCTTGTCTGGTCGATCGCCCGGATCGCGATCAGCCCTGCTGACCCATCAGTTCGTCGAAACCGATCGCCTTCTCGGTGACCTTGGCCTTGGACAGCACGAACTCGGTCACGTTGTTCTCGATCACCACGGCCTCGACCTCGGCCATGCGGCGGTTGTCGCTCTGGTACCAGCGCACCACGTCGGCGGGCTTCTCGTAGGAAGCGGCCAGCTCGTCGATGTGGGCCTTGATCTGCTCGGACTTGGCACCCAGATCCTGGGTGCGAACCAGCTCGGCCACCACCAGACCCAGGCGCACGTGGCGCTCGGCCTGCGGACGGAACAGGTCTTCGGGAATGGGCGCCTTGTCCGCGTCCTTGATGCCGCGCTGCTTCAGATCGGCACGGGCGCCCTCGACCATGCGGTCGAGCTCGGCCTGCACCACGCTCTTGGGCAGGTCCAGTTCGGCCTGGGCCACCAGGGCGTCCATGGCGGCCTGCTTGTTGCGGGCCTGCAGACGGAACTTGACCTCGCGGTCCAGGTTCTTGCGGATGTCGGCACGCAGGCCTTCAACCGTGGCGTCGGCGATGCCCAGCGATTTGGCAAAGGCTTCGTTGACCTCGGGCAGGTGGGCCGCTTCGATCTTGTTGACGGTGACCAGGAAGTCGGCCGTCTTGCCGGCCACATCCTTGCCATGGTAATCGGCGGGGAACGGCAGCGGGAAGGTCTTGGATTCGCCCGACTTCATGCCACGCACGGCGTCTTCGAACTCCTTGAGCATCTGGCCTTCACCGACGAGGAACTGGAAGGCCTGTGCCTTGCCGCCCTCGAAGGGCTCACCGTCGATCTTGCCTTCGAAGTCGATAGTCACGCGGTCGCCGTCCTGGGCCGCGCCATCCAGCGCGCGCTGCGCGAAGGTGCGGCGCTGCTTGCGCAGGATGTCCAGGGTGCGGTCGATGGCGGCATCGGTCACTTCGCTGCCCAGCTTCTCGACTTCGGCAGCGCTCAGGTCTCCGATCTTGACTTCGGGGTAGACCTCGAACACGGCGTCAAAGGCCAGCTCGCCCTCGGGCGCGCCTTCCTTTTCGGTGATGGTGGGCTGGCCGGCCACACGCAGCTTGGCCTCGTTGGCGGCCACTGCGAAGGCTTCGCCGACCTTGTCGTTCATGACCTCGTAGTGCACCGAGTAGCCGTAGCGCTGGGCCACGACGTTGAAGGGCACCTTGCCAGGACGAAAGCCGTCCATCTTCACGGTGCGCGCCATGCGCTTGAGGCGGCTGTCCACCTCGTTCTTGATCACGTCGACCGGCAGCGTCAGGGTGATCTTGCGCTCCAGCTTTTCCAGGGTTTCCACGTTCACTGCCATCGTTCTCTCCAAATTAAAGGGGCGCTGCGCGCTGCCGCCATGGCATGTTGCGGCAACATCGTTTGCGTTCGTTCTGGTGCGCGGGGGGGGACTCGAACCCCCACACCATCAACTGGCGTCAGGACCTAAACCTGGTGCGTCTACCAATTTCGCCACCCGCGCAACACGTGTGGTCCTCGCCGGCCCGCACCCGAAGGCGCGAAATGACGGCAAAAGGTGGATTGTAAGGGGTCAGAAGAGCTCGATCTCGTTGCGCCCCGCCGACTCCTGCACCCGGCCCTGCGCCACGAGGTCGGCGTAGTCGACCACGCGGTTGCGGCCATGGGCCTTGGCGTAGTACACCGCCTTGTCGGCGCGCTCAAAGGCACTGGAGGGCGTGTCGCTGGCGCGGATGCCTGTGAAGCCGAGGCTGATGGTGACCTGCCCGACCTGCGGAAAATGGTAGGCCTGCATGTGCTGGCGAAAACGCTCGAACACCACACGCACCTGTCCCACGTCCTCCGCCCGCAGCAGCACCACGAACTCCTCGCCACCGAAACGGTAGAGCCGGTCCTCATGACGGAAGGTGCTGCGCATGATGCGCGCCACCAGCAGCAGCACCTCGTCGCCTATCAGGTGGCCAAAGCGGTCGTTGACCAGCTTGAAATGGTCGACGTCGATCACGCCCAACCAGTAGGCCTGCGCCTGGGGTGTGCCGCGCTGCCCCAGCTCGTCGGACGGCAGCCCCTGGGATGCCTCGCGCCCTGCCTGCAGCAGGGTGGTGAGCTTGTAGAAGGTTTCGTCGAACGACTTGCGGTTGAGCAGCGCGGTCAGGGTGTCGCGTTCGCTGTAGTCGAGCAGGTTGCAGAAGTTGCGGTAGACCTTGCCGATGCCCTGCACCATGGCCACGGCGCCCTCGCGCAGGGGGCGACGGGTGCGCACCTCCAGCAGCAGGACGGTGTCCGAATCGGTCACCACCGGCACCGTGAGCACGGTGTCGGCGCCATCCTGCGCCAGGTGGGGGTGGTGGGAACGCACGGCCGGGATGCGCCAGGGATACTGGTCGAGCGGCGGGCAATCGGCCGCCTCGGTCCAAGACGGTGTGGAGGCCGGCGCCACCATGCCGGTGGCTATGTAGGCCCGGGTCAGGCAGACCTGACGGTCCTGGGTCAGCAGGACTTCGTAGATGCCGACCGCGTCCGCTTCGAGCAGCGACAGCAACACCTCAGCCAGGGCAGCGTCGGTGGTATCGCGGTCCTTGATGTTGGTGAGCCGAGCCACCTGCTCGATGTGGGCGATGGAGTCTTGCATTTTCTGGTCGTCAGGCCGAAACACGCATAACTGACCAGCATAGCACCCCGTCTCAAAAAATGTAACCAGATGATGCGCGCTGTTTCCGGGCCAATTGCCGAGACTCCATCACCCGGCCAGCAGGCGCCGCAACCGTGCCACGGCGCTGTCCGGCGTGGTCAGCACCCTCAGCCCCGGGAAGGCGGCCTGCACCGCAGTGCGGGCCCGGGCCATGCTGAACTGGGCCAGGGCGATGGTGTCGCACCCGGCATCGGCCAGGCGCACCGCTGCTGCCACCACCGCCTGGTCGTGCGCCGGCCCATCTCCCTGGTCCAGGGCCTGCATCGCCCCTTGCGCCAGCTCGAGCAGGGGCTGGGCGCCAGCCGGAAACTCGGGCGGCATGCTCTGCAGGGTGGGGGCGAACGATGCCACCAGGCCGATGCGCCCGCCGGCGTTCACCGCGTCGGCCACCATGGCCTCGTTGGGTTTGAGCACCGGCATGTGCGGGCGACGCCGGGCGGCGGCCTCGATGCAGGGGCCAAATGCCGAGCAGGTGAAGAGAATGCCCTGGGCGCCGGTATCTTCTGCGTAGGCGGTCAGCCGCTCGAAACGCTCGTGCATGGCAGCGTCCAGCCCGCGGCCGTCGCGCGCGAGGTCGGCCGATAGGCTGTCGTCGAGCAGGTTCATGCGGATGGCCTCAGGCCAGTCGCGCGCCATCGCTTCGTTGATGGGCGCCACCGAGTGGGCCAGCGCGTGGATCAGTGCGATGCGGGTCATGGCTGCTGGCGCAGGCGGCGGCCCTGGCTCCACCACACGAACCCGGCCAGCAGCAGGGCTGGCAGGTAGAACCAGTGGGCGGTCGGCCGGTCGGTCGGCACCTGGACGCCCACCACATCCCAGCCCTGCTCGAAACCCGACTTCGCCGCACGCGTGCCGAACTTGACCTGCCCAATCTGCACCGTGTCCCCGAGCGGCACCAGCTGAAGGCCTGCATCCAGCAGGCGCTTGCGCCCCTCCCCGCCCGCCTCGCCGAGCTGCAGGGCGACGGTCTTGGTGATGTCGTCGCCCTCGATGGTGGTGCCCTGGATGACCATGACGACCCGATCGTCGGCGGGCACCTGTTTGGCCACATCGAACACCTGGGCCGCCGGCACCTGCTGGTAGGCCGGCGTGATGCGGTCCATGAAGAAATCGGGCCGGAACAGCAGGACGACAGCGGCTGCCAGCAGCAGGGTTTCCCACCAGCGGTTGCGGACCCGGAACCAGTTCATGGTGACGGCCGCGAACAACAGGGTGGCCAGCGTGCAGGCAACGACCAGGCGCACCAGTTCGGCCCAGGTATGGACATCGATCAGCAGCAGCTGCGGGTTGAAAATCCATATGAAAGGCAAGATCACCGTGCGCAGCGCGTACACGGAACCCTGGATGCCCGTCTTGATGGCGTCTTCGCCCGAAATCGCCGCTGCCGCGAAGGTGGCCAACCCCACCGGGGGCGTGATATCCCCCATGATCCCGTAATAGAAAACGAACAGGTGCACCGCGATCAGCGGAATGATGAGACCGGACTGCGCACCCAGCTCCACCACCACAGGCGCCATCAGCGTGGCCACCAGCACGTAGTTGGCCGTGGTGGGCACGCCCAGGCCCAGCACCAGGCAGACGAAGGCGATGAACAGCAGCATCACCATCACGTTGCCCTGGGCCACGAACTCGACGAATTCGGTCATGCGCAGACCCAGCCCCGTCAGCGTGATACCCCCCACGATGACGCCGGCCGTGGCCGTGGCCACGCCGATGCCGATCATGTTGCGCGAACCATCGTGGAACCCGTCGACGACGGATTGCCAACCCGTCGCCCACAGACCACGGCCTGGCTGGCCCCGGAACAGCGCAATCAGCGGATGCTGCGTGAGCATCAGCACCACCAGCGTCGTCACGGCCCAGAAGGCCGACAGCGCAGGTGACATCTCTTCGACCATCAGGCACCAGATCAGCATGCCGATGGGCATGAGGTAGTGCAGCCCCGCCCGCACCGTGGGCCAGGTTTCCAGCGGCTTGGGGTTTTCGATGTCGATGTCGTCCGGCAGGTCGTCGCTCAGCGCCGCCTGCTTGAGCGAGAAGACGTAGAGACCCAGCACCACCGCGACCACCGCATACGGCGCGGCCGCACCCAACCCGGCCTTGATCACCTGGAGCAGGTAGTAGATGGCGCAGACCACGACGATGGAACCCGACAGGCCGATACCCCAGCGCATGAGCTTGTTCTGCCAGGTGCGCTGCGCCGTCTGCAGGATGGGCTGCATGCCCATCTTGAGGGCCTCCAGGTGCACGATGTAGAGCAGGCCGATGTAGGACAGCGTGGCGGGCAAAAACGCATGCTTGACGATGTCCGCGTACGGGATGCCGACGTATTCGACCATCAGGAAGGCGGCGGCCCCCATGACGGGCGGCATGATCTGCCCGTTGACCGACGACATGGTCTCGATGGCACCGGCCTTGACACCGCCGTAACCCGCCTTTTTCATCAACGGGATGGTGAAGATGCCGCCCGAGACCACGTTGGACACGGACGAGCCCGAGATCATGCCGTTGAGCGCGGAGGACACGACCGCCACCTTGGCAGGACCGCCCCGCAAGTGCCCGAGCGCCGCGAAGCTGACCTGCATCATGTAGTTGCCACCACCCGCACGGTCCAGCAGCGAGCCGAACAGCACATAGACGAAGATGGTGCCAGCCGAGACCCCCAGTGCGATACCGTAAACACCTTCGGTGGTGAGCCACATGTGTGAGAGCAGCCGGTTCAGCGACGCCCCTTTGTGCGCCAGCACGTCGGGCATCCAGGGCCCCAGCATGCAGTACCCCAGGAAAATTGCGGCAAGCGCGGCCATCGGCCAGCCCACGGCACGGCGTGTGGCCTCCAGCAGCAGCACGATGCCGGCCAGCGAGACGGCAATATCCGTGGTGGTCGGCTGCCCGGGTCGCGTGGCGAGCTCGGCATAGAACAGCATGATGTAGGCGCCCGCGAAAGCAGCCACCGCTGCAAGCAGCCAGTCGACCACGGGCACGCGGTGGCGCGGCGAGCGTTTGAACGCCGGCCATGCCAGGAAGGCCAGGAACAATGCGAAGGCCAGGTGAATGGCCCGAGCCTCGGTGTCGTTGAGGATGCCGAACCCCAGTTCGAACGGCAGCGGCGAGGCATACCAGAACTGGAACAGCGCCCACAGCAAGGCGACGGCAAAGATGATGCTAGCGGTCACCCCCGTGGGCTTGCGACCACCGGTGTCGCTGTCGGCCACCAGCTGCTGCAGGGCCTCGGGTGCTTTTTCGATGTCGGTGCTCATGGCGTAACGGACACGGAGTCGGTCAGGGAATGCGAAACAAAACGGGGCGAAGAGTGGTGGCCCTTCGCCCCGTGCCGGGAAGCCGCCGTTACGGGCTTACTTTACCCAGCCCTTTTCCTTGTAGTAGCGCACAGCACCTTCGTGCAGCGGTGCGCTCAGGCCGTCCTTGACCATGCTCTCGGGGCTCAGGTTGGCCAGTGCGGGGTGCAGTTTCTTGAACTCGTCGAAGTTGTCGAACACCGCCTTGACCACGTTGTAGACCGTATCGGCCGGGGTCTTGGAGGACACCACCACCGTGGCCAGCACACCGTATGTGGTGGTCGGCTGCGGGTTGTTGGGGTACAGACCGCCGGGCAGGTTCACCTTGGCGTAGTAGGGCTTGTCGGCCACCAGCTTGTCGATGGCCGGGCCGGTGACGGAGACCAGCTTGGCACCGCACGACGTGGTCGGATCCTGGATGTTGGCGGACGGGTGGCCGACGGCATAGAAGAAGCCGTCGATCTTGCCGTCGCACAGCGCCGGGCCGTGTTCGTCGGCCTTGAGTTCGGAAGCGAGCGAGAAATCACCGGTCTTCCAGCCCAGCGCACCCAGCAGCTCCTCCATGGACGAGCGGGTGCCCGAGCCGGGGTTGCCGATGTTGAAACGCTTGCCCTTGAAGTCCTCGAACTTGCCGATGTTGGCCTCCTTGCGAGCCACCACGGTGAAAGGCTCAGGGTGCACGGCGAACACGGCGCGCAGGTCGGAGACGGCACCTGCGTCCTTGAACTGGCCCACACCCTTGACGGCATTGAACTGCACATCGGACTGGGTGAAGCCAAAGTCGAGTTCACCGGCCTTGATGGTGTTTACGTTGAAGACAGAACCACCGGTGGATTCGACCGAGCAGCGGATGTTGTGCTTGGCACGGTCCTTGTTCACCAGACGGCAGATGGCCCCGCCTGCGGCGTAGTACACGCCCGTGACACCACCGGTGCCAATGGTGACGAACTTCTGCTGGGCCTGCACCGCACCGAAAGGGGTGGACAACAACAGGGCCGTAGCGGCCAGCGAAAGCACCTTCTTCATTCGAATCTCCTTGGAGGTAGTGAAACATCGAGGCCGTTTGCCCCACGGGATGACGCGGCCCAACCCTTGGGTACGGTCCGCAAGAACAATGCCAGCCGCTGGGCAGCGGTACCCGGGCGACAGGGCCGCCGTGCAAGCTGCACATGGTAAGCCGGCGCGCCGGAAACGGGCATGGGTGTTACCACCAGTCAAACCCTGCGCATCAGCCACGAACAGCGGCCACGGCGGCGTCAAGCGCCTCATTCAGCAGTCGCACGATGTCGTCGATGTCGGTCTCCGTGCTGATGAACGGTGGCGCCAGCAGTACGTGGTCACCGGCGTTGCCATCGACCGTGCCACCCATGGGATAGACCAGGAGGCCCCGCGCCATGGCCTCGGCCTTGAGCCGTGTGTGCAGCTTGAGCTTCGGGTCGAACCACCGCTTGCCATCGCGCTCAGCCACGAGCTCAACACCCCAGAACAGGCCACGACCACGCACGTCACCCACATGCGGGTGATCGCCCAACGCGTCTCGCAGGCCCTTCTCCAGGCGCTGGCCACGGGCCCGCACCTGGGCGAGCAGACCATCGCGCTCAATCACCCGTTGCACCGCGAGCGCTGCGGCGCACGCCACGGCATGGCCCAGGTAGGTGTGGCCGTGCTGAAACAGGCCGCTGCCACGGCGAAAGGTGTCCACGATCTCGCGCTGGGCCAGTACCGCACCGATGGGCTGGTAGCCGCCACCCAGGCCCTTGGCGATGGTCATCAGGTCGGGCACGACACCGTCCTGTTCGCAGGCGTGCAGCGTGCCGGTGCGACCCATGCCACACATCACCTCGTCAAGGATGAGCAGGATGCCGTGGCGGTCACACAGCTCGCGCACGCCCTTGAAATAGCCGGGCACCGGCGTGAGCACGCCAGCCGTGGCCCCTCCGACGGTCTCCGCGACAAAGGCGATCACGTTGTCACCGCCCAGCCGGTCTATCGCCTCGGAGAGCTCCGCCACCAGACGCTGGCCGTACTGTTCGGGCGTTTCGTCGGCGCGGCGGTCGCGGTATTCGTAGCACGGCGAGACGTGGGTCACGTCGATCAGCAGCGGCTTGAACTGCTGGCGCCGCCATTCGTTGCCGCCCACCGCCAGCGCACCCAGCGTGTTGCCGTGGTAGCTCTGGCGTCGGGCGATGAAGTGGCGCCGCTGCGGCTGCCCGGTCTCGACGAAGTACTGGCGCGCCATCTTGAGCGCCGCCTCCACAGCTTCGGAGCCCCCGCTCACGAAATACACATGGCTCATGCCTGCAGGCGCTGTGGCCACCAGGTGGTCGGCCAGTTCTTCGGCCACCGCCGTGGTGAAGAAGCTGGTGTGTGCGTAGGCCAGCTGGTCGATCTGCGCATGCATGGCCGCCAGCACGTCGGGGTGCCCGTGCCCCAGGCAGGAAACGGCCGCTCCACCCGAGGCATCGATGTAGCTGCGGCCCTGAGCATCGATCAGGCGCACGCCGTGACCTGCCACGGCCACGGGCAGGGGTTTGGCCAGCTGGCGGTGGAACACGTGGGTGTCGGGCACGGACATGGAAAGCTCCTGAACTGAATGGAACAAATTATTCCACAACAATAATCAGGAAACAAACGTTTCACTGCAACACCTGCATACGCTACCCTCAGCGGGCTGGGCTACAGTGGACAGCCTGTACAACCAACCCTTGGGAGATTCAAATATGTGGGATCTGATCGTCACCCTGTTCGTCGGCCTGGTCGTGGGCCTGATCGCTCGCGCGCTGATGCCCGGCAAACAAAGCCTGGGCCTCATCATGACCTCGCTGCTGGGCATCGCAGGCTCTTTCCTGGCGTCCTATGCCGGCCAGTTCATGGGCTGGTACGCGCAGGGTGCCGCCGCTGGCTGGATCGCCTCGGTGGTGGGCGCCATCGTGGTGCTGTTCGTCTACAGCCGCCTCGTCAAGTGATGGAACAGGGACTGGCAACGGCAGAGACCGCCCTGGCCAGTGCGGTGCAGCGCAGCCGCCGGCTGCTGCACCGCCGTGCCCTGGTGGCCGGCGTGGCCAGCGCGGTACCGATCCCCGGCCTGGACTGGCTGGTGGACGCCGCCCTGCTCAGCAAGCTGATCCCCGAGATCAATGCACAGTTCGGCCTCACCCCCCTGCAGCTGGACCGGCTGGAACCCCACAGGCGCGAACAGGCCCAGAAGGCGATTGCGATGGTGGGTTCGGTGCTGGTCGGCAAGCTGGTCACGCAGGACCTGGTGCTGCGCGCCGCGAGCCGCATTGGCCTGCGGCTGACGAGCAAACAGGTGGCGAAGTTCGTTCCACTCGCTGGGCAGGCGGTCTCAGCCGCCATAGGGTACGCGGCACTGCGCTACCTGGGCGAACAGCACATCCGCGACTGCGAGCGCGTGGCGCGGCTGGCGGGCCTGGCCTTGCCTGCGCCCGAAACGCCGGCTACCCGCCGGCGCGGCTTCAGGAGGCAGGCTGCCGCTTGACGCGGAACCAGGCCGCGTACATCGCAGGCAGTGCCAGCAGTGTCAGCACGGTGGCCACGATCAGGCCACCCATGATGGCCACCGCCATCGGCCCCCAGAACACGCTGCGTGACAGCGGGATCATCGCCAGCACCGCAGCGGCGGCTGTCAGCACGATGGGGCGCAGACGCCGCACCGCCGCTTCCACGATGGCATCCCAGGCGGGCACGCCCGCCTCGCGGTCCTGCTCGATCTGGTCGATCAGGATCACCGAGTTGCGCATGATCATGCCCATGAGAGCGATCACGCCCAGCAGCGCGACAAAGCCGAAAGGCTGTCCCATGATCAGCAAAGCTCCTGCCACACCCGCCATGCCCAGCGGACCGGTCAGGAACACCAGCATGGCGCGGCTGAAGCTCTGCAGCTGCAGCATCAGAAGCGTGAAGATGATGAACAGCATCAGTGGCATGCCGGCTGCAATGGACGACGAGCCCTTGCTGCTCTCCTCCACCGCACCCGCGACCTCGATGCGGTAGCCCGGCGGCCAGTCCTTCTCCAGCGCCCGCAGCGCGGGCAGCACGGCTTCGGTCACGGTGGCGCCCTGCATGCCCTCGATGGTGTCGCTCTGCACCGTGATGGCGTACTGGCGGTTCTCGCGCCACATCACGCCCGGCTCCCAGGTGAAACTGGCCTTGGCGATCTGTGCCAGCGGAATGCTCTTGCCACTGGCCGTGGGCAGGTAGGCGTTGGCCAGGTCGGTGATGGCATCGCGTTCGTCCAGCGGCTGGCGCAACACGATGTCGATCAGCTTGTCGCCATCGCGGTACTGCCCCACGGTGGTGCCGCTCAAGATGGTGCGCGAGGCCTGCGCGATGGACTGGCTGGACACGCCCAGCGCCCGCGCCTTGTCCTGGTCGACGTCCAGGCGCATCACCTTGACGGACTCGTTCCAGTTGTCGTTGACGCCGCGCGTGAGCGGGCTGGCGCGCATGGCCTCCTTCACGCCGTCGGCCAGGCCGCGCAGCGTGGCGGGGTCGGTGCCGACCACGCGGAACTGCACCGGATAAGGCACCGGGGGGCCGTTGGGCAGCAGCTTGACGCGGCCACGCGCCTCGGGGAACTCGGCGGCCAGCAGGCTGGGCAGCTCCTGGCGCAGGCGTTCGCGCGCCTTGAGATTCTCAGGCAGCACGATGAGCTGCGACACGTTGGTCTGCGGGAAGATCTGGTCCAGCGGCAGATAAAAACGCGGCACACCCGACCCGACCCAGGTGCTGACCGTCACGACGCCCGGCAGCGTGCCCAGGCGCTGCTCCACGCGGCGTGCCACGGCATCGGTGGCGGCCACGCTGCTGCCCTCGGGCAGCCACACGTCCACCAGAATTTCCGGCCGGCTCGAATCGGGGAAGAACTGCTGCTGCACCTGCCCCATGCCGACAATGCCCAGCGCAAAACTCAGCAGCGTGGCGCCGATGGTGGCCCAGCGGTGCTGAACGCACCAGTCCACCACGCGGCGAAAGCGCACGTAGAACGGGCCATCGAACACCTCGTGCGCCTCGGCGCCAGCCGCGTGCGGCTTGACCTTGAGCAGCTTCACGCCCAGGTAGGGAACGAATACCACGGCCACGATCCACGAGAGCACCAGCGCCACCACCGTCACGCCAAAGATGGCGAAGGTGTACTCGCCCACAGTCGACTGCGCCAGACCGATGGGCAGGAAACCCGCGGCCGTGATCAGCGTGCCGGTCAGCATGGGCATGGCCGTCACGTCCCAGGTGAAGGTGGCGGCGCGGAACATGTCGTAGCCCTCTTCGAGCTTGCGCACCATCATCTCCACCGCAATGATGGCGTCATCCACCAGCAGGCCCAGCGCGATGATCAGCGAACCCAGAGAGATCTTGTGCAGGCCTATGCCCCAGTACTGCATCACCAGAAACGTGATCGCCAGCACCAGCGGGATGGTGATGAACACCACCAGACCCGGGCGCACATCCAGCGTGAAGGCACGCAGGCCCCGCCCGCCCGGGTTGCGGTGCAGGCCCAGGCTCAGGAAGCTGACCACCAGCACGATCACCACGGCCTCGATCAGCACCTTGACGAACTCGTTCACCGAACCGGCCACCGCGCGCGGCTGGTCCTGCAGCTGCACCAGCTCCAGACCGGCTGGCAGCGTCTTCTCGAACCCGGTAGTGGCCACCTTGAGGGCCTTGCCCAGGGCAATGATGTCGCCACCGGCCGCCATGGAGATGCCCAGCGCGATGCTGTCCTTGCCCTGGTGGCGCACCAGCGTCTGGGGCGGATCGACCAGACCCAGACGCACCTCGGCGATGTCGCCCAGGCGCAGCTGCGCCCCCGAGGCCGCCCGTATGGGCATGGATCGCAGCTGCTCCACCGAGTTGAAGGCGCCACCCACGCGCACCTGTACCACGTCCAGCGGCGTCTGCACCGAGCCGGCGGAAGCGACGGCGTTCTGCTGACCCAGCTGAGTCAGCACCTGGTTCATGTCCAGGCCCAGCACGGCCAGCCGCTTCTGCGAGATTTCGACGTAGAGCTTCTCGTCCTGCACGCCGAACAGCTCGACCTTGGCCACGTCTTTCACGCCCAGCAGCCGCTGGCGCGCCTCGTCGGCAAAGTGCTTGAGCTCGACCGCGCTGTAGCCATCACCCTGCAGTGCGTAGATGACGCCGAACACATCACCGAACTCGTCGTTGTAGAACGGCCCGATCACGCCCTGCGGCAACGTGGACGCCATGTCACCGATCTTCTTGCGCACCGTGTACCACGTGTGTGGCACCGTCTCGGGCCTGGACGAATCGGCGATCTGGAAAATGATCAGCGCCTCGCCCGGCTTGGCATAGCTGCGGATGATGTCGGCATAGGGCACCTCCTGCAGCGTCTTCTCGATCTTGTCGCTGACCTGCTCGGCCACCTGCTGCGCGGTGGCACCGGGCCAGTAGGCCCGCACCACCATCGCACGGAAGGTGAACGGCGGGTCTTCGTCCTGGCCGAGCTGGAAGTAGGCGGCAAAGCCCAGCAGCATCAGCACGACCATGAGATAGCGGGTCAGGGCCTGGTGCTCCAGCGCCCACTGCGACAGGTTGAAGCCGCGCTTGGCGCGGCCGGTCTCAGCGCCCCCGCTCATGGCTTGAAGACCGTGACGGCCTGGCCCTCGGCCAGCACATGCACGCCGGCCACCACCACCTGCTCACCGGGCTTGAGCCCGGCCGCAATGACGGCCTCGTTGCCATCCGCACCGGCCACCTGCACTTCTCGCGAACGCACGGTGCCACTGGGCGCGTCATAGATCCACACCGCACTGCCCTGCCCGGCCTGGCGCAAGGCACTGGTCGGCAACTTGATGGCCTGCACCGCATCGGCGCCCGGCGAGATGACACGAACATAAGCCGTGGCACCCAGTGGCAGGTGCGCACCGCCGTTGCCAGCACCGTTCAGCGCCACCTTCACCTGGTAGGTGCGGGTCAGCGGGTCGGCACTGGCCGCCACCTCGCGCACCTTGCCCTGCAAGGCTTCGCCACCGGCCCACAACCGAACCTCGGCCGCCTGGCCCACGGCCACCTGGTTGAGGCGCCCCTCGGGCAAGGCAAACACCATGTCGCGCGGGCCGTCGTGCGCCACACGCAGCACCGGCGTGCCCGCCGCCAGCACCTGGCCCGGCTCGGCCAGCACCGCCACCACCACACCCGGCGCATCGGCACGCAGCACCGCGTACTGTGTCTGGTTGCCCTGCAGGGCCACCTGCGAACGCGCCTGTTGCAAGGTGGCGTCGGCCGAACGCAGCGTCGCATCGCGGCGCTCGATCTCTGCGCCGCTCACGAAGCCCTGCTGCTGCAGTTCCTTGAAACGCTTGAGGTCGGCCGCGGCGAGGTCCCGCTGGGTCTGCGCCGCCTGCTGCTGGGCACTGGCCGACTGAAGGGCCAGCGCGTAGTCCTGTCCGTCCAGCTGGGCCAGCACCTGGCCTGGCTTCACGGCCTGCCCCACCTCTGCCGCACGTTGCGCCAGCTTGCCGCTGACACGGAAGCCCAGCTGTGTCTCGGTTCGCGCGCGGATGTCACCCGCGTACTCGGCACCGACCCCGACGGTGGACGGCGCAACCGCCAACAGCTTGACCGCGCGCACCGGCTCGGGTGTGTCCTTGGCCGGTGAACAGGCCGCCAGCAGGCTGGCTGCAATAATCAATGCAGGCGTTTTCATGACGCAGATATTAATGACTGACTGGTTAGTAACTAGTTCGCGACTCTAGCCAAGCGGTCCCGGCTTGTCAACGGTCGCCCATCCGACACCCCGGACATGCCACCCGAAACGCCGCACCCTGCCCTGTCGCAAGCCTTGGGCCACCAGGCCACACAACACTACGAAAATTTCCCGGTCGCGTCCTGGCTGTGCCCGCCTGCGCTGCGTCCTGCCGTGCGCGCCCTGTACCACTTCGCCCGCACGGCGGACGATATCGCCGACGAGGGGGACGCAACCGCACCAGAGCGCTTGCAGGCACTGGCCCGCTACCGTGGTGCGCTGGCGCGCGCGGCTTTGGCGCCTCCCCTGCCCGGCGACACCGACTGGCCCGAGGTGTTTGCACCGCTCGCCGCGGCGATACGCCAGCACCAGCTGCCCTTGCCGCTGCTGGGCGACCTCCTCAGCGCCTTCGAGCAGGACATTCGTCACACCGACAGCGGACACCGCTATGCCCACCTGGACGAACTGCTGGCCTACTGCCGGCTCTCCGCCAACCCGGTCGGTCGCCTCATCCTTCACCTCGTGGGTGTCACCGATGTGCAATCGCTGCGCCAGAGCGATGCGATCTGCTCCGCGCTGCAACTGATCAATTTCTGGCAGGACCTGTCGGTGGACCTGCCGCGCCAGCGGGTCTACCTGCCCACCGACGTGCTGCACCGGCACCAGCTCTCGCTGGAGGACTTTGAGGCGACCGCCGACAACCCCCGCGCTGCGCAGGCCTTGGCGGAGCTGTGTGCCCACGCGCGCGCGCTCATGCTCGACGGCGCTGCGCTGGCGCGCCGCGTGCCGGGCCGCATGGGTTGGGAATTGCGCCTCGTGGTGCAGGGTGGCCTGCGCCTGCTCGACCACATCGCGCGCGGCGGACACACCTCGTGGCGCCAGCGCCCCAAGCTACGGGCGAGCGATCTGCCGCTGCTCATGTGGCGCGCGTGGCGCATGCGCTGAAACGCGCGGAACCTTCATTCTTGTCTCCCCATCCAACCCGCGCATCAATAGCCGCGCGAAGGCTACGTGCTTTACGCATTCTTTGCGCGAAAACGACGCCTGCTGTAAACCTGCACAGCGGCAAATGCGCGGCGTATGATGAATTCGCAGCCGCTGCGCTGCGAGCCGTGGGTCTTTCAAAGGGGGTTCGAATGAATATCTTTGACCACTACAGCCACCGCTACGAACGCACGCGCGAGGAAGAGTTATCGCTGCAGGAATACCTCGAGCTGTGCAAGCGGGACCGGCTGGCCTACGCCACCGCCGCCGAACGCATGCTGCAGGCCATTGGCGAACCTGAGCTGGTGGACACCCGCCACGACCCGCGCCTGTCGCGCATCTTCGCGAACAAGGTCGTGAAGATCTACCCCGCCTTCAAGGATTTCTACGGCGCCGAAGAAGCCATCGAGCAGGTGGTGGCCTACTTCCGCCATGCGGCCCAGGGCCTGGAGGAACGCAAGCAGATCCTCTACCTGCTGGGTCCGGTGGGCGGTGGCAAATCGTCCATCGCCGAAAAGCTCAAGCTGCTCATGGAACGCGTGCCGTTCTACTGCCTCAAAGGCTCGCCGGTGAACGAGTCGCCGCTGGGCCTGTTCAACGAAGCCGAGGACGGCACCATTCTCGAAGAAGACTTCGGCATCCCGCGCCGCTACCTGCGCGCCATACCGAGTCCCTGGGCGGTGAAGCGGCTGCAGGAGTTCAACGGCGACATCAACCGCTTTCGCGTCGTCAGGCGCTACCCCTCGGTACTCAAGCAGGTGGCCATCGCCAAGACGGAACCGGGTGACGAGAACAACCAGGACATCTCCTCGCTGGTCGGCAAGGTGGACATCCGCAAGCTGGAGGAGTACGCGCAGGACGACCCCGACGCCTACAGCTACTCGGGTGGCCTGTGCCTGGCCAACCAGGGCCTGCTGGAGTTCGTCGAGATGTTCAAGGCGCCCATCAAGGTGTTGCACCCGCTGCTGACCGCCACGCAGGAGAGCAACTACAAGGGCACCGAAGGTTTCGGCGCGATCCCGTTTGACGGCGTGATCCTCGCGCACTCCAACGAGTCCGAATGGAAGGCGTTCCGCAACAACCGCAACAACGAGGCCTTCCTCGACCGCATCTACATCGTCAAGGTGCCCTACTGCCTGCGTGTGACCGAAGAGGTGAAGATCTACGAGAAGCTGATCCGTCACTCGTCACTCAATGAAGCACCCTGCGCGCCCGGCACGCTGAAGATGATGGCGCAGTTCTCGGTGCTCTCCCGCCTCAAGGAGCCGGAGAACTCCAGCATCTACAGCAAGATGCAGGTCTACGACGGCGAGAACCTCAAGGACACCGACCCCAAGGCCAAATCGCGCCAGGAGTACGTGGACTACGCCGGCGTGGACGAGGGCATGAACGGCCTGTCGACCCGCTTCGCGTTCAAGATCCTCTCGCGCGTCTTCAACTTCGACAACACCGAAGTGGCCGCCAACCCGGTGCACCTGCTGTATGTGCTGGAGCAGCAGATCGAGCGCGAGCAGTTCCCGCCCGAGACCGAACAGAAGTACCACTCCTACCTCAAGGAGTACCTGGCGCAACACTATGTCGAATTCATCGGCAAGGAGATCCAGACCGCCTACCTGGAGAGCTACAGCGAGTACGGACAGAACATCTTCGACCGCTACGTGACCTTTGCGGACTACTGGATACAGGACCAGGAGTTCCGCGACCCGGATACCGGCGAAAGCTTTGACCGCAACGCGCTCAACGCCGAGCTGGAAAAGATCGAGAAACCGGCGGGCATATCCAACCCCAAGGATTTCCGCAACGAGATCGTCAACTTCGTGCTGCGCGCCAGGGCCCAGAACACCGGCAAGAACCCGGTATGGACCAGCTACGAGAAGCTGCGCACCGTGATCGAGAAGAAGATGTTCAGCAACACCGAGGAGCTGCTGCCCGTCATCAGCTTCAACGCCAAGGCCAGCGCCGAAGACGCCAACAAGCACCAGGAATTCGTGCAGCGCATGGTGGACAAGGGCTACACGCCCAAGCAGGTGCGCCTGCTGTGCGAGTGGTACCTGCGCGTTCGCAAGGCATCCTGAACCGGGAGACCAGCGTGGTCTATCTCGTCGATCGCCGCATGCAGGGCAAGAACAAGTCCGCGGTCAACCGCGAGCGCTTCGTGCGCCGGTTCAAGGCCCAGATCAAGGAGGCTGTGGCCCGCGCAGTGAAGGAACGATCCATCACCGACATGGAAAAGGGCGAGAAGATCGCCATCCCCGTCAAGGACGTGAGCGAACCCAGCTTCGGTCACGCACACGGCGGCGTGTGGGAAACGGTGAGTCCGGGCAACCGCAAGTACGTCAAGGGTGACCGTGTACCCAGGCCCAAGGGCGGCTCCGGCGGGCAGGGCAAGGGTCAGGCCGGCAACGGCGATGAAACCGGCGAGGACGATTTCATCTTCGAGCTCACCCGTGAGGAGTTCCTCGACAGCTTCTTTGACGACCTCGCCCTGCCCGATCTGGTCAAGACCCAGCTGGCCGCCATCACCGAGTGGCGTTCGCAGCGTGCCGGCTACACGCTTTCGGGCACACCCACCAACATCCACGTGCTGCGCTCGCTGCGCGGTGCGCTGGGCCGGCGCATCGCCATCGGCGGGCGCTCGCAACGCCGCCTGCGCGAGGCCGAACGCGAGCTGATCGCGCTGCTCGAAACCCCGGTGAACGACGACGACGAGCGTGTGCGCGCCCTGCGCCAGGAATTGCACCGCCTGCGCACACAGCTGCTGGCCATACCGTTCATCGACCCGTTCGACCTGCGCTACAGCAACCGCATACGGGTGCCCAAACCCACCACGCAGGCGGTGATGTTCTGCCTGCTCGATGTATCGGGCTCCATGGACGAAGCGCGCAAGGACATGGCCAAGCGCTTCTTCATCCTGCTCTACCTGTTTCTCTCGCGCCTGTACGAACACACCCAGGTGGTCTTCATCCGCCACCACACCCAGGCTGCCGAAGTGGACGAACACGAGTTCTTCCACTCGCGAGAAACCGGCGGCACCGTGGTGTCGTCCGCGCTCAAGCTGCTGGGCCAGGTGATGCACGAGCGCTACGCCAGCAGCGACTGGAACGTGTATGTGGCGCAGGCCTCCGACGGCGACAACTGGGACAACGACTCCGAGCGGTGCCTGGAGCTGCTGCAGTCCACCATCATGCCGGCGGTCCAGTACTACGCCTATGTCGAGATCACCGACGGTGAACCCCAAAACCTCTGGCACGCTTATGAGCAGCTGGCAGCCTCGCACCGCAACTTTGCGATGCAGCGCATCGTGCAGCCGGCCGACATCTTCCCGGTGTTTCGCGAGCTGTTCCGAAAACAGCCCCAATGACGGCTGACATGGACACCCGCACCGCTCCGCGTTTTCGCCTGCCCGACCAGTCTGAGTGGACCTTCGAGCTGATCGAGGCCATCCACCTGGAGATCGCGCGCGCGGCCAAGGACTTCGGACTCGACACCTACCCCAACCAGCTGGAAATCATCACCGCCGAACAGATGATGGACGCCTACGCCTCCGTGGGCCTGCCGGTGTCCTACCACCACTGGTCGTTCGGCAAACATTTCCTTGCCACCGAAAAGAGCTACAAGCGGGGCCAGATGGGCCTGGCCTACGAGATCGTCATCAACTCCAACCCCTGCATCGCCTACCTGATGGAGGAAAACAGCCTGACCATGCAGGCGCTGGTGATCGCCCATGCGGCCTACGGCCACAACTCGTTCTTCAAGGGCAACTACCTGTTTCGCACCTGGACGGACGCCGAGGCCATCGTCGACTACATGGTGTTCGCACGCCGGTACATCGCCGAGTGCGAGGCGCGCCACGGGATGGAGGCGGTGGAGCTGCTGCTGGACTCCTGCCACGCGCTGCAGCACCACGGCGTGGACCGCTACAAACGGCCCGCCAAGCTGTCGCTGGACAAGGAACTCGCACGCCAGCGCGAGCGCGAGGCCTACCTGCAAAGCCAGGTCAATGACCTCTGGCGTACGCTGCCCCAGCGAACCAGCACCGCCGCGGCAGAAGCCCCACAGCGTTTTCCCGAGGAGCCGCAGGAGAACCTGCTCTACTTCATCGAGAAATACGCCCCGCTGCTGCAGCCCTGGCAGCGCGAGGTGGTGCGCATCGTGCGCAAGATCTCGCAGTACTTCTACCCTCAGCGCCAGACGCAGGTGATGAACGAAGGCTGGGCCACCTTCTGGCACTACACCCTGCTCAACCGCCTGTTCGACGAAGGCGTGGTCGGCGCCGGCTTCATGATGGAGTTCCTGCAGAGCCACACCAACGTGGTGCTGCAGCCACCTGCCGGGCACCCGTGGTACCGGGGCATCAACCCCTACGCGCTGGGCTTCGCCATGATGCGCGACATCCGCCGCATCTGCGAGACGCCCGATGCCGAGGACCGCGAGTGGTTTCCCGGCATCGCTGGCACCGACTGGCAACGCACCCTTGACTTTGCCATGCGCAACTTCAAGGACGAGAGTTTCATCGCGCAGTACCTCTCGCCCCGCCTGATCCGCGATTTCCACCTGTTCGCGGTGCTCGATGACGACGGCGACAGCCAGCTCACCGTCTCGGCCATCCACGATGCATCCGGTTACCGCCACATCCGCCAGAAGCTGGCCGATCAGTACAACCTGGGACACAACGAACCCAACATCCAGGTCTGGAACGTGGACCTGCAAGGCGACCGCTCGCTGACCCTGCGCCACACCCCCTACCAGCGACGCCCGCTCAACGAGCAGACGGACGAGGTGCTCAAGCACGTAGCCAGACTCTGGGGATTTGATGTGCGGCTGGAGACGGTGGATGAGCTCGGGCAGGTGCGCAGCGTTCGTGAGCGCAAATGGGAAAAACGCAACCGCATTTAGGCGTTCCACCCGGTTTCATGCTGCATGGCTTGTGCTACGCTGCACTTGATAAAGGCCAGCGAGCCAACCGCAAACGGGAGTTGCCATGAAAAAAATCCAGGAATGGGGACGGCGCCTGGCATGCGCCACCACGCTGCTGATCGGGCCATCGATTGCAATGGCCAGCACACCTCTGTGTCCGAAACCCAAGGGGCGGGTCATTCTGCGGATCGTGCCAGCCCAGGGACCTTCCGTATCGTGCGATCTGGCAGGCCTGGAGCGCTTGCCACTGAGCACCGTCTCCACCCGGCTGCCCGCCAGCCTGGGGTTGGCAGGCAACAACCGCTGGAGCGGCGTGCCGCTGGGCCACCTGGCGCAACAGCTGGGGGCCGGCCCGCAGTCGGAAATCCAGCTGGTGGCCCTCAACAACTACGCCGTCTCGGTGCCGATGAGCGACCTGCAACGCTACAACCCGGTACTGGCCTCGCGCCGCAACGGCGACCCCATAGGCGTACGGCAAAAAGGCCCCCTGATCCTCATCTACCCGTTCGACGCCCACCGCGAACTGGAAACCCAGGAATACCTCAACCGCACCATCTGGCAAGTGAATGAAATCCGCATCAAGTAGCGGCCAGAACCTCTTCGCCGAGCAGAAGGCGATGGGGCGGCGGCGCCTGACGGTGACGCGCTGGGTGCTGGGCATGGTCATCATGCTTTCGCTGGTCGCGGCTTCGGCCCTGTGGTTCACGCTGAGCCAGGCCCGCGTGCTGTCGCGCCCCGACCACCACAACGATCTGTGGCACATCGCCAGTGTCAACAATGAGCTGGCACGCCTGATCCAGGCCTCGCAGCAGGTGCTGGCCGGGGAAAGCCAGCGCGACGAGGTGATGCTCAGGCTGGACGTGCTCTACAGCCTGCTGGACCGCAACTCGGATTCGCCCCGCACACAGATTCATACCTACGAGGTCGACCCTTCCACCTCGCGGTTGCTCGACGAGTTGCTGGCCGCGGTCAACGACTGGACCCGCTTGCTGCAAAGCGAGTCCTCGATCGGCAACGTTCGCCGCGTGCTGGAAGGCTCGCGCAGCTTCACTGACCGGGCCGCCGAGGCACTGACCAATGTCCATCTGTCCAGCACGCTGCAAGCCGACAGCTACCGGGTCCAGTTGCTGCAGAGCTTCGTGTTGCTCAGCCTGGCATTGCTGTTGCTGCTGCTGGGCGCGGCCACCGGCATCTGGCGCGTGCTCAGGGACCGCGAGATGGCCTTGCAGACCTCGCGCACGCTCAACGAGATCAACCAGACCCTGGAGACCCGCGTGCGAGATCGCACCCGGCAGACCGACGAAGCCCGCAACCTGCTGACCTTCATCCTCGACGCCAGCCCCAGTGACGTGGCCCTGCTGGGCGCAGACGATGGGAAGGTGCACTACATCAACCGCCGGCTCATCGAGAGCCTGGGCATGCGCCAGCAGCCCGACCAGCTGTCGATGGCCGAGTTGCTGCACGACCCCAAGGCTGCGCAAGCCCTGACCAGCCAGCTCGACGAGTCGGGCCAGGTCGACGGGTTCGAGGCTCTCATCGCCTCGCACCCCCCCTACTGGAGTTCGTTGTCGGCCCAGCTCATCGAGGTGGAAGGTCAGCTCTGCCACCTGATCTGGGGATTCGACGTCAGCACCCACAAGCGGCTGGAGACCGAGCTGCGGGTGCTCGCCACCACCGATCTGCTCAGCGGCCTCAACAACCGGCGCGCCTTCATGGAAAAAGGCGAGGCACTGCTGGAGCACTGCCGCCGGTACCACGCAGCCTGTGGCGCGTTGATGATTGACATCGACCATTTCAAGTCCATCAACGACCGTTTTGGTCACCCGGTGGGTGACGAAGCGATACGCGCTGCCGGCCGTGCGATACAGAACGTGTTGCGAGAGGCAGACATCGTAGGTCGACTGGGCGGCGAGGAGTTCGCGGTCCTGCTGCCCCATGCCGATCCGCGTGGCCTGCAGGACACCGCCGAGCGCATACGCACGTCCTTCGAAGACATGGAAATCGTGCTGGACAGCGGCGAGTCGTTGCGTTTCACCGTCTCGCTGGGCATGGCCACCTTCGTGCCGCCCGACCAGACGCTGGAGCAGTTGCTCATCAACGCGGACCTCGCCCTGTACCGCGCCAAGGCCGAAGGGCGCAACCGCACGGTGGCCTACTCGGCGGCTCTGCTGGATTTGTGAGTTTTTTTCGATTAGTCTAGGACCCGAAGGTTGACCCCATGCCCATCCATTTCCTCATCGTCGACGACAGCCGCATGTCCCGCATGCTTCTCAAAGGCCTGGTGGACCATCATTACCCCGACTGGAACGTGATGCAGGCCTCCAGCGGCGACGAAGCGCTCCAGATGGCGCGCGACACGCCGCCGGACCTCGTGTCCATGGACTACAACATGCACGGCATGAACGGACTGGACGCTGCCCTGGCCCTGCGCGACCTCCACCCCGGTGCACGCATCGTGCTGGTGAGCGCCAACATCCAGAGCTCGGTACAGGATAGGGCCAAGGCCGCCGGCATCCCCTTCCAACCCAAGCCCATCACGGCAGAGACGCTCAAGGCGATCGCCGGCGACATAGGAGGCTGACATGGTGAAACTCGACGCTGACCAACTCGACGCCCTCTCCGAAGTGTTCAACATCGGCGTCGGCAAGGCGGCCGCTGCCATGAGCAGCCTGGTCGGTGACGAGGTGCTGCTCTCGGTGCCACACATCAGCCTGCTGACCGTCAGCGAAGCCGCACAAGAGCTCAATGCAACCAATCCCCGTCTGTACGCCGTGCGCCAGCCGTTCGACGGCCACTTCAAGGGCGACGCGCTGCTGATATTCCCCAGCGAGAAAAGCCTGGATATCGTGCGCATCGTCGCCGGCCAGACCCTGTCAGAAAGTGAAATCGTCGGCCTGGAGCGTGACGCAATGGCCGAAGTCGGCAATGTCATGCTCAACGCCTGCATCGCGGCACTCGCCGAACTGCTGCAAAACGACTTCGACGTGGGTTCGCCGGATGTGGACATCGGAGACGGCCGCACCATCCTGCGCACCCGCGTCCAGAACCACCTGGTGGTCTTCCTGCACATCCGCTTCGAGCTCAAGACCAGTGAAATCGCGGGTTTTGTGGTGTTTGTGCTCAACACCACCTCGCTCGACTACCTGCGCCAGTCGCTGGACCGGCTGCTGGGGCGCCCGACCGAGGTGAGCTGACGGAACTGGGGCGGCGGCTGTTTACACTTCCCCCGTAAACCGCCGCCACCGATGACCCCAGAAGAACAGACCGTCCAGCAACAGGTTGCCGCCTCCGGCAGCAGCTTCTACTACGCCTTCCTTTTCCTGCCAGCCGAGCGGCGCCTGGCCATCACCGCGTTCTACGCCTTCTGCCGCCAGATCGACGACGTGGTGGATGAAACCACCGACCCTGGCGTGGCCCAGACCAAGCTGGACTGGTGGCGGAGCGAGGTGCACCAGGCCTTTGCGGGCGCACCGCAGCACCCCGTCATGAAAGCGCTGCTGCCCCATGTTCCCCGCTTTGGCATACCCGAGCGGGCCCTGCAGGACGTGATCGACGGGTGCCAGATGGACCTGGACCAGAACCGCTACCTCGACTTCAACACGCTGCAGCGCTATTGCCACCTGGTGGCCGGCGTCGTGGGCGAGGTTGCGGCGCGCATCTTCGGCCAGACCGCCGACGCCACCACCGCTTACGCACACAAGCTCGGCCTGGCGCTGCAGCTGACCAACATCGTCCGCGACGTGGGTGAGGACGCCGTGCGCGGACGCATCTACCTGCCGGTAAACGAGCTGCAGCAGTTCAACGTCAAGGCCCACGAGCTGCTCAAGCGTGGGCAGGGCGCGGTGGAGCCTGATTTCGCGCCCCGCTTCGAGGCGCTGATCCGCTTCCAGATCGACCGCGCCCTGGGCGCCTACGACGAAGCGCTGGCGCTGCTGCCCGATACCGATCGCCGTGCCCAGAAGCCCGGCCTCATGATGGCCAGCATCTACCGCACGCTGCTCCAGGAGATCGCCACCGAGCCTCAGCTGGTGCTCACACGCCGCGTGTCGCTCACACCGCTGCGCAAGTTCTGGCTGGCCTGGAAGGTGCAAGCCTTGGGCCGCCTGTGAAACAGGCCCCTACGCCCCCCGATTGCGCGTGCGTCGCTGCCCCCCGAGGGGTCTGGTCCGCCTCGGGGCGGCCCGGCGGCGGACCATGACCGCTGTCGCCATCATCGGTGGCGGCTGGGCCGGCCTGGCTGCTGCCGTGAGCGCCAGCGAGGCGGGCGCACGGGTCACCGTGTTCGAGGCCTCGCGCCACTGGGGCGGCCGGGCACGCGCCGTGGCCGGACCTGGCGGTGAAGCGCTGGACAATGGCCAGCACATCCTGATCGGCGCATACAGCGCCACCCTGGGCCTGATGCAGCGGCTGGGTGTGGATCTGCAGCAGGCACTGCACGCCACGCCACTCACCCTGCCCTTCCCCGACGGCGGCGGCCTGCGCACGCCCGGTTGGGCCGCGCAATGGCCTGCCCCGCTGGACGCGCTGGCGGCCATGGCTTCCACGCCCGGCTGGTCGCTGGCCGACCGCCTCGGGCTGGTGGCCGCCTCGCTGCGCTGGCGGCTGGGCGGCTTTCGCTGCGAACCCGACCGCTCCGTCGCCGACCTCTGCACCACCCTGCCCCCCCGCGTGCGCCGCGAGCTGATCGAGCCGCTGTGTGTGTCCGCACTCAACACGCCCATGGACCAGGCCAGCGCCTCGGTGTTTCTGCGCGTGCTGCGCGACGCCCTGTTCGGCAAGGGCCACGCGCCGTGGAAGGCCTCCACCCTGCTGTTGCCTCGACAGGATCTGTCCCACCTGCTGCCCCTGCCCGCCGCGCACTGGCTGGCGGCACACGGCGCAGACCTGCGGCTGGGCCAGCGGGTGATCGAACTGCAACCGCAAGCGGGAGGCTGGTCCGTTGACGGTGAGCGTTTCGATGCCGTGGTGCTGGCCGTTTCAAGCGTGGAGTGTGCGCGGCTGGCCGAAACCCATGCGCCCAGCTGGGCGCAGCGGGCCCGCGCCCTGCGTTTCGAGGCCATCACCACCGTCTACGCGCAAGGCCCGGCCGGCCTGCGCCTGCCCGAGCCCATGCTGGCGCTGAGGCCGGGTCCGCAGGCACCGGCGCAGTTCGTGTTTGACCGGGGTCAGCTCGGTGGCCCGGTGGGGCAACTGGCACTGGTCATCAGCGCCAGCCAGGGCGATCGTGGCGAGCTGCAGCAGCAGGCGTTGGCACAGGTGGAACAGGCCCTGGGCCTCAAGCACCTGCAGGCCCTGACCACGGTGGTGGAAAAGCGCGCCACATTCGCCTGCACACCGGCCCTGCAGCGGCCGTCCGCACACCTTGCGCCCCACCTCTGGGCCGCAGCCGATTTCATCGACGGCCCCTACCCCGCCACACTGGAGGGTGCGGTGCGCAGCGGCCTCGTCGCCGGCACCGCCGCGCTTCAGGGCTGACGGCTCAACGGCAGCAAACGCCCACCAGCTCGCCCAGGTGGGCCACGCTGAGGTGGGGCTGGTGTGGCGCGTGTTCCCACGCAGCACCGCTGCGGTTGACCCAGGCCACCTGCATGCCGGCCGACAGCCCGCCCAGCACATCCAGCCGGGCGTCATCGCCCACGTGCAGCACGGCGTCCGCTGGCACGCCGGCCAGGTCGGCCGCCGCGTGAAAGATGCTCGGGTGCGGCTTGGCCACCCCAAACTCACGGGCACTGACCCCGGCCTTGAAATAGCGCGCGACGCCCGCGCGCCCCAGATCGGCATTGCCGTTGGACAGGGCCACCAGGGGGAAACGGGCACTCAGCGCCTCCAGCGCCGGGAGGGCATCGGCAAACAGGTCCACGCGCTGGCGTTCGTCAAAGAACACGTCGAAGGCGGCATCGGTCAGCGATTCGTCGCCACCGGTACGCTGCAAGGCCAGCCGGATGCTTTCACGCCGCATGGCCGACAGATCGTGGGCCCATTCGGGGTGCGCGGCCTCCACCTCGGCGCGCAGCACGCGGCGCCATTCGGTATCCCTGAGCCGCTCGGCCGTGGCCGGCGAACGTTCGGCCAACCAGGCGTTCAGCACCACCTCGGCGCGCGCGATGGTGGGCCAGATGGGCCACAGGGTGTCGTCCAGGTCGAGGGTGATGGCGCGGATGCGGGCAGGGTCGAGCATAGGTGTCGGAGAATAGCGCATGGCTTTTCGACCCGAACCCCCACACACCCATGGCCAGGCGCCCCGCACGGGCGTTCTCCTGGTCAACCTCGGCACCCCCGATGCACCCGACGCGCCCGCCCTCAGGCGCTACCTCGCCGAGTTCCTGAGCGACCCCCGCGTGGTGGAAATCCCCAAACCCCTGTGGTGGCTGATCCTGCACGGCATCATCCTGCGGGTGCGGCCTGCGAAATCGGCCGCCAAGTACGCCAGCGTCTGGATGAAGGAGGGCTCGCCCCTCCAGGTGTGGACCGAACGCCAGACCACGCTGCTGCGCGGCTACCTGGGGGAGCGCGGCCACCATCTCGTGGTGCGCCACGCCATGCGTTACGGCAACCCGTCCATCGCCTCGCAGCTTGACGCCCTCAAGGCCGAGGGCGTGACGCGCATCCTCATCGTTCCGCTCTACCCACAGTACAGCGGCCCCACCACCGCCAGCGTGGTGGATGCGGTGGGCACCTGGTCGGCCCGGGTGCGCACCCTGCCGGAGTTGCGGTGGGTGAACCGCTACCACGACGACGACGGCTACATCCAGGCTCTCAAGGCCTCGGTGCTCAAACACTGGACCACCCACGGGCGCCCAGAAAAACTGGTGATGAGCTTTCACGGGGTGCCCGAGCGAACGCTGCGCCTGGGCGACCCTTACCACTGCGAGTGCCTGAAGACCGCGCGGCTGCTCGCCGAAGCGCTGGGTCTGGGCAAGGACCAGTGGGTGGCCACCTTCCAGTCGCGCTTCGGCAAGGCGAAATGGCTGGAGCCCTACACCGAACCCACCCTGGTGGCGCTGGCGCAGGCGGGCGTGAAACACGTGGACGTGATCTGCCCCGGCTTCGCGGCCGACTGCCTGGAGACGCTGGAAGAAATCCAGTTGGAGGTGCAGGAAGCGTTCAAGCACGCCGGTGGCGAGCGGTTTGGCTACATCCCCTGCCTCAACGACAACGCCGAGTGGATGCGCGCACTGGCCGACCTGTGCGAACGCCACCTGGGCGGCTGGCCCACCCGGACCCAGCCCGACCCGCACGAGCTGGAACTGGCGCGTGCACGCGCCATCGGCCTGGGCGCCAAGAACTAGGGCATGCTCTTGAGGCTTTAGGCCGCCCCCGCCAGGAAACGCTGCACCAGGTCCAGCTGATCGGGCACGTTCAGCGCTGGAGCGTGACCACAACCGGCGATGGTGACCACCAGTGCGCGTGGCCCGCGGTCGCGCATCGCTTCGGCGGTTTCGGCCAGCAGCAGGGTGGAATCCACTCCGCGCAGGCACAGCACCGGCACGTCGATGCGGTCGTAGTCGTCCCAGCGGTCGTAGTCGTGCGGGTGGTGCACGAACTGCAACACCATGGCGGGGTCGTAGTGCGGCGTCACACGGCCATCGGGCAGGCGGCGGGTGGAGGTTTCCGTGAGGCGGCGCCACTGGGCATCGGTCAGCAGACCGAACGACGCGTAGATCTCGCGGAAATAGGCCTCGAGCTCGCTCACCGTATCGAACGCCGGAGGGTTGCCGGCGTAATCACGGATGCGCTGCAGGGCGGGTGGCGCGAGCTCCGGGCCGTTGTCGTTGAGCACCAGCCGGGTGATGCGCCCCTTGAGGCGGCCGGCCGCGCACACCAGGCCGATCGCGCCCCCCATGGAGGTGCCGACCCAGTGGAAACGCTGCAGCCCGAGCTGATCCACCAGCGAGGTGGCCAGGCGCGAGTAGAAGTCCAGGTTGTATTCCTGCTCCGGCGCCGGGCTCCACTGGCTCAGGCCACGGCCGATCGTGTCGGGACAGATCACGCGGTAGCGGCCGCTCAGGTGCGCGGCCAGCTCGTCCATGTCGCGGCCGGTGCGCGCCAGGCCGTGCCAGGCGATCACGGTCTCGGCGTGTTCCGCGCCCCACTCCATGAAGTGGATTTCACGGCCCTCGCAGCGCAGGTAGCGTGAGGTCGGCGTGCCCATGGCTTACTCCTGGATGGCCTTGAGTGCCGCGCGTTCGCGCAGACGCCCGACGATGCCGGTGGGGAAGTAGTAGACCGACAGCACGAACAGCAGGCCCAGCCAGAGCAGCCAGCGGTCGGGCGTGAAGATGGCGGGTATCAGTGGCACGCCCTCGGCGGCGGAGCCGATCAGGCGCAGCAGGTCCTGCAGGTAGCTCTGTGCCAGCAGGAACAGCACGCTGCCGATGATGGCGCCATAGAGCGTGCCCATGCCGCCGATCACGACGATCAGCAGGATGTCCAGCATGATCTCGAACGACAGCGAGGTGTCCGGCCCGTTGTAGCGCAGCCAGAGCGCCAGCAGGCAGCCCGCCAGCGTGGCAAAGCCGGCCGAGATCACGTTGGACAGCGTGCGGTAGACCACGGTGCGGTAGCCCAGCGCCTCGGCGCGGAAATCGTTCTCGCGGATGGCCTGCAGCACGCGGCCGAAGGGCGAGTTCACGATGCGCAGCATCACCAGGAACATCGCCGTGACCACACCGAAGATCAGGTAGTAGGTGATGAAGCGGCCGTTGAGCGAGATGTCGCCAAACGGGCCGGCCAGGTCTTCCTCCATCAGTGCAAAGCCCGGCGTCAGCAGCTCAGGCACGCTGAAGCTCAGGCCGTCTTCACCGCCGGTGATGTCCGACAGCTGCGAGGCCAGCGTGAGGAAGGCCGATGCCACGGCCAGCGTGATCATGGCGAAGAAGATGGCCTTGACGCGCAGCGAGAACAGGCCGATCACCAGCGAGAGCGCCAGCGAGATCAGCAGCGCGCCGACCACGCCGACACCGATGGCGGTCCAGCTCGGCCCCATGGCGGTCAGCGCGATCGCTATGCCATAGGCGCCAATGCCGAAGAACATGGTGTGCGCGAAGCTGACGATACCGGTGTAACCCAGCAGCAGGTCGAAACTCACCACCAGCGCGACGAAGATCAGCACCTTGGCTGCCACGTTGATGGCCTTGACACCCGGGAACAGGAAAGGCGCAAAGGCCAGACCGATGACCAGCACGGCCAGGGTGAGCGCGAGCCAGCGGCTGCGTGGCAGGTCGTTGGAGAGGAGGCGTTGCAACATGGTCTCCCCTTTCAGCGGTTCGTGACCGGGTACACACCCTGGGGTCGCCAGAGCAGGATGGCCACCATGAGCGCGATGTTGGAGAACAGCGCCACCTTGGGCGCCAGAAAGCCGGTGTAGTTGGCCATCAGGCCCACCAGCAGCGCACCGATGAGTGCGCCCAGCGTGGAGCCCAGGCCGCCGATGATGATGACGATGAAGATCAGCACGTTGACCTGTGCACCCATCTGCGGGATGACGTTCTGCTGGTACAGGCCCCAGAGCACGCCACCCAGGCCAGCCAGCGCGCTGCCCACCACGAACACACCCACGAACAGGCGCTGGATTCGGTAGCCCAGCGACTCGACCATCTCACGGTCCTGCACGCCGGCGCGGATCAGCAGACCGACCTTGGTGCGGTTGAGCGTCCAGACCATGGCGGCAAACACCGCCAGGCCGATCACCACGCAGACCACGCGGAACTTCTCCACCGCCGCATCGCCCACGATAAGCACGCCCTGGAAGGCCTGCGGCAGCGGCAGCGCGATCTGCTGCGGCCCCCAGATGGCCTTGATCAGCTCCTCGCCAATGATCATGCCGCCCATGGTGATCAGGATCTGCTTGAGGTGCTGGCCGTAGACCGGGCGCACGATGTAGCGCTCGAACACGAAACCGACAGCCCCGGCCACGGCCATCGCCACCAGCATGGCCGGCACCATGGCCGCAAGGTTGAGCCACAGGCTCTCGGCCTGCACATAGTGGCCCATGGCACCCATCACCGTGACCGCGATGAAGGCACCCAGCGCGATGAACACGCCGTGGCCGAAGTTGAGCACGTCCATGAGGCCGAACACCAGCGTCAGGCCGGAGGCGATCACGAACACGATCAGCCCCATGGCCAGGCCCGCCACGGTGAGCGTGAGCCAGGTGGAGGGGCTGCCCACCAGCGGCAGCGCCAGCGCAGCCAGCACCGGCACCAGGGCCAGCGGTTTCCAGTCCAGTTCTTTGAGGGCGTTCATTGGTGTGCTTTCAAAGAGAGGCCCAGCAGGCGACCCTGCAGGCCTTCGTCCTCTGCCAGTTCGGCCATGGCCCCGCTGTGCACCACGCGGCCGTCGTCCATCACGGCCACGCTGTCGCCCAGCTGGCGCGCGAAGTTGAAGTTCTGCTCCACGAGCAGGATCGTGGTCTTCGCGGCCTTGAGTTCCTTGAAGGCCGTGATCATGTTCTGGATGATGGCCGGCGCCAGGCCCTTGCTGGGCTCGTCGATCAGCAGCAGCTGGCGCGGCTCGACAATGGCGCGCGAGACCGCGAGCATCTGTTTCTGCCCCCCCGAGAGTTTGCCCGCCGGGTGGTTCCAGAACTTCTTCATGGCCGGGAACAGGCCGAAGATCCACTCCAGCCGGGTGGTGTCGATGTCGTCCACGGTGCGCGCACCGCGCGCAGCCAGCACCATGTTCTCCTTGACGCTGAGGTCGGAGAAGATGCCCATGTTCTCAGGTACATAGGCCACACCGGCCTGTGCGATGTCTGGCGTGGCCTTGGCCGAGATGTCCTGCCCGCCCAGCACCACACGGCCCTGACTGGCCTTCCACAGGCCCATGATGGTGCGCAGCGTGGTGGTCTTGCCGGCGCCGTTTCGGCCCAGCAGCATGGTGAGCTGGTTGGCCGGCACCACCAGGTCCACGCCGTGCAGGATGTGGTACGCGCCGATGTGGGTGTGCACACTTTCGAGCTTCAATAGCGGTGGGGTGCTCATGCGATCCGGCGCAGGGCCGCCCCAAGCCAGCTCAGCCCCCTCGGGGGGCAGCGACCCGCGCAGCGGTGGAGCGTTGGGGCTCATAGCGTCTCCTCTTCGGGGTTGATACCCAGGTAGGCCTGCTGCACCACGGGCGAGGCGATCACGGTCTCGGGTTCACCGTCGGCCACCAGCTCGCCGTTGTGCAGCACGATGATGCGGTCCGACAGCTCGCGCACCACGTCCATCTTGTGCTCCACCAGCAGGATGGTCTTGCTCTTGTCGGCCTTGAGGCTGCGTATCAGGTTGAGGATGACCGGCACCTCGTCCACGCTCATGCCGGCGGTGGGTTCGTCGAACATGAACACCTGTGGCTCCAGAGCCATCAGGATGCCCACCTCCAGTTTGCGCTGGTCGCCGTGTGGCAGGCTGGCCGCCTTGGCGTCGCGCTTGTCGCCCAGCGCCACCGCTTCCAGCACGGCCTCGGCCTTGTGCAGCAGGTCACGCCGGTCGCTCCAGATGCGGAAGAAGTCCAGCCCGGCGCCGGCCTTGGCCTGCACCGCCAGGCGCACGTTCTCCAACACCGTGAGCTGCGGGAACAGGTTGGTGAGCTGAAAGGCACGGCCCAGGCCGGCGCGGGTGCGCTGCGGCGCGGCCAGCGGCGTCAGGTCCTGACCGTTCAGGCTGACGCTGCCGGCCGAGGCCTTGATCTGCCCCGAGATCAGGTTGAAATAGGTCGTCTTGCCCGCACCGTTGGGACCGACGATGGCCGTCAGCGTGCCGGGTGCGAACGCGCACGAGACGGCATTCACCGCCACGTGCCCGCCAAAGCGGACCGTGAGATCGCGTGTTTCAAGCATGGGTGTCCTCTGAGCCGCGTACCTGCAGTAGGCACGCGTGTCTTAGCCGGGAACACGGCGGATCCGGCTTTGCCGGTCCGCTCGTGTTGCCCCCCTCTGGGGGGTGACGCGCCTTCAGGCGCGGCGCGGGGGGCGCAACAAGCGCTCAGCGCTTGTTGCGAATTGGAATATCCATGTCTTCCGGCTTGATCTCGCGCACGAGTTCAGGCACGCCCCAGGCGAACGCCGGGTCCACCTTGATCTTGAAGTGGTACATGCTCTGCATGGCCTGGTGGTCTTCCTTGCGGAAGGTCATCTTGCCCTTGGGCGTGTCGAAGCTCATGCCTTCCATGGTCTGGATGAGCTTGTTGGTGTTGGTGTCGCCGTTGGTCTTCTTGAGCGCGGTGACCACGGCCATGGCGGCAGAGAAGCCACCGGCGGTGAAGAAGTCAGGCGGCGTCTTGAACTGGCGGTAGTGCTCGGACACCATGGCGTCGTTGGCCTGGTTCTTGGGGATGCCAAAGTAGTAGTACAGCGCACCTTCCATGCCCGGGAACTGCTTGTAGGCCACCATGGCGGGCAGGATGTTGCCGCCGGTTGCCAGCTCGATGCCGTAGCGTTTTTGCAGGTCCATCTCGGCGATCTTGGGGAACGGCGTGGGCGAGCCCGACCAGGTGACGGAGATGAACTTGCGGCCCGGCTGGTCCTTGAGCTTGTCGACGATGCGCAGCAGGCCGGCGGTGAAATCGGCCGTGCCCACGGGCAGGTATTCCTCGTGAACGATCTTGGCCTTCTTGATGAAGTCCTTGGCGGCCTTCACGCCGTCACGGCCGAAGGCGTTGTCGTTGGCCAGAGTGGCGATCACGTTGCCCGGTGCGTCCAGCGCAATGGCGTTGGCGGCGGCGTCCTGGCTGCTGTTGCGGCCGGTGCGGAAGATGTACTTGTTCCACTTGTCGCCGGTGATGGAGTCGGCCACGGCGGGCTCGACGATCAGGATCTTCTTGTACTCCTCGGCCACCGGGAGCATGGCCAGCGCGACCGGCGAGGCGGTCGGGCCGATGGCGATGTCGGCCTTGTCGTCGGCGTAGGCCGCGGCCAGCAGGCTCTTGCCCACATCGGGCTTGCCCTGGTCGTCCTTCTCGATGATCACGATCTTCTTGCCGTTGATGGTCATGGTGCCACCGGTGGCGTAGTTCAGACCCATCATCAGGCCCACATGGGTCTGCTTGGCATAGGCCTCCAGCGGGCCGGTCTTGCTGTGGATGTGGGCGATGCGGATTTCCTTGGACTGCGCGAAGGCGAAGGTCGATGCGCAGGCCAGGGCTATGACCGCCAGGCGGCGGGTGGTCTTGATCATGCTTGTCTCCAGAAGGTTGTGGGCAGCGGCTAGGCTGTCGGTCACCGGTGTTGCACGTAACGTGCCAACTGTCAAGCCATTGATTTACAAAGGATTTTCTGGTGACCCAATCACAATTGCCTGATATTCAGACAATTGTTAATCCGCAGCGATGTCTGAAAATCAGACGTATGTCTGGTAATCAGACAGTTCAGGCCAGGCATCCAGCTTGTCGTAAAAACTGGCCCGCGACATGCCCAGCAGCCGCGCCGCGGCCGAGCGGTTGCCGCCGGTGCGCCTGAGTGCCTCGGCCATGGCACGCCGCTCCAGTGCGGCGATCTGCACGGCCAGTGGCTGGACCGGCGTCTCCTCGGGCGAGCGGGCAGACGCGGCCGGTGCGTCCACCATGACCTCGGGCAACGCCAGACCGCCCAGGCCGGACAGCTTCAGCACCTCCGCCAGCTCGCCCGCGCCAATGTGGCTGTCGTCGGTACGCAGGGCCACCTGCTCCAGCACGTTGCGCAGTTCGCGGATGTTGCCGCGCCAGGGCTGGGCCTGCAGCAGCGCCAGCGCAGCGGCGTCCAGGTCCATCTGGGTGCCGCCGCTGCGGGCCGCAATGTCTTCGCACAGCGTCTCCACCAGCTGGGGCATGTCGGAGCGGCGCTCGCGCAGCGGAGGCACGCGTATGGGCAGCACGTTGAGCCGGTAGTAAAGGTCTTCGCGGAACTGGCCGTCGCGCACCAGCGCGGCCAGATCGCGGGAGGTGGCGGCCACCACGCGCACATCGAAACGCACCAGCTGGTTGGAGCCCAGCGGCTCGATCTCGCCCTCCTGCAGCGCGCGCAGCAACTTGGCCTGCACCGCAGCCGGCATGTCGCCCACCTCGTCGAGGAACAGCGTGCCGCCATCTGCCAGCTTGAACTTGCCGTCGCGGCCCTTGCGGTCGGCACCGGTGTAGGCGCCGGGCGCCACGCCGAAGAACTCGGCCTCCAGCAATGTGTCGGGCACGGCCGCGATGTTGACGCCGACGAAGGGCCGGCCCGCGCGGTCGGAGGCCGCATGGATGGCGTGCGCCAGCAGCTCCTTGCCAGTACCGGTCTCACCCAGCAGCAACACCGGGCTGGCCGACTGGGCCGCACGCCGCGCCTGTCGCTTGACCTCCACCGCCGCGGGGCTGCTGCCCACGAAGCTGGCGAAGGTGTATTTGCTGCGGCGCTGGTTGGCCAGCTCGCGGCGTACCTCGCTCAGGTCCTGCTCCAGCCGCGCGAACTTGCTGATCAGCGGCTGCAGTGTGGTCTCGGGGTGGTCGAACAGCACGATGCCCAGCACCCCGGTCACCGCACCGGCCTCGTCGCGCAGCGGGATGCGACTGACCACGAAGGTGCCGGCCTTGTTGGTCAGCAGATCGATCAGTATGGGCTTGCCGGTTTCCAGCACCCGGTGCATCTGGGTGTTGTGCACCACGCGCGAAACCGGGTGGCCCACAAAATCTTCTTCACGAGGGAAACCCAGCGCCGGCAGGAAGTCGCGGTAGCGGTCGTTGATCCAGACCACGCGGGCCTCGCGGTCCACCAGCAGCATGCCGGCGCTCGCAAACAGGTCGAAGCTGGAGCGCGCAGCCAGCTCCAGGATGCTCTGGGCGTCGCGTGGCAGGCGGTGGTCGGGCTCCATGCGCGGATGTTACCGCGCAGGTCCGGCTCAGTTGCGCGCGAACAGCCTGAGCAGGCGCGGCAGCACCAGCGCGAGCGCCACGACAACCAGCAGCGTGACGGACATCGGGCGCTCGGCGAACACCATCCAGCTGCCCGAGCCGATGGACAGCGCGTTGCGCAGCTGCGCCTCGGCCAGCGGCCCCAGGATGAGGCCCACGATGACAGGCGCCACAGGGAAGTCGAAACGCCGCATGACCACGCCCAGCAGACCGAAGCCGAACATCAGGTAGAGGTCGAAGGCGCTCTGGCGCATGCCGTAGACACCCACAGTGGCGAACACCAGGATGCCGGCGTACAGCGGCGCCTTGGGAATCTTGAGCAGCTTGACCCACAGGCCGATCAGCGGCAGGTTGAGCACCAGCAGCATCACGTTGCCGATGTAGAGCGAGGCGATCAGCGCCCAGACCAGCGCCGACGAGTTGGTGAACAGCTGCGGCCCGGCCTGGATGCCGTAGTTCTGCAGCGCATTGAGCAGGATGGCCGCCGTCACCGAAGTGGGAATGCCCAGCGTGAGCAGCGGGACCAGGGTGGCGGTCACGGCCGAGTTGTTGGCCGCTTCGGGCCCGGCCACGCCTTCGATGGCGCCTTTCGTGCCGAACTCCTCTTTGTGTTTCGACAGCTTGCGCTCGGTGGCATAACTCAGGAACGTGGGGATCTCGGAGCCGCCCGCCGGGATGGTGCCAAACGGAAAACCGATGGCGGTTCCCCTGAGCCACGCGGGCCATGACCGCCGCCACTCGGCACCGGTCATGTGCACCTTGTTCATCTTGTTCATGTCGCTCACGCTGCGGCCTTCGTAGAGGGCGTTGTAGAGCGCCTCGCCAACCGCAAACAGGCCCACCGCCACAAGCACCACCTCGATGCCGTCGAGGAACTCGGTCACGCCACCGGTGTAGCGCACCTGGCCGGTGATCTGGTCCATGCCCACCAGGCCCAGCGCCAGACCCAGGAACAGCGCGGTCAGGCCACGCAGCGTGCTGCTGCCCAGCACCGCGCTCACGGTGGTGAAGGCCAGCAGCATGAGGCAGAAGTACTCGGGCGGCCCCAGCTTGACGGCGAAGTTGGCCAGCACCGGCGCGGCCAGCGTCACCAGCACGGTGGCGATGGTGCCGGCGACGAAGGAGCCGATGGCAGCCGTGGCCAGCGCCGCACCGGCACGCCCGTTCTTGGCCATCTTGAAGCCTTCGAGCGCGGTCACCATGGTGCCGGTCTCGCCCGGGGTGTTGAGCAGGATGGAGGTGGTGGACCCCCCGTACATGGCGCCGTAGTAGATGCCACAGAAAAAGATCATTGAAGCCGTGGGCTCGACCTGTGCCGTGATGGGCAGCAGCATGGCCACGGTGACGGCCGGCCCCAGGCCGGGCAAGACGCCGATGGCGGTGCCCAGTGCGCAGCCCACGAAGGCCCACAGCAGGTTGACCGGGGTGGCAGCGGTGGCGAAACCGCCCAGCAGCAGGCTCAGGATGTCCATGTCACGTGTTTCCTCAGAGCCAGCCGGTGCCGGTCAGGCCCGGCAGGTTGACCGACAACAGCCGGGTGAACAGCCAGAACACCGGTGCCGAGATCACCAGGCCGGTGAGCGCGTCCACCAGCACGCGGCGCACGCCGCCACCGGTCTTGCCTTCGGCCAGGCGCAGGCCGCGCACGGCCAGCAGGTAGCACAGCGCGCAGCTGAGCACGAAGCCGACCCGTTCAATCAGCGCCGCGTTGGCCAGCACGCCTGCCGAAACCCAGGCCAGGGCCAACCAGTCGCCGCGCTCGGCACCGGAAGGCTCCTCCAGATCCCGGAAGCCGCCACTGAGCGCCTGCCACAGCAGCCAGGCACCACACAGCCCCATGGCCAGCGTCACCAGCCAGGGCAGGAAGTTGGGGCCCACGCCGGCGTAGCCGGCCTCGGACGGGATGGAAAAGGCCCCCCAGCCCAGCACGCCGGCAATCGCCAGCGCGCCAAGCGCGATCAGGGTATGAGGCCAATGGGGGGCGTGTGCCAGCTTCATGCAGGGGTGTCCCGGCTCAGACCATGCCGGACTTGACCATGATGGCCCGCAGGTTCGCGAAGTCGCGCTCCACGAAGTCCTCGAAGGCCTTGCCCGTCAGCAGTGCGGGGGTCCAGGCGTTCTTGTCCATGGACTCGGCCCAGCTCTTGGTCTTGGTGGCCTTGACGATCATGTCGACCAGCGCGTCGCGCTGTGCGGGGGTGATGCCAGCGGCGCCGTAGACGCCACGCCAGTTGCCGATCTCGACGTTGATGCCCTGCTCCTTGAGCGTCGGGATGTTGATGCCCTTGAGACGCTGGCCCGAAGTGACGGCGATGCCTTTCATCTTGCCGCCCTCGATGTACTGGGCGAACTCGCTGTAGCCGCTGCCACCGACGGTGACGTTGCCGCCCAGGATCGCGGCCGTGGCCTCGCCACCCCCACGGAACGGCACGTAGTTGATCTTGGAGGCGTCGACACCGGCTTCGCGCGCGATCATCGCGGCGGCGATGTGTTCGGTGGAGCCACGCGAGCCGCCACCCCACTTGACGCTGCCCGGGTCTTTCTTGAGCTGTTCGACCACGTCCTTCATGGACTTGAACGGCGAGTTCTCGGGCAGCACGAACACGTTGTACTCGCTGGTCAGGCGCGCAATCGGCGTGACCTGGGTCACCGACACCGGCGGCTTGCCGGTGATGATGCCGCCCAGCATCACGGCGCCCATCACCATCAGCGCGTTGGGGTCACCCTTGCTGGCATTGAAGAACTGGGCCAGGCCGATGGCACCGGCGGCGCCACCCTTGTTCTCGAACGTGACAGCCGACGCCACGCCGGCTTCGCGCAGCGCGTTGCCCAGCGCACGGCCGGTGGTGTCCCAGCCGCCGCCCGGGTTGGCGGGGATCATCATCTTGACGTTGGCATTGGCCAGGGCCTGCAGCGGCAGGCTGCCGGCAGCGGCCAGCGCGGCCAGGGACTTCAGAAAGGCATCGCGACGCATGGTTGTCTCCTAGTTGGATGGCGAACGGCTGCGATCTTCCGGCCAGTGCCTGTCAGTCGGCTGTCGAAAGCCTCGGTGTTAACCCTAGGGCCACGGCCCGGTAACCCTGGGCCTGCAGCCTGATATGGTGCGCGCATGAAACTGCTGATCGTGGAAGACAACCCCAGCATGCTGACCACGCTGCAGCGCGCCTTCGAGCGCAGGGGGCTGACCGTGACCACCTGCAGCGATGGGCTTGCAGCACTGCCGCAGTGGCGCGAACAGGCCCCCGACGCGGTGCTGCTGGACCTGAGCCTGCCGGGGCAGGACGGCCTGCAGCTGCTGGCCCAGGCGCGCGCGGCCGGCCTGCGCACGCCGGTCATCATCCTCACCGCCCGCGGCACCGTGGGCGACCGCATCCTGGGCCTGAACACCGGCGCCGACGACTACCTGCCCAAGCCCTTCGACCTCGATGAACTCGAGGCCCGGCTGCGTGCCCTGGTGCGGCGCGCCGGTGCGCCGGCCATCGCCGGTGAAGCCGCCGCCTTCTGCGGCATGGTGTGTGACGAATCGAGCGGCGCGCTCTACCACCAGGGCCAGCCGATGGACCTCACGCCGCGCGAAAGCGCACTGCTGCGGGCGCTGCTGGCCCGGCCCGGCCACGCCATCGCCAAGGAACGCCTGTTCGAGCTGGTGTTCCCGGGTGAGAGCGACGTGCAGTACGAAGCCATCGAAGTGGTGGTCTACCGCCTGCGCAAGAAGATCGCTCCCACGGGGGCGCAGCTGGTCACGCTGCGGGGCCTGGGCTATTTGCTGAAGGCGGCCGCATGAGACTGCTGGGCTGGTGGCGCGAGGCCTCGCTGCGCAGCCAGCTGATGGCAGGCATCCTCCTGCCGGTGCTGCTGTTCGTGGGCATCAACACCCTGGTGCTGTACCGCCAGGCGCTGCGCGCGGCCGATACCGCCTACGATCGCACCCTGCTGGCCACCGCCAAATCCATCGGAGAACAGCTGCAGGTGGTGGGCAAAGGCGACGAAGCAAGGGTGCAGGCCAGCCTGCTCTACTCGGCACTGGAGGCCTTCGAGGCCGACAACCGCAGCCGCATCTTCTACCGCGTCAGCGGCTTTCAGGGCGAGATGGTGTCCGGCTTCGAAGACCTGCCCCACTGGAAAGGCCCGCGCCCCGGGCGCGGCATCTATGCCGCGCTGGTCGATTTCTACGACGACCGCTACCGCGATGTGCCCGTGCGCATGGCCGTGCTGCTGCAACCGGTGGCCGGCCTGGGCGGACAGGGCATGGCCACCATACAGGTGGCCGAAACGCTGGAGCTTCGCGAGACGCTGGCACGCCAGATCCTGATCGACACGTTGTGGCGCCAGGCAGGCCTGATCGCACTGATTGCGGCGGTGGTGGTGTGGGTGGTGCAACGCGCCACACGGCCGGTTCGGCGCATCAGCGCGGCGCTCGATGCGCGGGCCGAAGGCGACCTCACCCCGCTGGACCTGAGCGGCGCGCCACGCGAACTGCGCCCGCTGATGGAGGCCACCAACCAGCACATGACGCGGCTGGACCACCTGCTGCAGCACCAGAAACGTTTCGTGCGCGACACCGCGCACCAGCTTCGCACGCCGCTGGCCGTGCTCAAGGCCCAGGTGCAGTCGGCCAGGCGCGGCGACGTGGCGCCCGAACAGGCCCTGGCGGAAATCGCGCATACCGTGGACGGCGCCACCGAGCTCGCCAACCAGATGCTGGCCCTGGCCAAGGTGGAGCAGTTGCGCCAGCAGGACGATGCCCCGGTGCTCGACTGGTCGGGCATCGTGCGCCAGGTCGCGCTCGATCTCTCGGCGCTGATCGCCGACCGCCAGATCGACTTCTCCATCGAACTGCAGACGGCCCCCGTGCGGGCGCACGAATGGGCGCTGCGCGAACTCACGCGCAACCTGCTGCACAACGCCATCAAGTACACGCCCGAGCACGGCCGAATTGCAGTGGCCCTGGTGTGCGATCGCCAGACCGCCGCGCTCACCATCGCCGACAGCGGCCCCGGCATCTCCAGTGCACTGCGCGAGCGGCTGTTCCAGCCCTTTGCCAGCGAGAGTGGCCAGGTGCGTGCCAGCGGCGCCGGCCTGGGCCTGGCCATCTGCCGCGAGATCGTCCTCTCGCTGGCAGGCCAGATCAGCCTGGACAATCGGGTCGGCAACGGCCGTGTCACCGGCCTGGACACGAGCGTGAGACTGCCCCTGACCACACACAGCAACCCATGACTGCCCCACCCCTGGACCGCCTGCGCCTGGACAAATGGCTCTGGGCCGCCCGCTTCTTCAAGACCCGCGCACTGGCCGTGGAAGCGATAGACAAAAACCGAGTGAACGTCAATGGCGCGCCGGTCAAGCCTGCACGCGAACTGAAGCCGGGTGACCACGTCCGCATCACCACAGGCCCGGTCACACGCGATGTCGTGGTGCTTGCGCTCAGCGCGGTACGTGGCCCGGCACCGCAGGCTGCCCTGCTCTATGCCGAAACACCCGAGTCCGTCACGCGTCGCGAGGCGCAGGCACAGCAGCACCGGCTCGCCCCCGAACCCGCGCTGACCCTGGCAGACGGCCGCCCCACCAAACGCGACCGCCGGCAGATGGCCGCATGGGGGCAGCGCTGGAGCGCTTCTCTGGGAGACGACTGACATGCGCATCCTGCTGGCCGAAGACGAAACCGAACTGGGCACCTGGCTGGTCAAGACCCTGGGGCAGAACGACTTCCAGGTCGACTGGGTCAACGACGGCCGGCTGGTGCGACGCAGCCTCAAGGCCACGAAGTACGACGCCCTCATCCTCGACCTGGGGCTGCCCGGCCTGGGCGGGCACGACGTGCTGTCCGACCTGCGCGAAGCCGACGAACGGCTGCCGGTGCTCATACTCACCGCCCGCGATTCGCTCATGGAGCGGGTGAGCTGCCTGCATGGCGGTGCCGACGATTTCCTGGCCAAGCCTTTTGACGTGTCCGAGCTCGAGGCCCGGCTGATCGCACTCATACGCCGGGCCCGCGGACAGGAACGCCCGCGGTTTGCCTGCGGTCCGCTGAGCTACGACAGCGCAGCCCGGCAATTCCGCCTGCAGCACGAGGTGCTCAGCCTCACACCGCGTGAACATGCGGTGCTGCGGGCGCTGATACAGCACCCGGGCGAACCGCTGTCCAAGCGCGAGCTGCTCGAACGCGTGTTCTCGGACGAGCAGGACGTCAACCCCGAAGCCATCGAGGTGCTGATCCACCGCCTGCGCAAACGGCTGGAAACCTCGCCGGTGCGCATTGCCACGCTGCGCGGCCTGGGCTACCAGCTGGAAAGCGCGCCTTGAAAACACCGGCCTGGGCCCGCGCGAGCATCCGCCGCTTCCTGCTCCTGCTGCTGCTGCCGGGTCTGAGTGCCGTGTTTGCCGGCGAGCTCTGGCTGGCCTGGCGCACGGCCACCGAGGCGGCCGACGCCGCCTACGACCGCTCGCTGCTGGGGGCAGTCAAGTCCATCGATTCGAGCATCTCCACCGCCAGCGGCGGCCTGGGCGTGGAATTGCCGTACCGCATGCTCGAATTCTTCGAACTGACCGCGCAGGGACAGGTGTTCTACCGCGTAGCGACGGAAGACGGGCTGGTGGAGATCGGCAGCGCCGACCTGCCCGCCCCGCCCGAGCCGCTGAAGACCGGCCAGCCACAGTTCCACGAGGGCATCTATGTGGGCCAGGCGGTGCGGGTCGGCAGCTACGCCCGCGAACTCCACCCGCCACTGGCCGGACAGAGCGGGCCGCAGCGCGTGGTCATCCAGGTGGCGGAAACCCTGGAGGCGCGCAAAGAGTTTCACAACGCCTTGGTGCTGCAGTCGCTCGCGCGTGACGTGCTGCTGATGGTGGCTGCCAGCACGCTGCTGGCGCTGGCCATTGCCTGGGCCATGCGGCCCCTGGACCGGCTGCGCCAGGAGGTGGATGCGCGGGACCCGCAGGACCTCACACCGGTGGACGACACCGGCGCACCCGCCGAGGTGCGGCCGCTGGTGCAGGCCATCAACCACCACATCGAACGCAACCGAGAACAGGCCGAGGCACGCCGCCGCTTCATCGACGACGCCTCGCACCAGTTGCGCACCCCGCTGACGACCCTGGCCACGCAGGTGGCCTACGCCGAGCGGACCACCGACCCTGCGGCCCAGCGCGAGGTGCTGGAGAACATTCGCCTGCAGCTGGACGAGACCATTCGCCAGACCAACCAGATGCTGTCGCTTGCCCGCGCCGACAGCGCCCCGCCCCAGCGCCAGCCGTTCGACGCCGTGGCCCTGGCCGAGGCCCTGGTGCGCCAGTGGTGGGCGCCCGCACGCGACCAGGGGGTTGACCTGGGGCTGGACGCCCCGGACAGCCCCATTGCCTGGCAAGGCGAACCCGACCTGCTGCGCGAAGCGCTGTCCAACCTGCTGCACAACGCCATCCGCCATGGGGGCTCTGGCTGCCAGGTCACGCTGGTGGTGCGTGACACGCCTGATGGCGCCCTGCAGATGGCGGTGTTGGACGACGGTCCGGGGCTGCCGCCCGACGAGCTGACACGCGCGGGCGAGCGCTTTTTCAGGGGACGCGGCGGTCAGCTGTCAGGCTCCGGCCTGGGCCTGGCCATCGTGCGCACCGTGGCCCAGCGGCACGGCGGGCACATGGGTGTGGCGGCCGGGCCCACGGGCCGGGGGCTGGCGGTCACGCTCACCCTGCCGCGCCCCGCCGCGCCCGAGCCAGCCTCGGGTTAACCCTGGCGTTTGGGCGATTTTTCTGAAAGCACGCTGAAAGTGCCGGCTTTCTACAGTGGAACCGCCGCATGAACCCTGCGCACCCTTCCACCCTGTGAGGAGACACCTTCCATGAAACCCATCGCCCGCATCGTTGCCACCGCCACCCTTTGTTCGGCGGCACTGGCCGCCGCCGCCAACCCGCTGGACAAGACCGAGTGCATCGCGCCCGCCAAACCCGGCGGCGGTTTTGACCTCACCTGCAAGCTCGTACAGAGTGCCCTGCAGGACGGCAAGTTCATCACCGACCCGATGCGCGTGACCTACATGCCCGGCGGCATCGGCGCCGTGGCCTACAACACCGTGATCGCACAGAAACCCGATGCGGCCAACGCCATCGTCGCGTTCTCCGGCGGCTCGCTGCTGAATCTGGCACAGGGCAAGTTCGGCCGCTACACCGAGAACGACGTGCGCTGGCTGGCCGCCATCGGCACCGACTATGGCGCCGTCGTGGTGGCCGAGAGCTCGCCATTCAAATCGCTCAAGGACGTGATGACCGCCATGAAGGCCGACCCCACCAAGGTGGTGCTGGGCGCGGGTGGCACCGTGGGCAGCCAGGACTGGATGAAGGCCGCGCTGACCGCACGCGCCGGTGGCGTGAACCCCAAGACCATGCGCTACGTGGCCTTTGAAGGCGGCGGCGAAGCCCTGACCGCGCTGCAGGGTGGTCACATCCATGTCTTCACCGGCGACGCGGCCGAAGCCATGCAGCAGATCAAGGCGGGCGCCAAGGTGCGCATCCTGGCCGTGATGAACGACAAGCGCCTGCCGGGCGACATGGCCGCCATCCCGACCGCCACCGAACTGGGCTACGAGGTGGACTGGCCCATCGTGCGCGGCTTCTACGTCGGCCCCAAGGTCAGCGATGCCGACTACAAGGTCTGGGTCGACACCTTCAACAGGCTTCTGGCCACGCCCGCCTACGACAAGCTGCGCAACGAGCGCGGCCTGTTCCCCCTGGCCCTCACCGGCGCACCGCTGGACGCCTACGTCAAGAAACAGGTGGCCGGCTACCGCAAGCTGGCCGAAGAGTTTGGCCTGAACGTCGTCCCGGCCAAGTGACACCCGCGGGGCCGGCACCGGCCCTGCTTTCTCCACCGGAGCCCCTCATGAGCGATCGCGTCCTTGGCGCGGTGTGTGTTGTCGCGTCCGCCGCCATGGCCTGGGCCGCGCAGGACTACGCCGCCGCCATCTCCTACGAACCTGTCGGCCCACGCGCCTTTCCGCTGCTGCTGGCCAGCGGCCTCGGGCTTTGCGGCCTGTGGCTGGTGCTGCGCCCCACGGCGGGCACCGAAACCTTTCGCGGTGTGCCGTGGAAACCCACCGCGCTGTGCGCCGTCGCCGTGCTGGGCTACGCGCTGCTGTTCCAGTGGCTGGGTTTCACCCTGGCAACCGCCCTGATGTCGCTGCCCATGGGCGTGGCTTTTGGCGGCAGCTGGAAACAGGCGCTGGCCGGTGGCGCCTCGCTGGGGCTGGCGCTGTACCTGCTGTTCGACAGGGTGCTGGACGTGGTGCTGCCCACCGGACCGCTGGCCCTGCTGCTGGGAGGCCACTGAGATGAACACCCTGCAACACCTGATCGACGGGTTCGGCGTGGCGCTGAGCCCGGTCAACCTGGTCATCGCCGCGCTCGGCTCGCTGATCGGCACCATCGTCGGCCTGCTCCCGGGTCTGGGGCCCATCAACGGCGTGGCCATCCTGATGCCGCTGGCCTTTGCCATGAAGCTGCCGCCCGAGACCTCGCTCATCCTGCTCGCGGCGGTCTACATCGGCTGCGAGTACGGCGGCCGCATCTCATCCATCCTGCTCAATGTGCCTGGCGACGCGGGCGCCATCATGACCGCGCTCGACGGCTACCCCATGGCGCGCCAGGGCATGGGCGGCGTGGCGCTGTCCATCTCCGCCTGGAGCTCGTTTGTCGGCTCGCTCGTCGCCACCATGGGCATCGTGCTGTTTGCACCGCTGCTGGCCAGCTGGGCCCTTTCTTTCGGACCGGCCGAGTACTTTGCGCTCATGTGTTTCGCCTTCGCCTGCATCGCCGGGCTGATGGGCGACGCCCCCGTCAAGGCCGGGCTGGCCGCGCTCATCGGCCTGTCCATGTCCTGCGTGGGGCTGGACTCCAACTCGGGCGTCTACCGCTTCACTGGCGGCGACATCCACCTCTCCGACGGCATCCAGTTCGTGGTGGTGGTGATCGGCGTGTTCTCCATCAGCGAGCTGCTGCTGATGCTGCAGGAACACCACAGCAGCACCGGCATGGTCACGCAGACGGGTCGCATGCTCTTCAACCTCAAGGAGCTGGCCCACACCTGGTGGGGCACCCTGCGCTCCAGCGTGGTGGGGTTCGTGGTCGGCGTGCTGCCGGGTGCCGGCGCCACCATCGCCAGCGCCATGACCTACTCCATGGAGAAACAGCTGACCGACAAGGCCGGCACGTTCGGCAAAGGGGACATCCGCGGCGTGGCGGCACCCGAGGCCGCCAACAACTCGGCCGCCACCGGGTCCTTCGTGCCCATGCTCACCCTGGGCGTTCCCGGCTCGGGCACCACGGCGGTGATGGTGGGCGCCCTGGCGCTCTACAACATCACGCCCGGCCCGGCCCTCTTCAGCCAGCAGCCCGACCTGGTGTGGGGCCTGATCGCCTCGCTGTTCCTGGCCAACGTGATCCTGCTGCTGCTCAACATTCCGCTGGTGGGTGTGTTCATCAAGGTGCTGAGCGTGCCCAACTGGGTGCTGGTGCCCGGCATCGTGGCCGTCAGCAGCGTGGGTGTGTACGCGGTGCACGCCACCACCTTCGACCTGGTCCTGATGACCGCTCTGGGCTTTGCCGCCTACCTGCTGCGCAAGCAGGGCATACCGATGGCGCCGCTGATCCTGGGCTTCGTGCTCGGCGACATGATGGAGCAGAACCTGCGCCGGGCACTGTCCATCAGCAACGGCGATGCGCGCATCCTGCTCGAGAGCCCGATTTGCGTCGGCCTGTGGACAGCAGCTGCCCTGATGCTGGTCGTGCCGCTTGCACTGCGCCTGATGAAGCGGCCACGCCGCTAGGACATATCCCAACGAAAAAGCCCAAGTGACGCATCACTTGGGCTTTCTGTTTGGCGGAGCGAGAGGGATTCGAACCCTCGATGCGGCTCTACACCGCATACTCCCTTAGCAGGGGAGCACCTTCGGCCTCTCGGTCATCGCTCCGAAGGGGTGGATTATGCCCTAAATCAGGCCTTGCCCAGCTTGTCCTCGAGGTCCTGGTCGAGATCGAATGCGCGGTGCAGCGCACGCACGGCCAGTTCCATGTATTTCTCGTCGATCACGACCGAGGTCTTGATCTCGCTGGTGGAAATCATCTGGATGTTGATGCCCTCTTCGCTGAGGCAACGGAACATCTTGCTGGCCACACCCACGTGGCTGCGCATGCCGATACCCACGATGCTGACCTTGCAGATGCGGGCATCGCCAACGACATCGGCGGCACCCAGCTTGGGTACGACGTTGGACTTGAGCAGGTCCAGCGCACGCGCATAGTCGTTGCGCGGCACGGTGAAGCTGAAGTCGGTCTTGCCGTCCTTGGAGAGGTTCTGGATGATGACGTCGACGTCGATGTTGGCGTCGGCCACCGCACCCAGGATCTGGTAGGCGATGCCGGGGGTGTCGGGCACGCCCAGCACGGAAATCTTGGCTTCGTCGCGGTTGAACGCGATGCCGGATACAACGGCTTGTTCCATTTGCTCGTTTTCCTCAAAAGTGATCAGGGTGCCGGAGCTCGACTCTTCGGCCAGGTCAATGTCCCAGGGCGTGAAACTGGAGAGCACGCGCAGGGGCACCTTGTATTTGCCGGCAAATTCCACCGAGCGGATCTGCAGCACCTTGGAGCCCATGCTGGCCATCTCCAGCATTTCCTCGAAGCTCACGCGCGGCAGGCGGCGGGCTTCGGGCACCACGCGCGGGTCGGTGGTGTAGACACCATCGACGTCGGTGTAGATCAGGCACTCGTCGGCCTTGATGGCAGCGGCCACGGCCACGGCCGAGGTGTCGCTGCCGCCGCGGCCCAACGTGGTGACATGGCCCTTGTCGTCGACGCCCTGGAAGCCGGTGATGATGACCACCTTGCCACCGTCGAGGTCGGCGCGGATGCGGGCGTCCTCGATGGATTCGATGCGGGCCTTGGTGTAGGCGCTGTTGGTGCGGATGGGCACCTGCCAGCCGGCGTAGCTGATGGCCTGCATGCCCTCGGCCTGCAGAGCGATGGCCAGCAGTGCGGAAGAGGCCTGCTCACCCGTGGCAGCCAGCATGTCGAGCTCGCGGTTGTAGGCGCTGCTGTGGGCACCGGGCGCCAGTTCTTTGGCCAGGCCCAGCAGGCGGTTGGTTTCACCGCTCATGGCGCTGGGCACCACCACCATCTGGTGTCCCGCGCGGTGCCACTTGGCGACCCGCTTGGCGACGTTGCGTATGCGTTCGGTGGAACCCATGGAGGTGCCGCCGTACTTGTGAACGATCAGGGCCATTGCGTGAGGGGGTAGGAGAGAAATCGACGGGTCTGCGCCGGAGCCGCGCAAAACCTGGGGATTATATAAGGGTTAACACGCCCCATCGCTGGATTGTCAAACGCCTGCCCGGCTTACAGAATCCAAAAAAATCATGAAAAAGGGGGATGCATGGACACAACCTTGCCGGGCGGTCGTCGCGCCCTGGGCATCGGCACCAAGCTGTCGCTTGCGGTCCTCCTCAGCGTGAGCGTGGTGCTGCTGGCGGCCATGGTCACCGTCAGCCTCATCGTGTGGCAGGGCTCGCAGGCTGATGCGAAACGGTCCCTGGAACAGTACGCCCAACAGGTGCGCAGTGCCGTAGAGACCTTCGAGCAGAACGCCAAGGACCAGGCCCGCAAGGACTTCTCGCTGTTCAAGCGCCGCTTCGACGGGCTCTATGCGCTGGAGGACGGCAAGGACGAAGAAGGCAAGCCCTGGCCCCAGCTGTCACTCAACGGCGAAAGGCTCAATGGGCAGTTTGCCCGCATCGACGAATACACCGCCGACCTAGGGGGCACGGTCGCCACCATCTTCGCGCGTACGGGTGACGACTACATGCGGGTCACCACCTCGCTGAAGAACCTGCAAGGCGCGCGCGCATACAAGACCCTGCTGGACCGCAACCACCCAGCCTACCCTCTGATGGAGCGGGGCGAGACCTTCATCGGGCGTGCCACCCTGTTTGGGCGCGAGTACATGACGGTGTACGAGCCGGTGCGGGTCGAAGGCCGCACGGTGGCCATCCTGTTCATTGGCAGCGACATTGGGCCGCTGCTGGACAAACTGGCCACGCTCATGCGCGGCCAGCGCGTGTTCACCACCGGTGCCTCCTACGCGGTGGACTTGCGCGCAGGCGCTTCCCTGGGACGTCTGCTCGGCGCGCCAACCGGTGTGCCGCACATCGATGCATCGGTGCCAGCTGCCCAGGAATGGCTGCAGTCCGTACGCGGCGCGGGTCCGGCGGGCCATCTGGTGGCCAGCTGGTCGCCGCTGGCGCCAACGGGAGCAGCGCAGGTGCGCCAGCTCCGGGTCGAGCACTTTGCTCCTTGGAGCCTCGCGGTGGTGGCCGAGGCCCCCGAGAGCGAAATGATGGCTTCGGCCAAGGAAGTGCTGGTCTGGCTGTGGATAGGCATAGCCGTTTCGCTGGCATTGCTGGTGGTGGTTCTGGTCATTGCTGTACGCCGCATGGTCTCCAACCCCATCCACAGCCTGCGACAGGCCATCAGCCAGCTGGCCGCAGGCCACCTGACCCACGCCATCGCGGTACACAGCCGGGACGAACTCGGCGACCTGTCTGGCGACATGGAAGGCTTCAGACAGCGCCTGTTGCACAGCCTGCAGCAGGTCCGCCGCAGCGCAGACAGCGTGGCAGTGGCCAGCAGCCAGATCGCGCAAGGGAATCTGGACCTGTCGCAACGAACCGAGCAGCAGGCCAGCTCACTGGAGGAAACCTCCGCCACCATGGAGCAACTGGGCACGACGGTGTCCCACAACGCCGACAACGCCAGGCAGGCCAGCGAGCTCGCCACCGGCGCCAGCGACGTGGCACGCCGGGGCGGCGAAGTGGTCGGGCGCGTCGTGTCCACGATGGCCGACATCAACGCCAGCAGCAAAAAGATCAGCGACATCATTGCCGTGATCGATGGCATCGCCTTTCAGACCAACATCCTGGCGCTCAATGCGGCGGTGGAAGCGGCACGCGCGGGCGAACAGGGCCGCGGTTTTGCGGTGGTGGCCGGCGAGGTGCGCAGCCTGGCACAGCGCAGTGCCGATGCGGCCCGCGAGATCAAGACACTCATCGAGACCAGTGTGAAACGGGTCACCGATGGCAGCGAACTGGTGGGCCAGGCTGGCGCCACCATGCGAGAAATCGTCAGCGGCATCGACCAGGTGACGCACATCGTCAGCGAAATCAACTCGGCCAGTCAGGAGCAGCGCGAGGGCGTGATGCAGGTCAGCCAGGCGGTGAACCAGATTGACGATGCCACGCAGCAGAACGCGGCCCTCGTGGAGCAATCCACCGCAGCGGCCGACGCCCTGCGAAAGCAGGCAGCAGAACTGGTGGAGGCCGTGGCCGCCTTTCAGCTGGGGGACGAACCGGCGTCCCGTCTGGCGACCGCGCCACGCCGCCGGGACATCGCGTGACGCAGGCCTGATCAGCCGGGCGCCGGCTTACGGCTCGAACCGCAGGGCCTCACCCTCCCTGAGCACATGACCGGCTGCGACCTTCAGGCGGATGTGGTGGCCCTGTGTGCGGCAGGCGGCGATCTGGTCCAGCAGTTCGGTCAGTTGTGCTTCGCTGGGCCCGGCGGCGTGCGCCTGCCGCAGCCAGTGCCGCAGCAGGTTGGCCTGGCGCTCTCGGGGTAGCGACTGCAGCGCGGCAATGCGTGGCGGCTGCCCCGTGGTGTCCAGGTCGGTCGCTGCCAGCTCGTCCAGCAACCGCTGGGCCTGGGCGGCGTGGCGCGCGCTGCGCGCGAAGGTGTCGCGAAAGGTCGGGAAGTGTTGCGCCAGCGCCGGCAGCAGCGTGGCACGGATGCGGTTGCGGGTGTAGCGGTTGTCGCCATTGGTCGGGTCGTCGACGAAAGGCACGCCGGCTGCGGTGAGCCAGTCGCGCAGGTCTTGTCCGGGTGTACCGAGCAGCGGCCGTCCGAACGCCACGCCATGGCGCTCGAAGCGCTCGGGCATGGCGGCCAACCCCGGCAGTCCCGCCCCCCTTGTGAGCGCCAGCAGAAGGGTTTCGACCTGGTCGTCGGCATGCTGGGCCAGCCAGACGGCCTCGCAACCGTGGCGCACAGCCCCGTCGGCCAGCGCCCGGTAACGCGCCAGACGTGCCGCGTCTTCCGGACTCTGGCCACTGGCAGGGCTGGCAGCCACACGGGTGCTGTCAAACGCTATGCCACGCGCCTCGCAGAAACCGCGAGCATGAGCCTCAAAGCGGTCGGCTGCTGCCTGAAGGCCGTGGTGCACGTGCAGGGCTGCCACCTGCCCGGGCCAGACCTCGTTGGCCAGCAGCAGCAAGGCGGTGGAGTCGGCTCCCCCGCTGAAGGCCACCGCCACGCGCACGTCCCCCTCGGGCAGCCAGCGCCGGCGCCAGGCCTTCAGCGGCTCAGCGCTTGGCTTCTTTGGTGTCGGTGAAGCGCCCGTAGCCATCGAGGCGGGCATGGCGGCGGTCCAGCAGTTCCTTGACCTTGAGGTCGGCCACCTGGCGGTAGGCGTCGCCCAGTGCACGCTTGAGGAACGCTGCCATCTGCTTGGGGTCGCGGTGTGCGCCGCCCACGGGCTCGTTGATGATCTTGTCGACCAGACCCAGGGCCTTGAGGCGGTGGGCCGTGATGCCGAGCGCCTCGGCGGCCTCGGAGGCCCGCTCGCTGGTCTTCCAGAGGATGGAGGCGCAGCCTTCGGGGCTGATCACGGAGTAGACCGAGAACTGCAGCATCAGCACCTGGTCGGCCACCGCGATGGCCAGGGCACCGCCGGAGCCGCCCTCGCCGATGATGGTGGAGATGATGGGCACTTCCAGCTGCGCCATCTCGAAGATGTTGCGGCCGATGGCTTCGGACTGGCCGCGCTCTTCCGCATCGATGCCGGGGTAGGCGCCGGGCGTGTCCACGAAGGTGAAGACCGGCAGCTTGAACTTCTCGGCCAGCTTCATGAGACGAAAGGCCTTGCGGTAGCCCTCGGGCTTGGTCATGCCGAAGTTGCGCGCGGTCCGCTCCTTCGTGTCGCGGCCCTTCTGATGGCCCAGCACCATGCAGGGCTGGCCATTGAAGCGCGCGAGGCCACCAACGATGGACAGGTCATCGGAAAAATGCCGGTCGCCGTGCAGTTCGACGAAATGCGTGAAGCAGTCGCGCACGTAGTCCAGCGTGTAAGGCCGGTCGGCGTGGCGGGCGATCTTGGTGATCTGCCAGGGCGTGAGGTCGCTGTAGATGTCCTTGGTGAGCTGCTGGCTCTTCTTGCTCAGCTGCTCGATCTCCTCGGAGATGTCGACCGCAGATTCGGTCTGGACATAACGCAGTTCCTCGATCTTGGCTTCCAGTTCGGCAATGGGCTGCTCGAAATCCAGAAAGGTTTTCTTCGCCAAGGTGAAACTCCTAGGGTCTTGTCTATGGACGCGCCGGGCTCAATAGGCCACGGGCAGCGGATCCAGCGAGCGCCAAATATACCAAGTCGCCACGCTGCAGTAGGGTGCCCAGGCGGCCGCCACTTCGCGCGCATCGCTGCGGCTCACCGGGTCGCCAGAAAAATAGGCCTGGCTGATGCCGTTGAGCAGGCCCACGTCATCCAGCGGCAGCACGTTGGGCCGCATGAGGTGGAAGATGAGGAACATCTCGGCGGTCCAGCGGCCGATGCCGCGGATGGCCACCAGCTCGGCGATGATGGCCTCGTCGTCCATGCCGTGCCAGTCGGCCTCGTGCACCAGGCCGTTGTCGAAGTGCAGGGCCAGATCGACGAGGTACTCGACCTTGCGCGAGGACAGGCCGGCGGCGCGCATGTCATCCACCTTGAGCTTGAGCACCTGCGCGGGCAGCATGCGCCGCGGCAGCTTTTCGAAGCGGTCCCAGACGGTCTGCGCGGCCTTCACCGAAATCTGCTGCCCCACGATGCTGCGCGCCAGCGTGGTGAAAGCGTCACCCCGCGACTGCAGCGACACGCCCGGAAACTGCGGGATGAGCTTTTTCATCACGCGGTCGCGCTTGATCAGGTGCTTGCAGGCCTCGGTCCAGTACTCGGGCTGCTGCAGCACGGGCTCAGCCTTGGGTGGCGTCATCAGGCACGCTCCCAGGTGGTTCCCGCGGGGCTGTCTTTCAGCACCACGCCCTGCGCGAGCAGGTCCTGGCGAAGGCGGTCGGCCTCGGCGAAGTTCTTCGCGGCCTTGGCGGCCGCCCGGGCGGCGATGGCGGCCTCGATGGCAGATTCCTCCAGCCCGACACCGGCACGCAGGAACGCCTTGGGCTCCCCTTGCAGCAAGCCCAGAATGCCGCCCAGCGACTTGAGCAGACCGGCCAGTTCGGGCGATCGCGTCTTGTTGACCTCGCCAGCGAGTTCGAACAGTACGGCCACGGCCTCGGGCGTGCCGAAGTCCTCGTCCATCGCGGCCTTGAACCGCGCCGCATGCGGCTGGTTCCAGTCGATGGCAACGTCGGCTGCCGGCACCGCATCGAGCGCGGTGTACAGGCGCTTGAGCGAGGCGCGCGCGTCGTCCAGGTGGACGTCGCTGTAGTTGAGCGGGCTGCGGTAGTGGGCGCGGACAACGAAGAACCGCACCGTCTCCGCCTCGTACTTCTGCAACACGTCGCGGATGGTGAAGAAGTTGCCCAGGCTCTTGGACATCTTCTCGTTGTCGATGTTGATGAAGCCGTTGTGCATCCACACGTTCACGAAACGCTGGCCGGTGGCACCCTCGCTCTGCGCGATCTCGGTCTCGTGGTGCGGAAACTGCAGGTCGGCGCCGCCACCGTGGATGTCGAAGGTCTCGCCCAGCAGCGCACAGGCCATGGCCGAGCATTCGATGTGCCAGCCCGGGCGGCCAGGGCCGAAAGGGCTGTCCCAGCGCGCTTCGGGCGGCTCGTCGGGCTTGGCGCGTTTCCAGAGCACCGGGTCCAGCGGATCGAGCTTGCCGTCATCCACCGCCACACGCTCGCCGGCGCGCAGCTCGTCGAGCGACTTGCCCGACAGGCGTCCGTAGGCCGGGAACTTGCGCACGGCGTAGTTCACGTCACCGTTGCCGGCGCGATAAGCCAGGCCTTTTTGCTCCAGCGTGCCGATCATGGACAGCATCTGCGGCACATAGTCGGTTGCGCGCGGATCGTGAGTGGGCCGCTCAATGCCCAGGGCATCGAAATCGCGGTACATCTCGGCAATCATGCGGTCGGTCAGCGAGCGGATGGTCTCGCCGTTTTCGAGAGCGCGACGGATGATCTTGTCGTCGATGTCGGTGATGTTGCGCACGAAGGTCACGCGCTGGCCACTGGCCTTGAGCCAGCGCTGCACCACGTCGAAGGCGACGTTGGCACGCGCGTGGCCCACATGGCACAGGTCGTAGACCGTGATGCCACACACGTACAGGCGCACATGGCCTGGCTCAATGGGCGAAAACGGCTCCACGCGGCGCGTGAGGGAATTGAAGATGCGGATCATGAAAGGCAAAAAAGGCACTGTGACAGTGCCTTGGGAACCGGCTGCGGCCAAGGGGTCATGGGCGCAACCCGGGATATACAATGCCCTCAGTATATCGACCCCGCGTCACGAGGTGCTCATGATTCTGTCCGTGAAATCCCTCCTTCCCCTCGCGGCCGGTCTGGTCCTGCTGTCTGCGCAGGCCCAGACCCCCACGTCGGCTCCAGCCGCTGCACCGGCAGCCGCCTCTCCCGCCCAGGCCAGCGCCGAATACGCCGAGGTGAACCGGTTGCTGCGTGCCGGCCAGTACGAGCAGGCCAGCAACCGCGCCGACCAGTTCCTGAGCGGCTCTCCCAAGGATCCGCAGATGCGGTTCCTCAAGGGCGTTATCCAGAACCAGCGTGGTCAGACCGCCGAGGCCCAGGCCACCTTCACGGCGCTCACCCAGGACTACCCTGAGCTGCCCGAACCCTACAACAACCTGGCCGTGATCCACGCCAGCCAGAACCAGCTCGACAAGGCCCGCGTGGCGCTGGAAATGGCGGTGCGCACCAACCCGTCGTACGCGGTTGCGCACGAGAACCTGGGCGACGTCTACGCCCGACTCGCCGCCCAGGCCTACCAGAAGGCCAGCCAGCTGGACGGCGCCAACACCTCCGCCGCGCCCAAGCTCAAGACCATCAATGGCCTGTTCCCCAACCGGGGCAGCAAGGTCGGTGACGCGGGTGGTGCGGCCACCATCGCCGCCATGGCCACGCTGCTGGGCAACCAGCCCACTGCCGCGGGTGCGCCCAGCGCCGCACTGCCGCAGCAGCGCGACGTTGAGGCCACTGTGCGTGCCTGGGCCCAGGCCTGGTCCACCAAGGACTTCTCCAGCTACCTGCGTTTTTACGGCACCGAGTTCCAGCCTGCGTCGGGCGCAGCGCGCGCCCAGTGGGAACGCGAGCGCGAGGCGCGCATCGTGCCGCGCGAGCGCATCCATGTCGCACTCAGCGACATCGAGATCCGGGCCGACGGCAAGCGCGCCACCGTGCGCTTTCGCCAGGATTACGAATCCGAAGTACTCAAGGCCACCGATCGCAAGACGCTGGAGCTGGTGCAGGACGGCTCGCGCTGGCTGATCGTGCGGGAGACGGTCGGCTCCTGATGGCGGCCTCGGCCTGGCCCGGGGCCCGAGGGCTGGCCAGCGTGGCCACCATCTGCCTGCTGCTGACCACGCCCGCGCTCTACCACCCCAGCTGGCCCCCGGCGCCCGCGCCCGAAACCGTTCAGGCCACGCCGCCCATCCCATCAGCCACCACAGCCCCTTCGCCGCCGCCCGACCACCTGCCCGCCGGCCTGCTGGCCCTGCCGCGCCACAGCCGCCATCTGATCGCGGTCGATGCCTCGCAATCGCGCCTGTACCTGCTGGAGCGTGACGGCACCTCCTGGCGCACCGTGGCGAACCACCCGGTATCGCTCGGCAAGGCCGGTGTGGACAAGTGGCGAGAAGGCGACGCACGCACGCCACTGGGCGTCTACCAGATCACCAGCCGCCTGGGCCGCCCGGCACTTGACCCGTTCTACGGCGACGGCGCGCTCACGCTGGACTACCCCAACGCCCTGGACCGCCGACAGGGCCGCGGCGGCAGCCGCATCTGGATACATGGCAGCCCCCACGACGACATGTTGCGCCCGCCCCGCGACACCGACGGCTGCGTGGTGCTGCCCAACGCCGCCCTGCGCGAGCTGATGGCCATGGTGGCCACCCACACCACACCCGTGCTCATCGCGTCCGCGCTGGAGTGGCAGGCCCCGGAGGCACAGGACGCCCGGCGCAAGGACTTTGAAGCGGTGTGGCGGGACTGGCAACAGGCGCGTCGCAGCGGGTCAGGAGAACGGCTTGCGGCCTTCTACAGCCCCGGGGTGCGCCCGGCGCCGCGCGGCATGCCGCTGGACTACAAGGACCTGAGCCTGCTCGCCTGGCCCGATGGCCAGCCGGTGATGCAAGCCACCTTCGGTGAAGTCCCCAAAGGCCAGCGGGCCGGGGTGACACGGCGCCAGCACTGGCGGCTGGAACAGGGACAATGGCGGATTTTCGACGAAAGCGTGTTGCGATGAACTTCACCCTCACCCGGCGACTGGCCTTCTCGGCCGCGTTCGCCACCTCCCTCTCGCTCGGCCTGGCACAGGCCGCGTTGGCCCAGGGCGCGCAGCAGGTCAAGCTGCAGACCTCCATGGGCGACATCGTCCTGGAGCTGCGCGCCGACAAGGCACCCGCCACCGTCGCCAATTTCGTGCAGTACGTGAAAGACGGCCACTACAACGGCACCGTGTTCCACCGCGTGATCGACGGCTTCATGATCCAGGGCGGCGGCTTCACCGCAGACCTGCAGCAAAAACCCACCCGTGCGCCCATCGCCCTCGAAGCCGGCAATGGCCTCAAGAACGACCGCGGCACCATTGCCATGGCCCGCACCGGCAACCCCAACTCCGCCACGTCGCAGTTCTTCATCAACGTGGTGGACAATGCCAACCTCAACGCACCCCGGCCCGACGGCTACGGTTATGCCGTGTTTGGCCGCGTGGTGACCGGCATGGATGTGATCGACAAGATCCGCACCGTGCCCACCGGCAACCGGGGCATGCACCAGAACGTGCCAGCCACCCCCATCACCATCCTCAAAGCCACCCTGGAGAACTGAACATGGCCAACCCCCAAGTCGAACTGCACATCACCGGCCACGGTGTCATCACCATCGAACTCGACGCAGAGAAAGCGCCCAAGTCCGCTGCCAACTTCCTGGCCTACGTCAACAAGGGCCACTACAACAACACCGTGTTCCACCGGGTGATCGACGGCTTCATGATCCAGGGCGGCGGCTTCGAGCCCGGCATGCAGCAAAAACCCACGGCCGAAGCGATCGAGAACGAGGCCAACAACGGCCTGAAGAACGACAAGTACACACTGGCGATGGCCCGCACCCAGGCCCCCCACTCCGCCACCGCGCAGTTCTTCATCAACGTGGCCGACAACGGTTTCCTGAACCACACCGCGCCCACGCCCCAGGGCTGGGGCTACGCCGTGTTCGGCAAGGTGGTCTCGGGCACCGAGATCGTGGACGCCATCCGCAAGGTGCAGACCGGTCGCAAGGGTTTCCATGACGACGTGCCCGTCAACGACGTGGTGATCGAAAAGGCCGTCGCGCTCTGAGCTGATGCCCGACCTGCCCGGCGACGTGTCCGCCAGCCCCGGCTGGCGCTGCGTGGACCTGCTCAGCGACCAGCACCTGCAGGCCAGCGAGCCGGGCACCTTTGCCTGCTGGCAGGCCTTTGTCGAGCACAGCCCTGCCGACGCCCTCTTCCTGCTCGGTGACCTGTTCGAGGTCTGGGTGGGTGACGACGTGCTGGATGCGCCCGACACCGGTTCGGGCGACCGCGACTTCGCGCGCACCTGCGCCGAGGTGCTGAGGCGCGTCACGCAGCGCAAGCCCGTCTACCTGATCGCTGGCAACCGCGATTTCCTGCTGGGTGAACCGTTCTTTGCGCGCACCGGCATCCAGCCCCTCGCCGACCCCGCCGCATTGCACTGGGGCCAGCGCCGCTGGCTGCTGAGCCACGGCGACGCGCAGTGCGTGGATGACACCGACTACCAGCGTTTTCGTGCCGAGGTGCGCTCGCCCGCCTGGCAGGCCGACTTCCTCGCGCGGCCGCTGGCCGAACGCGAATCGGTTGCGCGCGGCATCCGGGAAGGCAGTGAACAGCGCAAACGCCAGAACACGGCCTGGACCGACCTCGATCCCCACACCGTGCGCACCCAGTTGCGTTGCGCTGGCGCAGAGGTGTTGATCCACGGCCACACCCACCAGCCGGCCGAGCACGACCTGGGCAACGGCCTGGCGCGTTGGGTACTGAGCGACTGGGACGCCGACGCCCGCCCCCCGCGTGGGCAGGCGCTGCGCCTGTGGGCCGACGGCCATTTCGAGCGGATTGCCGCATGCTGAACACCTGGTGGCAGTCCTTGCGCGCGCGGCTGGGCCTGGGTCCGCGAGAGATCCCCGAGCGGCTGTGGCGCGACACGCTGTCTCAGCTGCCCTTCATCGCCGCCCTGCCTGACGCCCCCCGCCAGCGCCTGCGTCGGCTGGCCGGCCTGTTCCTTGCCCAGAAGGAATTCCACGGCGCCCATGGCCTTCAGGTGACCGATGCGATGGCGGTTTCCATCGCCGCGCAGGCCTGCCTGCCACTGACCTCCATGCCCGGTGGCGACCGGGTGATGCGCTGGTACGGCGACTTCGTCACTGTCGTCGTCCACCCGGCCGAAGCGGTGGCGCGGCGCAAGGTGCTGGATGCCGCCGGCGTGGAGCACCACTACGCCGAGACCCTGCTGGGCGAGGCCATGCAGGGCGGGCCCGTGATGCTGAGCTGGCACCACGTGGCGCATGCGGGCACCAGCGCCGAAAGTGGCCACAACCTCGTGATTCACGAGTTCGCGCACAAGCTGGACATGCACGGCAAGGCCCCGGGCCAGTCACCCGACGGCTGCCCCGAACTGCCGCCCGGCTTCATGGGCCTTGCACCCGCGCCCGCCCAGCGCCTGTGGCGCGACACCCTGCAGGGGAGCTACCGCCGCTTTCACGAACAGGTGATGATGGCCGAACGTTTCGGCGCCGAATTTCCCTGGCTGGACCGCTACGGCGCCACCGCCCCATCCGAGTTCTTCGCCGTTGCTTGCGAGGCCTACTGGGTGCAGCGCGAGCGGTTCGGTCAGGAATTTGCAGAATTGCGGGCGCTGTTCGACGGTTTTTTCGGCACCGCTGACGCCCGGATCGGATAAGGTGCACCGGCCCCATGGCACATTCATCCCCTCCGTCCGCCACCCCTTCGCTCGCGCGCGCCCCATGACCGTCCGATCGCCCGAGGCCCCGTCTGCCGACTGGGTCCCCGTCAACGCCCTGTGTCTGGCACCCGAGCAGGAACTGCCGACCAACCTCTGGACGCCCGATGGCCGGCTGCTGCTGGCCAAGGGGCATGTGGTGGGCTCGCACGAGCAGATCCGCACCCTGGACAGCCACCGCCCCTGTGTGCGCCTGACCGACGCTTCGGCCTGGCGCGTGGCCACCGGCGACAAGGCCCCACAGCCTGCGCCTGTGCCCCATGCGCCCCGTCCCTCGGCGCAGCAGCCCTCCCAGGTGGTGTCGTCGAGCGCCATGGCGCCGGGCCTCTACGGCCGCTGGCTCGACCTGCACGGCGGGCTGCATGTGCTGCTGCGCCGGGGCGCAGAGGCGCCGGATTTCCTCAAGCGCATTGAAGATATCGGCGCACGTGTGACCTCCGAGACACAAAGCCACCCTGACGAGAGCCTTTTCATCCTGGTACAGCTGCTCTACGACGGCCAGTCGCCCTACTGCGCCAGCAACGCCCTGGCCGCCGCCACGCTGACACAGCTGCTGGGACAACTGGCCAACGTGCCACAGGACACGCGCCGTTCGCTGCTGTTCGCCGCCCTCACCATGAACGTGGCCATGGCCCGGCTGCAGGACGAACTGGCGTTGCAGAAAGCCCCGCCGGCCGAACACCAGCGTGCGGCCATCCACCGCCACCCGGTTGCCGGCCATGCCCTGCTGCAGTCGCTGGGGGTGGACGATGCCGAATGGCTGCACCTGGTGCTGAACCAGCACGAGGCGCCGGACGGCTCCGGTTACCCGAGCGGCCGTGCGGTGGACAGCCTGCCGCTGCAGATCCTGCGACTGGCCGATCGTTTCGTGGCGCGCATCAGCCCGCGCCGCTCGCGCACCAGCCTGTCGGCCCGGCAGGCGGTGCGTGCGCACTACCTGGAACTGCGCGACCACCCCAGCCAGTTGGGCGAACTGCTGGTGCGCCGCCTGGGCCTGTACCTGCCCGGCAGCTACGTGAAGCTGCGCAACGGCGAGATCGCCGTGGTCATACGCATCAGCGACGCGGTGGACAAGCCCACCGTGCTGGCCATTCTCAACAAGGACGGCCTGCCCTACAGCGCACCCCGGGTGCGCCATACGCTGGCCCCCGAGTTCCAGATCGTGGAGCCGGTGCTGGCCGAGAAGGTCAAGCTGCGCCTGGACCCGGCGCGGGTGTTCGCGGCCTGAAGGCCACCGTTGCGCTCAGGCCGTCAGGCCGGCCTTGTCCAGTCCATAGGCACGGTCCTGCGAGCCGGGCACTGCCGCGAAGCCGATGGCCAGGCGGTTCCAGCCGTTGATGCCCACGATGGCGAAGCTCAGGTCGGCCAGTTCCGGTTCGTTGAAATGCCCGCTCACAGCCGCGTAGTCGGCATCACTGACGCCGTGGGGCGGCAAGCGGGTGAGCACCTCTGTCCAGGCCAGTGCGGCGCGTTCACGTGGCGTGAACAGCGGGGATTCGTGCCAGACCGCCACGTGGTGCAGGCGCAGCGCGCGCTCGCCATGGAGCGTCGCCTCCTTCACGTGCATGTCGACACAGAAGGCGCAACCATTGAGCTGGGAGGCACGCAGCGTGACGAGGTCTTGCAGGCTCTGCTCAAGCGAACTTTTCTTGATGGAGAGGCTGAACTCGAGGTATTTTCGGAACAGCTCGGGCGAGCGTTTGGCGTAATCGAGGCGTTGGGTTGATGACATGGTGGCACTCCGGTCCGGTTGGTGAGGATTGAGTCGTTCGGTACGCTCACCCTCAAGACGGATCAGGCCCACCGTTTGTGACACGCGCCCAAGCCTGGGCCAGGCTGCGCAGCTTGTCGGGGTTGCGCTGGGTGTGTATGCGCGTGATGTGCTGCCCGTCGCTTTCCATGGCGTGCGCGGATTCCAGACGCCCGTCGATGAAACGCAGCAGCCCCCACTGGCCGTTGAGCTGCACCAGCTCCAGCCGCAGCGTTTCCTGCCCCAACTCACTGCGACGCCAGCCTGCAAAGAACAGCTGGGCAATCCGGGCCGCACCTGCGAGCACCTTGCCAAAACTGGGCACGACGCCACCGCCGTCGCTGATGAGCTCGGCGTCCTCGGCGAGCAAGGCCTGCAGTGCGGCAAAGTCGCCCCGCCGTGCGGCATCGGCGAAACCGGCCAGCAGGCGCAGGTGTGCCTCGGGTGACACACGCTGACGGGTCTTTCCCACCTGCAACTGGGCCTTGGCACGGTGCACGAGCTGCCGGCAGGCGGCCTCACTTTTGCCCAGCGCCTGGGCCACCTCGGCGTAGTCGGCTTCAAACACCTCTCGCAGCAGGAAGGCGGCACGGGCCTCGGGCGCCAGGCGCTCCAGCATCACGAGAAAGGCCACCGAAATGTCGTCTGCCCGCTCCAGCACCTGCTCGGGCGTGGCGGGTGGTTCGCCCATGCCCCCCGGCACGCCCTCACCGTCGGTGAGCCAAGGCTCGGGCAACCAGAAGCCCACATAGTCGGTGCGCCGCCGCTGGGCTGCGCGCAGGCGGTCGATGGACAGGCGGGTGGTCACGGCCACCAGCCAGGCCTCGGCACTATCCAGTTCGTCCGGGTCGGCTTCGTGCCAGCGCAACCAGACGTCCTGCACCAGATCCTCGGCCTCGGCCAGCGAGCCCAGCATGCGGTAGGCGATGCCCTGCAGCCGGGGCCGCAGGCGGTTGAAAATGTGTGTCGAGGGGTCCATGCCCATACAGACGTTCCAGGGGTCGGCTTTGTGACAACGCTCATGGTTGCACATCCGTCGTCCCGTGGTGTCGATTTCGGGCGCCCTGTTTCGTCGTCAGCTCAGGAGGGCTACTGTGGCCCATCCGTCCAACCCTTTTCGAGGAGAACCCCATGCGCGTGATGGTCATCGTGAAAGCCAGCCGGGAGTCTGAAGCGGGCGAAATGCCCAGTACCGAGCTGCTGGCGGCCATGGGCCAGTACAACGAGGAGCTGGTCAAGGCCGGCATCATGCTGGGCGGCGAGGGGCTGCACCCGAGCTCGCGCGGCAAGCGGGTGCGATTTTCCGGCACGGACCGCACGGTCACCGATGGCCCCTTCGCTGAAACCAAGGAGCTGGTGGCCGGTTTCTGGATGTGGCAGGTCCAGTCGATGGAGGAAGCCGTGGCATGGGTCAGGCGCTGCCCCAACCCCATGATGAGCGACTCCGACATCGAGATCCGCCCGGTGTTCGAAGCCGAAGACTTTGGCGCCGAGTTCACCCCCGAGCTGCGCGAGCAGGAAGACCGCCTGCGCGCCGAGATCGAGGCGCGGCAGGCGGGCCAAGGCTGAAGCCCGGCTTCAGCCCTTGCGCATCAGCACCTTGAGCGCGTTCTGCAGCCGGCGCGCCTGGCTGGCATCGTAGGCGCTGGCCAACACGCTGGCAGCGTCCTTGGCCCAGGTCTGGGCCGGGGGAGCGTCGTGGCGGCGGGTCAGCAGCTGCAGCTGCAGCAGGCGACGCTCACTCAGCTGTTCGGCCGGGGTGGGCACCTCGGCGGCGATCTCCAGGCGCAGCAGTGCCTGGGCCGCGCCGTCGCCAGCGGGTTTTGACAGCGCCTGGGTCCAGGCGGTGCGGGTTGCGGCGTTGACCTTGTCGCCCAGCTCCTGGGCCGACGGCAGCTCGGCGGCGTCGCGCTTTTCCCAGGCGGTGAGCACGCGGGTCAGCACCTCACCGTGCGCCTGCGCTGCGAGCTTGCGCAGCGCGCTGTCGGCGCGTTCGAGCGCATCGCGCTGGGCGCGGAAGGCGGTGTCGCCCAGGCGGGGGCCTCGCTCGGGGCGCGAGCCCCAGTCACCACGATCAGGGCGGTCGCCACGGCGGTCATCGCGCCGGTCATCCCGGCGGCCGTCTCGGCTGTCCCGGCGCCCGGCTGGGGCCGGCGCTTCGGTCTTTTTCTGGCCCGGACGGTCATCGCCACGCATGGCCACCAGCTTGCGCGGCGCCGGGGCGGGCTTGTCGCCGGCCGACGCGGCTTCGGAGCCCTGCGGGGTGTCAGCCGCTGCAGCGGGTGCCGGGGCCTCAGCCGCCGGCGCGGCATCGGCCGCTGCCTGGGCCTGGCCACGCAGTGCGGCCTGCAGCTCGCTCACGGCCGCGCGGATGCGCTGGGCATCGCCGCTGGCGTTGGCGGCATCGACGGCCTTGACGGCGTCCAGCACGCGCCGGTCGTGCTCGCTCACGGCGGCAGCGGCCTTCTCGCGTTCCTGGCCCTTGCGCTGGAACGCGGCGTCGATGGGCGCGCGGAAGGCCTCCCACAGCTTCTGCTCCTGCTTGCGGTCCAGCGGAACGGTCTGGGCCTCGGCCTGCCAACGCTGTTGCAGGGCCTTGATGGCGTCGAGGCGCAGCGTGGGGGCATCACCCAGGGCCTGGGCCTCGTCGATCATGGCGCGGCGACGCGCCAGGCTCTCGGCCTGCGCGGCCTCCAGCCGCGCATGGGCGCGGTGCATGGCATCCTTCCACTGCGGCTGCAGCTCGGCAAACTGCTTCTCGCTCAAGTGGCCGGCGGCGCGCCAGCGCTCGGCCAGCGCATGCAGCTCGCGCTGCTGGGTCTTCCAGTCGCTGTTATCGGCGTGCGCGGCGATCCAGGCGTCGACCTCGGCAATCAGTGCCAGGCGCTGGGCCTTGTGCTGGTCGGCCTGTTCGCGCATCTTGCCCAGCCACTCCTCGACCACCTTGTGGGCAAGGTTGCAGGCCTCGTCGAAACGCTTCCAGAGCGCGTGGTTGGGCACGCCGCCCTGGTCGGTGGCCTTCCACTGCTCGCGCAGCTGGCGCAGGGTCTCCTGCATCTTGCGGCCGCCCAGGCGCTGCTCGGGCGCAGCGGTGGTCAGTGCTTCGGCCTTGCCGACGAGTTCGTTGCGCAGCTGGTCGGCGCGCCAGCGCTGCCAGCCCTCAAGTTCACCGGCCTGGGCCAGTGCAGCCTGGGCCTGGGTGTCGAGCTCAGCAGGCACAAAACGGCCGTGCTGCTTGAGCGCGGCGCGCAGGTCGGCGGCTGCCTTGGTGGTGGCCTTGCCATGGCCTTCGGTCACCTGCTGGGCCAACGCGGCCACCAGAGGTGCAATGGCCTCGGCGGCTTCGGCGCGGCGAGCCTGCTGGGCCAGTTGGGCCTGCTCGTCCACCACCGGTGCGGCGGCGGGAGCCGATTCGCCGCGCGCGGCACGCAGTTCGTCAGCCCAGACGGGCACGGCGGGCAGGGGCGCATGGCTGTCGGCATCGGCCGCCACGGCCTGTGCGAGTGCGGCACCAAAAGCCTCCCACACCACGCTGAGCTGCTGGCGCGAGGCGTCGATCTGCCCGGGCAGCTTGGGCTCCACGCTGGGCCAGTGCGGGTCGGCAACCAGGGCATCGCACTGGGTCAGCCAGGTGCCCACGTCGGCCTGCAGGCTGTCGCGCGCGGCCTGGGCATCGCGCCAGGACTTGGTGGACAACACCTCGATGCGCTGGGCCAGCAGCACGGCGGCTTCCCGCTCGACCAGCACGCGGTGCTGCAGGTCTTCGATGGCGCGCACGCGCTCGGCCAGTGCGGTCTTGAGTTCGGCCAGCGGCTCACGCGACAGCGGCGCGCCGGCCTTGGCGGCATCGCGCTGCCAGGCCAACGCGTCGGCCATGACAAAACGGCCGGCGGCGAGCAGGTGGCGCGCCTTGTCGGCCCACTCCACCGCCAGGGTCTCCTGCTGGCGCACGCGGCGCAGCTCATCGAGCTTCTCGCGCAGCGGTTTGGCCGCACCCTTGTCGCGGTGGGACAGCTCCTTGAACACCTCGTGCATCAGATCGGCCGAGGGCTCGGTGGCCAGCCAATCGCGCACGCGCGCGGCCCGCTCGCCCGAGGTGGGCGCAGAGAACACGCCGCCGGTCTGGGCGTCCAGGTCGTTGGGTTTGCGAGAAGAAGAAGCTGCGTCGTTCACGGGCAAAAATACTCGTTGAGGGGCCACGGGGTGGCCGTAGGACAAACGGGTATTGTCGCCGCTCGCGACGCTCAGCGTGCCGAGAGTTGCAAATCCGCACGGGGGCCTGGGGCCGACCGCTCCGGTGCATTGGCCCCGGAACCCTGCCCTGAGCCCTGCGGCGCTCCCATGAACACGCGCTCGGACGACAGCTGGCGCGAGGTCAGGTAGTCGCGCACTGCCACACCGCGCTGCAACGCCAGCTCCCGCATGGCGTCTTCGGTCACCGGCACGTTGGTCATCAGCAACGCCTCCATGTCGGCCGGCGGAAGATCGCGGGCCAGACCGATGGCGTTGCGCGGCTTGGTGATGTCGGCACGGCGGTAGACGGCACGCAGGAGGACGGGATATTCCTCGTCACTGACAGCGATCTCGCCATCGGCCGCAGCGCCGGTGCGGGCCAGCGCACGGCGTTTTTCGGCGCGCACGAGTTCGGCCACGCGTTCGCGCTGATAGGCCTGGCGCTCGGCCGCCAGCTCGCTGCGACCCACCACGGTCAGGCGCAGCGCGGGGCGATCGGCCAGGGCCTTGGCCACCCCATCCAGGCGAGCCCGGGCTTCGGCGTCGAGCCGCGCCGTGCCAGGTGCGAACACCACCTGCGCGCTGTCCTCGCCACCACCGCCCAGCGCACTGGCCAGCAAGGCAAACGGCGCGGTGATGGCCTTGCCGATCAGGTTGAAAACGGCGCGCACGATGACCGGCCCCACGCTGAACTGCGGGTCGTTCATGGACCCGCTGATCGGCAGGTTGATGTCGATCACGCCGTTGCGATCGGCCAGCAGCGCCACGGCCAGCTTGACCGGCAGATTGGGGGCGTCGCTGCCTTCCACACGCTCACCGAAGGCGAGCTGGTTGAGGATGATCTGGTTGCTGGCAGTGAGCTGGCCATCAGGCGTGACACGGTAGGCGACGTTGACGCTGAGCTTGCCGCGTTCGATGCCGTAGCCCGCGTACTTGGCGCTGTATGGCGACAAGGGCGGCAGTTCCAGGTCGCGCACCTTGCCGGTGACATCCAGCGCCAGCGGCTGGGCCAGCGGGTTGATGCGCCCGCGCAGGTCCAGCGAGGCGGTACCTTCGACACGCCCCAGCAGTTCCAGGTCGGCCAGGTCGACCGAGCCACCGGCAGCGGGCTGGTTGGAAAAGGCACTGAGCTTGCCCGTCAGCTCGCTGAGGTTGGCGCGGTAGTTGGGCTTGATGAACTGGTCGGAAAACAGCACACGGCCATTGACCAGCGCGACCGGGCCGAACCGCAGGTCGGGCGCGGGGCCGGTGGCGGGGGCCGGGGCTGCAGGCGCCGCCTGGGCCGGCGCGGCGGGCGCCGCAGGTGTGGCAGAG
>CALRLO020000016.1:0-84145 GCA_943368755.1 Synechococcus sp. UW140 | reverse complement strand
AAACCCCACACCGTGGCGCCCGCGGCCAGACCGGCCTGCGCGCCGGTGGTGGTGTCCTCGATGACCAGACAGCGTGCGGGGTCCACGCCCAGGTGAGCCGCCGCCGCGAGGTAGACATCAGGAGCGGGCTTGGAGCGTGGCAGGTCGTGGCCGCTGAACACCGCGTCACCGAAATACGGCAAGAGGCCCACCTTGTCGAGCTGCATCACCACCTTGGGCCGGTCGGCGCCTGAAGCGCAGGCGATACGCCCGGCCACGGCAGCATGCACCACGGGTACCGCCTCCAGCACGCCGGGCATGGGCAACAGTTCGGCCAGCAGGCGGACGTTGCGACGCTCGTAGAACACGTGCATCCATTCCTCGGTGAGCGGCCTGCCGGTGTGGGCCTCGATCAGCGCACGCTCGTCGCGCACCGCCTTGCCCACAAACAGGCGCATGCACTCGTCGGGTGTCAGCTCCCAGCCGGTTTCAGCCAGCAGGTCGCGCAGCACACCATTGGTGATGGGTTCGCTGTCCACCAGCACGCCATCGCAATCAAACAGCACGGCCTCGAATCGGATCGTCGTCAAAACAGCTCTCCATCCACATAAGTCCAGCGGTCGCCCTCGCGCACGAAGCGGCTGCGTTCGTGCAGGCGCTGGCCGCGCCCGCCCACCCGCGAACGGGCCACGAATTCCACCTCGGCATGGTCGGCGTCGATGACACGGTGGCTGCGCACCTCCAGCCCCAGCCACTTCACGCCGGGTTCAAGCGCCAGCGCCGCGGGCCGCGTGCTCGGGTGCCAGGTGGCCTGCAGGTAGGCGACATCGCCGCGCACGAAGGCGCTGTAGCGCGAGCGCATCAGGTGTTCGGCGTCGGGGGCGGCCTGGCCCCCATCGATGAAACGGCCACAGCATGCGACGTAGGTCACACGTGGGCGGCCACACGGGCAGGCATCGCTCACGTTTTCTTCGCCTTGGCCTCGGCCAGGGTCACCACGGGTGCGCCGGCCTTGGCCCATTCGGTGAAGCCGCCGTCGATGTGGGCCACGTTGGTCATGCCCATGTGCTGCAGGGTCTGGGTGGCCAGCGCACTGCGCCAGCCAGCGCCGCAGAACAGCACGTACTCCCGGCTCTCGTCGCCAAACGCCGGCTTGTGGTACGGCGAATCGGGGTCGACCCAGAACTCCAGCATGCCGCGCGGTGCATGCAGCGAACCGGGCACCGTACCCTCGCGCTCGAGCTCGCGCACGTCGCGGATGTCCACCAGTTGCAGGCGCGGGTCAACACCCAGGCGGGCCTGAACCTGCTCGACGGTGTAGGTGGTGATGTGTGCCATGGCCTCGTCGACCAGGGCCCGGAATCCTTTGGTGATCGGCATGACGGTCTCCTTCACTTGCGCCAGAAATGGCCGGTGAACAGCACCAGCACCGTGAGCAGCTCCAGCCGCCCGGCCAGCATGGCAAAACTCAGCACCCAGGTCTGGAAGGCGTTCATGCCACTGTAGTTGCTCGCGGGACCCACCTCGCCCAGCCCCGGCCCGATGTTGTTGACCGTGCCAACCACGGCAGAGAACGCCGTCACGATGTCCAGCCCGGTGAACAGCAGCAGCATGGTCAGCCCCATGGTGACGGCGCCATAGATCAGCATGAAGCCCAGCACGGCGGTCATCACCGTGGGCGGCAGCACGCTGCGCCCGAGCGTCACGGGGTTCACTACACGCGGGTGGATGATGCGCACCAGCTCGCGCCTGGCCTGCTTGATCAGCAGCACCATGCGGACCATCTTGATGCCCCCACCCGTCGACCCGGCACACGACACGAAGCAACCCAGGAACATCATCAGCACGGGGGCGAACACGGGCCACTGCGAGTAGTCGGTCGAGGCGTAACCCGTGGTGGTGGCCACCGACACCACATGAAAGGCCGAAGCGCGCAAGGCCTCGCTGAAGTCGGCGTACACGCCGTGCACCGCCAGCATGGCCGCCACCAGCAGGATGGACAGGACCAGCACGGTCACGTAGCTGCGGATCTCACGGTCTGCCGTGAGGGGGCGCAGGGAGCGGGTGCGCAGCACCATGAAATAGCGCAGGAAACTGATGCCCGCCAGCCCCATGAAGAACACCGCCACCCATTCGATGGCTGCCGAGTTCCAGTAGCCAAAACTGGCATCGTGCGAGGACAGCCCGCCCAGACCCATGGTGGTGCACATGTGCATGAAGGCGTCGGCCCAGGTCATGCCGGCCCAGCGGTAGGCCAGCATGCACAGCAGCGACAGGCCGAAGTACACGCCCCACAGGCCCCGCGCAGTCTCGGCGATGCGGGGGGTGAACTTGGTGTCCTTCATGGGGCCGGGTGTCTCGGCCTTGTAAAGCTGCAGACCACCCAGGCCCAGCAGCGGCAGCACCGCCACCACCAGCAGCACGATGCCCAGCCCCCCCACGAACTGCAGGAAACAGCGCCACACATTGGTGGACACCGGCAGGTGGTCCAGCCCCGCGATGGCCGTGGCCCCCGTGGCGGTGAGCGCGCTCATGGCCTCGAAGTACGCGTGGCTCCAGGTGATGCCAGGCACGGTGTACATCAGCGGCACGGCTGCATAGGCCGTGAGCACCACATAGACCAGGTTCACCAGGAGGAAACCGTCCTTGGCCAGCAGCTCGCGGCGGTGGCGGCGCGTGAGCTGCCACATCAGCGCACCGCTGCCCAGCGTGAGGCCGAAGCCCCAGGTCCACACATGGACCTCGTCGGGCTTGCCCGCGCCCCAGGCCCAGGCCAGCGGCACCAGGAAGGCCAGGGCGAACACCATCTGCACACGGGCCAGGACGGCCAGGACAGGCAACAGGCTGGACATGTCGGCTCGTGCTCAGAAGAAAGTTGCGCTGACCTGGAACAGCTTCTCCACCTCGCGCACCATGCGCTTGTGGGGAATGAAGATGATCACGTGGTCATCCGGCTCGATCAGGGTGTCGTGGTGCGGCATCAGCACCTCGGACTTGCGGCCCTCGCCGCGCACGATGGCGCCGAACCGCGCACCCGGCGGCAGCTTGACCTCCTCGATGCGCCGACCCACCAGGCGCGAGGTTTTCACGTCGCCACGCGCCACGCCCTCCAGCGCCTCGGCCGCTCCGTGGCGCAGGCTGTGCACGGCCACAACATCGCCGCGGCGCACATGGGTCAGCAGCTCGCCGATGACGGCATGTGCGGGCGATATGGCGATGTCGATGGTGCCGCCCTGCATCAGATCGGCATAGGCTCGGCGGTTGATCAGCGCCATCACGCGGCGCGCACCCATGCGCTTGGCCAGCATGGCCGACATGATGTTGTCCTCGTCGTCGCTGGTGAGGGCGAGGAACAGGTCCATGTTGCCGACGTTCTCTTCCTCCAGCAGCTCCTCGTCGGGTCCGTCGCCGTTGAGCACCAGCATCTGCGAAGGCAGCTGACCGGCCAGGTACTCGCAGCGCCGGCGGTCGCGTTCGATCACCTTGACCTGGCATTGCCCGGTCAACATGCGCGCCAACCGCAGCCCCACCCGTCCGCCACCGGCGATCATCACCCGCTGCACCGGCTGGTCGGCGTTGTGTATGGCCGCCAGCACGTGGCGGATTTTCTGCGTATCGGCCAGCACGAAGACCTCGTCGCCGGCCAGGATGCGGGTGCGGCTGTTGGCCTCCAGCTCCGCATCGAGCCGGTAGACCGCCACCACCCGCATCTCGGCGTGGGGCACCAGCTGGCGGAACTCGCCGATGGTGCGGCCCACCAGGGCGCCGCCGTGCGAGGCACGCACCGCCACCAGCGAGACGCGGCCGCCCGCGAACTCCAGCACCTGCAGGGCCTCGGGGTACTCGATCAGCTGGTGGATGTAGCGCGTGACCGAGGCCTCGGGGCAGATCACGTGATCCACCGCGAACCCGCTCTTGGAGAGCAGCTCGTCGCCCTCGACGAACTCGGACGAGCGCAGCCGCGCGATGGTGGTGGGCACCTGGAACACATCGTGCGCCACCTTGCAGAACACCAGGTTGGTCTCGTCGGCGGCGGCACAGGCGATCACCATGTCGGCGTCGGCCACGCCGGCGTCGCGCATCACGCTGGGCTGTATGCCGTTGCCGACCACGCCCCGCAGGTCCAGGCGCTCCTCGAGCAGGCGCAGGCGCTCCGGGTCCTGATCGATGACCGTGATGTCGTTGGGCTCCGACACCAGACTTGCGGCCACGCTTTCCCCAACGCGACCAGCGCCCAAAATGATGATATTCATGGAACCGGCATTCTACGAAGGCCGGCCGGTCAGCGTCAGGCCAGCGCGCGCTGGATCAGGATCTTCTGCACGTCCGAGGTGCCTTCGTAGATCTGGCAGACACGCACGTCGCGGTAGATGCGCTCGACCGGAAAATCGCTCACGTAGCCGTAGCCGCCGTGCACCTGGATGGCGTCGGAGCAGACTTTCTCGGCCATCTCGCTGGCAAACAGTTTGGCCATGGCCGCCTCTTTCAGACAGGGGCGACCTGCATCGCGCAGCGCGGCGGCGTGGTGCACCATGGCGCGCGCCACCTCGATCTGCGTCGCCATCTCAGCCAGCCGAAAACCCACCGCCTGGTGGTTGAAGATGGGCTGGCCGAAACTCTCGCGCTGCTTCGCGTAGTCCAGCGCGCACTCGAAGGCGCTGCGCGCCATGCCCACGCTCTGAGCGGCAATGCCGATGCGCCCACCTTCGAGCGCGCCCAGGGCGATCCTGTAGCCCTCGCCCTCGGCGCCGATCAGGTTCTCGGCCGGGATGCGGCAGTGGTCGAAGTTGATCTGCGCGGTGTCGCTGCTGTGCTGGCCCAGCTTGTCCTCCAGCCGCGCCACCACGTAGCCGGGCGTGTCGGTGGGCACGATGAAGGCGCTCATGCCCTTCTTGCCGGCCGCCTTGTCGGTCACCGCGATCACGATGGCGATCTGGCCGTTCTTGCCGCTGGTGATGAACTGCTTGACGCCGTTGATGACGTATTCGTCGCCCTGTTTCACCGCCGTGGTGCGCAGCGCCGAGGCGTCCGATCCCACATGCGGCTCGGTCAGGCAGAACGCGCCCAGCAGCTGGCCGGCGGCCAGCGGGCGCAGCCAGCGCTCCTGCTGGGTGGCGTTGCCGTAGCGCATCAGGATCGCGTTGACCGGGCAGTTGGTCACGCTGATGGCGGTGCTGGTGCCGCCGTCACCGGCAGCAATCTCCTCCAGCACCACGGCCAGCGTGACGTAGTCCAGCCCGGCGCCGCCCAGTGCCTCGGGCACGCAGATGCCGTAGGCGCCCAGTTCGGCCAGGCCCCGGTGCGCATCAGAGGGGAAGTGGTGTTCCTTGTCCCAACGCGCCGCGTGGGGCCAGAGCTGTTCGCGGGCGAAGGCACGCACCGCGTCGCGGATCATGTCCTGGTCTTGGGTCAGCAGCATGGTCAGTTCCTGGGTTCGGGGGTCTGTTCCTGCGCCAGCTGCGTGAGGTAGCGCTGGCGGGTCTCTTCGGGGGTTTCGGCGGTCAGCGCAGCGCCGACCTGGTCGCGGATCATCTCGCCCATGCTGGGCAGCGCCTGGCGTGCGGGCCAGGTCTCGGGCGCCCACAGGTGCGAGCGCATGAACGCCTTGGCGCAGTGCAGGTAGACCGCTTGCACCGCCACCTCGATCACCACCTTGGGCCGCTGGCGCTCGTGCGCGAAACGGTCGGTGAAGGCGGCCTCGTCGCGCAGGCGGGCGCGGCCGTTGATGCGCAGCGTCTCCTCCACGTTGGGAATCAGGAAGATCAGCGACAGGCGCGGGTCGACCAGCAGGTTCTCCAGCGTGTCGAGCCGGTTGTTGCCACCCGCATCGGGCAGCAGCAGCGTGTGGGCGTTGAACACCTTCACGAAGCCCGGCTCACCGCCACGCGGCGAGGCGTCCAGCAGCTGGCCATGCACCCCGCCACTGGCCACCACGCAGAACGGCGACAGCGCGATGAAACGGGCCGCGTGGGTGTCGATGTGGGCCATCTGCTTGCGCCGGGCACGTTCGCCCGGGGCGGCGTAGAGCGTGCGCAGCTGTTCCAGGTTTTCGATCATGGGGGTGTCACCAGCCGTCGAAGGGCTGGCCGTCGATGTCGATGAAGGCCCCGCTCTGCGCGGGTGTGAGGCGGGCCAGCGTGGCACGCATGGCCGAGACGCTGCGCTCGGGTGTGAGCGGCGCCTGCGCGCCGCCCATGTCGGTGCTGACCCAGCCGGGCGACAGCGCCACCAGGGTGGCGCCGGGGTAGTCGTGCCGGGCGGCCGCGACCGCCATGTTGAGCGCCGCCTTGCTGGTGCGGTAGAGCCAGCCGCGGCTGTCGGGCACACGGGCGATGTGCGCCATGCCGCTGGAGATGAAGCCGAAGCGCCCACCGGCGGCCTGCACCAGCGGTGCCACCTGCGGGATGGCCTGCAGGGCGCCCAGCAGGTTGGTGTGCATCACCTGGTCAAAGGCCTCGCGCGTGGGTGGCGTGGTGGCATGTCCCCGCTCCATCACGCCCGCCACGTAGAGCGCCACATCCAGCTTCTCGCCATCCAGCACCCAGGCCAGGCTGCTCACGCTGGCCGGGTCGGCCACGTCCACCCGCAGCGGCTCGGCCCCCAGGCCCCGCAGCCGCTCCAGCCCGGCCTCGTCGCGTGCGGTGGCGACCACGCGTGCGCCGTCGGCCAGGTACTGGCGCACAAACTCCAGCCCGATGCCGCGCGACGCGCCAATGACCAGTACGGTGGTCATGGAGCGCTCAGACCAGTTCCAGCGCCACGGCCGTGCCTTCGCCGCCGCCGATGCACAGCGTGGCCAGGCCGCGCTTCTTGCCCCGCGCCTGCAGCGCGTGGATCAGCGTGACCATGATGCGTGCGCCCGAGGCGCCGATGGGGTGACCCAGCGCGCAGGCGCCGCCGTTCACATTGACGATGTCGTGGCTCACCTTGAGCTCGGTCATGAGCGCCATCGGCACGACCGCAAAGGCTTCGTTGATTTCCCACAGGTCCACGTCCTCGACCTTCCAGCCGGCCTTGGCCAGCGCCTTCTGCGTGGCACCCACGGGGGCGGTGGAGAACCACTCGGGCTCCTGCGCGTGCATGGCATGGCTCACGATGCGCGCCAGCGGCTTGCAGCCCAGTTTCTTCGCGGTGGACTCGCGCATCATCACCAGGGCGGCCGCACCGTCGTTGATGCTGGAGCTGGAGGCGGCGGTGACGGTGCCGTCCTTTCTGAACGCGGGCTTGAGCGTGGGGATCTTGTCGAGACGGACCTTGCCCGGACCTTCGTCGACCGACACCACGCGCTCGCCGCTGCGGTCCTTCACGGTGACGGGCACGATCTCGGCCGCGAAGGCGCCCGAATCGGTGGCCGCCTTGGCGCGGGTGACGGAGGCGATGGCGAAGGCGTCCTGCTGCTCACGGGTGAAGTGGTACTTGGCCGCGCAGTCTTCACCGAAGGTGCCCATGCTGCGGCCGGCCTCGTAGGCGTCTTCCAGGCCGTCCAGCATCATGTGGTCGTATATGCGGTCGTGGCCCATGCGGTAGCCGCCCCGGCCCTTGAGCATGAGGTAGGGCGCGTTGGTCATGCTTTCCATGCCACCGGCGACGATCACCTCGTGGCTGCCGGCCAGCAGCATGTCGTGCGCCAGCATGGCGGCTTTCATGCCGGAGCCACACATCTTGGACAGCGTGACCGCGCCCGCGCCCTTGGGCAGGCCGCCCTTGAACGCCGCCTGGCGCGCGGGCGCCTGGCCCTGGCCGGCCATCAGGCAGTTGCCGAACAGCACCTCGCCCACCGCGTCGGGGCTGACGCCGGCGCGTTCGACGGCGGCCTTGATGGCGGCGCCGCCCAGGTCGTGGGCCGACAGGGCCGAGAAGTCGCCCTGGAAGGCGCCCATGGGGGTGCGTGCGGCACCGACGATGACGATGGGATCAGACATGGAGGTTCTCCGTTGCGGTTGAAGGGTGAGACGGCGCGTCGTGGCGGGCAAACCGCCGGTGGCGCTCGTAGGGGAAGATGTCGTGCACGTGGCCGGCGCGTATGCGCGCCTGGTGGCCCTGCCAGAAGGCCGGGTCCAGCAGGTCGGCGTGGTGTTGCATGAACACCTCGCGCACCACGGGGTGTCCCAGCAGGAACGGGCCAAAGGTCTCGGGGAACACGTCGCGCGGGCCCACGCTGTACCAGACCTCGCCCGAGAGTTCGTCCTCCTCGGTGCGCGGTGGGGGCACGCGGCGGAACTGGCAGTCGGTCAGGTATTCGATCTCGTCGTAGTCGTAGAACACCACCTTGCCGTGCCGGGTGACACCGAAGTTCTTCCACAGCATGTCGCCAGGGAAGATGTTGGCGGCCACGAGGTCCTTGATGGCGTTGCCGTACTCGGTGACGACACGCTCCACCTGCTGGCGTGCGCGGGGGTCGTCCAGCCCCGCATCGAAGGCTTCCTGCAGGTAGAGGTTGAGCGGGATCATGCGCCGCTCGATGTAGAGGTGCTTGATGATGACCTCGACGTTGCCGTCACCGTCGCGATCGGAGATTTCCAGCTGGCTGGGCGCAAAGCGCTGGATCTCCTCGATCAGCGCATCCTCGAAGCGCTCACGGGGAAAGGCCACCTCGCTGTACTCCAGCGTGTCGGCCATGCGGCCCACGCGGTCGTGCTGCTTGACCAGCTGGTATTTGCGCTTGACCTGCTCGCGCGTGGTGTCCTTCGGCGGTGGGTACCAGTCCTTGATGAGCTTGAACACGTAGGGGAAACTGGGCAGGTCGAACACCAGCATCACCATGCCCTTGATGCCGGGCGCGATGCGAAAGCGGTCGGAGCTGTGGCGCAGGTGCTGCAGGAAGTCGCGGTAGAAGAGTGTCTTGCCCTGCTTGGCCAGACCCAGCGCGTTGTACAGCTCGGCGCGTGGCTTGCGCGGCATCAGGCCGCTGAGGAACTGCACGTAGGCGCTGGGCACCTCCATGTCCACCATGAAGTAGGCCCGTGCGAAGCTGAACAGCGTGAGCAGGTCGTCCTCGCCGAAGAGGGCCGCATCGATCACCAGCCCGTCGCGCCCATGGAGGATGGGCAGCGCAAACGGCATGTCCTGGAAGCCGTTGATGAGCTTGCCGACCACATAGGCGCCCTTGTTGCGGTAGAACAGGCTGGAGAGCACCTGCACCTGGAAGTTGGCGCGCAGCTTCACGCCGTCGATGAAGGGCCTCATGGCCGCGAGCACGTTGGCAGCGTCGCGCCCGAGGTCTTCAAACGGCACGCGCAGGCCGAAGTCACCCAGCATGCGGGTCAGCTCCGCGCCCAGCGTCTGCCGCGTGGGGTAGTAGGCGCGGTAGGTGGGAGCGGCGTCGTGCGCGTCGCTCTCGATGTACTCGGTGCTGACCGCCGGGCGCACGAAGATGAAGTCGTTTTGGAAATGTGTGCGGTGCAGGATCTGGGTGGTGACCGAGTTGAAGAAGGTCTCGGCCAGTTCGGGCTGGTGGTGGTTGACCAGCAGCCCGATGTAGTGGAGCTTGACCTGCTGCCACACGTCCATGGGCTGCGTGTCGGCGCCGAATTCCTTTTCCAGCCGGCGCACACACTCCTTGACGCGCAGGGCATAGAACTCGATGCGCTCACGCTGCCCCCGCTGCTGGGCGTGCCAGTCAGCGGTCTCGAAGCGGTGTTTGGCGCGAGCCGATTCGGTGCGAAAGAGCCGGTAGTGGCGGTTGAACCCGTCCATCATCGCCCGCGCAATGCCGTAGGCGAGGGGCGAGTCCAGCCGCTGGGGGAACATGGAATCCGGTCTAACGGGCAACGCCGGCGACGGCGGCGCGGTACAGGTTGTCCAGGCCCTCGTTGCCGTCCACGGTCAGGTGCAGGTCGTTGAGCAGGCCGTCCTTGAGACCGTAGCACCATGCGTGCAAGGTGACGGACTGGCCACGCGCCCAGGCGTCCTGGATCACGGTGGTCTGGGCCACGTTCATCACCTGCTCGATGGCGTTGAGTTCGCACAGCACGTCGGGCCGGTCGGCCGCGGGCGCAGCTTCGATCAGCGCGCGGTGGCGGTCTCGCACGTCCTTGATGTGGCGCAGCCAGTTGTCGGCCAGGCCGACGCGGATGTCGTCCAGCGCGGCGCGCACACCGCCGCAGCCGTAGTGGCCCACCACCATCAGGTGCTGGATCTTGAGCTGGTCCACCGCGAACTGGATGGTGGACAGGCAGTTGAGGTCGGTGGGCACCACCACGTTGGCCACGTTGCGGTGCACGAACACCTCGCCCGGCTCCAGACCGGTGATCTGGTTGGCCGGCACGCGGCTGTCGGAGCAGCCGATCCACATGTAGCGCGGCGTCTGCTGCGCCAGCAGGCCGGTGAAGAAACCGGGGCGGTCACGCTCCATCTGCGCGGCCCACGCGCGGTTGTGTTCGAAAAGGTCGTTGAGGCTGCTGCTCATTCAGGGTTCTCCGTGTGCGCGGTGCCGCTCACATCGTCTCGGCGAACAGCTCCCGGCCGATGAGCATACGACGGATTTCGCTGGTGCCCGCCCCGATCTCATAGAGCTTGGCGTCGCGCCAGAGGCGGCCCAGCGGGTACTCGTTGATGTAGCCGTTGCCGCCAAAAATCTGCACCCCCTCACCCGCCATCCAGGTGGCCTTCTCGGCCGTCCACAGGATGACGGACGCGCAGTCCTTGCGCACCTGGCGTACGTGTTCGGTTCCCAGCAGATCGAGGTTCTTGGCCACGGTGTAGGCAAAGCTGCGCGCGGCCTGCAGCACGGTGTACATGTCGGCCACCTTGCCCTGGATGAGCTGGAACTCGCCGATGCTCTGGCCGAACTGCTTGCGGTCGTGGATGTAGGGGATCACGTTGTCCATGACCGCCTGCATGATGCCCAGCGGGCCGCCGCTGAGCACGGCGCGTTCGTAGTCCAGGCCGCTCATCAGCACCTTGGCGCCCATGTTCAGGCCACCCAGGATGTTCTCGGCCGGCACCTCGACGTTCTGGAACACCAGCTCGCCGGTGTGGCTGCCGCGCATGCCCAGCTTGTCCAGCTTCTGCGCGATGGAAAAGCCCTTCATGCCTTTCTCGATCAGGAAGGCGGTGACGCCGCGTGCGCCCATCTCGGGTTCGGTCTTGGCGTAGACCACCAGGGTGTCGGCGTCGGGGCCGTTGGTGATCCAGAACTTGCTGCCGTTGAGCAGGTAGTAGCCGCCCTTGTCTTCGGCTTTGAGCTTCATGCTGATGACGTCGGAGCCGGCACCGGGCTCGCTCATGGCCAGTGCGCCCACGTGTTCGCCGCTGATGAGCTTGGGCAGGTACTTCTGCTTCTGGGCTTCGTTGCCGTTGCGCTTGATCTGGTTCACGCACAGGTTGCTGTGCGCACCATAGCTCAGGCCGATGGAGGCGGAGGCGCGGCTGATCTCCTCCATGGCGACCATGTGGGCCAGGTAGCCCATGTTGGCGCCACCGTAGGCCTCGGGCACGGTGATGCCCAGCACGCCCAGGTCACCCATCTTGCGCCACAGGTCCATGGGGAACTGGTCGCTGCGGTCGACCTCGGCCGCGCGCGGCGCGATCTCGGTCTGGGCGAAGTCGTGCACCGCATCGCGCAGGGCATCGATGTCTTCGCCGAGTTGGAAGTTCAGGCCGGGCAGGTTCATGTCGAAGTCTCCAGTCAGTCTCGAGGGTTCAGTGTTGGATGTTCTCGCGGCCGATCACGGCCATCAGGGTGCAGCCCATGGTGGCCACCAGCTTCTCGCGGCCGTTGTCGCTGGCGTAGGCGTGGCCTTCGCACACCGTCACGGTGCGCCCGGGTTTGACCACGGTGCCGACCATGCGGAAGGTCTGGCCTCTGGCCGGGGCCAGCAGGTTGATCTTGTACTCGATGGTCAGCACGGCGGCCTCCACCGGCATCAGGGTGAACCCGGCGTACCCGCAGGCCGAATCCAGCGCCGTGGCCACCATGCCCGCGTGCAGGAAGCCGTGCTGCTGGGTCAGTGCTTCGGCCCAGTCCAGCGCGATGACCACGCGGCCAGGCGCCACCTCCATCAGACGCGCGCCCAGGGTGTCCATGGCGCGCTGGCGGGCAAAGCTGGCGCGGGTGCGCTGGACGTAGTCCGGGTCCTGGGGTACGAAGTCGGCGGTCATGGCACCTGATTTACGTTTACGTAAACGTCAATTATGACGCAGCCGGGCGCACACGCCAATCCGCAGGGCCGCACAAGGTCATGGGCCTGCGGCCAGAATGCGCGCTTTCTCACCTCAGAAGCACAACCATGAAGCTCTACTACTCGCCCGGCGCCTGCTCGCTGTCCCCGCACATCGTGCTGCACGAGTCCGGCCTGGCCTTCGAAGCCGTTGCCGCCCCCACCAAGACCCACCAGCTGCCCGACGGCACCGACTACTACAGCATCAACCCGCTGGGCTATGTACCGCTGCTGGAGCTCGACGACGGCACCCGCCTGCGCGAAGGCCCGGCCATCGTCCAGTACGTGGCCGACCAGGTGCCCGCCAAGCAGCTCGCCCCGGCCAACGGAACGCTGGCGCGCTACCGCCTTCAGGAGTGGCTGACCTTCATCGGCATGGAGCTGCACCGCAACTTCGGCCCGCTGTTCAACCCCGCCTTCCCGGCCGAAGCCAAGGCGCTGTCGAAAGACAAATTGCTGAGCCGCCTGCAATGGGTGGACGGTCAGCTGGCCGGCAAGACCTGGGTCATGGGCGACACATTCAGCGCCGCCGACGCCTACCTGTTCACCGTGACCAACTGGGCCAGGCCGATGCAGATCGACCTCGCGCCCTACCCCAACCTGGTGGCGTGGCGCGAGCGTGTCGCCGCGCGCCCCGCCGTGCAGGCCGCCATGCGCGCCGAGGGGCTTCTGAAGTAAGACCCCCCGCGCCGCCTGTGGCGGCACCCCCTCGGGGGGGCGATCCGAGCGGACCGGCAGAGCCGGCTCCGCCGCATCCCTTGCAGGAGCCGCTCAGGCGCTCTGCTGGCGTTGGCCTTTGTCAACCTTGGTGAGCAGGGCGCGGGCTTCTTTCTCGTGGGTCTTGACCTCGTCGAGATTGGCCTGCAGGTCGGCCAGCTGGTCTTCCAGCTGGCGCCGGTGCGCGGCCAGCACATCGAGGAACTTGCGCAGCTGGGGCCCGGTGTCGCGCGGGCTGTCGTAGGTGTCGATGATGTCCTTGGCCTCGGACAGCGACAACCCCAGCCGTTTGGCCCGCAGCGTGAGCTTGAGCCGCGTACGGTCGCGCGGGGAGTACACCCGGTTGCGCCCGCCCGGCCCTTCGCGCTGCGGCTGCAGCAGCCCCATGTCCTCGTAGAAGCGGATCGCACGCGTGGTCAGGTCGAACTCGCGCGCCAGGTCGCTGATGGTGTAGGTGGTGGGCGTGGCCATGGTGTCGGGTGGCGGACAGTCGAGGAAAGAACCGTTCCGTAGAATGTTTTGACGTTTACGTCAACGTCAATCGGTCCGCATATTACCGGAAGAACCCGCGCATGAACCCCCTCGAAGCCCGATTGCACTACCCCATGGCCGACCACCTGCCGGCACCGGGCTCCAGCACCGAAGTGGCCCCCGGCGTGCGCTGGGTGCGCATGGCGCTGCCCTTCGCACTCGACCACATCAACCTCTGGCTGCTGCGCGACACCTTCGATGGCCGCGACGGCTGGACAGTGGTGGACTGCTGCATCGACCGGCCCGAGTCGCGTGCGCAGTGGGAGCAGGTGTTCGAATCGCAGCTGGGGGGTCTGCCCATCGTGCGCGTGATCGTGACCCACATGCACCCCGACCACATCGGACTGGCGCACTGGCTGTGCGCCCGCTGGGACGCACCGCTGTGGATCAGCGGCATGGACTACGCGATGGCGCGCGTCGGCACCCAGACCACCACCGGCTTCGGTGGCGAAGGGGCCGCACAGTTTTTCGCCTCGCACGGGCTGACCGACCCGGCCGCGCTGGAGCAGGTGCGGGCACGCAAGGGCTACTACCCCGGCCTGGTGCCGGCACTGCCGGCCAGCCACCGTCGCCTGCTGGACGGCCTGGTGGTGCGCGTGGGCGAGCACGGCTGGCGCTGCATCGCAGGCTATGGCCACGCCCCCGAACACATGGCGCTGCACAACGAAACCCTGGGGGTGCTGATCAGTGGCGACATGGTGCTGCCCCGCATCTCCACCAACGTGAGCGTCTACGACACCGAGCCCGAGGCCGATTCGCTCACGCTGTTCCTCGATTCGCTGGACCGTTACGAACCGCTCCCTGCCGACACGCTGGTGCTGCCCTCGCACGGCAAACCCTTCACCGGCCTGCACGAACGCCTGCAGCAGCTGCGCGACCACCACCGCGACCGGCTGGACGAGGTGATGGCGGCCTGCACCGAACGGCCCTGCAGCGCCCACGACGTGTTGCCGGTGCTCTTCAAACGCCCGCTGGACCTGCACCAGACCACGTTTGCCATGGGCGAATCGGTGGCGCACCTGCACCGCCTGTGGCAGGGCGGCCAGCTCCGCCGCGTGCGTGCCGAAGACGGCGTCTACAGATTCACCGCGTAGGCCGCCGCGCAGGGCCGCCCCAAGCAAGGCCGGCCCCCTCGGGGGGCAGCGACCCGCGCAGCGGCGGAGCGTGGGGGCCTCAGTTCACCACTTCGGGACGGGCAGGCGATTGAGCTCTTCGCGGCGTTCGCCGTAGTCGGGCAGCACCTGGGCCACGGTGTCCCAGAAACGCGGGCTGTGGTCCATCACGCGCAGGTGGCTCAGCTCGTGGGCCACGACGTAGTCGACCACGTCGAGCCGGAAATGCACCAGCCGCCAGTTCAGGCGGATCACGCCGTCGGCGCTCGCGCTGCCCCAGCGGGTGCCCGCACTGGACAGCCGCAGCCGCGTCCAGCGCACGCCCAGCAGGGCAGCAAAGTGGTTCAGTCGCCCGATGAACACGCGCTCGGCTTCGCGCATCAGCCAGGCCTGGGCGACATCGCGGATCTGCGCCTCGCTGGCATGGTGGGGCAGGCCCAGGCGCAGCTGCACGCCTTGTGGTGTGTCGTGCAAGGCAGCGCTGGAGGTGTGTTCGGGGTCGAGCACCACGGTGGCGTCGCGACCCAGCCAGGGGAACACCACGCCATCACGCCAGGTGATGCGGGCGCGATCGGTCTGGGTGCGGCGCTCGCGCGCGGCCTGCAGTTTCTCGAGCACCCAGGCGGCCTTCTGGCGCAGCAGGTCCTCCACCTCGGCAATGGGCGTCCAGCGCGGTGCGCTCACGCTCAGGCCATCGGGCCCCACCACCAGGCCGATGGTGCGGCGCTTGCCGCGTTTGAACTCGTAGGCCACCACGCAGGTGTCCATCGTGATCTGCCGCGTGGCACGCGGGTGCGCCCACAGCGCTGGCGCAATGGCCTCGTCCAGGGAAACGGCCGGGGCAGCCGGCTCCACCGGGTCAGTAGCGGGAGTGGGTGGCGGCTGGGGTTCGAAAAAATCCAGCGACAGTTGCCGCTCATGCGCCACGCGAGGGTTTCGTGCGGAGCGCATCATGCCGCCACGCTCAGCGGTACGCGTCCGGGTCCAGCCGGCGCATCTCGGCCTCTATCCAGGCCTCCACCTCGCGCATCAGTTCCTCCGGCTCGCGCCCCACACTGGGGATGGGTTTGCCGATGGAGAACTCCACGGTGCCCGGGCGCTTGATGAAGGCCTTGCGCGGCCAGCACTTGGCCGAGGTGACGGCAATCGGAATCACCGGCGCGCCGGTTTCCACCGCCAGCCGTGTGCCTCCGGTCTTGTAGTTGCCCTTCTCGCCACGCGGGATGCGCGTGCCCTCGGGAAACATGATGACCCAGGTGCCTTGCGACAGCAGGCGCCGCCCCTGCTCCACCACCTTGTTGAAGGCCTGGGCGCGCTTGGAGCGGTCGATGTGGATCATGTCCATCTTGGCCATGGCCCAGCCGAAGAAGGGCACGTACAGCAGCTCCTTCTTGAACACGTAGGCCAGCGGGTGCGGCATGAGCGTGGGCATGCAGAAGGTTTCCCAGGTGGACTGGTGCTTGAGCAGAAGGATGGCCGGTGCCGTGCTGCCCACCGGCAGGTTCTCAAACCCCATCACGTGGTTGCGTATGCCCAGCAGCACGTGCCCGCCCTTGACGGCGATGCGCAGCCAGCCCACGCACATCCAGTAGATCTGCTCGCTCTTCAGGAACGGTGCCGCCAGCAGGACCGCGAGGGCCCAGGGCACCACGGTCACGACCATCCACAGCATGTGCAGAACGGAACGGATGAGGGGCATGGTCAGGTCTTTTCCTGTTCGGCGCCGCGCGCCAGGATGAAATCGGCAAACGCTGCCAGGTCGGCGTGCACGCGCGTGCCGGGGGGCAGCTCGGGCAGCGGCTGGCCGTCGCGGCAGCCTCGCAGCTGGCCCGACAGCAGCAGATGCGGCTCACAGCCGGCAGCCACGGCGGCCTGCATGTCGCGCTGCGAATCGCCCGCGGCCGGCACGCCCGCGAGGGACACGCCATACCGTTCGGCGATCTGGTGGTACAGCCCCGGCAGCGGCTTGCGGCAGCTGCAGTCGTCCTCGGGCGCGTGCGGGCAGAAGAACACCGCATCCACACGCCCGCCGGCACCGGCCAGCAGCTTGTGCATGCGGGCGTGGATGGCATTGAGCGTGGCCATGTCGAACAGGCCACGGCCTATGCCGGACTGGTTGGACGCCACCACCACGCGCCAGCCGCCGTGGTTGAGCCGGGCCACCGCCTCCAGTGCGCCGGGCTGAGGCATCCAGTCCTCGGCCGCCTGCACGAAGTCCTCGGCCACCTGGCCCAGGGCACCGTCGCGGTCGATGACGATGAGCTTGATCATGGCGTCAGGCAGCCAGCCGTGACAGGTCGGCCACGCGGTTCATGGCGGCGTGCAGGGTGGCCAGCAGGCCCAGGCGGTTGGCCTTGAGTGCCGCGTCATCCGCGTTGACCATCACGCCATCGAAGAAGGCGTCGACGGGCGCCTTCAGCGCGGCCAGGGCCTGAAGGCTGCGGGTGTAGTCACCCGCAGCAAAGGCGGCATCGGCCTGCGGCGCAACGGCTCTGAGCGCGTCGTTGAGCGCCTTCTCGGCCGCTTCGGCCAGCAGCTGCTCTTTGACCAGGGGCTTCACCTCGCCTTCGGCCTTCTTCAGGATGTTGCCCACGCGCTTGTTGGCAGCAGCCAGTGCGGGCGCCTCGGGCAGGGCGGCAAAGGCCTTGACCGCGGTGAGGCGCTGGGCCACGTCGGCCAGGCGCTGCGGACGCAACGCCAATACGGCGTCGACCTCCTGGGCGCTGGCGCCCTGCTCGCGCAGGCTGCCGCTCAGGCGGTCGTAAATGAAGTCGGCGAGCGCGGCGGTGGGGTCGGTGATCTTGTCGCCGAACGCCGGCACGGCGGCGCGCAGCAGCGCGTCCAGCTCCAGCGGCAGGTTTTTTTCCACCAGCATGCGGATCACGCCGAGCGCGTGGCGGCGCAGCGCGAACGGGTCCTTGTCGCCCGTGGGCAGCTGGCCAATACCGAACAGGCCCACCAGCGTCTCCAGCTTGTCGGCCAGCGCCACCACCACGCCCACGGGGTTGCGCGGCAGTTCGTCACCAGCGAAGCGGGGCTTGTAGTGGTCTTCGATGGCATCGGCCACATCGGCACCCAGGCCATCGTTGAGCGCGTAGTAACGACCCATGATGCCCTGCAGCTCGGGGAACTCGCCCACCATGTCGGTGAGCAGGTCGGCCTTGGCCAGTTGTGCGGCCCGGTCGACGGCCAACGCATCCACACCCAGCGATGCCGCCATGGCCTTGGCAATGGCGCGCACGCGCTCCACCCGCTCGCCCTGCGTGCCCAGCTTGTTGTGGTAGACCACCTTGCCCAGACCGGCGACGCGGTCGGCCAGGGTCTTCTTGCGGTCCTGGTCGAAGAAGAACTTGGCATCGGCAAGGCGCGGGCGCACCACGCGTTCGTTGCCGCCCACGACGGCACTGGCATCGGCCGGGCGGATGTTGCTGACCACGAGGAACCGGTTGGTCAGCTTGCCTTGCGCGTCCAGCAGCGGGAAGTATTTCTGGTTGGCCTTCATCGTGAGGATGAGGCACTCCTGCGGCACGTCGAGGAATTCCTTCTCGAACTGACAGACCAGCACGTTGGGCCGTTCCACCAGCGCGGTGACCTCGTCCAGCAGCGCGCCGTCTTCGATCGGCTGGCAGCCGCCGCCCACCTGCGCAGCGGCGGCCTGGAGCTGGCGCACGATCTCGGCGCGGCGCTCGGTGAAGGAGGCGATCACGGCGCCCTGCTCGGCGAGGGTCTGGGCATAGGCGTCGGCATGCGCGATGTTCACCGGGTCCGCGCTGGCTTCGAAGCGGTGGCCGTGTGTGGTGCGGCCAGCCGTCAGGCCCAGCGTGCCCACCGGCACCACGGCCTCACCGTGCAGCGCCACCAGGGCGTGCGCCGGGCGCACGAACTTCACATCGGTCCAGCCGTCAGCGAGCTGGTAGGTCATGACCTTGGGGATGGGCAGCTTGGCCAGCGCCTCGTCCAGCGCGGCCTGCAGGCCCTGGGCCAGCGTGGCGCCCTGGGCGGTGCTGTCGAAATACAGGGCTTCGTTCTTGCCCTCGCCTTCGCGGCGCAGGCCGGCCACGGCGGATGCATCGGCACCCAGCGAGGCCAGCTTCTTGAGCAGCGCGGGCGTGGCCTGGCCATTCGCGTCCAGCGCCACCGCCACCGGCATGAGCTTTTGCGACACGGCCTGGTCAGCGGCCTGCGCGGCCACCGCGCTCACGTGAGCGGCCAGGCGACGCGGCGAGGCAAAGGTGGTGAGCACCGAGTCGGCGCCGGTCAGGCCCTGGGCCTGCAGCCGGTCGAACAGCACGCTGCCAAACGCCTCGCCCAGCTTTTTCAGCGCCTTGGGCGGCAGCTCTTCAACAAACAGTTCAACGAGAAGGTTGTTCATGCTCATGGTCTCAGGCGGCCTTCTTCGTCATCGAATCGACCCATTCGCGCGGCGCCATGGGGAAGCCCAGGCGTTCGCGGCTCTCGTAGTAGCTCTGCGCGACGCTGCGCGCGAGGTTGCGGATGCGGCCGATGTAGGCAGCGCGTTCGGTCACGCTGATGGCGCCGCGCGCGTCCAGCAGGTTGAAGCTGTGCGCGCACTTGAGCACCTGCTCGTAGGCGGGCAGCGCAAGCTGCTGCTCCATCAGGTGCCTGGCCTGCTTCTCATGCGCGGCAAACGCGGTGAACAGGAAGTCGGCGTCGGAATGCTCGAAGTTGTAGGTCGACTGCTCGACCTCGTTCTGGTGGTAGACGTCGCCGTAGCTCAGCGTGTCGGTCCACTGGAGGTTGTAGACGTTGTCCACGCCCTGCAGGTACATGGCCAGACGCTCCAGGCCATAGGTGATCTCGCCGGTGATGGGCTTGCAGTCGATGCCGCCGACCTGCTGGAAGTAGGTGAACTGCGTCACCTCCATGCCGTTGAGCCAGACCTCCCAGCCCAGGCCCCAGGCGCCCAGGGTGGGGTTCTCCCAGTCGTCCTCCACGAAGCGGATGTCGTTCTTCTTCAGGTCGAAGCCCAGGGCTTCGAGCGAGCCCAGGTAGAGCTCGAGGATGTTGGCCGGCGCGGGCTTGAGCACCACCTGGTACTGGTAGTAGTGCTGCAGGCGGTTGGGGTTCTCGCCATAGCGGCCGTCCTTGGGGCGGCGGCTGGGCTGCACGTAGGCGGCCTTCCAGGGCTCGGGGCCCAGTGCGCGCAGGAAAGTGGCGGTGTGGCTGGTGCCGGCGCCCACTTCCATGTCGTAGGGCTGGAGCAGCGCACAGCCCTGGGCGTCCCAGTAGGCCTGCAGTTTCAGGATGATTTGCTGGAAGGTCAACATGTGGTGCGGAGGGTCGGCGCAGGGCCGCCCGCAAGGTTGGTGGCGCGGCGACAGCCGGGCCAAAGCGGCGATTTTACGGGCCTGCGGCCAGGGCGCTGGTATAGGATGCGTGCACCCGAACCGCCATGCCCACCCGCCGCCGCTCCCCGCCCGTACCCGCGCCCACGCCTGCGCCCATGCCCGAGGCCATGCCGGAGCCGGACGGCCCGCTGGCCCGCGCCGGCCGACGCGCGGGGCGCGAGCGCATCCTGGCCGCCATCCGCCAGGCCGCCATCACCGAATTCAGCCTCAACGGCCTCAAGGGCACCTCGACCCAGGCCATTGCCAGCCGCGCCGGCCTGACCAAACCCCAGCTGCACTACTACATTGCCGGCAAGGAAGAGCTCTACGAAGAGCTGCTGCTGTCGGTGCTGCACGACTGGAAGGTGGTGCTGGGCTTTGACGCGCGCAGCTCGGACCCGGCCGCCGTGCTGGCCGACTACGTGCGCCAGAAGCTCGACCACGCACTGGACCACCCCGAGATCTCGCGCATCTTCACCCGCGAGGTGCTGGACGGGGGCCACAACTTGGTGCGTTTCTGGCCGAATGCACGGATCTGGACACAGCGCAAGGTCGACATCATCAACGACTGGATCGCACGCGGGCTGATGCGCCCGCTGGATGCGCGCCTGCTGCTCATGCACATCTGGGCCATGACCCAGCACTACGCCGACTTCGCGCTGCAGGTGCGCGTGATGCTCGGCCAGAAACCCGATGAACCGCTGGACCGCGAGACCATCTCGCGCGAGGTGACCGCCTTCATCCTGGCCGGCTGCGGCCTGTCGCTGACTCACACCTGAAACACGGCCCGGGGGCCACCGCCGGCCAACCGGGCTGGCACGGTGCTTGCGTATTCCTGACCGTTGAATCTGACCAAACAGTCAGATTTCTTGTCCCGGCTTCAGGAGTGCCCCGCATGCGCGTTCTCGTCGTCTACTGCCACCCGGTGGAAACCAGCTTCCACGCGGCCCTGCACCAGGAGGTGCTGAAGAACCTCAAAGCCGCCGGCCACGAGGTCGACGACTGCGACCTGTACGCCGAGGGCTTCAACCCGGTGCTCTCGCGCGAAGAGCGCCTGAACTACCACGACGTGCCGAGCAACCGCGCCGCTCTGCAGCCTTACGTGGACCGGCTGATGTGGGCTGAAGCGCTGGTGTTCTGCTTTCCCACCTGGTGCTTTGGCCTGCCCGCCATGCTCAAGGGCTACTTCGACCGCCTCTTCATGCCCGGCGTGGCCTTCGACATCAGCGACCCAGCCAACGTCAAACCCATGCTCACGCACATCAGACGTGTCTCGGCGGTGGTCACCTACGGCCGACCACGCTGGGTGGCCTGGTACATGGGCGACCCGCCACGCAAGATCATCACGCGCTACATGTTGCGCCTGACCGGCCAGCAGGCGCGTGTGGACTACCACGCCTACTACCACATGAACGTGGCCACCGAGTCGCACCTCAAGCGGTTCATGGCCCGCGTGGGGCAGGCCATGGCGCGTTTTGCCTGAAGGGCTGCGATGAAGCCCGAACACACACCCACCGCCCTGCGCCAGGCGCGGCTGCCGCGCTGGCTGCTGGGCCCGGCCTGGCCCGAAGCCGCCGACGGCCTGGGGCCACAGCTGGCCCGCATCGCCTTCGCACACGGCCGTGTGACAGAGGTGGCACCCGAAGACGGCCGCCCCCTGGAAGCCGGCGCCTGGCGGTTGGGCGGTGCGCTGGTGCTGCCCGGCCTGGTGGACGCCCACGTGCACCTGGACAAGACCTTCACGCTGGCGCGCATCCGCGACGTGAAGCCCGGCCTGCTGGGCGCCATCGAGGCCTCGCTGACCGACATCCCCCGCTGGACCGACGCCGACATCCACACCCGCGCCACCCGCGGTCTGCAGTGGGCGTGGGAAGCCGGCACCACGCTGATCCGCTCGCACGTGAACTGGTCCGAGATCGGCCCTCTGCCCAAGGCCTGGCCGGTGCTGAGCCAGCTGGCGCACGACTGGGCCGACCGCCTGCGCCTGGAGCTGGTGAGCCTGACGCGGCTGGACAGCTTTGCCGACCCGGCCGTGGCGCGCACCGTGGCGCAGCAGGTCAAGGCCACCGGCCCCCACGCGCTCATGGGCGGCTTCGTGCACTCCACCAACTGGCACCCCAAAGGCATACGCCATCTGATCGAAGCCGCGCAGGCACACGACCTGGACCTAGACCTGCACGTGGACGAAGAGCTCTACCCGCAGGCCCAGGGCCTGCTGACGGTGGCGCGCCAGCTGCAGGAGGTGGGCTTTGGCGGCCGCGTGGTCTGCGGCCACGTCTGCGCGCTGGCGGCCATGCCCGAAGACGAAGCACTCGCCGTGCTTGACGAGGTGGCGCGCGCGCCCATCACGCTGGTGAGCCTGCCCATCACGAACCTGCTGCTGCAGGACGCTGCCGTGGGCCGCACCCCGCGCCAGCGCGGCATCACACTGGTGAAAGAAGCGCGCGCACGCGGCATCCCGCTGCTGTTCGCCAGCGACAACGTGCAGGACCCGTTCTGCCCCGTGGGCAGCTACGACCCCATCGAGTGCATGGCGTCGGCTGCCACCGCCGCGCAGCTGGACGCACCGTTCGACCGCTGGTCCGACACCGTCTGCCGCACCGACTTGCTGGCGCGCGGCACGCCGGGTGCGCCCCACCTGGTGGGCCAGAGCGCCGACCTCGTCGTCTTCACCCAGGCCGATGCCACCGGCTGGCCCTCACGCGGCGGCCCACGTGTGGTGCTGCGCACCGCCATGGCGCAAAGCGCACCACCCTCGAGCTGGCTGCCCGCCCCGCACCCCGTCACCCCCTGATCCCGACACGAGGACTCCCCATGCTGCACGGCTACATCCCCCCGCACCGTTTCCTGCCTTACCTGAGCTGGACCGACATCAACGCGCTGCCCGATCGCGAGAACACCGTCATCGTGCTGCCCTGTGGTGCGATCGAACAGCACGGCCCGCACCTGCCGTGTTCGGTGGACACGGTGATCTCGTCTGGCGTGATCGGCAAGGCGCTCGAGCGCCTGCCCTCGCGCGTGCGCGCCTTCGGCATGCCACCCATCAGCTACGGCAAGTCGGAGGAGCACCTGCACTTTCCCGGCACCATCACGCTCACAGGTACCACGCTGCTGTCCACCGTGATCGAGATCGGCGAGTCGGTCTACCGCTCGGGTTTTCGCAAGCTGGTGCTGGCCAACGGCCACGGCGGTCAGCCCCAGGTGCTGGAGATGGCCGCGCGCGAGCTGAGGCTGCGCCACGGCGACTACGTGATCGTGCCCTTCGGTGTCTCGCGCCTGCCCAACGCCTCGGGCAAGCAGATCAGCGAACAGGAGAAAAAGCTGGCCATGCACGCCGGCCACTCCGAGACCGCACTGATGCTGGCGCTGGCGCCCGACACCGTTCACATGGAACGTGCCGAGGCCAACTTCCCACCCCCCTTCCCCATCAAGCTGCTGTCGCCCGATGGCCGACCGGCCTGCGCCTGGACGGCGCGCGATTTCGGCCCCAGCGGCGTGATCGGCGACCCGACCTCGGCCACCCGCGAACAGGGCGAGGAAATCCTGTCCACCCTGGCCGACAGCTGGGTGCAGGCCCTCACCGAGCTCTACGAACTGCGCTGGCTGGTGCGCGACGAAGCCACCTGGGAGCGCGGCCAGTACCACGGCCACATCGAGGCCAACCCGGCCTGATCCCTGCTTATCTGTTCTCCCCTCCCCTGCCCCACCTAGGAGTCCTTCGCATGAAACCCCGCCTCTCCTCCCTCGCCCGCGCCGCCGCGCTGACCGCACTGGGCCTGGCCGCCGCTGCCGGCACCCACGCCCAGGAAAAGTTCACCTACATGACCAACTGGTACGCCCAGGCCGAACACGGCGGCTTCTACCAGGCGGTGGCCACCGGCATCTACAAGAAATACGGCCTGGACGTGACCGTCAAGATGGGCGGTCCGCAGGTCAACATCCTGCAGCTCATGGCCGCCGGCCAGGCCGACTGCATCATGGGTTCGAGCGACATGCAGATGATGCGTGCGCGCGCCAACGGTCTGCCCGTGGTCACGCTGGCCGCCATCTTCCAGAAGGACCCGCAGGTGCTGATCGCCCACGAGGACGTCAAGTCCATCGAGGAGATGAAGGGCAAGACCATGCTGATCGGCGCCACCGCCGTGCAGGGCTACTGGGCCTGGCTCAAGAGCAAGTACGGCTTCACCGACGCGCAGATGCGCCCCTACACCTTCAACATCCAGCCCTTCCTGGCCGACAAGAACGTGGTGCAGCAGGGCTACCTGACCTCCGAGCCCTACGCCATCCAGAAGGCCGGCGTGAAGGCCAACACCTTCTTGCTGTCCGACAACGGCTACCCCTCCTACGCCACCACCATCTCCTGCCTGGAACCCACCGTGGCCGCGCGCACCAAGGTCGTGTCCGACTTCGTGAAGGCCACCGCCGAAGGCTGGAAGAGCTACCTCGCCGACCCGGCTCCGGGCAACGCGCTGATCAAGAAGGACAACCCCAACATGACCGACGACCAGCTCGCACACAGCGTGGCCAAGCTCAAGGAAATGGGCATCGTCACCAGCGGCGACGCGGCCAAGTCGGGCATCGGCATCATGACGGAGGCGCGCATGAAGGCCAACTACGACTTTCTGGTGAGCCAGAACCTGATCGACCCCACCAAGGTCAAGTTCGACCAGGCCTACAAGCTCGACTTCGTCAAGGACGCCAAGGTCCTGCCCTGAACCCCGCACCGAGAGCCCGCGCCATGGTTTCCGAACCCGAAATGTCCCCCCCCGTTCCCGCGATCGAGGTGCTGTCGGCCAACAAGACCTACCCCAACGGTACGGTCGCGCTGCAGCCGGTCGACCTCACGATCCAGGAAGGCGAGTTCGTCACCCTGCTCGGGCCCTCGGGCTGCGGCAAGAGCACGCTGCTCAAGATGGTGGCCGGCCTGCTGGAGCCCACCGACGGGCGGCTGCTGCTGTGGCGCAAGCCCGTGCAGCAGCTGCAGGAGGGTGCGGACAAGCGGCTGTCCTTCGTGTTCCAGGCTCCCACGCTGATGCCCTGGGCCAACGTGGCCACCAACGTGCGCCTGCCGCTCGATCTGGCCGGCGTGCCACGCGCCGAAGCCGATGCCCGCGTGGCCGAGGCGCTGGCACTGGTGGGCCTGTCCAGGTTCGCCAAGGCGCTGCCGCGCGCACTCTCGGGCGGCATGCAGATGCGCGTGTCCATCGCACGCGGCCTGGTGGTGCAGCCCACCCTGCTGCTGATGGACGAGCCCTTCGGTGCGCTCGATGAAATCACCCGCCACAAGCTCGACGCCGACCTGCTGGACCTCTGGCGCGAGAAGAAGCTCACCGTGGTCTTCGTGACCCACTCCATCCACGAGGCGGTGTTCCTCTCCACCCGCGTGGTGATGATGGCCGCGCGCCCGGGCCGCATCGTCGAGGAGTTCCACATCGACGAACCCTACCCCCGCAAGCCCGAGTTCATGGTCACGCCCGAATTCGCCCGCTACGCCAAACAGCTGCAGGACAGCCTGCACCGCGCCAGCCGCGACACCACCGAGGAAACCGACGCATGAACACCTCCACCCGACCCCAACCGCTGCTGTCGCAGCCGCGCGTGCAGCGCGTGGTCTACCCGGTGCTGGTCGCTGTCGTGCTGCTGGGCCTCTGGCAGGGCCTGGTCACCGGCCTCAAGCTGCCGCCCTACCTGGTGCCCTCGCCGGTGCTCATGATGGAGACGCTGTTCACCGACTGGGGCGCGCTCGGTGGCGCGCTGCTGGTCACGCTCAAGATCACCGTGCTGTCCTTTCTGGTGGCGGTGGCGGTGGGCGTGCTCATCTCCTTCCTGTTCGTGCAGAGCCGCGCCATCGAGACCGCGCTGTTCCCCTATGCCGTTCTGCTGCAGGTCACGCCCATCGTGGCGGTGGCACCGCTGATCATCATCTGGGTCAAGAACCCCACGGCCTCGCTGGTGGTGTGCTCGGCGCTGGTGGCGCTGTTTCCCATCATCTCCAACACCACGCTGGGCCTGCGCAGCGTGGACCCGGACCTGCAGAGCTACTTCAGCATGAACCGGGCGAGCCGCACCCAGACCCTGCTGCGCCTGCGCATCCCGAGCGCGCTGCCCTACTTCTTCGGCGGCCTGCGCATCTCCAGCGGTCTGGCACTGATCGGCGCGGTGGTGGCCGAGTTCGTGGCCGGCACCGGCGGCACCGGTACCGGGCTGGCCTACCAGATCCTGATGGCGGGCTACCAGCTCAACATCCCGCGCATGTTCGCCGCGCTGCTGCTGATCTCGCTCACCGGCGTAGCCCTATTCGTGCTGATGGCCTGGCTCACCAAGGTGGCCCTCGGATCGTGGCATGCGAGCGAACTGTCCCAATGAAACAGGCCCCCACGCTCCACCGCTACGCGGGTCGCTGCCCCCCGGGGGGGGCGCGTTTCCAGCTTGGGGCGGCCCGGCGCTGGAAACCCCTCGTCCTTGCGCATCCTTTTCCAAGTTTCAACATGAACACCACAGACACCCTGGAGCAGCTCTACCGCGAGCTGCCCGACCTCGACTGGGTCACCGAAGACATGCGCGTGGCACGCCTCTCGCGCGATTTCCACTGGTTCAGCCCCGTGCTCAAGCGCCTGCTGGACGGCAAGGTGGCCGACGTCGTGGCGCGCCCTCGCACCGAGGACGAGATCAAAGGCCTGGTGAGCGCCTGTGCCCGGCTGAACCTGCCCATCACCGTGCGCGGTGGCGGCACCGGCAACTACGGGCAGGCCGTGCCGCTGCAAGGTGGTGTGGTCATCGACATGTCGCGCTTCAACCAGCTCCTGTGGTCGCGCCCCGGCGTGGCGCGTGCGCAGGCCGGCATCCGCCTGGCCGAGCTGGACCAGCAGATCCGCTCTACCGGCTGGGAGTTGCGCTGCATCCCCTCCACCTTCCGCAGCGCCACGCTGGGCGGGCTGTTCGGCGGCGGCTTTGGTGGCGCCGGCTCCATCAACCACGGCCCGCTGGCTTCGCCCGGCAACGTGCTGGGCATCAAGGCCCTCACGGTGGAACCCGAGCCGCGCGTGGTGGAACTGCGCGGCGAGGAAGCGCTGCTGATGCACCACGCCTACGGCACCAACGGCATCGTGCTCGAGATCGAAGTGGGCCTGGCGCCCGCCCACCCCTGGCTGGAAAACGTGGTGGTGTTCGACGCGCTGGACCCGGCGCTGGACTTCGCCGACCTGGTGGCGCGCACGCCCGGCATCGTGAAAAAAGAGGTGTGCCTGCTGGCCGACCCCGTGCCCGGCTACCTGAGCGCCCTGGCCGACCACCTGCCTCCGGGCTGCCACGCCGTGCTGCTGCTGGTGGCCGAATGGTGCGAGCAGCCCATGCTGGAAATGGTGAAACAGCACGGCGGCCGCGTCACGCTGCGCCACACCGCCGAGGAGGTGATCGCCAGCCGCCACACGCTGCTGGAATTCACCTGGAACCACACCACGCTGCAGGCCTTGAAGGTCGACGAGACCCTGACCTACCTGCAGAGCAGCTTTGTGGTCGGCCAGCACAAGGAGCAGATCCGCCGCATGGAGGCGCTGCTGGGCGGCGAGGTGCTGCTGCACGCCGAGTTCCTGCGCGGCATGACCGGTGACGTGTCGTGCAGCGCGCTGCAGCTGGTGCGCTACACCACCGAGGAGCGGCTGACCGAGATCATCGAGACCTTCCGTGCCAACGGCATCCGCATCAACAACCCGCACACCTACCTGCTCGAAGACGGCAAGGCCGGGGGCGAGCTGGCGCCACCCGTGCTGGCCATGAAGCGCCGCTTCGACCCCGCCGGCCTGCTCAACCCCGGCAAGGTGCGCACCTGGGACCGTCTCGCCGCCGGGCCGTCCCAAGGCGAGACAGCCCCCTCGGGGGGCAGCGAACCACACGCAGTGGGGAGCGTGGGGGTCGTATGAGCACGGGCGCGCCCATGGCGAAATACGCTGCGGCGAAACGCGTCGGCGACTTCGTCTTCTGCAGCGGCGTGGTGGCCACCAACCCCACGACCCGCAGCGCGGTATCCCGCTACGACGAGCTGCCCGAAGCCGCCCGCGCCGCGCTGCGCACCCTGGGCTACGACACCGGGCAGATGAGTGTGGACGTGTTCGAGGCGCCCATCGTGGCGCAGAGCTGGTTCGTGCTGGAGCGCATACGCCAGCTGGCCGCTGAACACGGCGTCGCCATGGACAGCGCCGTCAAGCTGGTGCAGTACTTCCGCCACCTGCCGCACTACGCGCTCTACAACCGCGTGCGTGGACTGTTCTACCCCGGCGAGCCGCCGGTGAGCACGGTGGTGGAGGTGTCGCGTTTCCTGCCCGGCGACGAGGTGCTGGTCGAGGTGGAAGCGACGCTCTACCTGCCGCGCCAACTGCCGCGCTAACTACCGCCCTAACGGCCACGCTGACGGCGCTCGGGTGCACGACGCCCGGCCCACGCCAGCCCCAGCAGCAGACCCGCCCCCAGCCCCACGGGCAGCAGCCCCCAGCGGGACGCCCACTGCGCAAACGGCGTGAGGCCTTCGCGCCCTCGCACCTCCACATGGAGCTCGCCGCGCGTGAGGCGCGGCAGGTGGTGGGTGACACGGCCGAGGTGGTCGATGGCCGCGGTGGCGCCGGTGTTGGTGGCCCGCAGCATGGGTCGGCCCAGCTCCATGGCACGCAGGCGCGAGATCTGCAGGTGCTGGTCTATGGCCACCGTGTCGCCGAACCAGGCGATGTTGCTCACATTCACCAGCACCGTGGGCGCGGTTGCCGCGTCACCGAAGCCTGCGGCCAGTTCCTCGCCAAACAGGTCTTCGTAGCAGATGTTGGGCGCCAGCCGCTGGCCGTTGAACACCAGCGGCGCCTGCCCCAGCCCGCCGCGTGCGAAATCACCCAGCGGGATGTTCATCATCTCGGTGAACCAGCGAAAACCCCAGGGAATGAACTCGCCGAACGGCACCAGGTGCGACTTGTCGTAGCGGTGAAAGCTTGCCAGCGCGGCCGCTGGCGGGTCTTCGTGCCCAGGCAGCGCAGCGCCCGCCTGCAGCGCACGCGTCGCGCCTTCGGGCGTCCAGCCCCAGACCGAATTGGTGTAGCCGGCCTTGAAGTCACCCAGCGGCAGACCCAGCAGCACGGCGCCACGGCTGTCGGCCACGGCGCGCCACAGCGGGCGCCAGTAGTCCAGGGCCTGCTGCTGCGGCAGCAGCGGCAGCGCGGTCTCGGGCGCCACCACCAGGGTGGGCCTGGGGCGTGCCACGCCGGTGCGGATCTGTTCGCCGTACCAGTTCAGCGCCAGCGGCAGACCGCCCTGGCTGAACTTCTGGTCCTGCGCGATGTTGCCCTGCAGCAGCGTGGCGGCCAGCGTGCCCGCATCGCTGCCGCTCTCGCGCAGGCGGTCGCCTTCGCCGCTCCACCAGGCCACACCCGCCAGCAACAGGCCGACGCTGGCGCCACGCCAGGCGCGCGAGGGCAACGAGGCCAGCAGCACCGCCCCCGCAGCCGCCACCGCACCCATGCCGTACACACCCAGCCAGGGCGCCAGCGCCGACAGCGTGTCGGCGTGCGCGTAACCGATGGCGCCCCAGGGAAAGCCGGTGAACCAGGTGGCGCGCATGAGCTCGGCCAGCGTCCACAACGCGGCCAGGGCCAGGGCCTGCGCCCAGGCCGGCGAGGCACGCCAGCGCCACCACAGGGTCAGGGCCACGGTGTAGTACAGGCCGAGGCTGGCCGCGAGCGCCCACACCGCAAAGGCCGCGAGCGGCGCGGGCAGGCCCCCGTAGGTGTTCATGGAAACGAACAGCCACCAGAAGGTGGCCGCGAGCCACGCGGTGGCCAGCACCCAGCCGCGCAGCAGCGCGCGCCGGCCGGTGGCCGCTGCGCGCACCAGCCACAGGCCGGTGGCCAGGGCCATCAGCTGCAGCAGGCCCGAGGGCTGACCGGGGTCCAGGTGCAGCGCCGGCACGGCCGCGAAAGGCCAGGCCAGCGCAAGTGCCTGCGCGGCGCCGGCCAGCGCGACCAGCAGCAGGGCTGCAATCTCTCGGGAAAGGGAGGGCCGGGCGGTCACGCCTCGGCCGGCTGGGGCATGGTCTTGAACCACTTGACCGCGCCACCCTTGGTGTGCAGCACGGTGAAGCGCAGGTGACCCAGGTTGTGGAACTCCCCGCGGCGGGGCACATGGCCCATGGCGTGGGCGATCAGGCCGCCAATGGTGTCGAAGCCGTCTTCGGGCAGGTCCAGACCGAAGGACTCGTTGATGCGCTCGATGGCGCAGTCGCCACTCACGCGCCAGGTGCCGTCGGCCAGCGCGAAGATCTCGCCGTCGTCTTCCTGCTCGTCGAACTCGTCCTCGATCTCGCCGACGATCTCCTCCAGCACATCCTCGATGGTGATGAGGCCGGCCACGCGGCCGAACTCGTCGATGACGATGGCCAGGTGGTTGCGGTTGCCACGGAACTCACGTAGCAGGTCGTTCAGGCCCTTGCTCTCGGGCACGAAGGTGGCAGGGCGCAGCAGGGCACGCAGGTTGAGCTCGGGGGCGCGTTGCAGCTTGAGCAGGTCCTTGGCGAGCAGGATGCCGATGATGTTCTCGCGCTCGTTCTCGTAGACCGGGAAACGCGAGTGCGCGGTGTCGATGACCACGTGCAGCAGCTCGTCGAACGGTGCGTGGATGTCCAGCACGTCCATGCGGGGGGCCGCCACCATCACGTCGCCGGCGGTCATGTCGGCGATGCGGATCACGCCTTCGAGCATCACGCGCGATTCGGCGTTGATGATGTTGTTGTCTTCAGCCTCGGCGAGCGTCTCGATCAGCTCGTCCTTGGAGTCCGGGCCAGGGTGGATGAACTCGGCCAGTTTCTGGAGAAATCCGCGTTTGTCTTCATGCCTCACGCTGCGGTGAGGCGACGGACTGGGATAGGGGTCTGTCACTGTCGGACGGGGTAGTTGCTACGGGGCAAGGATACCCCAAGCAAATGACGGGCCATATCAGGGGTTTAGCCGCCGGGCCGCCCCAAGGCTAAACGCGCCCCCTCGGGGGGCAGCGACCCGCGAAGCAGCGGAGCGTGGGGGCGACCGTTCAGCGGGCACGGTCCCTGGCATCCCGCACGCCCTGGCGGATGTCCTGCAGCGTGCCCAGAAAACTCCAGAACTGCTTGGCCTGCAGCTTGAGGGTGTAGTCGGTGCGGGCCACCTGTTCTTCCACCAGCTCGGTCACCCGGGAATCGAAATCCGCCGGTGGCAGGCGCAGGTGGGCCTGGCTCTCGGAGCCGTCGCGCTCGATGGTGGCACCCGCCTTGCGGGCGATGCGCAGCATGGCGGTGTTCTCGCTCAGCGCGTGGATGAACAGCATGTCCACGCCCTCGTTGCGGGCGTGCATGGTGGCACGGTCAAACAGGCGCTGGCCATAGCCCCGCCCGCGCGCGGCCTTGGCCACGCTGACCCCGAACTCGGCGCAGCTGCGCCACTGCGGATCGACCGAAAAGGCCAGGTGGGCCATGGCCAGCAGTTCGAGGCGGCGGTTGTAGATGCCGAAGATCTCGTCGCGGTCGAAATCGAGGCTGTCGGCGTAGCGGCGGATCTGATCGTCGTTGGCCGCATAGCCGAAACGCAGGAAACGGTCGCGCTCGTCCAGCGCCAGCAGGTGGCGCGCGATGCGCTCGCGGTGGCTGGGGCCCAGGGAACGTATGGGCACCAGCAGGGGCGCGGGCTTGGGGGACAGTTGGTCAACCATGAGGGGCAATTTAAGGGTTAACCCTTGGTTATCCAATGGAGCCAGGGCTCTAACCGACCGGCGGTCACCCTCACAGCGGCACCGCCGTGGTGGCCTTGACGTGGTCCAGCACGAAGCTGGTCTTGCAGTCCTGCACGCTGGGGTGCTTGAGCAGCGTGTCCATGATGAAGCGGCTGTAGTGCGCCATGTCGGCCACGACCAGTCGCAGCAGGTAGTCCATCTCGCCGGTGAGTGCGGCGCATTCCACCACCTCAGGCCAGGTCAGCACGCTGGCACGGAACACGTCCATGGGGTTGCGCTTGTGGCTTTCGGTGTGTTTTTCCAGCCGCACATTGATGTAGGCCGTGAGCCCCAGGCCGACCCGTTCGGGCTTGACCAATGCCACGTAACGGTCGATCACCCCGCCATCTTCCAGCCGCTTCACGCGCCGCAGCACCGCGCTGGGAGAGAGTTTCACGGCCTCGGCGATCTGGTCGTAGGTGGCCCGGCCATCCGCCTGCAAGGTGCGCAGGATGAGCCGGTCGATCTTGTCGAGTGCGCTGGATTCCATGATTTCGCAATTTTCCTGCAAATCAAGGGTCAATGACGCCCCAGAACGCAGAAAAAGTGCTCCACTGCGGCCCTACAGTGCCGGGATTGAACTTGTTTGACAAAGTCCACGCAGGAGACAGCCCATGAGCGCCCCCACGACCCACACCGACTGGCCCAACCCCATGGGCACCGACGGCTTCGAGTTCATCGAATACGCCGCCCCCGATCCGGCCGCCATGGGCGCCCTGTTCGAGCGCATGGGCTTCGCGGCTGTGGCCAGGCACCGCCACAAGAACGTGACGCTGTACCGCCAGGGCGGCATCAACTTCATTCTCAACGCCGAGCCCGACAGCTTCGCGCAGCGTTTCGCCCGCCTGCATGGTCCCAGCATCTGCGCCATCGCTTTTCGCGTGCACGATGCCAAGGCCGCCTACGAGCGTGCGCTGTCGCTGGGGGCCTGGGGCTACGCTGGCCAGGCCGGCCCGGGCGAGCTCAACATTCCCGCCATCAAGGGCATCGGTGACTCGCTGATCTACTTCGTCGACCGCTGGCGCGGCAAGAACGGTGCGCAGCCGGGCGACATCGGCAACATCGGCTTCTTCGACGTCGACTTCGAGCCGCTGCCCGGCGTGCGTGGCGAAGCCGCGCTGAACCCGGTGGGCCATGGCCTCACCTACATCGACCACCTCACCCACAACGTGCACCGGGGCCGCATGGCCGAGTGGGCCGATTTCTACGAGCGCCTGTTCAACTTCCGCGAGGTACGCTACTTCGACATCGAGGGCCAGGCCACCGGCGTGAAGAGCAAGGCCATGACCAGCCCCTGCGGCAAGATCCGCATCCCCATCAACGAGGAAGGCAACGAGAAGGCCGGCCAGATCCAGGAGTACCTGGACCGCTACCACGGCGAGGGCATCCAGCACATCGCGCTGGGCTCGACCGACCTCTACGACACGGTGGACGCGCTGCAGATGGCCGGCCTCAAGCTGCTGGAAACCAGCGACACCTACTACGAGCTGCTGCCCAGACGCATCCCCAACCACGGCGAGGACGTGGAAGGCCTCAAGGCCCGCAACATCCTGGTGGACGGCAAGCCCGGCGACCTGCTGCTGCAGATCTTCAGCGAGAACCAGCTCGGCCCCATCTTCTTCGAGTTCATCCAGCGCAAGGGCAACCAGGGTTTTGGCGAAGGCAACTTCAAGGCGCTGTTCGAAACCATGGAACTTGACCAGATGCGCCGTGGCGTGCTGAAGGCCCCGGTGTAAGACCATGGCAGCCGAACCCGCCGCGAAACCGGTTGTGTATGGCGCCACCGAGCGCCCGCCGCGCGGCGACTACAGCCGCGCACGCGCCGACTACACCTGCGAGCAGGACTGGACCGCCTACACCGAGGCCGACCACGACACCTACCGCCGGCTCTACCAGCGCCAGTCGGCGCTGCTGCCCGGGCTGGCCTGCGATGCCTTCATCGCCGCGCTGCCGCAGCTGGGCGCGGGCGAGCGAATCCCGCGCTTCGAGGCCGTCAACGAGCGGCTCTACCGGGCCACGAAATGGGAGATCGTGGCCGTGCCCGGCCTGATCCCCGAGGTGCCGTTCTTCAGCCTGCTGGCCGAGCGCAAGTTCCCGGTGACGGACTGGATACGCACGCCCGAGGAGTTCGACTATGTGGTCGAGCCCGACATCTTCCACGACCTGTTCGGCCACGTGCCGCTGCTGTTCGACCCGCTGCTGGCGGACTACGTGCAGCGCTACGGCCAGGGCGGCCTGAAGGCACACGCACTGGGGGCCTGCGAGCAGTTGAGCCGCCTTTACTGGTACACGATCGAGTTCGGGCTGATGCGGCAAAAGGACGGGTTGCGGGCCTACGGCGCGGGCATCCTGAGCTCACCCGGCGAGCTGCCCTACAGCGTACGCAGCCCCGAGCCGCAGCGCATCCAGCTGGACCTGCTGCGCTGCATGCGCACGCGCTACAAGATCGACACCTTCCAGCAGACCTATTTCGCGATCGACAGCTTCGAGCAGCTGTTCGAGCTCACCGCGCCCGACTTCACGCCTTACTACGCGCAGGTCAAGGCGCTGGGCGAGATCGCGGCCGATCAGAGCATCGCGAGCGACGCCTTCATCACCGCCGGGTGATAGGCCATGGCCACGTGGGGCACGCCGCGCAGGAAGCGGTTGTCGGCCCCGGGCAGCGTGGCCGTGCTCACGGGAAAGACGATGTTGTCGCAGTTGGAATACCAGCAGGTGAAGCGCTGGTACAGCGGCGGCGACTCGGCCGCCGAAAGCGCTGACACCCAATCGCCCTGGTCGTTCATCTGGCGCCCATTGGGCACCCGGCTGAGCCGGCCCAGCCAGGTGCCCCGGTGCGGCGTGCCTAAGGTGACCACATGGTGGATGCGGGCCTCGGCCCCGGCGCCGGTGGCCCGCAGCCACGCCCGCACCACCAGCCCCCCCATGCTGTGCGCCACCACCAGCGGCGGCTGCCCGGTGGCGCGTGTCGCGCGTTCGATGGCGGCCTGCAGCTGCGGCACATAGCCGTCGATGGAGCCGAACACCGGCTCCAGGCTGACCGTAGCATAGGGCACGCCGCGCGCGCGCAGTTCGCGCAGCCACGGCATCCACAGCCCCCGGTTGCAGACAAAGCCGTGCACCAGCACCACCGCACGGCGGCCCTCAAAGGTGCATTCACCCACCGCCGTGTCGGGCAGCATGCGCCAGCGAAACGGCTGCCACCACGAGAACACCCGGGGCGCGGTGAGCGATTCGGCCCACCAGGCACGCAGCCATTCGCCCCAGGTGGCACGGGGGGCCGGGTCGCGGCGGTTGACGCACGCCATCAGCACGAACTCCAGCCCCAGCACCATCGCATGGCCCCACAGGAACAGCGCCACCCCGACCAGTTGCCAGGCCAGCGAGCCGCGTGCGAACCACAACCACACCAGCAGCGCCGCGACCGCACCCAGCGTGAGGGCGCGCTGCATCGCCGCCAGGGCGGAGCGCTGGGGTGTCGTCATGCCAGCGTCACCGCCTTGGCGCCCAGCCGCGCGATCAGCTGCTGCGTGAGCCGGTTGACGATGCCGTAGATGGACAGCTGCGGGTTGGCGCCGATGCTGGTGGGGAACAGGGAGCCGTCGTGCACCGACAGGTTGGGCAATTGCCAATGCGTGCCGTCGGGCCGGGTCACCCCGCGTTTTTCATCGCCCGCGAGGGCGCAGCCACCCATCACGTGTGCGCTGACCACGCGGGTGAGCAGCGGCTCCATGGGCAGCGCTTCGATGGCGGCCTTGGCCTGGGCCCAGCTGCGGTAACGCGCCGCGTGTTCGTGCACCGGCATCACCTCGCGCACGCCGGCGGCGAACTGGATCTCGGCCATGGCCAGCAGCGCGCGGCGCGCGCCCTCCATCACGTAGCCATTGAGCGCGTAGTCCAGCGAGGGCGAGCCGTCGCCGCGCAACGTCACGCGGCCGCCGGGCGACTGCTCGGCAAAGCCGTCGCGCAGCAGCGCCAGCAGGATGTGGCTGTGCGGGAACTGCTTCAGCAGCTCGGCCTGCGCCTGGCCGAAACCGGGCACGGTGGAGGCGAAGATCACCGGGTGTATGGGCGGCGCCTCCAGCTTGAAGCCCATGGGGCCGTCGATGGGGTGGGTGTGCAGGAAGTGGTCGGAGTAGATGGTCTGCGGTGCACCGGCCCAGCCCTCCACCCGCTGCTCGCACAGGGCAGCGCTCATCACCACCGGGTGCAGGAAGGTGCGCCGGCCCAGCAGGCCATGCGGATCGGGCGCGCCCGAGCGCAGCAACACGGCGGGCGAGTTGATGGCGCCGGCCGCGAGCACGTAGTGGCGCGCGCGGATGCGCAGCGGCTTCGTGCCTTGCACACCCCAGGCCACGGCCTGCAGTGCGGCCACCTGGCCCCCTTCGATCTCGAAACGCTCGGCACGGGTCTGCACCAGCAGGCGTGCCCCGTGCGACAGCGCACCTGGGATGGTGGTCACCAGCATGGACTGCTTGGCGTTGGTGGGGCAGCCCAAGCCACACGAGCCCAGGTTCCAGCAGCCATGCACGTTGCGGTGTATGGCCAGCGCCTCGATGCCCAGCTTGAGCGCACCGCGACGCAGCAGGTCGTTGTTCTCGTTGGGCGGGGTTTCCCAGGCACCGATGTGCAGGCGCGTCTCGGCCTGACGGAAAAAGGGCGCCAGCGCCTCGGCGCTGAAATCGGCCAGGCCCTGGTGCCGCTGCCAGAAGGCCAGCGTGGGCTCGGGCGTGCGAAAGGAACTGGTCCAGTTGACCGTGGTGGAGCCGCCCACGCAGCGGCCCTGCAGGATGTTGATGGCCTTGTCGGCGGTCTTGCGCGCGGCCGACTCCTGGTAGAGCGTGGGGTAGGCCTCGGCCTCGAGCTGGCGGAAGTCGGTGCTGGTCTTGAGCGGGCCGTCTTCGAGCACGACCACATCGAGCCCGGCGCGCGCCAGCAGCTCGGCACTGATGCCTCCGCCTGCGCCGCTGCCAATCACCAGCACGTCGCAGCTCAGCTCGTCGGGCACGGGCGCGAGGCCGGCGCCCATCACTTTCCAGCCTTGGGCCAAGCCTGCACGGAACGGATCGGGTTGTCGGCTCATGAATCGGTGGTGTGGGTCAGATGTCGGTGGGCCCGGGGTAACCCAGCTGGGCCCAGGTGCTGCGGTCGGAGAAGTAGGCCGCCCCGCTCAGGTCGTGCAGCGCGTGGTAGGCCTGCTGGCGCAGGCTGAAGGAGCTGGTGCGCATGGACTGCAGCGCCGCCTGGATCTGCTCCACGCTGGCTGAGGGCCAGTCGGTGGTGAGTCCGGCGAGCCCCACGCGACCGGGGGCACTGGCCAGCAGGGCCAGCAGTTGCGAGAGTTCGGCCTGCACGTGGGCGGGGAAGGCGCCGATGGCGTCATCGATCCGCGTCAGCAAGCCCTCGAGCGCGAGCTGCTGTGCCGCGGGTTCTGCCGGCAAGCTGCCATCCAGCACCGCACGGCCCACGGCGCGAAAGACGCTGCGGCCGGCATCTGTGAGGCGACCCGATTCGACACCGTGCCGCATCAGCGACAGGCCGCCGCCCGCCAGCGCAAGCGTGGCACTGGCCACCAGGCCCAGTTGTAGGAATCGTCGGCGTTTCATGGGGTTGTCTCCTGCCGTGCCATCATACGGAGCGCCCTGCGGCGCGCGCGGTGCTGAATTAGGGGCAACGGTCTATGTCACCGGCCTTCACCACGCGCCCCTGATGGCATCCGAGAGACCCTGAGCATGAGCAAGCCACCCACTCCACGAATCGCCCCCTACCCCGGCCCCGCAGGAGGCTGGGGAGCGCTGCGCAGCGTCAAGAATGTGCTGATCGCCCAAGGGGTGCCCTTGCGCGGCGCGCGCACGCTGCTGTCGGCCAACCAGCCCGGCGGCTTCGACTGCCCCGGCTGCGCCTGGCCCGACCGCGACCACCACAGCAGCTTCGAGTTCTGCGAAAACGGTGCCAAGGCCGTGGCTGCCGAGACCACCCTGCGCCGCGCCGGGCCCGAGCTGTTCGCACGGCACACGGTGGCCGAGCTGGCCGCGCAGAGCGACTACTGGCTGGAAGACCAGGGTCGGCTCACCCACCCCATGGCCTACGACGCCGCGAGTGACCGCTATGTGCCCCTCGCCTGGGACGAGGCCTTCGAGCGCATCGCCCGCCACCTCAACGCCCTGCCCGACCCCGACCAGGCCATCTTCTACACCTCGGGCCGCACCAGCAACGAAGCCGCCTTTCTCTACCAGCTGTTCGTCCGTGAGTACGGCACCAACAACTTCCCCGACTGCTCCAACATGTGCCACGAGCCCAGCGGGCTGGCCATGCGCGAGCAGATCGGCGTGGGCAAGGGCACGGTCACGCTGGACGACTTCGAGCACGCGGACGCCATCTTCATCTTCGGCCAGAACCCGGGCACCAACCACCCTCGCATGCTGGGCGAGCTGCGGCGCGCCGCGCGCCGGGGCGCACGTATCGTCAGCTTCAACCCGCTGCGCGAGCGCGGGCTGGAACGTTTCGCCGACCCGCAGGACCCGGTCGAGATGGCCACGCTGGGCTCCACGCCCATCAGCACCCACTACCACCAGCTGCGTGCAGGAGGCGACCTGGCGGCCGTGAAGGCCCTGATGAAACACCTGATCGAGCGCGAGGACGCGGGCGAGACGGTGCTGGACCACGAATTCATCGCCGAACACACCACCGGTTTTGACGCGTTGGCCAACGACCTGCGTGCCGAATCGTGGGCGCTGCTGGAGCAGGAGTCGGGCCTGAGCGAAGCCCAGCTGCGCGCCACCGCCGAGGTCTACCGCCAGGCCGAACGGGTGATCGTCTGCTGGGGCATGGGCATCACGCAGCAACCGCGTTCGGTGGCCACCATACAGATGCTGGTCAACCTGCTGCTGCTGCGCGGCAACATCGGGCGCCCCGGCGCGGGCGTGTGCCCGGTACGCGGCCACAGCAACGTACAGGGCGACCGCACCATGGGCATCTGGGAAAAACCACCCGCCAAGCTGCTGGACCGCCTGGCCGAGGTGTTCCACTTCGAGCCGCCGCGCCACGCGGGCATGGACACGGTCGAAGCCATTCAGGCCATGCTGGACGGCAAGGGCCGCGTGTTCTTCGCGCTGGGTGGCAACTTCGCCGCCGCCGCACCCGACACCGTGCGCACCTGGCAGGCGCTGCAGCGCTGCGAGCTGACCGTGCACGTGGCCACCAAGCTCAACCGCAGCCACCTGGTGCACGGACGCGAGGCCCTGCTGCTGCCCTGCCTGGGCCGCACCGAGATCGACCACCAGGCCGGTGGCGTGCAGCGCGTGACGGTGGAGGACTCCATGAGCATGGTGCACCTCTCCGGTGGCATCAACCCGCCGGCGTCGGAGCACCTGCTGTCCGAACCGGCCATCGTGGCGCGGCTGGCGCAGTCCACACTCAACGGGCTGGGCGGCAAGGGCAGCCGCACGCCCTGGCTGTGGCTGGTGGAAGACTACGGCCGCATTCGCGACCTGATCGAACAGGTGTTCGACGACTTCCACGGCTTCAACCGGCGCGTGGCCACGCCCGGCGGCTTTCGCCTGCGCAACGCGGCCAGCGAACGCCTGTGGGAAACCCCGCAGGGCAAGGCCGCCTTCGTGCCCCACGCGGTGCCGCTGGACACACCCGTGCACCGCATGCGCGAACGGCAGCGGAACCACAGCGTTTCGGCGCGCGTGTTCACGCTGCTCACCGTGCGCTCGCACGACCAGTACAACACCACCGTCTACGGCCTGGACGACCGCTACCGCGGCGTGTTCGGCCAGCGCCGCGTGGTCTTCATCCACCCCGAAGACATCCGCGAGCTCGGCTTTGCGGACGGCGACACCGTGGACCTGCAGACCGTTTGGGACGACGGCCACGCACGCCGCGCCGACGGCTTCCGGCTGGTGGCCTACGACATCCCGCGCGGCAACGTCGCGGCCTACTACCCCGAGACCAACCCGCTGGTACCACTGTCGGCGGTGTCCGAAGGCTCGGGCACGCCCACCTCCAAATCGGTGCCAGTGGTGCTGACGCGCCATGCCAGTTGAGCCGCTGCCCGAGCTCGCCGCCGAAGTGCCGGTGGCGCTGGTCTTCAATGGCCTGTCGCATGCGGTGATGATGGCCACGCCACATGACCTCGAAGACTTCGCGCTGGGCTTCGCGCTCAGCGAGGGGCTGCTCGACACACCGGCAGACTGTCGGGGCATCGAGGTGGTGGACCATGGCGCAGCCTTCGAAGCCCAGATCGAGATCGCAAGCAGCTGCTTTGCCCGCCTGAAAGAACGCCGCCGCACGCTGGCGGGTCGCACCGGCTGTGGCCTGTGTGGCATCGACAGCCTGCAGGCGCTGGAGCTGACACCCGACCCGCTGACCCCTCCGTCCTGGGTCGCTGCGCTGGATTCGGCCGTGCTGCACCGCGCCTTCGAGGCCCTGCCTTCGCACCAGCCGCTCAACGCCCGCACCGGCGCGCTGCACGCGGCCGCCTGGGCACGGCCCGACGGCACCCTGAGCGACGTGCGGGAAGACGTGGGCCGCCACAATGCGCTGGACAAGCTGATCGGCCACCTCGCCCACCAGCGGCGCCTGGGCGAAGACGGCTTCGTGGTGCTGTCGAGCCGGGCGAGCTACGAACTGGTGCTCAAATGTGCGCGGCTGCACATCGCAGCCCTGGCCACGCTGGGCTCGCCCACCTTGCTGGCAGCGCAGATCGCGCAGCAGGCCCAGGTGCAACTCTGGGGACAGGGACGCCACCTTGATGCCCGGCGCTACGCTTAGACCCATGCCTGACAGCAGCCCTGCCGACCAGATACGCGCCCACCTGGCCCATGTGGCCGGCTTGCGCAGGCGTGTCGATGCGCCGGGTCTGGCGCGAGCGGTGTCCGAGATCAAGGCGCTGCAGGCCAGGCGTTTTGCCGCCAGCTACGCCGATTTCCTGGCCGATCGGCGGCATGCGCCCGCCACGCGCTTTTTCCTGGAGGAACTCTACGGCGACCACGACTTTCGCGAGCGCGACGCCCAGTTCGGCCGCATCGCCGGTGCCATCGAACGCCTGTTCCCGGCCCAGGTGGCACAGCTGGCGGTGGACATGGCCGAGATCCACGCGCTGACCGAAACCCTGGACCACGAACTGGCCGGGCACTGGCTCACGGCGCAGGGCACACCCGCGCAGCGCTACGTGGCGGCCTGGCGGGCCACCGGCCAGCGCGCCGCCCGCGAGCGCCAGCTGGCGGTGGTGCAGCACATGGGCCGCGAGTTGCAGCGCCTCACGAAACTCAAGGGCCTGCGCACCGCGCTGCGGCTCATGCGTGGCCCGGCCCGTGCAGCCGGCCTGGGCGCGCTGCAGGATTTCCTCGAAACCGGATTCGACGCCTTCGCCACCATGGGCGACGCCAGCGGGTTCCTGGAGCGCATCGCGCAGCGCGAATCGCAAGGCATTGCCACCCTGTTCGATGCCCCCGATGCGGCGGCACAGCTACAGCCCCTGATCACATGAGCCCTACACCCACTCTGCCCCCTGGTGTTGCCGTCATCGAGCGCGGCTGGCTTTCGGCCAACAACACCGTCTTCACCGGGCGCGACGGCACGGCCGTCGTGGACACCGGCTACTGCACCCACGCCGAGCAGACCGTGTCCCTGGTGCGCCACGCACTGGGAGGCCGCCCGCTGGACCTGCTGGCCAACACCCACCTGCACAGCGACCACTGCGGCGGCAACGCCGCGCTGCAGGCCGCCTGGCCGGGCGTGCACACCCTGATACCCCCGGGCGAGGCCGACGCGGTGCGCGACTGGGACCCCCAGCGGCTGACCTACGAGCCCACCGGCCAGACCTGCCCGCGTTTTGGCATCAGCGGTCTGATGCGCCCGGGTGAGACCGTGCGCCTGGGCGATGCCGACTGGCAGATCCACGCGGCACGGGGGCACGATCCGCACGCCGTGGTGCTGTTCGAGCCCGCCAGTCGCACGCTGCTGTCGGCCGACGCACTGTGGGAAAACGGCTTCGGCGTGGTGTTCCCCGAACTCGACGGCGTGGACGCGTTTGACGAGGTGGGCGAGACGCTGGACCTGATCGCACGCCTGCGGCCACTCACCGTGATACCGGGCCACGGCCGCGTGTTCACCGACGTGGACGGCGCGCTGGCGCGTGCCCGCAGCCGGCTGGCACAGTTCCAGCAGCAGCCCGCCAGACACCTGCGCTATGCGCTCAAGGTGCTGGTGAAGTTCAAGCTGCTGGAGCTGCAGCGCGTGAGCCTGCCCGCGCTGCGTGACTGGGCCGCGAGCACACCCTATGTGGCGGCCCAGTACCGGCAGCATGCAGCCGGCGAACCGCTGGACGCGTGGCTGGGTGCGCTGGTGGATGAACTGGTGAAAAGCAACGCCGCCGCGCGCGAGGGCGGCGACGTGGTCAACGTCGACTGAGTCCTTACAGGCCCAACATCAGCTTCAGGTTCTGCACGGCCGCACCACTGGCACCTTTGCCCAGGTTGTCCAGCCGCGCAATCAGCACCGCCTGGCGGTGGGTCTCGTTGGCGTAGACGCGCAGCTCCATGCGGTTGGTGTCCTTGAGCGCCAGGGGATCGAGCTTGCCCGACTCGGTGGCGGGCTCCACGCTCACCCACTCGCTGCCAGCGTAGTGTGCCGCGAGCGCACCGTGCAGGTCGGCACCCTTGGGCGCACGCGGCAGCGTGTCCAGGTGCAGGGGCAGCTGCACCAGCATGCCCTGCGGGAAGTTGGCCACCGCAGGAATGAAGAGGGGCCGGCGCACCAGGCCGGTGTACTTCATGATTTCGGGGATGTGCTTGTGCTGCAGGCCCAGAGCGTAGGTCTCGTAGGCCGGGGCCTCGCCTTTTTCGTAGGCCTCGATCATGCTGCGCCCGCCGCCGCTGTAGCCGCTGATGGACGGCAGCGACAGCGCAAAGTCGGCGGGAATCAGACCGGCATCGACCAGCGGGCGGATGAGCGCGATGGCGCCGGTGGCGTAGCAGCCGGGGTTGGAAACCCGCTCGGCGGCCACCACCGCCTCACGCTGGCCACGTGCGAGTTCGGGAAAACCGTAGACCCAGCCAGGTGCCACGCGGTGGGCGGTGGAGGCGTCCACGATCTTGGGCTTGCGCCCGGACAGGCTGTCGATCAGGGCCACCGACTCGCGCGCCGCGTCGTCGTGCAGACACAGCACCACCAGGTCGGCGCCAGCCATGAGGTCGCGTTTGGCTTGCGGGTCCTTGCGGCGTTCGGGCGCGATGCTCAGCAGCTCGACAGACGGCATGTCCTGCAGCCGTTCGCGGATCTGCAGGCCCGTGGTGCCCGCCTCGCCATCAATGAAAACCTTCGCCATCTTCACTCCAGAGCCGTGTTCGTGTGTGGGGCACCGTGCCCCAAGGTAGCAAGTTTCGCACAAGGCTTGTGCATTGCAACATGCTACATTTCGGCCCTGGTACCGGAGCCCCGCTCCGGCCTCCACCCGGCGGACCCGTTCCAGGCCCACTCCCTAGAGACCTCCCCCTAGAGACGATTCATGAAGATTCACGAGTACCAAGGCAAGGAAATCTTGCGTCAATTCGGCGTGCCCGTTCCACGCGGCATCGCGGCGTTCACGGTGCAGGAGGCGGTCGAGGCCGCCCAGAAACTCGGCGGCCCGGTGTGGGTGGTCAAGGCACAGATCCACGCAGGTGGCCGCGGCAAGGGCGGCGGCGTGAAGGTGGCCAAGTCCATCGACGACGTCAAGGCCCGCGCCACCGACATCCTGGGCATGCAGCTGGTCACGCACCAGACTGGCCCTGAGGGCCAGAAGGTCCGCCGCCTCTACATCGAGGACGGCGCCGACATCAAGAACGAACTGTATGTGTCGCTGGTGACCGACCGTGCCACGCAGAAGGTGGCCCTGATCGCTTCCAGCGAAGGCGGCATGGACATCGAGGAAGTGGCCCATTCCACGCCCGAGAAGATCGTCACCGAGATGATCGACCCGCTGAGCGGCATCACCGAAGCGCAGTCGCGCAAGGTCGCGGCCGCCATCGGCCTGACCGGCGCTTCCGTGGACCAGGCGGTGGACATCTTCGCCAAGATCTACAAGTGCTACATGGACACCGACGCGTCGCTGGTGGAAATCAACCCGCTGAACTGCGACTCCAAGGGCAACCTGATGGCCCTGGACGCGAAGTTCAACTTCGACTCCAACGCGCTGTTCCGCCACCCCGAGATCGTGGCCTTCCGCGACCTGGACGAGGAAGACCCGGCTGAAATCGAGGCCTCCAAGTTCGACCTGGCCTACATCAGCCTGGACGGCAACATCGGCTGCCTGGTCAACGGTGCCGGTCTTGCCATGGCCACCATGGACACCATCAAGCTGTTCGGCGGCGAGCCGGCCAACTTCCTCGACGTGGGCGGCGGCGCCACCCCCGAGAAGGTGACCGAGGCCTTCAAGATCATGCTCAAGAACCCCAAGGTCGAGGGCATCCTGGTCAACATCTTCGGCGGCATCATGAAGTGCGACACCATCGCCACCGGCGTCATCACCGCCTGCAAGGCCGTGAACCTGAACGTGCCGCTGGTCGTGCGCATGAAGGGCACCAACGAAGAGCTGGGCAAGAAGATGCTGGCCGAATCCGGCCTGCCCATCATCGCCGCCGACACCATGGCCGAAGCCGCGACCAAGATCGTCGCCGCTGTCAAATAAGCGCGGAGAAGCAACCATGTCGATCTACATCAACAAAGACACCAAGGTCATCACCCAGGGCATCACGGGCAAGACCGGGCAGTTCCACACCGAGAAGTGCCAGGAATACGCGAACGGCAAGAACTGCTTCGTGGCGGGCGTGAACCCGAAAAAAGCCGGCGAGTCGATCTTCAACATCCCGATCTACTCGACCGTCAAGGAAGCCGCCCAGCAGACCGGCGCCACCGTGTCGGTGATCTACGTGCCGCCCGCCGGCGCAGCTGCTGCCATCTGGGAAGCCGTCGAAGCCGACCTGGACATGGCCGTCTGCATCACCGAAGGCATTCCGGTCAAGGACATGCTGGAAGTGCGCAACAAGATGAAGGCCAAGGAAGCCGCTGGCGGCAAGAAGACCCTGCTGCTGGGCCCCAACTGCCCCGGTCTCATCACGCCCGACGAGATCAAGATCGGCATCATGCCCGGCCACATCCACCGCAAGGGCCGCATCGGCGTCGTGTCCCGCTCGGGCACGCTGACCTATGAAGCCGTGGCCATGCTGACCGAAGTCGGCCTGGGCCAGTCCTCTGCCGTGGGCATTGGTGGCGACCCGATCAACGGCTTGAAGCACATCGACGTGATGAAGGCTTTCAACGACGATCCGGACACCGATGCCGTGATCATGATCGGCGAGATCGGTGGCCCCGACGAGGCCGAAGCCGCGATGTGGTGCAAGGCCAACATGAAGAAGCCCATCGTCGGCTTCATCGCCGGCGTCACCGCCCCTCCCGGCAAGCGCATGGGCCACGCCGGCGCGCTGATCTCGGGCGGCGCCGACACCGCCGATGCCAAGCTGGCCATCATGGAAGAGTGTGGCTTCGTGATCACGCGCAACCCGTCGGAACTGGGCAAGCTGCTCAAGGCACAGCTCTGATGCCGACCGGGTGTCCGGCTGCGTAGTCCTACGTACGCCGGGCCCTGGGAGCCGTGGCTAGACTCATCGCTGGGCGAGCGGACCGACAGGTCCCTCGCCCAGAGTCGTTTCTGACGCCACCCATCTGGAGATTCGCATGGACCTGACCTCGGCCGCATTCTGGGGTGCCCTGGGCTCGATCATCCTGGCCAACATCCTGCTTTCGGGCGACAACGCGGTGGTCATCGCGCTGGCCGCTCGGGCCTTGCCCCCCGAGCAGCAGAAGAAGGCCATCTTCTTCGGCAGCGGCGCCGCCATCGTCATGCGCATCGTCCTGACGATCCTGGCCGCCCAGCTGCTGCGCCTGCCTTTCCTCAAGATCATCGGATCCCTGGCGCTGATGTACATCGGCGTGGATTTGCTGGGCGACGGTGACGACGGTGGCGAAGTCGGCCAGGAAACCACCGGCATGTTTGCCGCCATCCGCACCATCCTGGTGGCGGACCTGGTCATGAGCCTGGACAACGTGCTGGCCGTGGCCGCCGCCGCGCATGGCGACAACATGCTGCTCGTACTGGGCCTTGCCATCAGCATTCCCCTGATCGTGTTTGGGAGCACCCTGCTGCTCAAGGTGATGGAACGTTTCCCCATCATCATCACCCTGGGGGCGGGTCTCCTGGGCTATCTGGCCGGCGAGATGCTGCTGTCCGACCCCGCGGTCACCAGCCGGCTGGGCGATATCCCACACGCCGTGGTGACCACGACGGGTGTTGTCTGCGCCCTGCTGGTGGTTGCCGTTGGCCGCCACCTCGCGGCGCGTCAGGCTGCGGCGCCCGAGCGTCCTGCCGACTGACGGGTCATCGACGGCAACAGCCGGCGGAGGCTTGTCCGGCGGATGCCTGCTGTGTTTTAATCGAGGGTTTGAAGGGGAGTAGCTCCCAGGCGAATCACCGCGATGCGGTCCATTTGCCGAACGCCACATCGTCAATACGAGGGTTGATCCCCTCCGGTGCGGCGAGCCGGTCCAGGGACCGGCCGAGCAAGACCTTCGACCAGCACCGCGCGGTGCGGCTCGGAGGCCGACCACCCGAATCGGGTGTCGTACCATCGCAGCACTCCGCGCCCGGACCGATTGGTCCACCCCGCCGCCAACTGGAGACTTTGCATGGACTTCCTCTTCGACCCGAACCTCTGGGTCGCCGTCGGTCAGATCATCATGATCGACATCTTGCTCGGTGGCGACAACGCCGTCGTGATCGCACTGGCCTGCCGCAAGCTGCCGCCGGCACAGCGCACCCAGGGCATCATCTGGGGCACGGCTGGCGCCATCGTCCTGCGGGTCATCCTGATCTTCTTCGCGCTCACGCTGCTGGCCATCCCCTTCCTGAAACTCATTGGCGCCGTGCTGCTGGTGTGGATCGGCATCAAGCTGCTGGCCCCGGGCGATGAGGACGGCCACGGCAATATCGAAGGCAGCGACCGCCTGTGGGCCGCCGTCAAGACCGTGATCGTGGCCGACCTGGTGATGAGCGTGGACAACGTGATCGCCATTGCCGGTGCCGCCGAAACCGCGAGCGACGGCCACCAGATGCCCCTGGTCATCTTCGGCCTGCTGGTCTCCATCCCCATCATCGTCTGGGGCAGCCAGCTGGTGATCAAGCTGATGGACCGCTTCCCCATGATCATCACCGTGGGCGGCATGCTGCTGGGCTGGATCGCCGGTACGATGGCGGTGGGCGACCCGGCCGTGGCCAACCCCGAAGCCTGGACCTGGATGCCCAAGCTGGCACAGACCGACGCCATCAAATACACCGCCGGTGTCGCCGGGGCCCTGCTGGTGCTGGCTGTCGGCGTGTGGATGAAGCGTCAACAGGCAACGGAGCAGCCGCCTGCGGCGCACTGACCGGCCTGACCTCCTGCACAGATGGCAACCCGACCGGGTTGCCATTTTTTTTGCCACGCCCGATGTCCGCGTTATATAAATCCGCTGGGAGCAATTCCCGAGGGGATACGGATGGCAAGTTCGCAAGGTGGTCGCCGGCCCTTCTGGCGCTCCGACGCTCTCGCTGCGTTGCTGGTGATCGCCGTGGTGCTGGGGCTTCAGGCCACCGCCGACGCTTTTGGCGGCCTCGAGCGGCGCTTCTACGACAGTGCCAGCACCCGCCACAACCTGGTGCCCAGCGACCGCATCGCGGTCATCGCCATCGACGACACCAGCATCGCCAACCTGGGCCGCTGGCCCTGGCCGCGCGACGTGCACGCGCAGCTGATCGACAGGCTGACCGAGGCTGGCGCCCGCACCATCGTCTACACCGCGCTGTTCTTCGAGCCCCAGACCGATCGCGGGCTGGAGGTGGTGCGCAGCCTGCGCCAGCGCCTGGCCACACGCGATGAGCCGCTGGCGGCCGAGCTGCGGCCCGAGCTCGAACGCGCCGAAGCCAGCCTGGACGGCGACGCCCGCCTTGCCGACAGCCTCAGGCGCTCCGGCCGCGTGCTGCTGCCCGCGCTGTTCACGCTGGGCACCCCCCAGGGCCGCCCCGACAGCGACTGGCCCGCGTTTGCCCAGCGCAGCGCCGGCAACGCCGTCGCCGGCCTGGGACTGCCCGCCGAAACCGTGTTGTGGCCGATCGCACCGCTGGCTGATGTGGCCGTCGGCGTGGCCCACCTCAACCCCTGGCAGGACGCGGATGCCACCCTGCGCCACGAACCCCTGCTGATCGCCCACCACGGGCGCAGCCTGCCGTCGCTCAGCCTGCGCGCAGCTGCGCACAGCCTCAACCTGGGTCCGACCGATCTGGTGCCACTGCCCGATGGCGGCATACAGCTCGGCAGCCAGAGCCAGGCCCTCAAAGTACCGGCCGACGAACGCCAGCTGACCCTGCCCCGGTTCTACCCGGTGCGCGACGGCCGTGCACCCTTTGTGGTGGACAGCGTCTACGACGTCATCAGTGGCAAGCTGGACGCCCGCAAGTACGCCGGCAAGATCGTGCTGGTGGGCGCCACCGCCGCGGGCGTGGGCATGCAGTTTCCCACCCCGGTGTCGCCCGCCATGGCGCCGGTGGAGACCATGGCCCACATCACTTCCAGCATCCTGGGCGGCCATTTTGTGGCGCAGCCGGCCTGGGGCACCGTGGCCTCGCTGGGCGCCCTGCTGCTGGTGGCGCTGTGGCTGCTGGTCGGGCTGCCGCGGCTGCGCGCGGGCCAGGCGGCGCTGGGAACGGCAGCGCTGCTGGTGCTGCTGCTGGGCAGCGAATTCGCACTGCTCTCTCAGGCCTCGCTGTGGGTGCCACTCACGCTGGCAGCCACGCTGCTGCTGATCGGCCATGGCGCGCTGACCACCAAACGCTTCCTGGTCACCGAAGCCGGCAAGCTGCGCAGCGACGAGGAGTCCGCCGAGACCAACCGCCTGATGGCGCTGGCACTGCAGGGACAGGGCCAGCTCGACATGGCCTTTGACCGCTTCCAGCGCGTGCCGCTCAACGACGCGCTGATGGACAACCTGATGCACCTGGCGCTGGATTTCGAGCGCAAGCGCCAGTTCAGCAAGGCCCAGGCGGTTTACGAGCACATGGGCCGCCACAACGCGACCTACAAGGACCTGCCCGCCCGCCTCGCGAGGGCCAGGCAGCTGTCGGAAACCGTGATGCTGGGCGGTGGCGGCGCCCACCCGGGTGGCACGATGCTGCTGGACGGTGGCGGCGTGGAAAAGCCCATGCTGGGCCGCTACCAGGTCGAGAAGGAACTGGGCAAGGGAGCCATGGGCATCGTCTACCAGGGGCGTGACCCCAAGATCGGGCGCGTGGTGGCCATCAAGACCATGGCCCTGGGCGACGAGTTCGAAGGCGACGCGCTGGCCGACGCGCGCGAGCGCTTCTTCCGCGAAGCCGAGACCGCCGGGCGGCTGCAGCACCCGAACATCGTCACCATCTTCGACGCTGGCGAGGAGCACGACCTGGCCTACATCGCGATGGAGTTCCTGCACGGCAAGGACCTGACCGACCAGACCCGCCCCGACCAGCTGCTGCCGGTGGACCGGGTGGTATCCATCGCCGCACGCGTGGCCGAGGCGCTGGACTACGCCCACCGGCACCACGTGGTGCACCGCGACATCAAGCCGGCCAACATCATGTACGAGCCCGGCAGCGACACCGTGAAGGTGACGGACTTCGGCATCGCCCGCGTGACCGACGCGAGCAAGACCAAGACCGGCATGGTGCTGGGCACGCCCAGCTTCATGTCGCCCGAGCAGCTGGCCGGCAAAAAGGTGGACGGTCGCGCCGACCTCTACTCGCTGGGCGTGATGCTGTTCCAGCTGCTCACCGGCGTGCTGCCGTTCCGTGGCGACTCCATGGCCGCGCTGATGTTCAAGATCGCCAACGAACCGCCCCCCGACGTGCGCGAGCTGCGCCCGGAGCTGCCCGCCGCGCTGGCCGAGGTGGTGGCTCGCACGCTCGCGAAAGACCCGGCACAGCGTTTTCCCAGCGGCAACACCCTCGCGCTGGCCCTGCGCGCGAGCCTGGACGTATCTGCGCCACCGGCCAAAGCCATACCCCCTGTCCCGGTGGCCGTGCCCGACTTCCCCGAGCCCAGCGTGCACAATGCGGCCACCACCGTCGTCACCCGGCCGGCCGACCCGCCCGCCGGGAGCGACCCCTTCCAGCGCACCACGGTGCTCGATCCGCAGGACACCATCCCCCGCCATTCATGAGGTTCGACTTCCACAGCCTGACCGACCCCGGCCGCGTCAGAACCAACAACGAAGACGCCGTGGCCTGCGAGCCGGATCTGGGACTCGCACTGCTGGCCGACGGCATGGGCGGCTACAACGCCGGCGAGATCGCCAGCGCCATGGCCATTGCCACGCTGCGCAGCGAACTGGCGGCCTGGATGGGGCGCAACACGCAACCGGCGCCCACACCGGCGGCCGCCCTGGCGCTGCAACAGGGCACGTCCCAGGCCAACACCGCCATCCTCCACGCCGCGCTGAACAACCCGCATTACGAGGGCATGGGCACGACGCTTGTGCTGGGCCTGTTCCAGGGCTCGCGGGCCCTGGTCGGTCACATCGGCGATTCGCGCTGCTACCGCTGGCGCGGTGGCGGTTTGCAGCAGCTCACGCGCGACCACTCGCTGCTGCAGGAGCAGATCGACGCGGGCCTGCTCACACCCGAAGAAGCCCTGTACGCGCCCCACCGCAACCTGGTCACGCGCGCGCTGGGCGTGGAGCCCGAGGTGCAGCTTGAGGTGCACGAACACGAGGTGCGCGCTGGCGACGTCTACCTGCTGTGCTCCGACGGGCTGACCGACATGCTGGGCGACGCCGACATCTCCAGCCTGCTGGACGCCGGCGCAGGCGGCACCGCTCGCGCCACGCGCCTGCTGCTCGATGCTGCCAACGCCGCAGGCGGCCGGGATAATATCTCCGTCATTCTCGTGCACGCCCAGGGCGACGACGGGAAACGCGGCCTGCTGTCCCGCTGGTTCAGCTCCGGCCGCTAACTCACCAGACCCAGGAGTCATCCATGCCGAAGATGATCGTCTCGATCGACGGGGCCGTGATCAAGGAACTGCAGCTGACGCGCGAGCGCACCACGCTGGGTCGCCGCCCATACAACGACCTCGTGATCGACAACCTGGCCGTCAGCGGCGAACACGCGGTGTTCGTGCTGGAAGGCGAAGACGTCGTGGTGGAAGACCTCAACAGCACCAACGGCACCTACATCAACGGCAAGGCGGTCAAGCAGCAGAAGCTGGAGAACGGCGACCTCATCGAGATTGGCAAGTACAAGATCCGCTACGTGGGCGCGCAACACGACCCCGGCTACGACAAGACCATGGTGATGACGCCGGCCATGCGCGCCAGCCTGGCGGCTGCCGCCACCGCCACGGCGGCCCCCGCCACGAGCAGCGCCCCCACCCCGACGCCGGCCCCCCCCCCGGCGGCGGCCGTGGGCAGCATCGAGGTGCTCAGCGGCCCTGCCGCCGGGCGCCAGGTGCCCCTCACCAAGGTGGTCACCACCCTGGGCAAGCCGGGCATTGCGGTGGCCGCCATCACCCAGCGCGGCCTGGGCCACACCCTGGCGCTGGTGGAAGGCACCACCGCTCCCATGCTCAACGGTGAGCCCGTGGGCAGCACGCCTGTGATGCTCAAGGACGGCGACGTGATCGACCTCGCTGGCACGCGCATGCGTTTCCAGCAACGCTGACACGACAAGGCCTGCCATGCTGACCTTTCTCCAGCACTGGCCCCGCACGCTGCTGACGCTGCTGCCCTTGCTGCTGGCGCTGCTGCACGCCAGCGGCCACCTGCGGGTGGAGGTGCTCAACCGGCTCGATGCCATCATTTACGACGCGCGGCTCAAGACCTTCATGCCGCAGACGCTGGACGACCGGGTCGTGATCATCGACATCGACGAACAGAGCCTGGCCGAGGTCGGCCGCTGGCCCTGGTCGCGCAACCGCATGGCAGACCTGGTGAACGACCTGTTCGATCGCCAGCAGATCGCCGTGCTTGGCATGGACGTGGTGTTCGCCGAAACCGACGAAAGCTCGGGCCTCAGGCGGCTGGAACAGCTGGCGGAGAAAGACCTGCGCGATACCCCCGGCTTCGGCCAGAAACTGGCTGAGCTCAAACCCGAGCTCGACTACGACGCCCGCTTTGCGGCCGCACTCAAGGGCCGCCCTGTCGTGCTGGGCTACTACCTCACCAGCGACCGCCAGGGCCGCAAGAGCGGCGTGCTGCCCGCCCCAGCCATGACACGGGACGACCTGGGCGGACGTACCGTGCGCTTCACCTCCTGGGATGGCTACGGCAGCAACATCCCGGTGCTGGCCGAGGCCGCGCCCCACGCCGGCTTCTTCAACCCTGTGGTGGACAGCGACGGTGTGGTGCGCTCCATCCCGCTGGTGGCCGAACACGACGGCCAGTACTACGAATCGCTGGCCCTGGCCATGTTCCGCCAGCTGGTGGGTATGCCCAAGATGGAGCCCGGCTTCCCGCCCTCGGCCTACCTGGACGACAGCTACCAGGGCCTGGAGAGCGTGGTGCTGCGCCTGGGCGACCAGAGCATGGCCATCCCGGTGGACGACCGTATCGCGGCGCTGGTGCCCTACCGCGGCCGTGGCGGCGTGGATGGCGGCTCGTTCCGCTACGTCTCGGCGGCCGACGTGGCCCTGGGCCGGCTGCCCGCCGGTGAGCTCAAGGACAAGATCGTGCTGCTGGGCACCACCGCACCCGGTCTGCTGGACCTGCGGGTGACACCCGTGGGCGAGGTCTACCCCGGCGTAGAGACCCACGCCAACGTGATCGCCGGCATGCTGGACGGCAAGGTGCTGGTCAAACCCGACTACGCCGTGGGCTACGAATTCGTGCTGCTCACGCTCGCCGGCCTGCTGCTGGCCATCGCACTGCCGACGCTCAGCGCCACCATGGCCATCCTGCTGAGCGTGGGCGTGGCCGGCTTCCTGCTGTTCCTCAACTTCTGGCTCTACCTCCAGTGGGGACTGGTGCTGCCGCTCGCCACCTCGCTGGTGATGGTGGGCACGGCCTTCGCGCTGAACATGAGCTACGGCTATTTCGTCGAAAGCCGCTCCAAACGCGAGCTGGCCAACCTGTTCGGCACCTACGTGCCCCCCGAGCTGGTGGACGAGATGGTCAAGCAGCCCGACAAGTACAGCATGCAGGCCACCGACAAGGAGCTGACCGTGATGTTCAGCGACATGCGCGGCTTCACGCACATGTCGGAGACCATGGAGCCCACACAGCTGCAGCGCCTGCTCAACCACGTGTTCTCGCGCCTCACGCACCTGATCCGCTCCGACAAGGGCACCATCGACAAGTACATGGGCGACTGCGTGATGGCGTTCTGGGGCGCACCGGTGGAAACACCCGACCACGCGCAGCTGGCCGTGCGCACCGCGCTGGCCATGACCGACGCCATCCATGAAATCAATGCCGAGCACCAGAAACAGGGCCTGCCCAGCATCGGCATGGGGGTGGGCCTGAACACCGGCCAGATGTGCGTGGGCGACATGGGATCGGACATACGGCGCAGCTACACCGTGATCGGCGACGCGGTCAACCTGGGTTCGCGCCTGGAAGGCCTGTGCAAGGCCTACACGGTGGAGATCGTGGCCAGCGACAGCACCCGGCGCCAGACCCGCGGTTTCGTCTGGCAGGAGCTCGATCTGGTCAAGGTCAAGGGCAAGGACGAGGCCGTGGCCATCTTCACGCCGCTGGGCACGGAAGACGAGGTCTCGGCCGAGCTGAAGGAAGAGCTCGCGCTCTGGGGCCGCTTCCTGGCAGCCTACCGCAGCCAGCAGTGGGGCGAGGCCGAGACCATGATGGTCAACCTGCTGGGCCGCCAGCCCGACAAGCCGCTGTACCGCCTCTACGACGGACGCCTGGCCGAGAAAAAGCAGCTTCCCTACGACCCCGACTGGGACGGCTCCACCCAGTTCGAGACGAAATAAGGTCGCACCATGGCGGACACCCTCATTCCCGGTATCGACATGCCCGACCAGGCGGCGTTCGAGGCCCTGTTCCTGCGCCAGCTGCAGCAGGTCAGCAACCGCATCCACAGCACCGAGCGGGTCGAGCAGATCATGGTGGAGGTCAGCAGCGACATCTGCCGGCTGTTCAACGCCGACCGGCTCACGCTGTATGCCATCAGCGAAGACGGTCAGTCCATCGTCTCGCGTGTCAAGATCGGCCTGCACACCAGCCGCGAGCTCAAGCTGCCCATCAGCCCGGCCAGCATCGCAGGCTACGTGGCCATGAGCCGGCGCACGCTCAACCTGACCAACGCGCAGGACGAGGAAGAGATCTACGCCATCTCGCCAGAGCTGCACTTCCTCAAGGAGGTGGACAAGCGCTCGGGCTACCGGACCAAGCAGATGCTGGTGGCGCCCATCGAAGACGGCGGCACGCTCTACGGCGTGCTGCAGCTCATCAACAACCGCAACGACCAGCCCTTCGGGCCACTGGACGTGGACGGTGCCCAGCAGCTGTGCAAGACGCTGGCCATCGCCTTTCGCCAGCGCAGCGACGGCACGGCCGCTCCGGCGCCAGCGCCGGCCCCCGCGTTCGCGCGGTCTTCGGCCGAACCCTCCGCTCCTGCAGCCCCCGCGCCCAAGCCACGTCCGGTGGCACCACGCTACGAGAACCTGGTCGACGCCGGGCTGATCAGCCACGAGGAACTCGCCGAAGCGGTGGCACTGGCCCGCGAGGAGAACCTGGGCCTCGAACAGGTGCTGGGCCAGCGCTTCGAGATCACGCCCGCGCAGCTGGGCGCGGCGCTGTCCTCCTTCTTCGGCGTGCCCTACGTGCCGTTCCAGTCCGGACGCATGCGCATCGAGACGCTGCACGGCCCGCTCAAGCGCGAGTTCATCGTCGAGCAGCGCTGGCTGCCGCTGGACGACAGCCCGCAGGGCCTGATCGTGATGTGCCTGGACCCCGAGGCCACGCGCAGCTCGCGCATGGTTCAGCAGGTGTTCCCCAAGGCCGGCAAGGTCCAGTACCAGGTCACCACGCTGGCCGAGTTCCTGCAGACCATCGACCAGTTCTACGGCGTGGACACCGGCAGCTCCATCGACCAGCTGCTGGCCGACATGCAGGGCCCGCTGGAAGAGGAAGGGGTCGAGGACAGCAGCGCCGAATCGGCTGCAGCCGACAACGAGCTGGTCAAGTTTGTCAACAAGATCATCGTCGACGCCTACAAGGCGGGCGCCTCCGACATCCACATCGAGCCACTCCCCGGCAAGGCCAAGACCGGCATACGCTTTCGCATCGACGGCACGCTGCAGCCCTACATCGAGGTGCCCGCGCAGTACCGCGCGGCCATGGTCACGCGCCTCAAGATCATGTGCGACCTCGACATCTCCGAGCGCCGCAAGCCGCAGGACGGCAAGATCAAGTTCAAGCGCTATGGCCCGCTCGACATCGAGCTGCGCGTGGCCACCCTGCCCTCGGCCGGCGGCGTCGAGGACGTGGTGATGCGCATACTGGCCGCAGGCGAGCCGATACCTCTGGACAAGCTCGGCCTGACGCAGCACAACCGCGAGCGGCTGATCCCCACCATCGAGAAGCCCTACGGCCTGTTCTACGTCTGCGGCCCCACCGGCTCGGGCAAGACGACCACGCTGCACTCCATCCTCAAGCACCTGAATACGCCCGAGACCAAGATCTGGACCGCGGAAGACCCGGTGGAGATCACGCAGAAGGGTCTGCGCCAGGTGCAGGTCAACCGCAAGGCCGGCATCGACTTCGCGCTGGTGATGCGCGCCTTCCTGCGTGCCGACCCCGACATCATCATGGTGGGCGAATCGCGCGACAAGGAAACCGTGTCCATGGGCGTGGAGGCCTCGCTCACCGGCCACCTGGTGTTCTCCACGCTGCACACCAACTCGGCGCCCGAGTCGATCGTGCGCCTGCTGGACATGGGCATGGACCCGTTCAATTTCGCCGACGCGCTGCTGGGCATCCTGGCGCAGCGCCTGGCCAAGCGGCTGTGCGGCGAGTGCAAGCAGTCCTACGAACCCGATGCGGCCGAGCTCAAGGCCTTCGTCGACGAGTTCTCGCTGGACCTGCGCCACACGCCCGAGTGGACCTCAGACGCGGCCGCCGCCTCACAGGCCCTGGTGCAACGCTGGACCCGCCAGTACGGCGGCAGCGATGGCCGCCTGCGCATGCACCGCTCGGTGGGTTGCGACAAGTGTGGCGGCAGCGGCCACAAGGGCCGTGTGGGCCTGCACGAGCTGCTGATTGCCGATGACACGGTCAAGCGGCTGGTGCAGGAGCGTGCGCGCGTGGCTGAAATCCTGACGGCCGCGCTGGCCTCGGGCATGCACACGCTCAAGATGGACGGCATGGAGAAGGTGCTGATGGGCCTGACCGACCTCAAGCAGGTCCGGTCGGTCTGCATCAAGTGAACGAGGCCCCCACGCTCTCCCACTGCGTGTGGGTCGCTGCCCCCCGAGGGGGCTGATCCGCCTTGGGGCGGCCCGGCGGCGGATCGTTCCCAGCCTCCTCAGCCTTTTGCGGCTTCCAGCATGTCCCGCGTCTTGATGGCTTCTCGCCGGGCGACGTCGGCGAAATCCTCACCCGATGACGCATAGATGATGGCCCGGCCCGAGTTGACGATGATGGGGCCGTTGTCGCGCCAGCCGGCCCGCACCGTGGCCACAGCGTCACCGCCCTGGGCGCCTACACCGGGAATCAGCAGCGGCAGCGTGGGCGCGATCTCGCGCACGCGGGCGATTTCTTCGGGGTAGGTCGCACCCACCACCAGACCCAGCTCGCCGTTGAGGTTCCACGGCCCCTGCGCCAGGCGTGCCACGTGCTCGTAAAGCAGTGGCTGACCGTCCACGCTGGCCAGGCGCTGGTTCTGCAGGTCGTCACCACCGGGATTGGAGGTGCGGCACAGCAGGAAGGCGCCCTTGCCCGGGTACTGCAGGTAGGGCTGCACCGAATCGAAACCCATGAACGGCGAGAGCGTCACCGCGTCGGCGCCGTAGCGCTCGAAGGCTTCGCGCGCGTACTGCTCGGCTGTGCTGCCGATGTCGCCGCGCTTGGCGTCCAGGATGATGGGCACATGCGGCGCGGCCACCCGGATGTGGGCCATCAGGCGTTCCAGCTGGTCCTCGGCACGGTGGGCAGCGAAGTAGGCGATCTGCGGCTTGTAGGCCACCACGAGATCGGCCGTGGCGTCCACGATGGCCGAACAGAAATCGGCGATGTGGCGCGCGTCGCCCTTCCAGCGGTGGGGGAAACGGTTGGGCTCAGGGTCCAGGCCCACGCACAGCATGGACCGGTTGCGTTGCCCGGCGTCGCGCAGCATGTCGGAGAAGTTCATGGCGGGATTGTAGGGAACCGGGTTTTGCGGCCCTGTGGTCTGCCGTGGAATTTTGTTACTGTTCGCACTTTGCGCCCACCTGCCGATGCAACGCCTCACGCCGTCCCAACTGCTGCTGCTCGTGGCCCTCACCGTGGTCTGGGGCATCAACTGGCCCATCATGAAGGCCGGCATCGCCGACTTTCCACCGCTGAGTTTCCGGGCGCTGTCGTTGTGGCTGGGGGTGCCGGTGCTGGGGCTGGCGCTGTGGATCATGAAGGTGCCGTTCCGGGTGCCACGCGGCGAGAGTGGCACGAACTGGCGCGAACTGGTCTGGCTGGCCGCCACCAACATGTTCATCTGGCACGCCTGCATCATCCTGGCCGTACAAAGCCTGAGCAGCGGGCGCGCAGCCATCCTGGGCTACACCATGCCCATCTTCTCGGCGCTGCTGGGCGCCTGGCTCTTCCACAACGTGATGCCCCGGCGCGGCTGGTTGGGGGTGGCCGCCGCCGCCCTGGGCGTGGTGCTGCTGCTGTGGCACGAGTTCACGCGCCTGAGCGGCAACCCGCAGGGCGTCATCCTTGCGCTGGTGGCCGCCGCCACCTGGGCGCTGGGCACGCAGAACCTGCGCAGCACACGGCTGCCGGTGGCCACGCTGACGATCTCGTTCTGGATGACGGTGATGACCGCCGCCGTGATGACCACGCTGGCGCTGCTGTTCGAGGAGCCCGACTGGGCCAGCATGCCCGCCGTGACCGCCGGGGCCGTGGTGTTCAACGCGGTGCTGATCTTTGGCTACGCCCACGCGGCCTGGTTCCACCTGGCGCGCAGCCTGCCACCCGTGGCCTCCACGCTGAGCGTGATGATGATTCCGGTGCTGGGCGTCTTCAGCGGCGCCTGGTGGCTGGGCGAGACCCTGCACTGGCAGGACTGGGCCGCCGTCGGCCTGATGGTGGCGTCCATCGCGGCCGTGCTCTGGCCGGCGAAACGCTGAACCGTAAGCCCCACGCCGCTCAGCGCGGGCGGCAGGACACGTCGTCGACGATGATGTCGTCCAGGGCCTGGGTCTCGACCGGATCGGCCACGGCTTCCGGCAACAGGTTGGTGCCGACACCGGCCACCTCCTGGTCGAACAGCGGGGTGTAGTCCTGCGTCAGCCCGGTCACCGTGCCCTGAGCCGCCGCAGCGTCTACCGTGACCGACACGATCAGTGACCCGAAGGCCAGCGAGGCCCCACTGAGAGTGCCGGCCAGAGTGGGCAGCGTGCCCGTCGTGGTACCAGTGACGACCGTGTAGTCGCCCACCGCGGGCTGGCTGATCGCGTTGGCCGTCAACGTGGCACCGGCCAGGAAATTGGCACCATTGTTCGCAATCACGCTGTCGTAGGTGGCGCCATTGAAATCGATGTGCAGTTGCGAGGTGGCGCCGAAAGTGGTTGCCCCATTGAGGGTCAGGGTCCCGCCAGCAACGCCGCTGCGGCCGGGGTACAGCTTGCCGTCAACCGCGATGGATGTACCCGCGAGCGTGATCTGGCTCCCCGACACACTGCCGGCCGATGCCACGGACAGCGCACCGGTGGCTGTCGCCGACACGTTGCCAGACGAACTGGACAGAGCGCCATTGATCGCCAGTGCGCCGCCCGAAACCAGCGTGGCCCCACCCCCGACGGACAGGCCATTGGCGCCCACAGCCGTGAGGCCGCGAAGCGAAGCAGCACCGCTGACACTCCCTGAAACGGTACCCAGCGTGTTGCCGGCGTTGTCCAGCGTCACGTTGCCGCCTCCCGTGAGCGTCAACCCGCCCCCACCGGACAAGGTCAATGGCGCGGTCTGCGTCACATTGCCGCCGCTGGTCTTGAGGTGAACCCCGCCCGTGGTCGTGAACTGAACGCCACCGGTGGTGTCGCCCAGCGTCACCAGACCACTGCCGGCCTGAGCGACCAGGTCCACCGACTGGGCGGTGAATGAGAGGCCACTGGCCACCAGCACGTTGTTGGAAGTGGCCGTCAGGGTGATGGCGTCGTTGCCGAGACCGCCACTCATCGAATTGAACCCGTCAAAGTAGATGTCTGCAGCAGCCAGCTTGACGGTTTCGGTGGAACCGGCGCCCCCGCCCGTCTGGATGTTGTAGGACGAAGTCGTCAGCGTGCCGCTGGCCTGGCTCACGTACAGGCCACCGCCACTGCCGGTTAGCGTGAGGTTGGCCTGACCGCCTGGATTGATGGACAGGTAGTCGGCAGCCGAACCGATCGACGAGCCAGACAGGGTGGTGCTGCCATTGCTCGAAACCGTGCCGGCGTTTCGCGTGATGGCCCCCGTGGCGTCAACGTCCACGTTGCCGGTGGAGGTGATGGCATTGAGCTTGATCGCGTTGGCATCGGTGATGAAAAAATTGCCGACGCTCGTGCTGCCCAGCACGTTGAAATCGTTGCCGGCGTTGGTCAGGTTCACGGAGCCGGTACCCACGTTGAGGGCCGTGGTGCCACTGACCACCAGGGCGTTGGTCTGGTTGACCGCCAGGTTGGTGCCCGTCACGGTGAGGTTGCCGGCCACCGTGAGGCCCTCTACTGTCAGGGTGGTTGAACCCGCATTGGCCAACGTGAGCGAGGCGCCGTTGGACAGGGTGCCGTCGATGTACTGGATCGCGTTGTTGCCCGTGAGGCTGACATTGCCGGAAGAGGTGAGCGTGAGGTCGGTGCTGATCGCCGTGCCGCCGGCCTGGATGACGCCGCCGGTACCTGCCACCAGGTTGAGCCGGCTGATGCCGCCTATGTCGGCGTTGAGTTCGATGCCGGTGCCCCCGTTGAGTGTCAGCTCGTTGCTGCCGGTGGGCGCTATGTCGTCGTTGACATAGATCCAGTTCGTGGCTGCCAGAGACACATTGGTGGTGTTGAGCAGCAGGTTGAGGGCCGTGGCCGTGATCTTGCTGGTGACGCCGGGGTTGTCGGTCGAGAGGATGTCGCCAACCAGATCGTCCGAGCCACCGCCACTGCCGTCAAGGTCGGCCACCACGCCGATTTCCAGGTTCAGCGGGTCCAGCAGCAACACACCCTTTTGGCCCGAAGCCGCACTCAGGTCGGCGCTGCCGCGAAAGGCCAGGTACTGCTTGCCCGATACCTCGGCTCGACCGCCGTCGCCTCCGTTGGCGCCACCGCGCGCACTGATGTGCCCTCCATAGAGGGTGGCGCCATCGGCCCACACGACCACCGTGCCACCGTCGCCACTGTCCAGCGCATCGGCGCGCAGCTGGGCGCCCGTCGCCACAACCGTCGATTCGGCGTTGGCCAGCCGACCGTCCTTGCCCTGCCAGCCCCCACCCACCAGCAGTTCACCACCACCCTGGGAGCCACTCACATCCAACACCGCCGCCGCGCCCACCGTCACCTGACGGGCCGTGGCGTGTACCACGCCCCCGAGATCGCCTCGCACAGCCTGTACGCTGCCGTCCAGCGTGGCCGCCTCCTGCGCCTTGAGCACCACCCGCCCGCCCTCGGCACTCACGGCCGTCGCCTGTATGACCCCGCTGTGCCTGAGCGTCCCCGCGAAGATGCCCACGGCATCGCCCTGCAGCGTGCCCAGGTTCACTGCGCGGTCGGTTGGCGCCTGCACCTGCAGCTGTATGCCTTCGAGGCCGCGCCCGGTCAGTTCGGCCCTCTGCCCCGCGGCCAGCACCACGCTGCCGTTGGGCGCTCTCACCACCCCACCCGCTTCGACCGTGACCTGCGGGGCGAGCAGCACCACGTCACCTTCGCGCGCCACCACCTGCCCCTGCACCTTGAGCTCACCGCCGCCGCCTTCGAAGCGCAGCCGCCCGGCAATGGCGTCGGCCTCGCTGAGCGCGAGGGTCGAGGCCTGGAAGCCCGCCGTGTCCACCACCGCTCCCACGCCCACCGTGACGCCCGCCGGGTTCACCAGCAGCACCTGCCCGTTGGAGCTCAGCGTGCCGTAGATCAGTGAGGGGTTGTTGGGCGTGGTCACCCGGTTGATGCTCAGGCTGGTGGCCGACGGCTGGACGATGTTGGTCTGGGTGCCACCGGGCACCGAAAAGCTCTGCCAGTTCACCACCGAATGCGCGGTGCCCGCCCCGTTGGTGGTGGTGACCACCAGGTGGCTGGCGCTCGGCTGGCTCAGCGACACGGTGCCGTGCACCGCCGTTGCACCCGTGGGCTGGGCCTGCGCATGTGGCAGAGTCGCACCGAAGGCGCAGGCCAGGGCCACGGCCAGGGCCGAGGGTTTGAAGACGCGGACGGTGGAAGCGGAGCCAACTGGGTGCATGGGATTCCCTCGCAGGGGCGCCGAAAGTGGCCGGTGCCCATCGGATGTTTTTTCCAGCTGTGACGGTAGCACACGCCCCCGGGCCGCACAATGGCGTCATGGTGTCCGGCGCCCCCTCTCCCCACTCCCTGCAGGCCCTGCGCGAACGCTACGGCGAGACCTACCGCTGGCGGCTGCTGCTGGCGGTGATGGTGGGGACCATGGCGTCCATCATGTCGTCCACCATCGTGAACGTGGCCATCCCCGATCTGAGCCACCACTTCCAGCTCGGGCAGGAACGCGCGCAGTGGGTGACCTCGGGTTTCATGGCCGCCATGACGGCGTCCATGCTCACCACCCCCTGGCTGCTGGGGCGTTACGGTTACCGGGCGGTGTATGCCGGCTGCATGTGGCTGCTGCTGGCCGGCGGCGTGGCGGGGGGCCTGGCCAACCATTTCCCGCTGGTGCTGGCCGCACGGGTGGCCGAAGGGCTGGCGGCCGGGGTGGTGCAGCCCATACCGGCCATCATCATCCTGCGCGCCTTCCAGCCCCACGAACAGGGTCGCGCCAGCGGCATCTTCGGTATGGGCGTTGTGCTGGCACCCGCGCTGGGCCCCAGCGTGGGCGGCGTACTGGTGGACCTGTTCGGCTGGCGATCCATCTTCTACATGGTGGTGCCTTTCTGTGTGCTCTCGCTGTGGCTGGCGCGGCGCTACGTACCGGTCACCGCGCCGGGGGGAGGCGCGGCCCGCAGCGACGGCGCCGGCATCGACGCCGTCGGCCTGCTGCTGGCCACCCTGGGCACCATTGCCCTGCTCAACGGACTGGTGGACCTGCAGCGCGGCCAGGGCTGGCAATCGGCCCTGCTGCTGGCGGGTGCGGCGGCGGCGCTGCTGGCCTTCGTGGGCTGGCAGCGGCGGCTGGCGCGGCGCCACGCCCACGGAGGCGGCCGCGAGCCGTTGATGAACCTCTCGCTGTTCGGCCACCGGCCCTTCGCCATGGGCAGCCTGGTGGCGCTCACCTACGGCACCGCGCTGTTCGGCTCGACCTACCTGCTGCCGGTCTACATGCAGCTGGGCCTGGGGCTGTCGGCGTCCTATGTGGGCACCATCCTGCTGCCGGCCGGGCTGGTGCTGGCCGTGGCCATCGCGCTGGTGGGCCGCCTGGCCGACCGCCACCCCGCGCACCGGCTGGTCAGCACGGGCCTGCTGCTGCTGGCGGCCTCGTTCGCACTCATGCCGCTGGTGTCGTCCACCCGGGACCTGGTGCTGCTGGTGGCCTGGGCGGTGCTGGGCCGCATCGGTCTGGGTTTCGTGCTGCCTTCGCTCAACCTGGGCGCCATGCGAGGCCTGCCGCATACGGCCGTGTCGCAGGGCGCGAGCGTGATCAACTTCATCCGCATGCTGGGCGGCGCGGCGGGCGTGAGCCTGTGCGGCATCGTGCTGGAGTGGCGGCTCTCAGCCCATGGCGCCAGCCTCGGCCAGACCGGCACGACCGCGCAGCTCACCGCGTTCAACGAGGTGTTCCTGATGCTCGCTGCCCTGTGCGGGCTGGCCACGGTGGCGGCCTGGCGGCTGCGCCTGGTGGCCCACCCCCAGGGCCGTGCAGAATAGCGCCAGGGAACATCGACCATGTGCCAACTGCTCGGACTCAACTGCGCCACCCCCACCGACGCCACCTTCAGCTTCACCGGCTTTTGCCAACGGGGGGGCAAGACGGACCACCACGCCGACGGCTGGGGCATCGCCTTTTTCGAGGGTCGGGGGCTGCGGCTGTTCGTGGACCATGAGAGCGCGTCCGAATCGCGCATGGCCGATTTCCTGCAGCACTACCCGCTCAAGAGCCAGAACATCATCGCCCACGTGCGCAAGGCCACCATCGGCGAGGTGGCGCTGGAAAACGCCCACCCCTTTGCGCGGCAGCTTTGGGGCCGGCACTGGGTGTTTGCCCACAACGGTGACCTCAAGGACTACTTCCCCCGCCTGCATGGCCACTTCCAGCCGGTGGGCAGCACCGACAGCGAGCGCGCCTTCTGCTGGCTGATGCAGGAGCTGGCCAAGTCGCATGCGGGAGTGCCCAGCGTGGAGGAACTCACGCTGACGCTGCGCGAACTGGTGCCGCAGGTGGCGAAGTTCGGCACCTTCAACTTCCTGCTGTCCAACGGCGAGGCGCTGTGGGCGCATTGCAGCACCCACCTGCACTACCTGGTGCGCCAGTACCCGTTTGCGCAGGCCACGCTGGCCGACCAGGACTACACCATCAACTTCGCCGAGGTGAACCAGCCCGGTGACCGCGCCGCCGTGATCGTGACCGCGCCACTCACCACCAACGAGACCTGGACAGCCTTCCAGCCCGGTGAACTCAAGGTTTTCGTCGACGGATTGCCGGCGAGCTGATCAACGCGGCTGGAACGCGATGAGGCCCATGCCGGCCAGGGCCACCGAAGCGCCCACGACGTCCCAGCTGCTGGGGCGCACGCCGTCCACCACCCACAGCCACAGGATGGACGCGGCGACATAGACGCCGCCGTAGGCCGCATACACCCGGCCGGTGGCCGCGGGGTGCAGCGTCAGCAGCCAGGCAAAGGCCGCCAGGCACAGGGCTGCCGGCAACAGCAGCCAGACCGTGCCGCTCTGCCGCAGCCACATCCACGCCAGGTAGCAGCCCAGGATTTCGGCCAGGGCCGTGGCGGCGTAGAGCGCCAGGGTTTTCATTCGACCGGACGGTCCTGGAAACGCATGGAGAAGTCCACGGCGTGAATGTCCTTGGTCAGCGCGCCGATGGAGATGCGATCCACGCCGGTCTCGGCCAGCGCACGCACGCTGGTGCGGTTCACACCGCCCGAGATTTCGAGGATGGCGCGCCCGGCGTTGAGCGCGACCGCCTCGTGCAGCAAGGGCAGCGGCATGTTGTCGAGCAGCACCATGCGGGCGCCAGCGTCCAGCGCGTCGCGCAGCTGCGCCAGCGTCTCGACCTCGATCTCCACGAACTCGGCCTGCGCCGCCACACGCGCCGCAGCGGCCAGTGCAGGGCGAACGCCGCCGGCTGCGGCGATGTGGTTCTCCTTGATCAGGATCGCGTCGTACAGGCCCACGCGGTGGTTCACGCCGCCGCCGCAGCGCACCGCATACTTCTGGGCGATGCGCAGGCCGGGCAGCGTCTTGCGCGTGTCCACGATGGCCGCGCGCGTGCCGGCCACCAGCGCGACGTAATCGGCGGTCTTGGTGGCCACCGCGCTCAGCGTCTGCAGAAAATTGAGGCAGCTGCGCTCGGCACTCAGCAGCTCGCGCGCGGAGCCGGTGGCGGTGAACACCACGCCGTTGGGCGCGACGCGCCCGCCATCCTGCACCTGCCACGACACCTGCGCCGTGGGCGCCACGCGGCGCAGCACTTCGTCCACCCAGGGCCGGCCGCAGATGACCGCGTCGTCGCGGCAGATCACGGTGGCGGTGGCCTGGCGGGCCGGGTCGATCAGGCCGGCCGTGAGGTCGCCGGATCCGATGTCTTCGGCCAGCGCACGGGCCACGTTGTCGGCCACGTGCGGGGCCAGAAAGCTGTCGTCCATCTTGTCCACTCCTGGGGCGCGATGGTAGCGCAGCCCCCAGTCGCCGGTCGTGCGAACTGGACGACCCCCTGAAGGCGTGACTACACTCGATGCCACTGGAGGTCGCCATGCGCCTGCGCTCCCTGACCGCGATGCTGCTGTGCCTGGGACTGGGTGTGCCCGGCGCCACACGCGAACTGCACAGCGAGCTTGAAGTGCTGCACCTTGGCGGCTTGCTGACCGCCTCCGAGCTGGATGCGCTGCTGGCCGATCCGCGCCTGCGCATCGAGGCCCACTACCAGCCGACGCGTCTGATCGATGGCGTCACCGCGCGGCGCGAACGCGTGTTGCCACTGGGCAGCCAGCTGTTCGCCATTGCGCAGCGGCTCACGCTGGGTGACGACGCCTTGCAGCGTCAGGGCCGGCGTCTGCAGTGGCGCGTGCCAGACACGCCGTCCGGCCACGCGCACTACCGGCTGCAGTCGCTGCGGCTCCATGTGCCCATCCCACGCGCAGCGGGCCGGCCACAACCCGAACTTGAAATCCCGCTGATGGACGAGCCGCCCGCGCCGGCCGGCATTGAAACCGCCTCGCTGAGCCGCCACGGCGCCTTCGAACTGGGCTGGCGCCTGCGCCTGCGCTGGCTGCCTGGCGGCCCCGAACCCCTGCCCACCACCGAGCTGCGCTGCCCGCCCGATGTCTTGCGGCAGGCGGACGGCCGCTACCGGTTTCGCACCAACCACCCGGTCGAGGGGTTCTTCGACCGCGTGGTGTCCGAACGCCCGGCCAGCCGGCTGCGCCAGCCGCTGGCGGCAGATCTGGCCGGTTGGCAATGGATGGATGACACCCTGCTGCGCCAGACCATAGGGCCCTGGCAGGTTGAACGCCTGCGGCTGTATGGCGAACAGCGCGGGCCGGGCGAATGCCGGCGCACGCGGCTGCACGAAGGCCTGTTGGCCAACGGCCAACCGGTGCGGCTGCAGCGCTCCGTCACCGAGTCGGGATGTGGCGGCTCCGACAACCCGCGCAGCGTGTCCGTCCTTGCCCACTGGCTGGATGACGGCAGCCTGGCCCAGTGGCAGCGCAGCGACCTGCAGGCCACCCGCAGCTGGGACGCTTTCGCTGCGCAGGAGGTGCGCTGCGGCTCCGAGCCCGCTCCGGCTGCCGCCGAAACGCAGGCGCTGGGCCAGGAGCTCCTGCGCCTGCGCGATGCGTTTGCGCCACCCTGAGCCACCATGGAAACGCCGCCACTCGAATCCTGGCACCCGCTGGCCTGGGCGGCGCTGGCGGCACTGATGCTGCTCAACCTCTACCTGTTCGTGTTGCTGTGGCGTCGCTGGCAGCACTTCCACGCGGCACGCCGCTGGCCCCGTCTGACGGTGCGGGCCGACCGGGTGGACCTGATGCGGGTGGTGCACGCGCGTGACGGGCTGCCCACAGGCACCACCGAGCACCACGAGGCGGTGCTGCACTTTTGCTACCGGGTGGACGGACGCGACTACCACCAGCAGCGGGTGACAACGGTCGCAGACCGCGCCAGCGCAGACCGCCTCAAGACCGACGCCACCCTGAGCTTTCTGTACAACCCGCGCCGCCCGCAACAGACGCTGGAATCCCCGGACGGTCCGCTGCCGCTGCTGCTCACCGCACTGGGCCTGCTGGTGGTCAATGGCATGGGACTTGGCATGGTCACGCAGCTGGCCGCCTTCCTTGCAGCCTGAGGACCACATGAGCAGCGCCCAGACCGACGCCACACTGCTCTACCTGGTGGGCGGTGTGTTCGTGCTGATCGGCCTGGTGTTCGTACCCGTCACCTGGCGTGCGCTGCGAGCCCGGCTGGCCGCGCAGTCGTGGCCGCAGGCCGTGGCCACGCTGCGCGACGTCGAAGTGGTCAAGCACGTGCGGGAGCGCGACGCCGAAGAGAACCACCGCCTGCTGGTGAGTTACACGTGCCTGCTGCACTACGAGTACCGGGTGGGAGGCCAGACCTACGCCGCCCGGCACGGTCTGCCGGCACACGATGCGGCCGACGCGGCACGGCTCGCGGCGGCGCAGACCATGGGCAGCCAGCGCAGCCTGCACTACGACCCCCAGACGCCCGAACGTCACCAGGTGGAACATTCCGCCCCCTGGGGTGCCCTGCTGTGGCTGTTGCCCGGCCTGGCCTTTGCGGGGTTTGGCCTGCTGGTGATGGCGATGGCCTGAGAGCGCTCAGCCCCCGTGCGACAGCGCCGCTGTCGGCGCCTTCATCTGCCGGCGCAGCGCCACCGCGTCGGGCTGTGCCATGCCACCGCCGTCGATGCGGAACACCTGCACGGTTTCGGTGGTGTTGCGCGCCACGCCCTCGAGCGAACGAGCCGACGCGGCGATCTCTTCCACCAGGGCGGCGTTCTGCTGCGTGATGCTGTCGAGCTGGGTGACGGCGTCGTTCACCTGCGAGATGCCGCTGAGCTGCTCGCGCGCGGCGTGGCTGATTTCGTCGACCAGCGCGTTGACACGGCGCACGCTGTCGACCACCTCGCCCATGGTCTTGCGCGCCACCTCGGTCTTGTCGTGCCCGGCCTCCACCTTGGACACCGAATCCTCGATCAGCTGCTTGATCTCCTTGGCGGCCCCGGCGCTGCGTTGCGCCAACGCACGCACCTCGGCGGCCACCACGGCGAAACCGCGCCCCTGCTCGCCGGCACGCGCGGCCTCCACCGCTGCGTTGAGGGCCAGGATGTTGGTCTGGAAGGCGATGCTGTCGATCACCTGCGTGATCTCGCTGATGCGCTGAGACGACTCCTGGATGGCACGCATGGTGCTGCCCACCTCGTCCACCGCCTGGTTGCCTCGCTCGGCCACTCCCTGCGTCTGCGCGGACAGCTGGCTGGCCTGCTGCGCCGACTCGGCCGACTGGCGCACCGTGCCGGTGATCTCCTCCATCGATGACGCGGTCTGCTGCAGGTTGCTGGCCTGCGATTCGGTGCGCTGCGACAGGTCCTGGTTGCCCTGCGCGATCTCGGTGGTGCCCGTCACCATCTCGTGAGCCTGTTCGCGCGCGTCACGCACGATGGACTTGAGGTTCACGCTGAGCTGGCCCAGTGCGGTCTGCAGCTCGCCCAGCTCGTCGTTGCGGTCGCGGGCCAGGGTCTGCGTGAGGTCACCGGCTGCGAGGCGGTTGGCGGTCGTGATCAGCGTGCCCAGCGGCTTGACCAGCAGGCGGGTCAGGAACCACCAGGTGCCCCCGATCAACGCCAGGCGCAGCACCCAGCCAAGGCCATCGAGCAGCGGCGTGCCGGTGGGCAGCAGGCGGTTGATGGCCAGCGAAGCAATCAGCAGAAAGAGCATCACCAGCAGCAACTTGGCGTTGAGCCCCAGGTGCGCCAGTTCGGCCAAGCGGCCGCCGAGCGTGCGCTTGACCAGCCGCCCCGCCGCCAGCGTGTGCACCTGGCGGCCGGCCTTCTTCTCCTCGCGCATGGTGGCGTAGAGCTGTTCAGCCGCCTGAATCTGTTCGCGCGTGGCCTCGGTGCGCACCGACATGTAGCCGATCGGCCGCCCGTTCTCCAGCAGTGGCGTGGCATTGGCCATCACCCAGTAGTGTTCACCGTTCTTGCGCCGGTTCTTCACCGGCGCCGACCACGGTCGGCCCGAGGCGATGGTCTCCCACATGTCGCGAAAGGCCTCCTCGGGCATGTCCGGGTGCCGGATCATGTTGTGAGGCTGGCCCAGCAGCTCGGCCCTGTCGTAGCCGCTGACCTCGATGAACATGGGGTTGCAGTACAGGATGCGGCCTTTGGTGTCCGTGGTGGACACCAGGGTCTGCCCTTTGGGAAAAGGGTATTCCTGACCGGAAACGGGTAGGTTGACACGCATGCAGGCCGCCTTCCTCGGTTGTTTTCCTTGCTGGCGGCCTCCTGCCCCTCTCGCCGCCAATTACGAAAAATAGTAATTCAAATCGGCTCGAAACGCACGCTGCGGCGCGGTCGGGCGTTGTGCGCTGTCACATTTAACAGAGGCGCCGCGCAGGCACAAGATTTCGTTGACAAGCCCCGAGCACTTCTCAGAATGTTGTCCGCAAAACAAGACACAGCGTCGAAAACGCCACACGCCACCAGCAAGGACCTTTCATGGCATCGCCCGAGCAACTGCTGCAGGTCATCCATCTGCAGACCGACATCGCCAAGCTGGGACTGGACCTGGGCAACGTGATGGATCTCGTGGCCGAACGCACCACCGCACTGATTGGCGCGGACGGGGCAGCCATCGAACTGGCCGAGGGGGGCGAGATGGTCTACCGCGCGGTGGCCGGCAAGGCGCGCTCTGCGCTGGGCCTGCGCATCGCCCGCCAGGGCAGCCTGTCGGGTCAGTGTGTCAACACGGGTGAGACGCTGCGCTGCGACGATTCAGAGAGCGATCCGCGCGTCGACCGCGAGGCCTGCCGCCGTGTGGGCCTGCGCTCCATGATCGTGCTGCCGCTCACCCACCGGGGCACCACGGTGGGTGTGCTCAAGGCGATGTCAGCCAGCCCCCAGGCCTTCAATGAGCGGGATGTCGGGCTGGTGAGCCTGCTCTCCGAGGTGGTGGGTGCGGCCATGTTCTACGCCACCAAATACGAAACCGACGATCTGTTCTACCAGGCCACCCACGACAGCCTGACCGGACTGGCCAACCGCGCGCTTTTCATGGACCGGCTGCGCAACACGCTGACCCGCACCGAGCGCGCGCAGCAGCCGGTGGACGTGCTGATGATCGACATGGACGGACTCAAACCCGTGAACGACACGCGCGGCCACCGCGTGGGCGATGCGGTGCTGTGCGAGTTCGCCAACCGGCTGCGGCGCGGCACACGCAGTTCGGACACGGTGGCGCGACTGGGCGGCGACGAGTTCGGGGTGCTGCTGTCACCGGGCATGGGTTCGGCCGGCGTGCAGGGTGCCGTGGAGCGGCTGTATGCGGCACTGGAAGTGCCGATGGATTTCGAGCAGCAGGTGCTGCCCTTGCGCGCCAGCATAGGCGCAGCCCACGCGCCCGCCGACGGCCTCGATGCCGACACCCTGCTCGAATGCGCCGACCTGCGGATGTACGCGCTCAAGCAGCAGCGTCGGCAGCGGGAGTCCGAGCCCAGCCTCTGAATCAGAACAGGGGGTCAAGCTGCACGCTGTGCTGCGGCAGGCGGCGGTACCAGTCGGGGCGCAGGCGCAGCGCCTCCAGGTAACCGCTCTTGGAGATGGCACCGCGCATGCAGACCACCAGATCCTCGCCGGGGGGCACCTGGTTGATGCTGCGCAACGCGTGCTTGTACCAGTAGAACTCGTCCTGCGCCTCGGGTTCCTGGGTGCGCTCCTGCACCCATGCCCAGATCGCCTTCCAGCCAGCGGTCGTCAACTCCAGCACCATCATGCTCGCACGTCCATCCTCTCGTGGGACCCGAGTCTAGCAACCTGGAAACGCTCAGGCGCCGGGTCGGGATTGGGCAAGCACGTGACGTGCCATGGCCTGGGCGAGCTCATCCTCCCCGAGAAACACGGTGCCTGCACCGTCGGCGCGCAGGCGCCGTGCCTCGTCCTCGCTGTGCGAGCGCACCACGACCTCCACCGCGGGGTTCAGGGTGCGGGCGGTCTCGATCATGGGGCGCACCGAAACGGAGTCCGGCGTCGCGATGACGAGCATGCGTGCACGGGCGATGTGCGCCTGGATCAGCACCGCCGGGTCGGCGGCATCGCCATAAACCGATGCCATCCCCTCGGCACGCAGGCGCTCGACGATCTCGCGGTTCTGCTCGGCGACCACAAAGGGCAGGCCGGCCTGCTGCAGCGCAGCGGCAATGCGCCGACCCACGCGGCCATAGCCCACCAGCACCACCTGGCGTGCCAGAAAGCGCTCTTCAGTACTGGTCGGCAGTTCGGCCAGCGGGTCGTCACGCGCCTCCAGCCGGCGCACCAGCGACGAGCGTTCGCGCAGCAGCGTCTGCAGTGGCGCGATGGCCTTGAACAGCAGCGGGTTGAGGGCAATGGAGATCAGGGCGCCCGCCAGCACCAGGCTCTGCCCTTCGGGCGGCAACAGCCCCAGCGAAGCCCCCAGGCCCACCAGGATGAACGAGAACTCGCCGATCTGGGCCAGGCTGGCCGAGACCGTGAGTGCGGTGTTGAGCGGGTAGCGCAACGCCAGCACCAGCACCGCCGCCGCCACCGACTTGCCCACCAGGATGATGAACACCACCCCCAGCACCTGCAGCGGGCGCTCCACCAGCACCGAGGGCGCGAACAGCATGCCCACCGACACGAAGAACAGCACCGCGAAGGCGTCGCGCAGCGGCAGCGATTCCTCTGCGGCGCGGTGGCTGAACTCCGATTCGCGCAGCACCATGCCGGCAAAAAAGGCGCCCAGCGCGAAGGAGACGCCAAACACATGCGCGGCCGCGAAGGCAATGCCCAAGGCCGCGGCCACCACACACAGCGTGAACAGCTCGCGCGAGCCGGTGCGGGCCACCTGCCACAGCACCCACGGGAACACCCGCCGGCCCACCACCAGCATCAAGGCCACGAAGGCCCCCACCTGCAGCAAGGTGGTGCCCAGTGCCTGCCAGACGGAGCTGGCCACACCGGCTTCGGGCCTGCCACCCAGCATGGCCGCCAGCGGCGGCAGCAGCACGAGCACCAGCACCATGGCCAGGTCTTCCACCACCAGCCACCCCACGGCGATACGGCCCGTCGGTGTGTCCAGCTGCCCCAGGCTTTCCAGCGCGCGCAGCAGCACCACGGTGCTGGCCACCGAAAGCGAGATGCCCAGCACCAGCGCTGGGCCCAGCTCCCAGCCCCACCAGAGCGCCAGGCCCATACCCAGCAGCGTGGCCACCGCCATCTGGACCACGGCCCCCGGCAGCGCGATCTTGCGCACCGAGAGCAGGTCGTCGAGCGAGAAATGCAGGCCGACACCGAACATCAGCAGCATCACGCCGATCTCGGAGAGCTGCGCGGCAATGTCGGGGTCGGCGATGAAGCCGGGCGTGTACGGCCCGATGATCACACCCGCGAGCAGGTAGCCCACCAGCGCCGGCAATCGCAGGCGCGTGGCGAGAAAGCCCAGGATGAGCGCCAGCCCCAGACCTGCGGCGATGGTGTTGATCAGCGACAGGTTGTGGTGCATGGCCGCCCGCGCTGGAGCCGGTCAGCCGTGACCGCCGGTCTTGAACACCGAGACGGTCTCGACCAGCTCCTGCGACTGGCTGCGCAGGCTGGTGGCCGCAGCCGCCATTTCCTCCACCAGCGCGGCGTTCTGCTGCGTCGCCTGGTCCATGTTCTGGACCGCTTCGCCGATCTGCGCCACGCCCTCGCTCTGCTCGCCGCTGGCAGAGCTGATCTCGGCCATGATGTCGGTCACGCGGCGGATGCTGGTGACCACCTCTTCCATGGTGCGGCCGGCCTGATCCACCAGCGCACTGCCTTGGTCGACCCGGCTCACGCTGTCGGTGATCAGGTCCTTGATCTCTTTCGCGGCCTGCGCGCTGCGCTGCGCGAGGTTGCGCACCTCGCCCGCCACCACGGCGAAGCCACGGCCCTGTTCGCCCGCTCGGGCGGCTTCCACCGCTGCGTTCAGCGCCAGGATGTTGGTCTGGAAAGCGATGCCGTCGATGACGGAGATGATGTCGGCGATCTTGCGCGAACTGTCGTTGATGCCGCGCATGGTCTCGACCACCTGTGCCACCACCTCGCCGCCCTGCACGGCCACGCCCGAGGCGCTCTGCGCCAGCTGGTTGCCCTGCTGCGCGTTGTCGGCATTCTGGCGCACGGTGGAGCTCAGCTCTTCCATGCTGGCCGCCGTCTCCTCCAGCGCACTGGCCTGGCTCTCGGTGCGGCCGGACAGGTCCTGGTTGCCCTGCGCGATCTCGGCGCTGGCGGTGGAGACCGCGTCGGCCCCCTGGCGGATGCGACCCACGATCTGTGCCACCTGGCCGCGCATGTGCTCCAGCGCCTGCAGCAGCTGGGCCACTTCGTCCTTGCCCTGCGCACGCAAGGTCACGGTCAGGTCGCCTTCGCTCATGCGCTGCGCACCGTGTACGGCCTGAGACAGCGGCCCTGTCACTCCGCGGCTGATGAACAGGCCCAGGCCCACGCCCACGGCCACACCCAGCACGATCAGGACCACCGTGGTGTTGCGGCTGCTTTCGTACAAGGCCGAGTTTTCATCGGATGTGCGTTTGGCGTTGTCGGCAAACACGGTGGTGAGCTCGTTCATCTTCGTGCCCAGGTTGATGCTGGGTTTCACCACGTTGTCACGCAGGAACTCGGTGATGGGCGAGTCGATGGCGATCTCGGTCGAGGCCATCACCTTGAGCACGCCTTCGAGGGCCTTGTCGTCATCGGCCCAGGCCTTGTCGACCTCGCCGAACGCGGCCAGCATCTGCGGCTGGTCGCCAGCGAGCTCGCGCGCCTGTGTCATCAGTTCCTGGGCCTTGGCGCGGTTGGTCTTGATGCGCTCGAGTGCTCCACGGCGTTCGGTCAGGGTGGTGGCGATCACCGCATCGCGCAGGGCCACCACGGCCGCATAACGCTGCAGGTTGGCCTCCTTCACCAGTGACAGGCCGACCGTCTCGCGCTCGTACAGCCGGGAATCGGCTTCGTTGAGCGAGCGCATGTTGAGGATGGCAAACGCGCCAACGGCAGCGCCTATGATCGCCACCAGCACGAAGGCGGCCACCAGCTTGGTGGAAATCTTGTAGTTCGACAGGTTCAAAGTGATGCTCTCCAGATCATCGGACAGTGGCATGCGGATGCGAGCGGGCTCCCTGTCGTCGTTCTGATTCGTACCATCCCCTCGCTCCGGCAGCCGGCAGCCGGCAGTTTGACACACTCGCGCCCGTTTCACGCGCCAGCCGGGGTCGCCGGCGTGCCACACAGGCCCTATACTGGGAAAATGGACGAAACAGTACATTCTCGGCGGCGTGTCGCGGCGCCCCGTGGTGGCACGGAGCGTGAGCCGGCCCGTACCAACGACCCCGAGCGCACCATGGCCAACATCCTTGAAGTGGCCATGACGGAGTTCGCCGAAAAGGGACTGGCCGGGGCTCGTATCGACGAGATCGCCGCCGCGACGCACACCAGCAAGCGGATGATCTACTACTACTTCGGCAGCAAGGAAGGCCTGTACCTGGCCGTGCTGGAGCAGGCTTATGCGCGCATGCGCTCCATAGAAAGCCAGCTGGATCTCGACAACCTCGACCCCGAGACCGCGCTGCGCCGGCTGGTGGAGTTCACCTTCGACCACCATGCGAACAACGAGAACTACATCCGCATCGTCGTGGGAGAAAACATCAACCGTGGCCAGTTCCTCGCCCAGAGCAAGAGCATCCAGAAACTCAACGTGCCCGCGATCTCGTCCATCCAGAAGCTCTACGAGCGTGGCGTCGCATCCGGCGTGTTCCGCCCAGGGCTTGATGCCGTGGACATCCACGCCTCCATCTCGGCACTGACCTTCTTCAACGTCTCCAACCGGCACACCTTCGGACTGATCTTCCAGCGCGACTTCACCACGCCCGCCGTGGCAACGATGCGCCGCGCCTCGGTGGTGGACATGGTCGTGCGCTTCGTGAAGACCTGACCCACCCCCGCCGCGCTGCGCGCGACCCCCTCAAGGGGGCAACGCGAGCGGACCGGCGGAGCCGGCTCCGCCGCGTTCCCGGTCGGCCCCGGCAATCGGCACATACCAGGGTTTTCCCTGAGTTCAAGAACTAACCAGTTCGTACAAAATCGCGCTTCAGCCAGGAGACAACCATGCTCGAAACCCTGATCCGTCACTACTGCCGCGTGCTCGCCGGCCTCATGGTGCTGTGCCTGGCCGCCATGGTGGTCATGGTGTTCGGCAACGTGGTGCTGCGCTACGCCTTCAACTCCGGCCTCACCCTGTCCGAAGAGCTGTCGCGCTGGCTGTTCGTCTGGATGACCTTCCTGGGCGCCGTGGTGGCTCTGGCCGACCGCGCGCACCTGGGCACCGACGCCCTGATCGCCCGCCTGCCGGTGGCCGGCCGCAAGCTCTGTCTGGCCCTGAGTCTGGTGCTGATGCTGTTCATCTGCGCGCTGGTCTTCAAAGGCTCCTGGGAGCAGGCCAAGATCAACTGGGACACCACCAGCGCCGTCATGGAAACCTCCATGGCCTGGTTCTACGGCAGCGGTGTGGTGTTCGCCGTGCTCGCGGCCCCCATCCTGCTGCTCAACCTGTGGCAGCTGCTGAGCGGACGCCTGGCAGAGGCCGATCTGGTCGGCATCCGCGAATCCGAAGACGTGCCGCACGGCGACGCTCGCCCCTGACACCCGAGAAACTCCCATGACCATCGCCATCTTCCTCGGGTCCCTGCTGGCCGCCATGGCCATCGGCGTGCCGATCTCCTTCTCGCTGCTGCTGTGTGGTGCCGCGCTGATGTGGCACCTCAACCTGTTCGACGCGCAGATCCTTGCACAGAACGTCATCGAAGGAGCCAACAGCTTCCCGCTGCTGGCCGTGCCTTTCTTCATGCTGGCCGGCGAAATCATGAACGCCGGTGGCCTGTCGCGGCGCATCGTGCTGTTTGCCATGGCCCTGGTCGGCCATGTGCGCGGTGGACTCGGCTATGTGGCCATCGTTGCCGCGGTGATGATGGCCGCGCTCTCGGGCTCGGCGGTGGCCGACGCCGCCGCACTCTCGGCGCTGCTGCTGCCCATGATGGTGCGCGCCGGTCACGACAAGGCGCGCTCGGCCGGCCTGCTGGCTTCGGCCAGCATCATCGCGCCGGTCATACCGCCCAGCATCGGCTTCGTGATCTTCGGTGTCGCGGCCAACGTCTCCATCTCCAAGCTGTTCCTGGCCGGCATCGTGCCTGGCATCCTGCTGGGCGTGGCGCTGTGCTTCACCTGGTGGTGGGTGGCGCGCAAGGAAAACGCCGACACACCCCCGCGCGCCACCAAGGGCCAGATCCTGGTTGCGCTCAAGGACGCCACCTTCGCCCTGGGTCTGCCGGTCATCGTGGTGGTGGGTCTGAAGTTCGGCGTGTTCACGCCCACCGAGGCCGCCGTGGTGGCCGCCGTCTACGCGCTCGTCATTTCGCTGTTCGTCTACCGCGAGCTCAAGCTCAACCAGATCTACGGCCTGTTCCTCGCGGCCGCGAAGACCACGGCCGTGATCATGTTCCTGGTGGCCGCCGCCATGGTCTCGGCCTGGCTGATCACCGTGGCCCAGCTGCCCGCGCAGATCGTCGCGCTGCTCGAGCCGCTGCTGGACGACCCGCGCCTGCTCATGGCCGCCATCATGCTGCTGGTCATCGTGGTGGGTACGGCCATGGACATGACGCCCACCATCCTGATCCTCACGCCGGTGCTGATGCCCATCGTCAAGGCCGCCGGCATCGACCCGGTGTACTTCGGCGTGCTGTTCATCATGAACAACGCCATCGGCCTGATCACGCCGCCCGTGGGCACGGTGCTCAACACCGTGGCCGGCGTCGGCAAGATCGGCATGGACGAGGTCACCCGTGGGGTCTGGCCCTTCATGGTTGCGCAGTTCCTGCTGCTGTTCCTCATGGTGCTCTTCCCGCAGATCGTGCTCGTGCCCCTGAGCTGGTTCTACTGATGGCTCCCCGGCGCGGTGCCTCCTGGCACGCCACTGCGCCGGTCTTTTTCTAGCGTGCCGGCCCCCAACGGAGACAAGCTCATGAAACGCGTATTCCTCAAGACCGTGCTGGCCACCGTGGCCCTGGCCACCATGGGCGTCGCCTCGGCCCAGGACAAGACCATCAAGTTCGCCACCCAGAACCCCAAGGGTCACCCCATCGTGATGGGCATGGAGAAGTTCGCCGAAGTGGTGCAGGCCAAGTCGGGCGGCAAGATCAAGGTCAACCTGTTTCCCGGCGGCACGCTGGGCAGCGACCAGGCCAACGTCTCGGCCCTGCAAGGCGGCACGCTCGAGATGGTGTCCATGAACTCGGGCATCCTGGCCGCGCAGGTCAAGGACTTTGCGGTGTTCGACTTCCCCTTCATGTTCGCCAACAGCCGCGAAGCCGACGCCGTGGTGGACGGCCCCTTCGGCAAGAAGATGCACGCCAAGCTGGAAGAAAAGGGCATCATCGGCCTGGCCTACTACGAGCTGGGCTTTCGCAACATCACCAACGGCCGTCGCGCCATCAACAAGGTGGCCGACCTGGAAGGCCTGAAGCTGCGCGTGATCCCCAACCCGGTCAACGTGGACTGGGTCAAGGCCCTGGGTGCCAACCCCACGCCGCTGCCTTTCCCCGAGGTCTATGCCGCGCTGGAGCAAAAAGCCATTGACGGCCAGGAAAATCCGGTGACCGTCATCAACGCCAACAAGTTCTACGAGGTGCAGAAACACCTGGTGATGACCAACCACCAGTACAACCCGCAATCGGTGATGGTGAGCAAGAAGTTCTGGGACAGCCTCTCGCCCGCCGAGAAGCAGCTGATCCAGGACGCGGCCACCGAGTCGGTGAAGTTCCAGCGCGAGCAGGCCCGCGGCCAGGTGGCCACCGCCCTGGACAACATGAAGAAAAACGGCATGGCCGTGACCGAGCTGCCCGCCGCCGAGCTGGCCGTGCTGCGCGACAAGATGAAGCCGGTGATCGCCAAACACGGCGAACCCATCGCCGCCACCGTCGCCGAGCTCGAGGCCGAGCTGGCCAAGCTGCGCAAATAAGCGACACCCGGATGAGCCAGACCCGCATCGCCGTGGCCGGCGCCGGCTATATCGGCCAGGCCCACATGGACGCCGCGCGCGCCAGCACCCGCTGCACGCTCTCGGCGGTGGTGGACCCTTCACCCGCCGCACGGGCCACGGCCGATGCGGCCGGTGTGCCGCTGTATGCCTCCATCGCCGAGCTGCTGGCACACGACCGCCCCGACGGCCTGGTGCTGGCCACGCCCAACGCGCTGCATGTGCCCCAGGCGCTGCAGTGCGTGGAGGCAGGCCTGCCGATCCTGCTCGAAAAACCCGTCGCCACCACGGTGGCCGAAGGCCGGCAGCTGGTGGACGCGGTGGCGCGCACTGGCGCGCGCGTGCTGATCGGCCACCACCGCGCGCACAGCCCCATCATGGCCAAGGCGCGCCAGGTGGTCGAATCGGGCCAGCTGGGGCGGCTGGTGGCCGTCATGGGCAGCGCCACCTTCCTCAAGCCCGACCACTATTTCGAAGACGGCCCCTGGCGGCGCGAGCCCGGCGGCGGCCCCATCCTGCTCAACATGATCCACGAGGTGCACAACCTGCGCATGCTGTGCGGCGAGATCGTGTCGGTGCAGGCCTTCTCCTCCAGCGCCACCCGTGGCTTCGCGGTGGAAGACACGGTGGCCATCAACCTGCGTTTCGCCAGCGGCGTGCTCGGCAGCTTCCTGCTCAGCGACACCGCCGCCTGCGCGCGCAGCTGGGAACAGACCTCGCAGGAAAACCCGGCCTACCCCAGCTACGGCGACGAGGACTGCTATGTGGTGACAGGCACCAACGGAAGCCTCTCGGTGCCCACCATGCGCCTCAAGACCTACCCAAACCCCGAAGCACGCTCATGGTGGAAGCCGTTCGAAGTGGGCAGCGTGGGCCTGGTGCGTGAGGACCCGATCCAGCGACAGATGGAGCATTTCGGCGCCGTGGTGCGCGGCGAGACCGCACCACTGGTCTCGGCCCACGACGGCCTGCGCAACCTCACAATCACGGAAGCCATCGTCGAGGCCGCACGCAGCGGCCGCGCGGTGGATATTCACTGAACCCCATTCCCCAAGGAACGTCCATGAAAGTCCTGGTCCTGCACGGCATCAACCTCAACATGTTCGGCAAACGCGACCCCAAGCAGTACGGCACCGTCACGCTGGCCCAGATCGACCAGCAGGTGACGGAGCTGGGCCACGAGCTGGGCGTGGAGGTGCAGACCTTCCAGACCAACTTCGAAGGCGCCATGGCCGAGCGCATCCACCAGGCGTTCTTCGACCACGTCGATGCGGTCGTCATCAACGCCGGCGCCTGGACGCATTACAGCTACGGCATCCGCGACGCGCTGGCCATCCTCAAGTGCCCCATCATCGAGGTGCACATGTCCAACGTGCACGCCCGCGAACCCTTCCGCCACCACTCCGTGATCGCCGAGATCGCGCAGGGCCAGATCGCCGGCTTCGGCGTCGACAGCTACCTGCTGGGCCTGCGCACCGCCATCACCCACGCCAAGGCCCGACAGGCCTGAAACCCTGTACCGCCATGACCATCAACGGCCACACCGAACTGATCGCCCACATCGGCTACCCCACCCACGCCTTCAAGGCACCGCTGATCTACAACCCGTACTTCGAGGCGGAGGGGATCAACGCAGTGGTGGTGCCCATGGGCTGCCAGGCGCCGCACTACGCGGCGCTGCTGAAGTCGGTGTTCGCCCTGACCAACATCCGCGGTGCACTGATCACCATGCCCCACAAGGTGTCCACCGTGGGCCTGCTCGACGAGGTCAGCACCGCCGTGCAGGTGGCAGGCGCCTGCAACGCCGTGCGCCGCACCGCCGATGGCCGCCTGCAGGGCGATCTCTTCGATGGTGAAGGTTTTGTGCGCGGCCTGCGCCGCAAAGGCATGCAACTGGACGGCGCCCGCGCGCTGGTGGTGGGCTGTGGTGGTGTGGGCAGCGCCATCGCCGCCTCGCTGGCCGGTGCGGGTGTGGGCACCCTGCTGCTGTTCGACCTGAACACCAGCGCCGCCGACAGCCTGGCGGCGCGGCTGCGCCAGCACCACCCGGCCCTGACCGTGGTGACGGGCAACCGCGATCCGCGCGGTTTCGACCTGGTGGTCAACGCCACCCCCATGGGCATGAACGAAGGCGACGAACTGCCGCTCGATGTCTCGCGCCTGTCACCCGATACCTTCGTGGGCGAGGTGGTGATGCGCACCGAGACCACCGCCTTCCTGGCCGCTGCGCGCGCGCGCGGCTGCCGTGTGCAGATCGGCACCGACATGCTGTTCGAGCAGATCCCCGCCTACCTGGAATTCTTCGGCCTGCCCACCACCACGGCAGAACGCCTCAGAGAGCTGGCCCGCATCGGCACCGGATACTGAGGACATGCTCAACGTCCTCGCCATCACCGCCCCCATCTACCTGCTGATCGCGGCGGGTTTTCTGGCGGTGCGCCGGGGCGTTTTCCAGCGCAGCGACATGCAGCTGCTGGGCCGGCTGCTGGTGCTGTTCGTGCTGCCGGCGCTGGTGTTCCGCGCCATCAACCGCTACCCCATCGCCGAGGTGCTCAACCCCGGCTACCTGCTCGCCTACGGCCTGGGTTCGCTGGCACTGCTGGCGCTGGGCACGGTCTACGGGCGGCGGCTGCGCGGCCACGGCATGGCGGCCTCGGCCTTCATAGGCATGGGCATGGCAGCCTCCAACAGCATGTTCGTGGGCTACCCCATCCTGTCGCAGCTGGTGGGCGACAGCGCCGACATCGCGCTCACCCTGTGCCTGCTGATCGAGAACCTGCTGATCATCCCCGCCACGCTGATGCTGGCCGACACCCAGTCGCACCTGCCCTGGCACCAGGCGCTGCGACGCTCCCTTGCGAGCGTGCTGCGCAACCCCATCGTGCTGGCCATACTGGCCGGCCTCGCCACCTCGCTGCTGGGCTGGCGCGTGCCGGCGGTGATTGACCGCACGCTGACGATCGCCGCCGGTGCGGCCGCCCCGGTGGCGCTGTTCATGATCGGTGGCGTGCTGGTGGGCCAGAAGCTGCAGGGCGTGCGGCGCGACCTGCTGGCGGTGGCCCTGGGCAAGCTGGTGCTGCACCCGCTGGCCATCGCAGGCCTGTTGCTGCTGCTGCCGCCCCTGCCCGCGCCGCTCATGCTGGCCGCCATCGCCTTCGCGGCCATGCCCACGCCCGCCATCTACCCGGCCCTGGCCCAGCGTTTCGGGCACGACGGTTTCTGCGCCACCGCGCTGGTCATCGTGACCGTCGTGTCCTTCGTGTCCATCAACGCCTGGCTGACGCTGCTGCCCGACCTGACCGGTTGGCTCGCGGCCCGCACCTGAATCCACCACCCTGGAGACAAGCCCATGAGCGACTTCCTGACCTTGAACGCTGGCGAGCGCGAGCCGCTGCAGGCGTCCTTCAGCGACGCGACCAACCCCATCGGCCTCGATGGCCTGGAGTTCATCGAATACGCGACGCCCAAACCCCAGGCGCTGGGCCAGGTGCTGGAGATGATGGGCTTTCGGCCCATTGCCCGCCACCGCTCCCGCGAGGTGCTGCTGTACCGCCAGGGCGGCCTCAACATCATCGTCAACGCCCACCCGGTGGACGCCCGCGCGGCCAGCCACGGCAGCGATGTGCCCGCGATCTCGGCCGTGGCCCTGCGCGTGCGCGACGCCCGCGCGGCGTTTCGCTACGTGCTGGAGCGCGGCGCCTGGGAGGTGCCCGCCCACGCCGAGGTGATGGAGCTCAACATCCCCGCCATCCATGGCCCGGGCGGCAGCCGCATCTACTTCGTCGACCGCTACAACGACTTCAGCATCTACGACGTCGACTTCGTGCCCATCCCCACGGTGGACCAGCACCCGCCGGCCACGGCGGGCATCAACTTCTTCGGCATCGTGCAGTACATCGGCCCGGAGCGCAGCTACGACTGGATCGAGTACTACGGCGAGCTGTTCGGCACCGAACTCATTCCCGACGAGCAGCGCTTTGGCATCATGCCCAAGGGCCGCCTGCTGCGCACCCCGGCACTGGACCCGACACAGCGTTTCATGCTGCAACTGATCGAGCCCGAGCCCAACGTGCTGGACGCGCAGGAGCGACTGCAGCGCATCGGCCTGGGCGTGCCCGACGTGGTGGCGGCGGTGCAGGCGCTGCGCGCGCGCGGTGTGGAATTCGTCGAAACCGATGCGGTTCACACCGAACGGCGCGGCGCCATCACCAAGACCTATCTGGGCTCGGTGGTGTTCGAGCTGGTGCACAGCGAGGGCTGAGGTCATGAGTACCCGCACGGCCGCCCCGAAGTGGACTCGCACCGCAGTGCAACGCACGGAGGTTTTCCAATGACCAACGCCCTGCGCCGCGAACGCGCCGATCTGGCCATACGCGCCTTCGGCATGGACACCATCACCCTGGCCGGCCCGCTGGAGGCCAAGCTGGATGCCATGGCCGAGGCCGGCTTCAGCCAGGTGATGCTCAAGGCCAACGACCTCGTGGGCCACCCCGACGGCTGGCAGGCCGCCGTCAAGGCGGTGCACGCCAGCGGCCTGCGCGGCACCGGCTTCCAGGTGCTGCGCGACTTCGAAGGTCTCTCGGGCCACCTGCACGGCTACAAGGTGGACATCGCCAAGGGCATGCTGGAGATGTGTGCCGCGCTGGGCTGCGACGTGCTGCTGGCCTGCTCGTCCACCTCCAGACACGCCAGCGACGACCTCGACCACATCGCCCGCGACCTGCGCAAGCTGGCCATGCTGGCCATTCCGCACGGCATACGCATCGCCTACGAGGCGCTGTCGTGGGGACGCACCGTCAACGAGTTCACCACCGCCTGGGATGTGATCCAGCGCGCCGACTGCCCCAACCTCGGCATCGGCATCGACTCCTTCCACATCTTCGCGGCCGAAACCTCGCTGGATGCGATCGACGACCTGCAGCCCGACAAGATCTTCCTGGTGCAGCTGGCCGACTTCATGTGGCAGGAAACCAAGACCTTCGAGGAGCGCATGGCCACCGCACGCACCTTCCGCGTGTTTCCGGGCGAGGGCGTGCACTCCGATCAGCTGGTGCAGCTGGTGCTCAAGCTCGATGCGCTGGGTTACGGCGGCGACTACAGCTTCGAGGTCTTCAACGACGACTACCTGCAGCTGCCGCTGCCCATGGTGGCGCAGCGTGCGCGCCGCTCGGCCCAGTGGCTGGCCGACGACGTGTTGCGCCTGTCGGTGCCGCTGCCCGGCGAGCTGCGGCTGCGGCGCTGAACCCGGGCGGCCGGCACGGGGCAGCGGCATAGAATCGCCGCACCCCCGCTACCCCGCCTGCGCTTGCCCCTCCACGACACGCCCCCGCGCCGCCCGCGCAAAAGCACCGGCGCCGTCACGCTGCGCCAGGTCGCGGCGCTGGCCGATGTCGCCCCCGTCACCGTCTCGCGCGTGCTCAACACGCCGGCCGTGGTCTCGCCCGAGGTGCGCGATCGCGTGCTAGGGGTGATCCGTGAGACCGGCTACGTGCCCAACCGCCTCGCCGGCGGCCTGGCATCCACCCGCAGCCGGCTGGTCGCAGCGGTGGTACCCACCCTGTCGCTGTCGGTGTTCCTGCCCACGGTGCAGGCCCTCACCGACACCCTGTTCGACGCCGGCTACCAGCTCATGCTGGGGCAGACGGGTTACTCCACCGAACGCGAGGACGCGCTGGTCGAAGCCATCATCGGCCGACGTCCCGACGGCATCGTGCTCACCGGTGTGCAGCACTCCGAACTCACGCGCACCCGGCTGGCCGGCGCCGGCATCCCGGTGGTGGAAACCTGGGACCTGCGACCCGACCCCATCGACATGGTGGTGGGGTTTTCGCACACCGACGTGGGCGCAGCCATCTGCCACCACCTGGCCGCGCGCGGCTGCCGGCGGCTGGCCGTGGTCACCGCCGACGACGAACGCGCGCGCCGCCGGGCGCAAGCCTTTCAGGACGCCGCCGCCGCACGGGGCCTGCCCCCGGTACGGCTGGTGGATGTGGGCATACAGCGCAGCCTGCATGCCGGGCGCCACGCGCTGGGGCAGCTGCTGCAGGCCGACCCCGGTCTGGACGCGGTGTCGTGCAGCTCCGACATGCTGGCCGTGGGCGTGGTCACCGAGGCCCTCGCGCGCGGGCTGCGCGTGCCCGAAGACCTCGCGGTCATCGGCTTCGGTGACCTGGACTTCACCGCCGGGCTGGAACCGGCCCTGACCACGGTGCGGGTCAACGGCAACGCCATCGGGGTGCAGGCCGCACACCAGGTGATGGCCCGCGCCGAAGGGCGGGCCGACCCGCCCCGGATCGTCGACCTGGGCTTCTCCATCGTCGAGCGCGGCAGCGCCTGAGCCAGCGGACCCACCGCCAGGCAACCGCCTGTCAGCACCCATTCGAAACAAGGGTTAATACCTAGTTGTATGACTTGTGATGACGAAATGGAACCGCTACCATTTCACGCCATGTTGTACACGCCCCAAGACCTCAAGACCATCATGGGCCACGGCCTGTTGTCCTTTCCCCTCACGGACTTCGACGCCGATGGCACCTTCAACCCCAAGGGCTACGCCGAGCGACTCGAGTGGCTCGCCCCCTACGGCGCCACCGCCCTCTTCGCCGCCGGCGGCACCGGCGAGTTCTTCTCCCTCACCGGCTCCGAGTACCCCGC
>CALRLO020000015.1:0-84553 GCA_943368755.1 Synechococcus sp. UW140 | reverse complement strand
GTGACAAGAGGGGGCGTATCGAGCATTTTTCGGCTGTCATGCGGGACATGAGCGCGCAGCGGGAAGCCGAACGCGAGATCCAGCGGCAGACAGCCACCTTGAGCGCCGTGGCCGAGGCCATGCCGGCGGTGGTGGCGGTGGTGGGGGCCGACGGTTGCTACCGGTTCGTCAACCGCGCCTTCGAGGCCTGGCTGGGGCGGCCGCGGGATCAGGTGGTGGGGCGTTCCCTGCAGGAGGTGTTGGGCGAGATTGATTTCGAGCGCAGCCGTCCCTGGATGGCGCGTGCACTGGCGGGCGAGGCGGTGCAGTTCGAGCGCGACTACATCAGCGCCGGGCACACCAGCCACCTGGCGGTCAGCTACATCCCTCTGCGGCTGGCCGATGGCAGCGTGGACGGTTTTCTCGGGGTGGCGCAGGACGTTTCGACCCAGCGCATCAAGGAGGCCCGGCTGCTGCACCAGGCCGAACGTGATGTGCTCAGCGGCCTGCTCAACCGGGCGGGTTTTGGCCGCTGGCTGGACCAGGCGGTAGCTGACGGGCAGGGGCCGACCCTCGCGGTGCTCTACATCGATCTCGACCACTTCAAGCCGGTCAACGACCGCCACGGCCACGCCATGGGCGACCGGCTGCTCCAGGCGTTCGCACGTCGGCTGCGCGATACCGTGCGACCCAGCGACGCGGTGGCGCGCCTGGGGGGCGACGAGTTCGCCGTGGCACTTCTGGGTGTGCGCGAGGCGGCGCATGTGCAGGCGGTGGCGGCCAAGGTGCTGCAGGTCGCGCACGAGCCCTTCGAGCTGGATGGCCACGCCCTGCAGATCGGTGCCAGTGTCGGACTGGCCATCGGCGTGGAACCTGGGGAGGACTGGCAGGCGCTGGTGCAGCGGGCCGACGCCCAGCTCTATGCCGCCAAGGCCAGCGGGCGCGGGCGTCTGGCCGGCTGAATGGCATGCCGGCGGCTGTTCGGTCCGGGTATCATGGCTGCCCCGCTTGCAGGGGAGCGTTCGGCCTGGCAACCGTGCGTCAGCGCCAGGCCTGCCGGATCTTGATGTGGATGGTGGTCACCGCGTAGCCGCGCTGGCTGAGGGCCTGGTGCAACGTCGGCACCAGCTGCCTGAGCTTGGAGGCGGCAGCGCTGTTGTCGACCAGCAGCCACCACTCACCGCTGTCCAGCGGGCCCGACTGCACGGTCTGGCGCAGACCGGCCGGCAGCAACGGCGACACGGTAGAGAGCATCTCTTTCGAGGTGCGCACCAGCTCGCTCAGGTGGGCCAGTGCCGGTGAGGCCCTGACCGCCTGTTCAAGGCTCATGGGCTGGTGAAGGCGCACCGGGGCGTTCATGGGGATTTCATTTCGGCAAGGAGCGCCATGCACCTGATTATCACAGACCCCCGCTTCCGGCGAAGTCTGTCCATAGACCTCAACGGCGTGCGCCTGGCGGTGGCGGCGCTCGCGGCCGCGCTCGTGCTGCTGCTCACCTCGCTGGGGCTGTACCACTGGGTCTTCCTCGAAGGTGCGCGCCAGGGCTGGCCGGTGGTGGGGCCCATGGTGCGCATGCTGCTCAAGGACGAGCTGGCCTCCAAGGACGCCTTCATGCGCGAGAACCTCGATGCCATGGCGCGCCGCCTGGGCCAGATGCAGGCGCGGCTGGTACAGCTCGAATCGCTGGGCGAGCGGGTGGCGGGTCTGGCCGGTGTCAACCCGGCCGAGGTCAAGACCAAGCCCGGCAGTGGCGGCACGCTGATCGCGCAGCGCTCGCTCACGGCCGAGGAACTGCGCGCCGCCATCGACCAGTGGGATGTCGCCAGCAGTGGCCAGATCGACTGGCTCACCGTGACCGAATCCCGCCTGTTCGAGCAGAAGATGCGCAAGAACCTGGTGCCCACCGAACACCCGGTGACGGGTGTGACGCTGGGCTCGGCCTTCGGCTGGCGCATCGACCCCATCACCGGCCAGTCGGCGCTGCACAGCGGGCTGGATTTTCCGGCCGACGTAGGCACCCCCATCGTGGCCGCTGCGGGGGGCGTGGTGGTGGTGTCCGAGCACCACCCGGCCTATGGCAACGTGGTGGAGGTGGACCATGGCAACGACCTGATCACCCGCTATGCGCACAGCTCGCGCGTGCTGGTGAAAAAGGGGGACGTGGTGCGCCGCGGGCAGAAGATCGCCGAAGTCGGCACCACCGGGCGCTCCACCGGGCCGCACCTGCACTTCGAAGTGCTGGTGGCGGGCGTGCCGCAGGACCCGATGAAGTTCCTGCAGGCCGGCAGCGTGCAGGCCGAGGCGCCGACGTCCTCGGTGGTGCGCCGTTGAGGCGTTCCGCCCCTTGATTTCCGGTCTTTTGCCGCCATCTGGCTCCCAGGGCGCCCCGGGTAAAATCGGACGCTTTGGGTGACGAGCACCCGCGACGGCTTGGCAATTTCCAAGAGCAATCCGACAACCGCACACGCGCCGCCCGGGCAAAAGGCCCTGGCACCCGGCTGGCGCTCCATCTATGGCCACGAATTTCCTGACCAAACTGTTTGGTAGTCGCAACGACCGCCTGCTCAAGACCTACCGCAAGACGGTCGAGCGCATCAACCAGCTGGAGCCGCAGTACGAAAAGCTGGACGACGCGGCGCTCAAGGCCAAGACCGACGAATTCAAGCAGCGCCTGAGCAACGGCGAGACGCTGGATGCCCTGCTGCCCGAGGCCTTTGCGGTGGTGCGTGAGGCCAGCAAGCGCGTCATGAAGATGCGCCATTTCGATGTCCAGCTGCTGGGTGGCATCGCGCTGCACCACGGCAAGGTGGCCGAGATGCGCACCGGCGAGGGCAAGACGCTGACCGCCACGCTGCCGGTCTACCTCAACGCCCTGTCCGGCCAGGGCGTGCACCTGGTCACGGTCAACGACTACCTGGCCAGCCGCGATGCGCAGTGGATGGGGCGCATCTACAACTTCCTGGGTCTCACGGTCGGCATCAACCTGCCGCAGATGTCCCGCGAGGACAAGCAGGCCGCCTACGCGGCGGACATCACCTACGGCACCAACAACGAGTACGGCTTCGACTACCTGCGCGACAACATGGTCTACGAGGTGGCCGACCGCGTGCAGCGCCGCCTGAACTTCGCCATCGTCGACGAGGTGGACTCCATCCTCATCGACGAGGCCCGCACGCCGCTGATCATCAGCGGCCAGGCCGAAGACCACACCGCGCTCTACATCGCCATCAACCAGGTCGTGCCGCTGCTGACCCGCCAGGAGGGCGAGGCCGATCCGCGTACCGGTGAGGGCGTCATCAAGCCCGGCGATTTCACGGTCGACGAGAAGGCCCACCAGGTCTTCCTGACCGAGCAGGGGCACGAGAACGCCGAGCGCATCCTCAGCGGTGCCGGCCTGCTGCCCGAGGGGGCCTCGCTGTACGACCCGGCCAACATCGCGCTGATGCACCACCTGGTGACCGCGCTCAAGGCCCACCACCTGTTCCACCGCGACCAGCACTACGTGAACCAGGGTGGCGAGATCGTGATCGTGGACGAATTCACCGGTCGCCTCATGTCGGGCCGCCGCTGGAGCGACGGCCTGCACCAGGCCGTGGAAGCCAAGGAAGGCGTGGCCATCCAGGCCGAGAACCAGACCCTGGCTTCCATCACCTTCCAGAACTACTTCCGCCTCTACGGCAAGCTCTCGGGCATGACCGGCACGGCCGACACCGAGGCCTACGAATTCCAGGAAATCTACGGCCTGGAGACCGTGGTCATTCCGCCCAACCGCCCGAGCCAACGCAAGGACGAGCTCGACCGCGTCTACAAGACCACCAAGGAAAAGTACGACGCTGCCATCGCTGACATCCAGGAATGCCACGGGCGCGGCCAGCCGGTGCTGGTGGGCACCTCCTCGATCGAGAACTCCGAGATCATCGCCCAGCTGCTGCAGAAGGTGGGTCTGCCACACGAGGTGCTGAACGCCAAGCAGCACGCGCGTGAAGCCGACATCATCGTGCAGGCTGGCCGCCCGGGTGCCATCACCATCGCCACCAACATGGCGGGCCGCGGCACCGACATCGTGCTCGGTGGCAACCTTGAGAAGCTCAGCGCCGCCATCGAGGCCGATGAATCGCTGGACGAAGCGACCAAGGCACAGCGCGTCGAGCAGCTGCGCCAGCAATGGCAGGCCGATCACGAAAAGGTCAAGGCCTTGGGCGGCCTGCGCATCATCGCGACCGAACGCCACGAGAGCCGCCGCATCGACAACCAGCTGCGCGGCCGTTCGGGCCGCCAGGGCGACCCCGGCTCCTCACGTTTCTACCTGAGCCTGGACGACTCGCTGATGCGTATCTTCGCGGGCGACCGCGTGCGCGCCATCATGGACCGCCTCAAGATGCCCGAAGGCGAGGCGATCGAAGCCGGCATCGTCACGCGCAGCATCGAGAGCGCGCAGCGCAAGGTGGAAGCGCGCAACTTCGACATCCGCAAGCAGCTGCTCGAGTACGACGACGTTTCCAACGACCAGCGCAAGGTGATCTACCAGCAGCGCAACGACATCCTGGACGCGAGCGACCTGAGCGCGCAGATCGACGCGTTGCGCGAGGGCAGCATCACCGAGGTGGTGCGCCAGTTCGTGCCCGAGGAGAGCGTGGAGGAGCAGTGGGATCTGCCCGCGCTGGAAAAGGCGCTGGCCGAGGAGTGGGGCGTGACCATCGCCCTGTCCGACATGGTGGCGCAGGCAGAGGCCATGTCCGACGACGACATCGTCGAGCGGGTGAACGCAGCCGCCACCGAAGCCTTCCAGGCCAAGCTGGCGCTGGTGGGCCAGGAGAGCTTCACCAACTTCGAACGCGCCGTGCTGCTGCAGACCATAGACCAGCGCTGGCGCGAACACCTCGCCGCGCTCGACTACCTGCGCCAGGGCATCCACCTGCGCGGCTACGCGCAGAAGCAGCCCAAGCAGGAATACAAGCGCGAGGCTTTCCTGCTGTTTGGCCAGTTGCTCGATACCGTGCGCAACGACGTGACCCGCCTGCTGATGAACGTGCGCGTGCAGTCCGAGCAGCAGGTGGCCGAGGCCGCCCAGGCTGTGGAGGCCAGCGCTGAGCGCATCGCCAACGTGACCTACACCGCACCTACCGAAACCGGCGAGGTTGAGGTCACGACCGATCCGGCCACCGCCGTGGCCGAGGTGCCGCGTGTGGGCCGCAACGACCCGTGCCCCTGCGGCAGCGGCAAGAAGTACAAGCAGTGCCACGGCAAACTGAGCTGAAGGACCCCTTGACATGGCTGTGAACTGGACTGCACCCGATGCCTCGACCATCCTGCCCGTGCCGGGCGTGCGCATCGGCGTGGCCGAAGCGGGCGTGCGCAAGGCCAATCGCAAGGACCTGACGGTTTTCCTGCTGGACGAGGGCTCTGCCGTGGCTGGCGTGTTCACCCAGAACCGCTACTGCGCCGCGCCGGTGCAGGTGTGCCGTGAGCACCTGGCGGCGGGCACAGGCATACGCGCGCTGGTGATCAACACCGGCAACGCCAACGCGGGCACGGGAGAGCCGGGTCTGGCCAACGCGCGAGCCACCTGCGATGCGCTGGCCAAGGCGCTGAACCTCACCCCGGTGCAGATCCTGCCGTACTCCACGGGCGTCATCATGGAGCCGTTGCCGGTCGACCGCGTGATGGCAGGCCTGCCCGCTGCGCTGGCCGACGCCAAGCCCGAGCACTGGCTCAAGGCGGCCGTTGGCATCATGACCACCGACACCGTGCCCAAGGCCGCGAGCCGGCAGGTGGTTGTCGGCGGCCAGACCGTCACCGTGACCGGCATCGCCAAGGGCGCGGGCATGATCCGGCCCAACATGGCCACCATGCTGGGGTTTGTGGCCACCGACGCGAAGATCGCGCCCGCGCTGCTGCAGGGCCTGGTGCGCGAGCTGGCTGACGGCTCCTTCAACCGCGTGACGGTGGACGGTGACACCTCCACCAACGACAGCTTCACGCTGGTGGCCACCGGCCTGGCCGCGCACGCCGAGATCGCTTCGTGGGACAGCGCCGAGGCGCGGGCCCTGAAGGCCGCGCTGCTGGACGTGGCGCGCACGCTGGCCCATGCCATCGTGCGCGACGGAGAGGGTGCGACCAAGTTCATCGCGGTGCGTGTTGAAGGCGGCCAGACCACCGACGAGTGCCTCAAGGCTGCCTATGCGGTCGCGCACTCGCCGCTGGTCAAGACGGCCTTTTTTGCCAGCGACCCCAATCTCGGCCGCATCCTGGCCGCGGTGGGCTACGCCGGCATCACCGACCTGGACCAGACGAAGATCGAGCTGCACCTGGACGACGTCCACGTGGTCACGGCAGGCGGCCGCCACCCGGCCTACCGCGAGGAAGACGGCGCGCGCGTGATGAAGCAGAGCGAAATCACCATCCGCATCGGGCTGGGGCGCGGCAGCGTGGCCGACACGGTGTGGACCTGCGACTTCAGCCACGACTACGTCTCGATCAACGCCGACTACCGCTCATGAGCCCCCACGCTCCGCACTTCGTGTCATCGCTGCCCCCCGAAGGGGCTGACCTCCCTTGGGGCGGCCCGGCGGGAGGTCGCACATGAACGAGGCCTTCGAGCGCCTGCTGCAGCGGGCCGAGCAGCTGATCTCCCGCATCGAGTCGGTGCTGCCCCAGCCGCTCGGCGAGCCCGACTGGTCGGCCTCCATCGCCTTTCGCTACCGCAAGCGCAGCAGCGGCCACGGCACGCTGGAGCCGGTGCGCCACGTGTCCGACATGGGGCTGGCGTCGCTCAGGGAAATCGATCCGCAGAAAGAGAAGATCCAGCGCAACACCGAGCAGTTCGTCAAAGGCCAGCCGGCCAACAACGTGCTGCTGACCGGCGCGCGCGGTACCGGAAAGAGCTCGCTGATCAAGGCCTGCCTCAACGAATACGCAGCCCGTGGCTTGCGGCTGATCGAGGTCGACAAGGCCGACCTCGTGGACCTGCCCGACATCGTGGACGTGGTGGCCGGCCGGCCCGAGAAGTTCATCGTCTTCTGCGACGACCTGAGCTTCGAGGATGGCGAGCCCGGCTACAAGGCGCTCAAGTCCATACTCGACGGCTCGGTGGCAGCGGCCACGCCCAACGTGCTGATCTACGCGACCAGCAACCGGCGACACCTGCTGCCTGAGTACATGAAGGAAAACCTCACCTATACCCACGCCGAGGACGGTGAGGTGCACCCGGGTGAGGTGGTGGAAGAGAAGATCTCGCTGTCCGAACGTTTTGGCCTCTGGGTCAGCTTCTACCCCTTCAGTCAGGACGAATACCTGGCCATCGTGGCCCAGTGGCTCTCGTCCTTTGGCGTGCCGGTAGCTGCCATCGAGGCCGCGCGGCCCGAAGCCTTGATCTGGGCGCTGGAGCGTGGCTCGCGCAGCGGCCGTGTGGCCTACCAGTTTGCGCGCGACTACGCGGGCAAACACGCTGCATGAACGGGCCCCGAAAACACACCGAGGTTGCCGTCGGCATCCTGATCCGGGCAGACGGCGCACTGCTGCTTTCCACCCGCCCCGAAGGCAAGGCCTACGCCGGCTATTGGGAGTTTCCCGGCGGCAAGATCGAGGCCGGTGAATCCGTCACCGAGGCGCTGCGGCGCGAGCTGGTGGAAGAGCTCGGTGTGACCATCGCCACAGCCCACGAGTGGCAGGTGACCGAACACGACTACCCCCACGCGCTGGTGCGCCTGCACTGGTGCAAGGTGTTCGAGTGGGCGGGTGAGTTCGAGATGCGCGAGGGTCAGCAGATGGCCTGGCAGACCTTCCCGCTGACGGTTTCCCCCGTGCTGCCGGGTGCTTATCCCGTGCTCGACTGGCTGGCTGCCGAACGCGGGGCGGCCGGGGTCACTGCAGCCTAGCGTCGCCCGGGCCCTGGTCGTCGGGCGGTGCTTCGGCGGGCATGCGGAAATCCTCGCTGGCCCAGGCGCCCAGGTCGAACTGCTTGCAGCGCTCCGTGCAGAACGGCCGCCAGGGGTTGCTCGGCGCGTAGACGCTGTCGCCGCCACAGGCCGGGCAGCGAACCAGGCGGGGTTTCGCCTCGGCACTCATGCGCACAGGCAGAGTTCGAACGACGCGTCCTCGCCACTGGCGTGCAGGCGCTGGTCGTCACCCAGGCGCATCAGACGCACCGAGAACATCAGGCGGTTGCCCGTGATTTCGGGCACCACGTCCAGCGAGGGGTCGAGCCGCACGCGCAGCAGCTGGAAGCTGCGGTTCTGCGGCAGGTTCTGCTGGTACTGGCCACCGGGCGCCACCACCTTCTGGGGCGTGCCGCCGTCGCGCAGCAGCTTGAGCAGCCAGTGCACCGATTCGGCCAGCGGCGCGATGTGGGCCGACCAGCTGGCCAGGTCGGTGCGGCGCGCTTCGGCCGGCTTGTGCTGCCAGTCGTAGTAGCTGGGCAGATCGAACTCGCAGGTGCCGCCGGGTATGCCGATGCGGCTGCGCACGGCCATGAGCCAGTCGTTCTCGGTGAGGGGCTGGCCGACCTTGCCATTGAGTTCGTTGAGGGCGTTGAAGCAGCGGTCCAGCTGGGCGATGACCTGGTCGAGCGCCTGCTCGGAGATCGCCGGGTTGCCACGGTAGGCGTTGAGCTGCTGCTTGTGGCGGTCCAGGTCTTTCAGCACGTCCGACTTCATGTCGGCCCGCGCAGCCACGTCCATCACCTCGAAGATGGTCTGGATGGCGTAGTGGTGGTCCAGCGGGTGATCGCGCGGCACCAGCTCGGCGAGCCGGCGGAACAGCTGCTCCAGGCGCAGGTAGGTGCGAATGCGTTCGTTGAAGGGGTATTCGTACTGGATCACGGCGCGGTGCGGGGCTGGCGGGCCTGTGGGCGTTCGGCAGCGGGCATCATAGCCCGAATGTGTCGGCCAGTTGGTGCACGTCGGCACGCAAATGTTCCAGGGTGCGTCCGGCGCCGTTGAAGATCACCGCATCGGCTGCAGCCAGGCGCTGCGTGCGCGTGGCCTGGGCGGCGATCACGCGTTCGACCGCGTCGCGTGGCCAGCCGTTGCGGGCCATCACGCGCGCGATCTGGGTCTCGGTGTCGCAGTCCACCACCAGCACGGCATGCACCCGCTCGCGCCAGCGCCCCGATTCGACCAGCAGCGGCACGTCGAACACCGCGCAACCGCCGTTCATGGACGCGAGCTGCTCCTGCAAGGCCAGGTGCACCTGGGGGTGGACGATGGCTTCGAGCTGCGCCTTGGCGGCCGGGTCGGCAAACACGCGTTCGCGCATGCGGTCACGGTCCAGCCCGCCGTCGGCTGCCACGAAGGCTTCGCCGAACACGCGCCGAATATCGGCCATGGCGCGACCGCCCGGCGCCGTGCTGGCGCGGGAGGCCGCGTCGGCATCGAGGATGTCCGCGCCGCGTCCGGCCAGCAGTGCGGCCACGGTGCTTTTGCCGCTGCCAATGCCGCCGGTCAGGCCCAGGCGCAGTACAGGCCCGCTCACAGACCCAAGACCCCCAGGATGGCCTGTGGCCCGAAGATCAGTGCCGTAAGGCCCCCCAGCGCCAGGAACGGGCCAAAGGGCACGTAGCCGCCTTCGCGCAGCTGGCTTCGGAACTTCATGGCGATGCCGATGACGGCGCCGATGACGGACGCCATCAGGATGATGGGCACCAGGGCCTGCCAGCCGAACCAGGCACCCAGGCCCGCGAACAGCTTGAAGTCGCCGTAGCCCATGCCTTCCTTGCCCGTGGCGAGCTTGAACAGCCAGTAGACCGACCAGAGCGAAAGGTAACCCCCCACCGCACCCCACAGCGCATGGGGCAGCGTGGTGGGAATCCACCCCAGGGCGGCGGCCACCAGGCCGGCCCACACCAGCGGCAGCGTGATGTCGTCGGGCAGCAGCGTGGTGTCCCAGTCGATGAAGGTCAGCGCAATCAGCGCGGCCACGAACCCCCACCACACCAGGGTGGTGACGGAGGCGCCGGTCTGTGCGTAGCACCAGGCAAACAGCGCGCCGGTGAGGAGTTCGACCAAGGGGTAGCGCAGCGAGATGCCGGTTCCACAGGCCGCGCATCGCCCGCGCAGCGCCAGCCAGCTCAGCACCGGGATGTTCTGGTGCCAGCGGATGGTGGCCTGGCAGGCGGGGCAGCGCGAGCGCGGATGCAACAGGTTCAGCGGCTGGCCTTCGTCCGTGGGGGCCTGGCCCGAGAGCTCGGCGCATTCAGCGGCCCAGCGCCGCTCCAGCATCAGGGGCAAGCGGTGGATGACGACGTTGAGAAAGCTGCCGAACAGCAGCCCGAACAGCGCGGAGAGGGCCAGCCCCAGCGGGGCGGGCAGCGGCCAGGTGTCCATGGGGCCGCGGGGATCAGCTCAGGGACTTGATCAGGTCGATGTATTGCTGCATGGCGTCATCGGCGCCGGTGCCCTTGAAGCCGTTCCAGGCGTCCCATTTGGCGCGGCCGACCATGTCGCCAAAGCCGGGTTTCTTTTCGGTGTTGTCGCCAGCGGTGGCCTGCTTGTAGAGGCCGTAAATCTTGAGCAGCGTGGCGTTGTCGGGGCGCTCGCTGAGGTTCTTGGAGTTGGCAACGGCGGCTTCGAATGCGGCTTTGAGGTCGGCCATGGAAAGGTCTCCGGAAGGGGCTGTGGTGAAAATGCCTACATCTTAGAGCGAGTTCATGATTTGTCCGGGACGCGCATGGCAGAGAATAGGGCGCCCAACCCAGAACAACGCAGAGGAGCTCACCCATGGTCACCCGAGTCATCGCCGACCAGGTCACGCGGCAGGCCAAGCGCGCGGTCAGCGGCACGCTGGGGCTGCACGGCGAGCGCATGCGCAAGGTGGACACCGCCTGGCTGCGCATGGACTCCGAGACCAACCTCATGATGATCGTGGGGGTGTGGCTGCTCAAGCCGGGCATCACGCGCGAGGCCCTGGTGCAGCGCGTGAGCGAGCGGCTGCTGAAGTACCCCCGTTTCACCCAGCGTGTGCTGGAGGATGCGGCCGGTGCGAGCTGGGTGAAGGACCGGCGTTTCGATGTGGATCACCACATCGTGAGCGACACGCTGGCGCGCCGCAAGGGACAGAGCGCCCAGCAGGCGCTGCAGGCCCGCGTGGCGGAGCTCGCGACCCAGCCGCTGGACCCGGCCCGCCCGCTGTGGCAGTTCCACTTCATCGAGCGGCACGATGGCGGCTCGGCATTGATCGCGCGCATCCACCACTGCATCGCCGATGGCATCGCGCTGATTGCCGTGATGATGAGCCTGGTGGACGACGGGCAGGCGCCGCCCACGCGCGCGCCGCGCGAACCCCAGACGAACGGACTGATGGCCGCCGAAGAGTGGCTGGCCGGCGCGCTGCTCAAGCCGCTGACCGGCCTCACCGTAAAGGCCATAGACGCGGCCAGTGACGGCGCCATCAAGTCGCTGGGCCTGCTGGCCGATCCCCAGAAGGGCCTGACCCAGACCATGGGCGGTACGCTGGAGGTGGCGCGCCTGGGGGGGCAACTGGTGAGCGATGCAGCGGCCTTGGCGCTGATGCCTGACGATTCCTCCACCCGGCTCAAAGGCCAGCCGGTGGGGCGCAAGAAGGTGGCCTGGTGCGACCCCTTGCCGCTGGACGACGTGAAAGCCGTCAGCAAGGCCATGGGCTGCACCGTCAACGACGTGCTGCTGAGCTGCGTGGCCGGTGCCATTGGTGACTACCTGCGTGCGCTGGGCGATGACGTGGATGGGCAGGAGATCCGCGCCATGGTGCCCATCAACCTGCGGCCCATGGAACAGGCCTGGAAACTGGGCAACCGTTTTGGCCTGGTGCCGCTCGTGCTGCCCATAGGCATCGCCAACCCGGTGGAGCGGCTGTACGAGGTGCGCCGGCGCATGAGCAACCTCAAGGGCAGCCTGCAGCCGCTGCTGGCGTTCGGGTTGCTGTCGGTGGCGGGCCTGCTGATCAAGCCGGCGCAGGACGCCATGCTGGGGCTGTTCGGGCGCAAGACCACGGCCGTGATGACCAACGTGCCGGGGCCGGCCAGGAAGCTGAAGTTTTGCGGTGCCACGCTGGAACAGACCCTGTTCTGGGTGCCCCAGACCGGCACCGTGGGCGTGGGGGTGTCCATCCTGAGCTACGGTGGCGGCGTGCAGTTCGGCCTCATCACCGACACTGCGCTGTGCCCCGAGCCCCAGCGCATCATCGATGCGTTCGCGCCCGAGTTCGACCGGCTGCTGACGCTGTCGCTGATGCTGCCCTGGGGCGAGGTGCCCCGGGGCTAGGTTTCGCGGCCGGGCCGCTAGTCTTCCAGTTCGGCCTTGGCCATCTCCACATCCAGCCGCTCCATCGCATCGAGCGGCTCGGACGCTGCAGCGTCTTCGTAGAGCTTGGTGGCTTCCTTCATCTTCTTGTCGCCTTCGAGCATGACCAGCCCGTTGGCGTACTCGATCAGGGCGATGGCCGAGTGGGGGTTGAGCTTGATCGCGGCCTTGTAGAGCGACAGGCCGGTGTCTTTCTTGGCGCCGTAGGTCATGCCGCCGATCAGCGAGCCGACCTTGTCGATCACCTCGGCGTGGAAGGAGGCAAGCGCGATGTGGGCGTCGGCGTGTTTGGGGGCGAGCTTGAGGGTCTGTTCCAGCGCGACCTTGACCTTGGTGCCCAGGCCCTGCGCCAGCGCCTTGGCCACGCTGATGCCCTGGCTGTAGCGGCCCAGCGCGTAGGCCTGCCAGTACCAGGCGTTGGCGTTTTTGGGGTCTTCGGACTGCTGGGCCTGCGCACGTTCGGCAGCCTGCAGGAACAGGTCGAGTTTGGCCTTTTCCTTGCCTTCGAGGTAGTTGGCGTAGATGCAGGTGGCCTTGTTGGCCACGGTGATGCCGGCGCCACCGGCTTTGAGCCCGGCTTCGGCGGCTTTCTGAAACTCGCCGTTGTGGAACAGCGCCCAGGCGGCGAGCACGGCGGCGTCCTTGGGGAGTGGTTCACAGTCGCCCTGGTGCAAGCGGGCCCATTGCTTTTTCAGGCTCGCGGCATCCCAGTTGTAGTCGCCGGCGTGGGGGAAGGCAGTCCATTTGGCCATGTGTGTCTCCTCTCGCGTGTGTCCGTCAGTGTCGTTCAAGTCGTGCCGTTCTGGTAGGCGCCAGCCAGGCCCAGCAGGTGGGCGCGCTGGCTGGCTTCCAGGTAGGGCACCAGCAGGTTGAGGGTGTGGTGTGCGCCGCGCAGCAGGGCGGCCTGGGCGTTGCCCGGTTCCAGCGCGTTGCGCGGGTCGCGCACGTATTCGAAGCTGAGCCAGTAGGTGATGACCACCACCATGCTGGTGGCCACGGGTTCGAGTTCGCGCGAATCGATGCGCATGGCCGCCCCACGCGTCAGGCCGTCGAGCAGCGCACGAACCGAGCGTGTCTTGTTCTTGAGCACGGTCTGGAAATGGGTTTCCAGCCGGTGGTTCTTGCTGAGCAGGTCGTTGAGGTCGCGGTAGAGGAAGCGGTATTCCCACACACGCTCGAACAGGGTGTGCATGAAAAACCAGGCGTCTTCGACGTTGCGAACACCGTCGCTGGCGTTGAGCAGTTCGGCCAGCGAGCGCTCGTAGCGGTCGAACAGGCTGTTGATCAGCTCGTCCTTGGCGGGGTAGTGGTAATAGAGGTTGCCGGGGCTGATGCCCAGCTCGGCCGAGATCAGCGTGGTGGAGACGTTGGGTTCGCCAAAACGGTTGAAGAGGTCGAGCGTGACCTCCAGGATGCGTTCGGCCGTGCGGCGTGGGGCTTTTTTCGCCATGGCCTCTCAGCGCAGCGCGAGGGTGCGGGTGTCCAGCGCGTGCTGGAGGTCGTCCAGGCTGTCCTGCAGGCGCGCCATGGAGCGGCCCACACGCGTCGGTGCGGGCAAGGCCTTGAGCAGGTGGCGGCGCTCGTCGTCAAGTGCGGTGTCGTTCAGGCGCACGCCGTGGCGCGCCAGTTGCGCACCGAGCGCGGTGCGGCGCTGGCGCAGCAGTGAGCGGGTCTGCTGGTAGGCGTGTTCGGCCATCTCGCGGCGCTGGCGGTAGCTGAAGGTGTTGGCCAGGAACAGCTCGGCGTCGCGCCGGTCGGGTTCCAGCAGCACGATGTCGGTGTTCGGGTAGAGGTTCTCGTAGCGCTTCATGCCCAGTTCCAGCCGCGAGTGGATGATGGAGCGGAAGGTCTGACTCATCACCGAGGGCAGGCCACCTTCGGCCAGTGCCGGTATGCGTTCGCGCACGCGGCCATCGGTGGCCGGTGTGCCATCAAACGGCACCAGCGGGTTGAGGCAGATCATCAGGTCCACGCCTTCGTCCAGCGCCACGGTGGCGTGCAGCGTTTTCTTGAGCGCGCCGTCCACGTAGTGTCGGCCATCGATCTCGACCGGCGGGAACAGGCCGGGCAGGGCGGCGCTGGCCTGTACCGCGCGCGAGATGGGCACGTGGTCCCAGCCCGGGCGGCCGAAGGGTGCGGCCTCGCCGCTGTCCAGGTGCGTGGCCACCAGCGTGAGGCGTGCGCGCAGATGCCGGAAATCGTTGGTGCGGCCCGGGCGCGAAAACAGGCGCAGGAGCTGGCGGTGGATGTCTTCGTTGCTGAACACGCCGGTGGGCAGAGCCGAGCCCAGGCGTTCGAGGGCACTGCTCAGCGGTTTGCGGCGGGCGCTCAGGTCCCACAATGCGGCGCCCAGCAGGCCTGGCAGGGCACGGGCACGGCGGCCCAGTTCGTCGTAGGCCGGTTTCATCAGCCAGGCGGGATCGAAGTGTTCGTCGTCGCCCGTGGCGTCGTCGATGAAGGCGTCGCAGATCTGGCGCGGCGTCATGCCGTTGGCCAGTGCAGCGGCGATGAAACCGCCCGCAGATACGCCGAGGTAGTGGTCGCAGGCGTTGAGGTCGAGGCCGTCGAGGCAGTCATCGAGCGCACACAGCGCGCCGATCTCGTAGATGGCGCCGAGCGGCCCGCCGCCGGCGAAGGCCAACGCGATGCGGCCCTGTGTCCCTGGTCGAGTCGTTGATGGGGTGTGTGGACGTGGCGCTCGGCTCATGGTCACCTAGTGTAGACCGCCTCCATGGCGCAACTTGTTGCGTTGCAGCAAGGTGGCGGGGCGCAAAAAAGGGGCGTCCAGCGCCCCTTGTGGTGGTGGTTGGACCCGCTGTGCCTCAGGCGGCGGTGGCCGGTGCTGCGGGCTTGGCAGCTTTCTTGGCGGCGGCCTTTTTGGCCGGCGCTTTGGCAGGGGCCTTGGCAGCGGCTTTCTTGGCTGGGGCCTTGGGCGCTGCGGGCGCCTTGCCTTTGGCGCTGAGCTGCTGCACGTGCTTGTTCAGGGTGTCGATGCGGGCAATCAGGGCGTCCACATCCTTGGCAGACGGCACACCCAGCTTGTTCAGGGCCTTGGCCACGCGCTCTTCGAAGATGTTCTCGAGCTTGTCCCACTGGCCGGCAGCCTTGGAGGAGATGTCGGTGGCCATGTTGGCCATCTTGCTGGTGGCTTCGGAGATGCGTTCCTCGGCCACGGCCTGCGTCTTGCGCTGGATGGACAGGCCCTCCTTGACCAGGGATTCGAACACCTTGCCCCCTTCTTCCTGGGCCTTGGAGAAGGCGCCCAGGCCAGCCAGCCAGATCTGCTGGGCCGAGTCCTTGACGGCGCCGGCAAGCGGGCCGGCGGCGCCGGCACGGGTGGCGGTTTTTTTCTGGGCGCTGATCTTCTGCAGTTTCTTGACCATGGTGGAGGCTTCCTCGGTGGTTGAATGAAGGGAAAAACGGTGCGGCACGCCGCATGACCGATTCACTGTAAGGTCACATCACCGGCTTTGTTTAGGGGCAGGCGACTAAACGGCCTAGTGGTGTGTGTCTAGAGGCCACCCGGGTTTGTTCGGAATCCGTGCCCCTGAACGCTGCACCACAATGCTTGGCAACCTAGAGGAGAACCGCATGCAGTATTTCGTCACCGGAGCCACCGGCTTCATCGGCAAACGTCTGGTCAAGAAGCTGCTCGAACGCAAGGGCAGCACCGTGTATTTCCTGCTGCGCCAGGAGAGTGCCGATAAGGTGGCGGGGTTGCGCGAGTACTGGGGTGTGGGTGCTGCGCGCGCGGTGCCGGTCTATGGCGACCTGACGGCCAGGAAGCTGGGTGTGGCCGCCGAGGACATCAAGAAGCTCAAGGGGCAGGTGGACCACTTCTACCACCTGGCCGCCATCTACGACCTCGCCGCGCACGAGGACAGCCAGGTGGCGGTGAACATCGACGGCACGCGCCACACGGTGGAGCTGGCCAAGGCCATCGATGCCGGGCATTTCCACCACGTCTCATCCATCGCGGCGGCCGGTCTGTACGAGGGCGTGTTCCGCGAAGACATGTTCGACGAGGCCGAAGGCCTGGACCACCCCTACTTCATGACCAAGCACGAGAGCGAAAAAATCGTGCGCAAGGAGTGCAAGGTGCCCTGGACGGTCTACCGACCGGCCATGGTGGTGGGCGACAGCCAGTCCGGCGAAATGGACAAGATCGACGGGCCCTATTACTTCTTCAAGCTGATCCAGCGCATGCGCCAGATCCTGCCGCCCTGGATGCCCAGCGTGGGGCTGGAGGGCGGGCGCGTGAACATCGTGCCGGTGGACTTCGTGGTGAACGCACTCAACGTCATCAGCCACCAGGACAAGCTGGCCGGGCGCTGCTTCCACCTGGTGGACCCGGTGGGTTACCGCGTAGGCGACGTGCTGGACATCTTCAGCCGCGCCGCACACGCGCCGCGCATGAACCTGTTCGTCAATGCGGCGCTGCTGGGCTTCATTCCCAAGAGCGTGAAGAAGGGCCTGATGGCGCTGGCGCCGGTGCGCCGCATCCGCAATGCCGTGATGAAAGACCTGGGCCTGCCCGAGGACATGCTGACCTTCGTGAACTACCCCACGCGCTTCGACTGCCGCGAAACGCTGGCTGCGCTCAAGGGCTCCGGCGTGGAATGTCCCAACCTCAAGGACTACGCCTGGCGCCTGTGGGATTACTGGGAGCGTCACCTCGACCCCGAGCTGCACATCGACCGCAGCCTCAAGGGTACGGTGGGAGGCAAAGTGGTGCTGGTCACCGGTGGCTCATCGGGCATTGGCCTGGCGGCGGCACACAAGTTTGCCGAGGCGGGTGCCATCACCATCATCTGCGGGCGGGATGTGGACAAGCTGGAAGAGGCCTGTGCCGAAGCCAAGTCGCGCGGCTACCAGTTCGTGGCCTACCCGGCGGACATCGCCGACATGGCCGACTGCGACCGCTTCGTGAAGCTGCTGATCGACAAGCACGGTGGCGTCGATTTCCTCATCAACAACGCGGGCCGCTCCATCCGCCGCGCCATCGAGGGCAGCTACGACCGCTTCCACGATTTCGAGCGCACCATGCAGCTGAACTACTTTGGCTGCCTGCGCGTGACCATGGGCCTGCTGCCGGGCATGGTGGCCAAACACAAGGGCCATATCGTCAACATCAGCTCCATCGGCGTGCTGACCAACGCCCCGCGTTTCAGTGCGTATGTGGCCAGCAAGGCGGCGCTGGATGCCTGGACCCGCTGCGCCAGCAGCGAGTTTGCCGACCAGGGCATCAGCTTCACCACGATCAACATGCCGCTGGTGCGCACGCCCATGATCGCGCCGACGCAGATCTACAAGAACGTGCCCACGCTGGCGCCCGAGGAAGCGGCCGACATGATCGCCCAGGCCTGCATCTTCAAGCCGGTGCGCATCGCCACACGCCTGGGTATCACCGGCCAGGTGTTGCACGCCTTTGTGCCGCGCATTGCCCAGATCGTGATGAACACCAGCTTCCGCATGTTCCCCGACTCTTCGGCCGCCAAGGGCGACAAGAGCGCGAAACCCCAACTGTCACCGGAAGCAATCGCCATGCAGCAGATGATGCGTGGCATTCATTTCTGATGAACAGGCGCTAAGCGTAGCGCTTGCTCTTGAGGTTGCTTTTCATCTCGGCCAGCATCGGCTGCAGCTTGCTGCCGATGCGCAGGGCCAGGCAGGTCGCCAGTACGTCGATGATCAGCAGGTGCAGCAGGCGCGAGACCATGGGGCTGTAGCGGTCGTAGCCCTCGGGGTGGTCGGCCGCCAGGTGGATGTGGCCGGCAGCGGCCAGCGGCGAGCCGCTGGCGGTGATCACGATCGTGGTGGCCCCGTGTTTGCGTGCAATGTCGGTGGCGTCCATCAGGTCGCGCGTGCGGCCGGAGTTGGACACCACCACCACGCAGTCAGCCTGACCCAGCAGCGAGGCGCTCATCACCTGCATGTGGCCGTCGCTGTGGGCCACGGTGTGAACCCCCAGGCGGAAGAACTTGTGCTGCGCATCCTGCGCCACCACCCCCGAGTTGCCGACGCCGAAGAACTCGATGCGGCGGCCCTTGCGGTAGGCGTTGTACAGGGCGTCGGCTGCGCGTTCCAGCGCGGCGGTCGAGGCGTCGTTGCGGTACTTGAGGAACGCCGCCACCGCGTTGTCCACCACCTTGACCATCACGTCGCTGGTCTTGTCGTCGACATCCACGCTGCGGTGGATGAAGGGCACGCCCTCGCTGACCGTGCCAACCAGCTTGAGCTTGAAGTCGCTCAGGCCGTCGTAGCCCATGCTGCGGCAAAAGCGGATCACGGTGGGCTTGCTCACATGCGCACGCAAGGCCAGCTCGGCCACGGGCAGGGTGGCGAAGTTGCGTGGGTCGGCCAGCACCAGACGGGCGACGCGCTGCTCGGCAGGGGCCAGTGAAGGCAGGGAGGCGGTGATGCGGTCCAGCATGGGAATGGTGAGCGTGGGGGTGGTGTGACTGTAACTTTATTTCATTGATAATCCCAACGCATGAACCAGCTCGACGCACTCAAGCAGCTCACCACGGTGGTGGCCGACACCGGAGACTTCCATCAGCTCGGCGCCTATCGGCCGCAGGACGCGACCACCAACCCCTCGCTGATCCTCAAGGCGGTGCAAAAGCCCGAGTACGCCCCACTGCTCAAGGACACGGTGGCGCGCTTCAGGGGGCGCCCGCTCGATGAGGTGGTGGACCGGCTGCTGGTGCGTTTCGGCTGCGAGATCCTCTCGCTGATTCCCGGGCGCGTGTCCACCGAGGTGGACGCCCGCCTGAGCTTTGACACCGAGGCGACGGTCTCAAGGGCCGAGCGGCTGATCGAGCTCTACCAGGCCGAAGGTGTGCACATCGACCGCGTGCTGGTCAAGGTGGCCGCCACCTGGGAGGGCATCCGCGCCGCCGAGCGCCTGGAGCGCCGAGGCATACACACCAACCTCACGCTGCTGTTCTCGTTCTGCCAGGCGGTGGCCTGCGGGCAGGCCAAGGTGCAACTGATCTCACCCTTTGTGGGGCGCATCTACGACTGGTACAAGAAGTCTGCGGGCAGCAACTGGGACGAAGCCGCGATGGCAGGCGCCAACGATCCGGGCGTTCGCTCGGTCAAACGCATCTACGAACACTACAAGCACTTTGGCATTGCCACCGAGGTCATGGGCGCGAGCTTTCGCAACATCGGCCAGATTCAGGCGCTGGCTGGCTGCGACCTGCTGACCATCAGCCCCGACCTGCTGGCCCAGCTCGCCGCCGCCGAGGCGCCGCTGCCACGGGCGCTGGATGCGCAGGCCGCGCGCACACTCGCGCTCGAGCCGTTGTCTTACGACGAGGCGGGTTTCCGCTATGCGCTCAACGAGGACGCCATGGCGACCGAGAAACTGGCCGAAGGCATCCGTGCTTTCTGCGCAGACGCCCAGAAGCTGGACGCTTTGCTGGTCGCCTGATCGTCTTAACTGCTAGAAATTGCCAACGCCGTGCTTGGCGCGGTGTTGTGCTTTACAAGGTTTCTGGGTTCGGCTAGCGTGGATGCACCTGTCCACGGGAGATGGCATGAAACTCAAGCTCAAGTTGCCCCTGGCGTTCGGCGCCATCCTGCTGCTGATGCTGCTGGCGGGGTTGGGCGGCATCTATGCGCTCAACGCCGCGCTGTCGCTCTACAACACCGAGGTGGCCCAGTCGCTGGAGCGTGAGCGATCGGCCCGGGAGATCGAAAGCCAGTTCAAGACCCAGGTGCAGGAGTGGAAGAACACCCTGTTGCGCGGGCAGGATCCCAAACAGCTGGAGCGTTACTGGACGGCGTTCCAGAAGGTGGAGAAAGAGGTGGACGAGCGCACCATGGCGCTGGCCGCCGCGCTGCCGCCGGGCAAGGCGCAGGAGATGGCTCGCGAGTTCCTGAGCGAGCACCAGAAGATGGCGCAGGGCTACCGGACGGGCTACAAGGCCTTCGAGGCCGCCAGTTTCGATTTTGCTGCAGGGGACAAGGCCGTTTCGGGCATGGACCGGGAGCCCGCCCGGCTCGTGCGCGAGCTGGCGACGCAGATTTCGGAAGATGCCAGCGCGGTGCAGGCCCGCGCCACGGCCAACGGCGTGCGCGCCACGTGGATCAGCCTGGCGCTGATGGTGGGCCTGGCCGCATTGGGCATGGTGGTGGCGATACTGATCAGCCGTTCGGTGGTGCGCCCCATCAGCGAGGCCGTGGCCGTGGCCAACCGTGTGGCAGCAGGGGATCTCACCGCAGATGTGCCCGTCAAGGGGCGCGACGAAATTGCCGACATGATGCGTGCGCTCTCCACCATGAGCGCCTCCCTGGTCAACGTGATCGGCAGTGTTCGCGACTCGATTGCGAGCATCAGCACGGCCAGCGCACAGATCGCCAGTGGCAACCACGACCTCAGCCACCGCACCGAGCAGGCCGCCAGCAACCTGGAGGAGACGGCCGCCAGCATGGAAGAGATCACCAGCACCGTGCGCCAGTCAGCCGATGCCGCCGGTCAGGCCCAGGGCGTGGTCCAGACGGCCAGCTCATCGGCCCAGCAGGGTGGGCACGTCATGGGGCAGATGGTGCGCACCATGGACGACATCAACACCGCCTCGCGCCAGATCAACGACATCATCGGCGTGATCGACGGCATCGCGTTCCAGACCAACATCCTCGCGCTCAACGCGGCGGTGGAAGCCGCGCGTGCCGGCGAGCAGGGACGCGGCTTTGCGGTGGTGGCGGGCGAGGTGCGCAACCTGGCCCAGCGCAGCGCCGAAGCGGCCAAGGAGATCAAGCAGCTGATCGGCAACAGCGTCACCAAGGTGGACCAGGGCAGCCACCTGGTGCGCGACGCCGGCACCGCCATGGACGACATCGTGCGCCATGTGGAGCAGGTGCAGACCATCATCGGCGAGATCACCAACGCGGCGCGCGAGCAATCGGATGGCATCGACCAGATCAACATCGCGGTCAGCCAGCTCGACCAGATGACGCAGCAGAACGCCGCGCTGGTGGAGGAGGGCGCTGCAGCCGCCGAAAGCCTCAAGGAACAGGCCGCCCGCCTCGCCGAGGCGATTTCCGTGTTCAAGCTGGGCGGACAGGCCGTGCCCGCGCGGCTGGCGCTGGCCCACCACTGACGGTGGCGCCGGCATGAAAAAGGCCCGCAGGCATGACCTGCGGGCCTTTGGGTGAGGCCGGGGGCCGCAGGCAATTACATGCCCATGCCACCCATGCCGCCCATGTCACCCATGCCGCCGCCGGGCATGGCGGGAGCGTCGTCCTTGGGTGCTTCGGCAACCATGCACTCGGTCGTCAGCATCAGCGAAGCCACGGAGGCAGCGTTCTGCAGCGCGGTGCGGGTCACTTTCGTCGGGTCCAGAATGCCCATCTCGATCATGTCGCCGTAGGTGTCGTTGGCGGCATTGAAGCCATAGTTGCCCTTGCCGGCCAGGATGGCGTTGACCACCACCGACGGCTCGCCACCGGCGTTGGCCACGATCTCGCGCAGCGGTGCTTCGATGGCCTTCAGGACCAGCTTGATGCCGGCGTCCTGATCGGCGTTGTCACCCTTGATGGCGCCAGCGGCCTGACGGGCGCGCAGCAGGGCCACGCCACCACCGGCCACGATGCCTTCTTCCACGGCAGCGCGGGTAGCGTGCAGGGCGTCTTCCACGCGGGCTTTCTTTTCCTTCATCTCGACTTCGGTGGCAGCACCGACCTTGATGACGGCCACACCGCCGGCCAGCTTGGCCACGCGCTCTTGCAGCTTCTCGCGGTCGTAGTCGCTGGTGGCTTCCTCGATCTGCACACGGATCTGCTTCACGCGGGCTTCGATGTCAGCAGCAGCGCCGGCGCCATCGATGATGGTGGTGTTTTCCTTGCCCACTTCGATGCGCTTGGCCTGGCCCAGGTCGGCCAGCGTCACCTTTTCCAGCGTCAGGCCCACTTCCTCAGCGATGACCTTGCCGCCGGTCAGGATGGCGATGTCTTCCAGCATGGCCTTGCGGCGGTCGCCGAAGCCAGGGGCCTTGACAGCCACGACCTTCAGGATGCCGCGGATGGTGTTGACCACCAGGGTGGCCAGGGCTTCGCCCTCGACGTCTTCGGCAATGATCAGCAGCGGACGGCCCGCCTTGGCAACCTGCTCCAGCGTGGGCAGCAGGTCACGGATGTTGCTGATCTTCTTGTCGAACAGCAGCACGAAGGGGTTGTCCAGCAGGGCAGCCTGCTTCTCGGGGTTGTTGATGAAGTAGGGCGACAGGTAGCCACGGTCGAACTGCATGCCCTCGACCACGTCGAGTTCGTTCTGCAGCGACTTGCCGTCTTCCACGGTGATCACGCCTTCCTTGCCGACCTTGTCCATCGCGTTGGCGATGATTTCGCCGATGGAGGTGTCGCTGTTGGCGGAGATGGAGCCGACCTGGGCGATTTCCTTGCTGGTGGTGGTGGGCTTGGAAGCCTTCTTCAGCTCGGCGATCAGGGCTTCCACGGCGCGGTCGATGCCGCGCTTGAGGTCCATCGGGTTCATGCCGGCGGCCACGTACTTCATGCCTTCGCGCACGATGGCCTGAGCCAGCACGGTGGCGGTGGTGGTGCCGTCACCGGCGTTGTCGCTGGTCTTGGAAGCGACTTCCTTGACCATCTGGGCGCCCATGTTCTGGAGCTTGTCCTTGAGTTCGATTTCCTTGGCCACGGACACACCGTCCTTGGTCACGGTGGGGGCGCCGAACGAGCGCTCCAGAACCACGTTGCGGCCCTTGGGGCCCAGGGTCACCTTGACCGCGTTGGCCAGGATGTTCACGCCTTCAACCATGCGTGCGCGGGCTTCGCCGCCGAAAATTACGTCTTTTGCTGCCATTTGTCAGACTCCTGAATACAGATACGGATGTGGGGTTGGGGGAAGGCTTACTTCTCGACGACCGCAAACAGGTCGTCTTCCTTCATCACCAGCAGTTCGTCGCCGTCGACCTTGACGGTCTGGCCGCTGTACTTGCCGAACAGCACGCGGTCACCCACCTTGACGCTCAGCGCCTTGGTTTCGCCCTTGTCGTTGGTCTTGCCCGGGCCGACGGCCAGCACTTCACCCTGGTCGGGTTTTTCAGCGGCGTTGTCGGGGATCACAATGCCCGAAGCGGTCTTGGTTTCGTTTTCGAGGCGCTTGACGATCACGCGATCGGCGAGGGGACGAAGTTTCATGGCATCTCCTGAATACAAGGAATACGGTGAAGAAAAGAGAAAAACGTGGCGGGTGTTAGCACTCAACGCCAACGAGTGCTAATCATAAGGGCGATTCGTGCCGTTTTCAAGAATGTGGGAGATGGCACGTTATCGGGTCGGGGTTACATCGCGTGACATCCGGACACGAATCGGTCCGAGAGAGGCCGATCCAGGCAGACAAGCTTTTTTACAGTCAGCGGCCAAAGAAATATCAATTTCGTCTTTTTTGCTGGCAATTTGGAGCAAATAAATCAGATCTGCTGAGGGTTAGGGATTTCCTGCGTTGTTGATGCGCTACAAAAGCGGTGTTTGCAGGCTCAAAGCGCTTGGCCCTGCTGCGCTGTTCTGGTGCAATCACTGCAACTTCCGACAGGAGGTTGGCTAGGGGCTGCTGCCCACGGCCTCTTTTTTCAACCCTGGAGAAACCTTCAATGAAAAAAACCCTGATTGCACTGGCAGCAGTGGCTTCCACCACCGCTTTCGCACAATCCACCGTGACCCTGAGCGGTACCCTTGATACCGGCCTGCAGAAGCAATTCTCCGGCGCTGCCCTGAACCTGACCAACAGCCGCAGCGGCACCAGCAACTGGACCATCAGCGGTGCTGAAGACCTGGGCGGCGGCCTGAAAGCCACCTTCTTCGTGTCCACCTCCTTCGCTTCGGATGATGGTACCGTTGCTGCCCAAACCATCGGCAACAACAACATGTACGTCGGTCTGGAGGGTGGCTTTGGTGCCCTGCGCATGGGCCGCAGCCTTGACCCCGCCTTCAGCCTGGCGCAAACCGCCAACAGCACCAAAGGTGTGACCGGCTACACCACCCGTGCTGGCGTGCTGGACAACAACGGCGTGTACATTGCCAACCAGATCCTGTACATCAGCCCGAACTTCAGCGGCTTCCAGGGCCAGTTCTCCTACGCTCCTTCGGAAGTGGCAGGTACCAGCGCGCATACCGCTTTCGGCCTGAGCTACGCTGCCGGCCCCCTGACCGTGACCCTGGCCAACTCCAAGCTGGCTGGCGCCGCCACCCGCCTGACCCAGATTGGTGCTGCTTACGACTTTAGCGTCGCCAAGGTCTTCTTCACCTATACCGACCGTTCCAACACGGTCTCTACGGCCGACAACTCCTACGCTATCGGCGTGTCTGCTCCCGTGGGCCCTGGCCTGCTGTGGGCTGACTACGCCGTGCGCGAGCAAGCTGGTGCTGACAACAAAGGTTTCCAGGTCGGCTACAAGTACTTCCTGAGCAAGCGCACGACGGCTTACGTCAACCTGGGTAACCGCAAGAACAGCGCGACGCTGAACGGCGGCGCCAGCTCGACCGGCTACGGTTTCGGCATTCAGCACAACTTCTGATTGGGCTTAGGCGGCGCGAAAGCGTTGCCTTTAAACAACAAAGTTGAAGCCGCCAGCGCAAGCTGGCGGCTTTTTTGTTGCCTGCGCGCAACTGAATTTAGGGTTTGACCTGTGATTTTGGGTTCTATGCTGCATCCGCACATGGGTTCTGGCTAACATCTTTCCCAGTTGGTCATCCAATTCAACACATCGCCTTCACCAACGGGCGAGACCTCTGGAAGGAAAAACACATGAAAAAGTCGCTCCTCGCGATGGCCGTGCTGGCCGCAGCCGCTGGTGCCGCTCAGGCCCAATCGAGCGTTGAGCTCTACGGTGTCATCGATACCTACGTCGGTTCGACCAAAGGTGGTGGCATTGGTGTGGTCGGTGGCGCTTCGGTCACCGGTGTGAACAACGGTGGCATCAGCCCCAGCCGTTGGGGCCTGCGTGGTACCGAAGATCTGGGCGGTGGCCTGAAAGCCAAGTTCGTGATCGAAACCGGTTTTGCCAGCGATGGCACGGGTGCTGCCACCGCCATTGGCAACCGCCAGACCTACGTGGCCCTGGCCGGTGGCTTTGGTGAGGTGCAGATCGGTCACGCCTACTCCGCTTACGACGACGTGAACGGCGCTGTGACCCCGATGTGGGATTCCATCTTCTCGGTGGAAAACAACATCTTCCGTTCGACGGGTTACGACTCGCGTCCCGGCAACAACATCAAGTACGTTTCGCCTGACTTTGGCGGTTTCGTCGGTTCGTTCAGCTACGCGCTGGATGAGGCTGTTGGCGTCAAAAATGACGTCACCTCGATGAGCCTGGCCTACACGGGCGGCCCGCTGTTTGTGGGCTTTGGCTATCAGACCGAAGGTGATGCCGCTGGTACCGACGACCGAAAATTCACCCGTCTGAATGCCGCTTACGACTTCGGTTCGTTCAAGCTGGTGGGTATCTATGGCCGTGAATCTCTGGGTGCCAACCGCACCACCGACTGGTCTTTCGGTGCTGACATTCCCATGGGTGCTTTCACCCTGTCGGCTGGTTACGGTCAGTCCAAGGACAACGTGGCCCGTGGCGATGAAAAGCGCCGCGGTTTCACCGTCGGCGGCAGCTACGCCATGTCGAAGCGCACTTCCATCTACGGTGGTGTGACCAGCTACAACGGCAAGGTCGCAGGTGTGAAAAGCACCGATGGTCGCGTGCTTGCCGTGGGTATCCGCCACGCCTTCTGATCGTGTTGCGGTGTTCAACACCGCGTCACTTTCAGCCAGAAGCCACTCGCGAAAGCGGGTGGCTTTTTTCATGCGGGATGTTGCTGCGCTGCAGTAAAATCACGGCTCCGAGGAGCGTTGCAGCGCCGCTGGTTTCATCCAGCGCGTCAGGCTCGGACATCCCCCAACGGCGCTCACCTGCTTTGTCTTGACAGGTGAGTTCATGTCCGCCGTTTCCTCTTTGCCTCCTCCCATGTTGTTGTCCGGCCTGGAGCCGCTGTCCATCGGCGAGGGTTCCCTGTTCGTCAACATCGGTGAGCGCACCAACGTCACCGGCTCCAAGGCCTTTGCCCGACTGATCCTCAACGGTGATTACGAGCAGGCACTGGCCGTGGCGCGTCAGCAGGTGGAGAACGGGGCGCAGGTGATCGACGTCAACATGGACGAGGCCATGCTGGACAGCCAGGCCGCCATGGTGCGCTTCTTCAACCTGATGGCGTCAGAGCCCGACATCGCCCGTGTGCCGGTGATGATCGACAGCTCCAAATGGAGCGTGATCGAGGCCGGTCTGCGCTGCATACAGGGCAAGGGCATCGTCAACTCCATCAGCATGAAAGAGGGGCTGGACGAGTTCAGGCGCCAGGCGCGCCTGATCCGCCGCTACGGCGCCGCAACTGTGGTGATGGCCTTCGATGAGCAGGGCCAGGCCGACACCTACCAGCGCAAGATCGAGATCTGCGAGCGCGCCTACCGCATTCTGGTGGACGAGGTGGGTTTTCCGCCCGAGGACATCATCTTCGACCCCAACATTTTTGCCATCGCGACCGGCATCGAGGAGCACGACAACTACGCGGTGGATTTCATCGAGGCCACGCGCTGGATCAAGCGCAACCTGCCGGGTGCCAAGGTGTCGGGTGGCGTGTCCAACGTGTCGTTCAGCTTCCGCGGCAACGACCCGGTGCGTGAGGCCATCCACACCGTGTTTCTCTACCACGCCATCCAGGCGGGCATGGACATGGGCATCGTCAATGCCGGCATGGTGGGCGTTTACGACGAGCTGGAGCCCACCCTGCGCGAGCGCGTCGAGGACGTGGTGCTCAACCGGCGCCCGGATGCGGCTGAGCGCTTGCTGGAGATCGCCGAGAGTGCCAAGGGCGCGGCCAAGGATGACAGCGCCCGCAACGCCTGGCGGGCGCTGCCCGTTCGCGAGCGGCTGAGCCACGCGCTGGTGCACGGCATCAACGACCACATCGTCGAGGACACCGAGGAAATCTGGCAGGCGATCAGCGCCGACGGTGGGCGGCCGTTGCACGTGATCGAAGGTCCGCTGATGGATGGCATGAACATCGTGGGCGACCTGTTCGGCCAGGGCAAGATGTTCCTGCCCCAGGTGGTCAAGAGCGCGCGCGTGATGAAGCAGGCCGTGGCCCACCTCATCCCCTATATCGAGGAGGAGAAGCGCCGCATGCAGGCTGCGGGCGACGAGGTGAAGTCCAAGGGCAAGATCGTGATCGCCACCGTCAAGGGCGACGTGCACGACATCGGCAAGAACATCGTCACCGTGGTCCTGCAGTGCAACAACTTCGAGGTGGTCAACATGGGCGTGATGGTGCCCTGCCACGAAATCCTGGCCAAGGCCAAGGTGGAGGGGGCGGACATTGTGGGCCTCTCGGGGTTGATCACGCCCAGCCTGGAGGAGATGCAGGTGGTGGCAGCCGAGATGCAGAAGGACGACCACTTCCGCCTGCGCAAGATTCCGCTGCTGATCGGCGGCGCCACCACCAGCCGCGTGCACACGGCGGTGAAGATTGCGCCCCACTACGAAGGCCCGGTGGTCTACGTGCCCGATGCCTCGCGCAGCGTGGCGGTGGCCCAGGGGCTGCTGTCCGAGCAGGCGACGCAGTACATCGCGGAGGTGAACGCCGACTACGACCGCGTGCGCCTGCAGCACGCCAACAAGAAGCAGGTGCCGCTGTGGCCGCTGGACAAGGCCCGTGCCAACAAGACCCCGGTGGACTGGAGCCGCTACACGCCGCCCGCGCCCAGTTTCCTGGGCCGTCGCGTGATCCGGAACTTCGACCTGACCGAGCTGGCGCGTTTCATCGATTGGGGACCGTTTTTCCAGACCTGGGACCTGGCCGGCCCGTTCCCCGCCATCCTCAAAGACGAGATCGTCGGCACGGAGGCGCAGCGGGTGTTCAGCGATGGCAAGCGCATGCTCCAGCGCCTGATCGAAGGGCGCTGGCTCACGGCCAGCGCCGTGGTGGGGCTGTACCCGGCCAACAGCGTGAACGACGACGACATCGAGCTCTACACCGACGACAGCCGCTCGCAGGTGGCCCTCACCTGGTACGGCCTGCGCCAGCAGGCCGAAAAGCAGGAGATCGACGGCGTGATGCGGCCCAGCCGCTGCCTCGCCGATTTTGTGGCCCCCAAGGGCGTGGCCAAGGACTACGTGGGTGTGTTTGCGGTCACCGCCGGTCTGGGGGTGGAGAAGAAGGAGCAGTATTTCCTCGACGACCACGACGACTACTCGGCCATCATGCTCAAGGCCCTGGCCGACCGGTTGGCCGAAGCCTTCGCCGAATGTCTGCACCAGCGCGTGCGCACCGACCTCTGGGGCTATGCCGCAGATGAGGCGCTGGCCAACGACGACCTCATCGCCGAGAAGTACCGTGGCATCCGCCCGGCCCCGGGCTACCCGGCCTGCCCCGATCACTCCGTCAAGCGCGACATGTTCCGCCTGCTGCAGGCCGAAGACATCGGCATGGGCCTGACCGACAGCCTGGCGATGACGCCGGCCGCCAGCGTCAGCGGCTTCTACCTCAGCCACCCCGACAGCACCTACTTCAACGTGGGCAAGATCGGTGCCGACCAGCTTCAGGACATCGCACGGCGCCGCCAGGTGGATGAGGCCCAACTGCAGCGGCTGCTGGCGCCCAATCTCTGAGCTTGGCGCGCATGCGGCTGCGCGCCACAATGCGCCCATGAACACGCGCCTGACTGCTCTGCGTCGCCGTACCGCCCTGGCCTGGGTGGCTGCCTATGGATTGCCGGGTGCGCTGCAGCGCGCACTGGCGGCAGGTAACCAGCCCCAGCCACCCGGCCTGCGGCGTGTGCGGGGGGTGGTCCTGGTCAATGGCCAGGCGGCGCGGGAAGGGCAGCTGGTCAACCCGGGCGACACCGTGGAGACCGGTCCCGGAGCCGAAGCCGTGCTGGTCATGGGGCGCAGTGCCTTCCTGCAGCGCGAGAACAGCCGCGTGAGCTTTGGCGCCGATTCGGTGACGGGCTTGCTGCGGGTGATTTCGGGCCGGCTCATGGGGGTGTTTGCGCCGGGTTCTCCCCAGCGGCTGGAGACAACGACTGCGACCATCGGCATACGGGGCACAGGCTGCTACATCGAGTCCATGGCGGATCGCACCTACTTCTGCCTGTGCTACGGCACCGCCGACGTGACGCCCACCGCCGGCGCGGCGCTGGCGCGCGAGGTGGTCACGCGCTACCACGACAGGCCGTTCTACATCTACGCGCCAGGCGCGGCGGAGATCTGGCAGCCCGCGGCGGTGATCAACCACAGCGACGCGGAGCTGATCCTGCTCGAAGGTCTGGTGGGGCGCCGCCCGCCTTTTGCCGTGCCTGGCAACCCAGGCTACGGCAGCGGCAGCTACCCCCGCTAGGGCGAGCGGGGCTCAGGTGTTGCAGTTCGCACGCACCTCGTCAACGCTGGTCAGGCCCGCCAGCACCTTCTGAATGCCGTCCTGACGCAGCGTGCGGAAGTGGCTGTGCCGCATGGCGGCGTGCTGGACTTCCTCGGGCCGGCCTTTGGTCTGGATCAGGCGACGCACCTCGGGGCCAACGACCAGCAGCTCATGCAGTCCCAGGCGCCCGCGCAGGCCGGTCTGATCGCAGTGTTTGCAGCCGGGCGCATGGTGGTGCAGCAACTGGCCCTGGCGGCCATGGGTGGCCAGCCACTCGGCCTTGAGCGCCTCAGGATCGGGGCGCAGGTCGGCGGGGAAGGCGCGCAGGTAGTCGCTGACCAGCTCGTCCACGAAGCTGTCGTCGGCCGGTGCCGACACCTTGCATTCGTTGCACAGCCGACGCACCAGGCGCTGGGCCAGCACGGCCAGCAGGGAGTCCGAGAAGTTGAACGGGTCCATGCCCATGTCGAGCAGGCGGGTCACCGTCTCCGGGGCGCTGTTGGTGTGCAGCGTGGACAGCACCAGGTGACCGGTCAGCGAGGCTTCGATGGCCACCTGCGCGGTTTCCTGGTCGCGGATCTCGCCCACCATGACGATGTCCGGGTCGGCACGCAGAAACGCCCGCAGCGCCTTGGCGAACGTCCAGTCGATCTTGGGGTTGACCTGCACCTGGCGCAGATCCGGGTTGGTGATCTCGATCGGGTCTTCGGCCGTCCAGATCTTGCGGTTGGGCTTGTTCAGGTGCTGCAGCACCGAGTGCAGCGTGGTCGTCTTGCCCGAGCCCGTGGGACCCACGCACAGCACCATGCCATAGGGGCGCTCGATCGCGTCCTTGAGCTGGTCGTGGTTGGGATCGGTCAGGTTGAGCTTGTCCATCGGCAGGGGTTTGGCCGAGGTGAGCAGGCGCATGACCACGTCTTCCGCATTGCCCTGCGTGGGGATGGTGGCGACCCGGAGCTCGATGGGGTGCTGGGAGGAGTAGCGGCCGAATTCGATCTTGCCGTCCTGCGGCTTGCGGCGCTCGGAGATGTCGAGGTCGCACATGATCTTGATACGCGCGACCAGCGCCGAACGGTAGGTGTGCGGCAGCTCCATGTAGGGCGCGAGCTGGCCGTCCTTGCGAAAGCGGATGCGCAGCTTGCGCTTGTTGGCGTAGGTCTCGATGTGGATGTCCGATGCCCCCTGGTTGTGGGCGTCGATGATCATGGAGTTGATCAGGCGCACCAGCGAGTTGTCCGACTGCTCGATCTGCGGCTCGTCATCGCGTTCCGCATCGCTTTGCTGCTCCAGCGATTCGAGCAGCTTGTCCACCGACGGTGCTTCGTGCGCTTCGCCATGGCTGCGCCTGTCGGGATCCAGCACCGATGAGGCATTGAGCCCGAAGCGGCTGTAGGTTTCCGGCAGGGCCTGAGCCAGCTGTTTCACGCCGGCCAGGGCCGCCACCACCTTGGTCTGCGTGGTGAACTCCAGCTCTTCGATGGTGGCGCGCTTGGACGGGTCTTCGGCGGCAACGATCAGCATGCCGTCGCGGATCAGCAGCGGCAGCACCTTGAGGCGCTTGGCCATGGCGTAAGGCACCTTGCGCACCGCCTCGGCGTCGATGGGGAAACTGGCCACATCCACCACCGGAAAGCCCATCTTGCGGGCGAGCGCGGTCTGCAGGTCCTGCCGCGAGAGCTGGCCACTCTTGACCAGCAGTTCGCCCAGCGGCACCGTGCGCTCGTTCTTCTGCTTTTCCAGCGCGTCCTTGAGCTGGTCTTGCGAGATCAGGCCCAGCGCGGTCAGTGCCTCCCCGATGCGCACCATGGGCATCTTGGCCTGTTGGTCCAGTGCGACCAGCAGCTGGTCGGGTGCAACGATCTCCTTGATCACCAGGTAGTCCCCGAGCTTGCGGTTGCGGATGCTTTCCTGCTCCTGCGCGGCGCGCTCCACCTGCTCCTGTGTCACCGCCTGCTGCTCCACCAGCACACGGCCTATGCTTTCGCCCACGTGCAGCTGACGGTAGGCCTCGCGCGGCACGAAGATGCGCTCCACGCGGTCCAGGTCATCGAGCGGGTGGAACAGGAAAGCTCCCAGCGTGTTCTCCACGTGGCCCACGGTTTCGCCTTCCAGCGTCTTGCCGTCCGTCATGTCCAGCCGGTAGTTCACGCGCTGGCGGTAGTCGAGCAGCTGGCTGATCGCGAAACCATCGGCATCCACCTGGGTGCCCTGGGTGGGCGCCAGGGGCAGCTTGAGCACGATGCGGCGGAACATCGCGAAGCGCAGTGGCATGTTCACCCGTGCCGGGGGCACCTGGATCTGCGCGGTGCGCGAACCGGTGTCCATCCCCATCAGCAGGCACTGGCGGCTTTGGCCGTTGGCGCCTTCCACCTCGCAGGGCCAGGCCTGGATGCGGCCTTCGTCGTCACGGTAGCTCGCATAGGGCGGCGAAGGCCACATGAAGCCATCGCGTCCGGTCATGGGGTTGTCGTTGGGGGCGAGGGCGGACGCGAGGGGGAGTGAAGCATTCATGGGGCGTGAAGCAGACCGGGATGCCAAAGGTGAAGCAATGTTAAACGTTCATCCCCTTTTGCACACCACTTGTCGCCTGCCTTTTCGGCCCGGCGTGGCGCAAAGTCTCGCCGTCAGGTGCCCAGTGCCCGGCGGTACTGGATGGCCTCGGCCATCTGGGCTGAGTCCACCTGCGCCACGTCAGCCAGGTCGGCGATGGTGCGGGCCACCCGCAGGGCGCGGTGGGTGGCCCGCGCCGACCAGCCCAGCCGGGTGGCCGTGAGCCGCAGCAGCTGAAGGGCTTCTCGGGTGGGACAGGCGTGGTGATCCAGCGCTTCGCCGGCGAGCGCCTGGTTGGCATGACCCTGGCGCCGCTGGGCCCGCTGGCGCGCGGCCTGCACCCGGACCCTCACCGTGTCGCTGGACTCGCCCGCCACCGCCTGCAGCAGCGTTTCGGGTGCAAGCGCAGGCACTTCAACCTGCAGATCGATGCGGTCCAGCAGCGGGCCGCTGAGCCGGCCCCGGTAGCGGGCGATCTGGTCGGGCGTGCAGCGGCAGGTCAGGCGGTCGTGGCCCAGATGGCCACAAGGGCAGGGGTTCATGGCCGCCACCAGCTGGAAGCGCGCCGGGAAGTCGGTCTGGCGGGCCGCGCGCGAGATGCGTATGACCCCGTTTTCCAGTGGCTCGCGCAGCCCCTCGAGCGCGGCGCGTGGAAACTCCGGCAGTTCGTCGAGAAACAGCACACCCTGGTGCGCCAGCGAAATCTCCCCCGGGCGCGGCGGCGAGCCACCCCCCACCAGTGCCACGGCGCTGGCGCTGTGGTGCGGGGCACAGGTCGGCCGTTGGCCCCACCGGTCCAGGCTGAAACGCCCGGCGAGCGAGGCCAGTGCCGCGCTTTCCAGCGCCTCTTCGATGTCCATGGGTGGCAGCAGGCCGGCCAGGCGCTGGGCCAGCATGGATTTGCCCGAACCGGGCGGGCCGACGAACAGCAGGTTGTGCTGCCCGGCGGCCGCGATTTCCAGCGCGCGTCGGGCCCCAGCCTGCCCCTTCACATCGGCCAGGTCGAGGCCGGAGCCGGTCCGGGCCTGCGGCGTGAGGGACGCCAGGCGGGCCCAGCCGGGCTGGTCGTCGGTGGTGTCGGTACCGGCGTTCGGCAGGAACTGCCGCACCACGTCCAGCAGGTGGCTGGCACGGTACACCGTGAGGCCTGGAACGAGTGCGGCTTCTTCGGCGCTACCTGGCGGCAGCACCAGGCGTGGCAGGGCTTCACCACTCTGGCGCCGCAACGCCAGGCCCATGGCGAGGGCACCGCGCACAGGCCGCAGCTCGCCACCCAGCGACAGTTCGCCGGCAAACTCCCAGCCCGCCAGCCGGTGGGCCTCGATCTGTCCGCTGGCTGCCAGCAGGCCCAGCGCCATGGGCAGATCGAAACGGCCCGAATCCTTGGGCAGGTCGGCGGGGGCAAGGTTGACCGTGATGCGGCGGTTGGAGGGAAACTCCAGCCCCGCGTTGAGCAGGGCGCTGCGCACCCGCTCGCGTGCCTCTTTCACCTCGGTGTCGGCCAGGCCCACCAAAGTGAAGCTCGGCAGGCCATTGGCCAGGTGGACTTCCACGCACACCGGCTGGGCGCCCAGGCCCAGCAAGGCGCGGCTTTGCACCAAAGACAGACTCATTTTTGTTTTCTCCCTGTTGTGGTGCGCGTTTTGGCCGCTGTCACCGCCCCAAAGCGCACCAAAACAATGCGCTTGGAGGTGCTGGCGTCGCATCCACCGCTGCGCATCATGTCACAGGCGGAACGGGCAACCTCTCGCGCACTGTTACGCCTTGGCACGGTTCATGCTGACTTGGGCCGTCCGCAACCATCGGCTGCTGCTGCGGTTCGTTCAAGACTCCGATGCGCCCCTCAGGGCGCCGTTCACCAATCAGAGGAATGCTATGAAACTGGTATCCGCCATCATCAAGCCCTTCAAGCTCGACGAGGTGCGCGAGGCGCTCTCGGGCATCGGCGTGCAGGGCATCACCGTCACCGAGGTCAAAGGCTTCGGCCGGCAAAAGGGCCACACCGAGCTCTACCGCGGCGCCGAGTACGTCGTCGACTTCCTGCCCAAGGTCAAGATCGAGGTGGCTGTCTCCGACGACCTCGTGGACCGCGTGATCGAAGCCATCGAGGGCGCCGCCCGCACCGGCAAGATCGGCGACGGCAAGATTTTCGTGTACAGCCTGGAGCAGGTCGTGCGTATCCGCACGGGCGAAACCGGCAAGGAAGCCCTGTAAGGGATAGGTCCACCAACCAAGAGATCCACTTATGAAAAAGCTACTGACCAGCCTGTTTCTGGGCCTGACTCTGACGATGGGTGGCCTGTCGGCCGTGGCGCAGACCGCGCCCGCCACCGAGGCGCCTGCTGCCTCCGCCCCCGCTGCTGCGGCTCCTGCCGCCGAAGCCCCTGCTGCTGCAGCGGCCCCCGCCGCTGCGGCACCGGCTGCCGCCGCCGAGGCGGCTCCCGCACCGGCCCCGACGCCCAACAAGGGTGACACCGCCTGGATGATGGTGGCCACGCTGCTGGTCATCATGATGACGGTGCCCGGACTGGCCCTGTTCTACGGCGGCCTGGTGCGCAGCAAGAACATGCTGTCCGTGCTGATGCAGGTGATGGTGACTTTCTCGCTGATCGCCGTGCTGTGGTTCGTCTACGGCTACAGCCTGGCCTTTACCGAGGGCAATGCCTTCATCGGTGGTTTCGACCGCCTGTTCATGGCCGGCATCTGGGACAACGCCGCAGGCACCTTTGCCAACGCCGCGACCTTCAGCAAGGGCGTCGTGATTCCCGAGATCAGCTTCGCCGCATTCCAGGCAACGTTCGCCGGTATCACCTGCGCGCTGATCGTCGGTGCCTTCGCCGAGCGCATCAAGTTCGGTGCCGTGCTGCTGTTCATGGTGATCTGGTTCACCTTCAGCTACCTGCCCATCGCCCACATGGTGTGGTTCTGGATGGGGCCGGACGCCTACACCGCCGCCGACCAGGTCGAGAGCCTGACCGCCAAGGCCGGCCAGATCTGGCAATGGGGCGCGCTGGACTTCGCCGGCGGCACCGTGGTGCACATCAACGCCGCTGTGGCCGGTCTGGTGGGGGCCTACATGGTGGGCAAGCGCATCGGCTACGGCAAGGAAGCCATGGCTCCGCACAGCCTGACCCTGACCATGGTCGGTGCCTCGCTGCTGTGGGTGGGCTGGTTCGGTTTCAACGCCGGCTCCGCGCTGGAAGCCAACGGCTTCGCCGCCTTGGCCTTCATCAACACCTTCGCCGCCACCGCAGCCGCCGTGCTGGCCTGGTGTGTGGGTGAGTCGCTGACCAAGGGCAAAGCCTCCATGCTGGGTGCCGCTTCGGGTGCCGTCGCAGGTCTGGTGGCCATCACCCCGGCCGCTGGCAACGTGGGCATCGTCGGTGCGCTGGTGATCGGTTTCGTGGCGGGCTTCGCCTGCCTGTGGGGCGTGAGCGGCCTGAAGAAACTGCTGGGTGCGGACGACTCCCTCGACGTGTTCGGCGTGCACGGTGTGGGCGGCATTGTTGGCGCCCTGCTGACCGGCGTGTTCAACAGCCCGGCCCTGGGTGGCCCCGGCTACGTGGCCGACTGGGTGACCGCCACCATGGTGACTTCTGCCGACTACTCCATCGCTTCGCAGGTGTGGGTGCAGCTCAAGGCCGTGATCCTGACCATCGTCTGGTCGGGTGTGGTCTCGGTCATCGCCTACAAGATTGTCGACATGACCATGGGCCTGCGCGTCAGCGAAGAGTCCGAGCGCGAAGGTCTGGACATCACCTCGCACGGCGAGACGGCCTACAACCGCTGATCGGATTCAGAACGAGCCATCCCCTCTAAGGATGTTGGACCCGCCCTTGTGGCGGGTTCTTTTTTTGCCCTGCGACAATCGTGTCCATGGAATGGATAGTTGTCACACTGGCCTCGGGCCTGGCGGGGTTCGTGGACTCGATCGTGGGGGGTGGGGGGCTGGTACTGACGCCGGCGCTGTTCGCCCTGTTTCCGGCCACCCATCCGGCCACGCTTTTCGGCACCAACAAGGGCGCCTCTGTCTGGGGCACGGCCATGGCCACCTGGCAGTACTCGCGGCGGGTGGAGATGCCCTGGCACGCGCTGCTGCCCGCCACCGTGGTCGGCTTCACCGGGTCCCTGCTGGGTGCCTGGACGGTCACTGTGGTGTCCCCCGACCTGCTGCGCAAGGCCTTGCCCCTCGTGCTGCTGGCGGTGTTCCTCTACACCCTCAAGAAAAAAGACCTGGGCCAGCACCACTCCCCGCGCTACAGCGGCGGCACCGAGACGCTGGCCGCTTCGGCGCTGGGCCTGGTGATCGGTTTCTATGACGGCTTCTTCGGCCCGGGCACCGGCAGTTTCTTCGTGTTCCTGTTCGTGCGCTGGCTGGGCTACGACTTCCTGAGCGCCAGCGCCTCGGCCAAGCTGCTCAACACCGCCACCAACCTCGCGGCCCTGGGGCTGTTTGCCTGGAAAGGCCACGTCTGGTGGCACTACGTGGTGGCGATGGCGCTGGCCAACGTCGTGGGCAGCGTGCTGGGCACGCGCCTGGCGCTCAAGCACGGCACGGGGTTCGTGCGCATCGTCTTCATCGGGGTGGTCGGTGCGCTAATCCTCAAGACCAGCTACGACGCTTTCCTGCGTTGATTCCTGCGTCGGCTCAGGGGGCAGGCAGCAGTGGGATGTCGGCCGCCTGGCGGGGCTTGCCTATCGGGGCAGCGGCCTGGCCTTTGCGGGAGGCCGCGATGTCTTCCTCGCTCGGGTACTGACCGAGCAGCAGGTAGTCGAACACGCGCCGGGCGATGGGGGCTGCATGGGCGGCGCCAAAGCCTGCGTTCTCCACGATGGCGGCGATCACCACACGGGGTGCCTCGGCGGGGGCGAAGGCCAGGTACAGCGAGTGGTCGCGCTGGTGCTCTTCGAGGTTGCGGGCGTTGTAGCGGTCCTTCTGGCCGATGGTCACCGCCTGTGCCGTGCCGGTCTTGCCGCCGCTTCGGTAAGGGGCGCCAGCGAACACGCGGGTGGAGGTGCCCTCGGTGGTCACGGCCTCCATCGCGCGCAGGATGGTCTGCACGTTTTCCGGTTTGAAGCCCAGGCCCACGCCCTCGGGCTTGACCGTGGGCACGCGGATGCGGGTGATCGGGTTCTCGGTGGCGATCGTGACGTGGGGGGTGTATTTGGTGCCGCCGTTGGCCAGCGTCGCCATGGCGTGGGCCACCTGTAGCATGGTGAAGGTGTTGTAGCCCTGGCCGATGCCCAGGGAGATGGTCTCACCCGCGTACCAGCGCCGCTGCTCGGGCGTCTTGTAGGTGTCGCGCTTCCAGGCCTGGCTGGGCAGGATGCCGCGCAGCTCGCCCTTGAGGTCGATGCCGGTGATCTGCCCGAAACCCAGTGGCGCCATGAAATCGTGCATGCGGTCCACGCCCATGTCGTTGGCGAGCGCGTAGTAGTACACGTTGCTCGACTTGACGATGCTGCGGTGCAGGTCCACCGCCCCCAGCCCGTGGTCGCCGTGGCTGCGGAACCTGTGGTTGCCGAACATCCAGAAACCGGGGTCGTTGGTGATGTCGCCGGGCTTTCGCAGGCCCAGCTCCAGTGCCGCCAGGCCCATGAACGGCTTGTAGGTCGAGCCCGGTGGGTAGGTGCCGCGCAGGGCGCGGTTGAGCAGCGGCCGGTCGATGGACTCGTTGAGTGCACGCCAGTTCTCGACGTCGATGCCCTCGACGAACAGGTTGGGGTCGAAAGTCGGCTTGCTCACGAAAGCCAGCACCTCGCCGTTGCGCGGATCCAGTGCGACCAGCGCACCTCTGCGCTCGCCGTAGAGGTCTTCCACCAGCTTCTGCAGCTTGATGTCGATGGACAGCACCACCGTGTCGCCCACTTTGGCCGGCGTGCGCTCCAGGCGGCGCACGGCGTAGCCACCGGCGGTGGTTTCCACCCGCTCGAAACCGGTGTTGCCGTGCAGCTGGCTCTCGTAGCTCTGCTCCACCCCCAGCTTGCCGATGTACTCGGTGCCCCGGTAGTTGGCCTGCTGGTCCTCCGGCCATTCGTCGATGGCCTCCTTCTCGCGCTGGTTGATGCGCCCGATGTAGCCGATCACATGGCTGGCGGTCTCGCCAAACGGGTAGCTGCGGAACAGCCGCGCCTGCACCTCCACGCCCGGAAAACGGAAGCGCTGGGCGGTGAAGCGCGCGACCTCGGCGTCGGTCAGCCGTGTGCGTATGGGCAGCGAGTCGAAACGTTTGGATTCCTCGCGCAGGCGCTGGAAGCGGCGGCGGTCACGCGGGGTGATCTCCACCACCTCGGCCAGCCCGTCCAGGGTTTCCTCCAGGTTCTTGACCTGCGAGACATTGATCTCCAACGTGTAGGCCGAGTAGTTGGTGGCCAGTTCGACGCCGTTGCGGTCCAGGATCAGCCCGCGCTGCGGCACGATGGGCAGCACCGCCGTGCGGTTGATTTCAGCCTGGGCCTGCAGGTCGTCGTGGCGGACGATCTGCAGGTAGACGAGGCGCGCGGCGATCAGGCTGAAGGCGAACAGCACCACCAGGCCGGCCACGAACACCCGGGCACGGAAGCGCGCCAGCTCGGCTTCGATGTCGCGCAACTCGGTCATGGTGAGCGTCAGAGGGGGCGGGTTTCGTCCGGGTCGTGCGCGCGCCGCTGAGGTGCGAGCAGGACGATGGTGGCCAGAGGCCAGAAGGCGGCCTCGATGGCCGGGGCCAGCAGCACGCTCCAGCCCGGGAAGGTGCCGCCTGCAGCCATGCGGACCAGCAGCTCCAGCGCATGCGCGGCCACGAACAGGGGCAGCACCTGCAACGCCTGCTGCGGCACCGGGAACCAGAGCAGCCGGCGGTGGGCGGTGATGGCAAAGAAACTCAGGGCCGTGTAGGCCAGGGCATGCTGTCCCAGCAGAGAACCCTGGTGCACGTCCATGGCCAGGCCGAAGGCGAAGGCCACGCCCACGCCGATGCGCAAGGGCTGGTGCACGTTCCAGAACACCAGACCCAGGGCCAGCAGGTCGGGCACCCAGGCGGCGCGACCCCACAGGCCCATGTTGGCCACCATGTTGAGGGCCAGGGCCGTGAGCAGGCTGAACCAGATGAAGACGGGGCTGGCCGGCAGCAGCAGCGCCTGACCGGGGCGCATGATCATCGACGACCTCCTGGGGTGGGTGGGGCCGGCGCATCGGCAGGGCCCACGGCGCGTGGCGTGCCTGACGGCGCCACCACCAGCACGTGCCGGGCCGAGCTGTGTCCCGCCAGCGGCTCGCACTCGATGCGCACGAAGGTGGCGTCGGGCCGGCGCTCGACCAGCGAAATCCGCGCCACCGGCAGGCCGGGCGGGTAGACGCCGTCCAGGCCGCTGGTGGTGAGCATGTCGCCCTCCTGCACGTCGGCGTTGATGGGCACGAAGCGCAGCTCCAGTGCCCCGGTGCCCGCACGGGTGAGGCCATAGGCCAGGCCGCGCACCCCGGTGCGGGTGTTGAGCACGGGAATGGCCTGCGAGCGGTCGGTCAGCAGCGTGACCTCGGCGTTGAGCGGATAGACCCGCGTCACCTGGCCCAGCACGCCCTGGCCGTCGAGCACCGGCGCACCCTCGGCCACGCCCTGCGTGCTCCCGCGGTTGATGACGACCTTGCGGGTGTAGGGGTCGCCGGCGTCGTACAGCACCTCGGCACCCTGGCTGGGGTTGGGCAGGCGCTTGCTCAGGTCCAGCAGTTCGCGCAGGCGCTGGTTTTCCAGCGCGAGCAGCTCGACCTGGGCCGCGCGCATGGCCTGAAGTGCGAGTTTTTCCTGGGCCTGGGCTTCGGCACTCTGCGCGCTGTCCAGGCTGGAGAAATAGCCGCCCACGAACTGGGCGAGGCGCACCGGCTGCAGCATCAGCCACTGCAGCGGGTAGAGCGCCGTGGCCACCACCGAACGGATGGGCGATGCCAGGTGCAGCCGCGCATCGACCACCATCAGCGCAATGGCCAGGGCGCTGCAGACGATCAGGCGTGACAGGGCCGAAGGCCCTTGCTTGAAGAACGGCGGCGGGGTGCGGTCTATCGTGCCCAGTGGCATGGCCACTCAGCCCTTTCGCAGGGTGTCACTCGTTGGTGAAGATGCTGCCGCCCAGGCGGTCCATGCGCTCCAGCGCCATGCCGCAACCGCGCACCACGCAGGTCAGCGGGTCCTCGGCCACCAGCACCGGCAGACCGGTTTCTTCGGCCAGCAGACGGTCCAGGTCACGCAGCATCGCGCCACCGCCAGTCAGCATCATGCCGCGCTCGGCGATGTCGGCGCCCAGTTCGGGCGGGGTCTGCTCCAGTGCGGTCTTGACGGCGCTCACGATGTTGTTGAGCGGGTCGGTCAGCGCTTCGAGGATCTCGTTGGAGCTGATGGTGAAGCTGCGCGGCACGCCTTCGGCCAAGTTGCGGCCTTTGACTTCCATTTCGCGCACCTCGGAGCCCGGGAAGGCCGAGCCAATCTGCTTCTTGATGGCTTCCGCGGTGGGCTCGCCAATCAGCATGCCGTAGTTGCGGCGGATGTAGGCAATGATGGCCTCGTCGAAGCGGTCACCGCCGACGCGCACGCTGCCCTTGTAGACCATGCCGCCCAGGCTGATGACGCCCACCTCGGTGGTGCCGCCGCCGATGTCCACCACCATGGAGCCGGAGGCCTCCGACACCGGCAGGCCGGCGCCAATGGCCGCGGCCATGGGTTCCTCGATCAGGTAGACCTCGGAGGCGCCCGCGCCCAGCGCGGATTCGCGGATGGCGCGGCGCTCCACCTGGGTGGAGCCGCAGGGCACGCAGATGATGATGCGCGGGCTGGGCTTGAGCATCGAGCGCGGGTGCACCATCTTGATGAACTGCTTGAGCATCTGCTCGGTGACGGTGAAGTCGGCGATCACGCCGTCCTTCATCGGGCGGATGGCCTCGATGTTGCCGGGCACCTTGCCCAGCATGGCTTTGGCCTCGTGGCCCACGGCCTGTATGGTTTTCTTGCCCTGGGGGCCGCCCTCGTGGCGGATCGAGACCACCGAGGGTTCGTCGAGGACGATGCCCTTGTTGCGGACGTAGATCAGGGTGTTGGCGGTGCCGAGGTCGATCGCGAGGTCGGTGGAGAAGTGCCGACGGAATGCATCAAGCATGTTGAATAGTCCTCAAGGGCGTCCGGCGGCAGGGCTCGGGCGGTGCCCTCGCTGTGAAAAATGGATCGGTTGGCTGGATTCACGGCGGCAAAAACCCGCATTTCACCGGGTACTGCCGTCAAACGCTGGATAATACCGCAACGCCTGCGGGCTCCGGCTGGAGCGGCGGGCCTATTCGAGTGCCTTTACCTCCGGTTGCAGGACCGGATTTCCTCCCATGTCCCTGACCCCCCAAGACGTCCAGCGCATCGCGCACCTGGCCCGGCTGTCGCTGGATGAGGCGCGCGCCGAGACCGTGCGCGGCCAGCTCAATGGCTTCTTCGACCTGGTCGAGCAGATGAACGCGGTGGATACCACCGGCGTGGCGCCGCTGGCACACCCCACGGCCGTGATGGAGCACGTGACGCTGCGCCTGCGCGACGACGTGGCCAGCGAACCGAACCAGCGCGAGGCCAACCAGAAAAGCGCCCCGGCCGTCGAGCGCGGTCTGTTTCTCGTGCCCAAGGTGATCGAATGAGCGACCTGCACACCTGGGGCGTGGCCGAACTCGCCACCGCCATCGCCGACGGAAAAACCTCATCCACCGAAGCCGCCCAGCACCTGCTGGCCCGCGCGAAACAGCACACCGGCCTGGGCGCCTACCTGGCCCTCGACGAAGGCGTCACGTTGGCCCAGGCGCGTGCCGCCGACGCGCGCGTGGCCCGCGGCGAGCGCACGCCGCTGCTGGGCGTGCCCATGGCCCACAAGGACATCTTCGTCACCCGCGACTTCCCGACCACCGCCGGCTCGAAGATGCTGCAGGACTACCGAAGCCCGTTCGACGCCACCGTGGTGGCAAAGCTGGCCGACGCTGGCGCCGTGACACTGGGCAAGCTCAACTGCGACGAGTTCGCCATGGGTTCGGGCAACGACAACTCGGCCTACGGGCCTGTCCACAACCCCTGGGACGTGAGCCGCATCCCGGGCGGATCGTCCGGTGGCTCCGCCGCCGCGGTGGCCGCACGGCTGGCACCTGCTGCCACGGGCACCGACACTGGCGGCTCCATCCGCCAGCCGGCCAGTTTCACCGGGGTCACCGGCATCAAACCCACCTACGGCCGCTGCTCGCGCTATGGCATGGTGGCCTACGCCTCCAGCCTCGACCAGGCAGGCCCCATGGCCCGCAGCGCCGCCGATTGCGCGCTGCTGCTCAGCGCCATGGCCGGCCCCGACCTCGACCGCGACTCCACCAGCCTGGACCGCCCGGCCGAGGACTTCAGCCGCCTGCTCGGACAGCCCCGTGAGGGCGCGGATGCCGCCCAGCCCCTCAAGGGCCTGCGCATCGGCCTGCCCCGGGAGTTTTTTGGCGAGGGGGTGGCCGCCGACGTGCTGGCCGCCATCCAGGCCGCGCTGGCGGAGTACCAGAAGCTGGGTGCGACGCTGGTGGACATCTCGCTGCCGCTGACCAGGCTGGCCATTCCCGCGTACTACATCATTGCGCCGGCCGAGGCCAGCTCCAACCTCAGCCGCTTCGATGGCGTGAAGTTCGGCCACCGCGCCGCGCAGTACGGCGATCTGCTGGACATGTACAAGCGTTCGCGCAGTGAAGGCTTCGGTGCCGAGGTGCAGCGCCGCATCCTGATTGGCACCTACGTGCTGAGCCATGGCTACTACGACGCCTACTACCTCAAGGCGCAGCAGATCCGCCGCCTGATTGCGCAGGACTTCCAGGCCGCCTTTCAGCAATGCGACCTGATCGCCGGCCCGGTCGCACCCACGGTCGCCTGGCAGATCGGCGAGACCGCCGACGACCCGGTCAAGGACTACCTGGCCGACATCTTCACGCTGCCCGCCTCGCTGTCGGGTCTGCCCGGCATGAGCGTGCCGGCCGGTTTCGGCGCCCACGGCATGCCGGTGGGCCTGCAGCTGATTGCCAACTACCTGCAGGAAGCCCCGCTGCTGCAGGCCGCGCACGCCTTCCAGCAGGCGACCGACTGGCACACCCGCGCGCCCAAAGGTTTTTGAGATGAGCAACCTCGTTCAAGGCTACGAAGTCGTGATCGGCTTCGAGACCCACGCCCAGCTGTCCACGCACAGCAAGATCTTCAGCCGCGCTTCCACCGCTTTCGGCGCCGAGCCCAACACCCAGGCCTGCGCGGTGGACCTCGCCCTGCCAGGCACCTTGCCGGTCATGAACCGGGGCGCGGTCGAGCGTGCCATCCGCCTGGGCCTGGCCCTGGGTTCGCACATCGCCGAAGAGAGCGTGTTCGCGCGCAAGAACTATTTCTACCCCGACCTGCCCAAGGGTTACCAGATCAGCCAGTTCGAGATCCCGGTGGTGCAGGGCGGCGAGGTCAGCTTCTTCCTGGGCGAGGAAAAAAAGACCGTGCGTCTGGTACGCGCCCACCTTGAGGAAGACGCTGGCAAGAGCCTGCACGAGGACTTCATCGGGCAAAGTGGCATCGACCTCAACCGCGCCGGCACGCCGCTGCTCGAGATCGTGACCGAGCCCGACATCCGCTCCAGTGCCGAGGCCGTGGCCTACGCGAAAGAGCTGCACAAGATCGTGACCTGGATCGGCATCTGTGACGGCAACATGCAGGAGGGCTCCTTCCGCTGCGACGCCAACGTGTCGGTGCGCAAGCCCGGAGCGCCACTGGGCACCCGCCGGGAGATCAAGAACCTGAACTCGTTCAAGTTCATGCAGCAGGCCATCGACTTCGAGGTGCGCTGGCAGATCGAACAGCTCGAGGACGGCCATGCCATCGAACAGGCGACGGTGCTGTTCGACCCCGACACTGGCGAGACCCGCGCCATGCGCACCAAGGAAGACGCGGCCGACTACCGCTACTTCCCCGACCCCGACCTCCCGCCGCTGGCCATCAGCCGCGACTGGGTGGAGCGCGTGAAGGCCGACATGCCCGAGCTGCCGCGCCAGATGGCCGAGCGCCTCACGCGCGACTACGCCCTGCCCGAGTACGACGCCACCACGCTCACGCAGAGCACCGCCATGGCGCGTTACTTCGAGGCTGCGGCCAAGGCCTGCGGCCAGCCCAAGCTGGTCAGCAACTGGGTCATGGGCGAGGTCTCGCGCCGGCTCAATGCCGAAGAGCGGGACATTGCGCAAGCGCCGGTGACGGCGGCCCAGCTCGCGGCGCTGATCACCCGCATCGCCGATGGCACCATCAGCAACAACGCCGCCCGACAGGTGTTCGAGGTGCTGTGGACCGGTGAAGGCCAGAACGTGGATGCCGTCATCGAAGCCAAGGGCCTCAGGCAGTTGAACGACACCGGTGCGCTGGAGGCCATTGTCGATGAGGTGATCGCCGCCAACGCCGACAACGTGGCGCAGTACAAGGCTGGCAAGGACAAGGCCTTCAATGCGCTGGTGGGCCAGGTGATGAAAGCCAGCAAGGGCAAGGCCAACCCGGCGCAGGTCAACGCGCTGCTCAAGGCGCGGCTGGACTGACGGTGTGCCGCCTCGGCGGCGTCGGTGGTCCGGGCGTCAGCGGCTCGCGGTCGGTGTCTGGGTGGCCCAGAGCGGCTTGAGCCGCGCCAGCTCTTCGTCGAAGCGGGCGTTGACCCGCTCCTTTTCCTTGTCCTGGTTGCCCAGCGCGGCCTGTTGCGCGGCGGTCTGCTTGCCGTTGTCTTCGATGCGCTGTTTCAGCCGTGCGGGTACCTTGGACGGGTCCTTCTGGTAGAACTCCAACTCGCCCGTCAGGCGCAGGCGCTCCTTGTCGAGATCGGCCAGGCGCTGTCGTATGGTGGCGCTCACGCCCTCCACCTGGGCCAGCGCATCGGCGCGCTCCTTGTCGTGCGCGGCCTGGTTGGGGTAGCGCAGCGCCAGTGCCCGCTCGCGGCGCTGGGCCTCAGAGGCGCGGGCCCGCTCATCGGCGGCGGCCTGTTCGCGGGCCTTCGCGGCCTCGCGCTCGGCGGCCGTCATGGATGGCGGCACCACCCGCTTGACCGTGCCCTGGGGCGACAACTCCTTTTGCTCGCGGTCCAGGCATTCGGCAATGGGCCGGTCTGCGGTGATCCGGCGGCCCTTGACATCCACGCAGGTGTAGATGGCCTGTGCGCTGGCGTCGGGCAACATCGCCAGGCTGGCGAGTGCCAGGCCCCAGCCGTGGATACGTGTCGTCAGCATGCAGGGCCCATGGTGGAGGTGCGGTGTTTCAGGTGACGCCGTAGCGGTCCCGGTAGGCCTGCACACGGCTGCGGTGCTGGGCCGACTCGGGGGTGGACAAGGTGTCCAGATACTGCAGCAAATCGGTCAGCTTCGCAATGGCGCAGACCTGCAGCCCCAGGGTGTCTCGCACGTACTGCACGGCACTGTGCGGCACGTCGCGCTGCTGGCCGTCGGCTCCGATTTCGGTGGCCATCTCCTGGCGGTCCAGTGCGATGGCCACGGCAGCCGGCGTCGCACCCGCGGCGCTGATCAGCGCGATGGATTCCCGTGCTGCGGTGCCGGCACTCATCACGTCGTCCACGATCATCACGCGCCCCTTGAGCGGCGCCCCCACCAGCGTGCCGCCTTCGCCGTGGTCCTTGGCTTCCTTGCGGTTGTAGGCAAAAGGCACGTTGCGGCCCAGACGGGCCAGCTCGATCGCCACCGCCGCACCCAGCGGAATGCCCTTGTAGGCGGGGCCGAAAATCATGTCGAAGGCGATGCCGCTGCGCACGATGGACTGTGCATAGAATGCGGCGAGCCGGCCCAGCTTGGCGCCGTCGTCGAACAGGCCGGCATTGAAGAAGTAGGGCGACAGGCGCCCCGCCTTGGTCTTGAACTCGCCGAAGCGCAGCACGCCCGACTCGACCGAGAACCGCACGAAATCCTGCGCCAGGGCGTCGGGCGCTGCATCAACCACCATGGGGAATTCCTTGTTCAAACTGACCAGCCTCAACCTCAACGGCATCCGTTCCGCAGCCAACAAGGGGCTGCACGACTGGGTCGCGGCCGTGTCGCCCGATTGTATTTGTGTGCAGGAGCTCAAGGCCCAGGCCGACGACGTCGCTGGCCGTTTTGAAGAGATCGCCGGGCTCAAGGGCCATTTCCACTATGCGCAGAAAAAAGGTTACTCGGGCGTGGCCGTGTACAGCCGGCACGAGCCCAGCGACGTGCGCATCGGTTTCGATCGCGGCGAGTTCGACGACGAAGGGCGCTATGTCGAGCTGCGTTTCGACACCCCGAAGCGCAAACTCAGCCTGATCAGCTCCTACTTCCCCAGCGGCTCGTCCGGTGAGGAGCGCCAGGCCGCCAAGTTCCGGTTTCTCGATGTCTTCTACCCGCACCTGATGGCGCTCAAGGCCGAGCGCGAGTTCATCCTTTGCGGTGACCTCAACATTGCGCACAAGGAAATCGATCTGAAGAACTGGCGCAGCAACCAGAAGAACAGTGGCTTCCTGCCCGAGGAGCGCGCCTGGATGACCCGGGCGGTGGGCGAGGGCGGGCTGGTGGACGTGTACCGACAGCTGCACCCCGACACCACCAGCGAGTGCTACACCTGGTGGAGCAACAGGGGCCAGGCCTGGGCCAACAACGTGGGGTGGCGGCTGGACTACCACCTGGCCACTCCCGCGCTGGCACCACACGCACGCCTGGCCAACGTCTACAAGGAACAGCGTTTTTCCGACCACGCGCCCCTGACCATCGGTTACGACTTCGCGCTCTGACAGCGCGGGGGCTATGCCGTAGGATGGCGGACGGTCCGGGGCGAGCGTCCGGCAATTTCGCCGGCAGGACCCCGCGACCGACATGGGAGTACAACAATGGGATTTTTCAACACCATCCTCGACAGGCTGGGCCTGTCTGCATCGGCGGCAGCGGCTGCGCCGGCGCCTGCACCAGCGGCTGTGACAACGGCGGCACCGGCACCCGCCGTGGTCAACCCCATCGCCATGGTGGATGTGGTGGCACAGATGGAGCAACGCGCAGCGGCCAACCCGCAAAAGCTCAACTGGCGCACCTCCATCGTCGACCTGCTCAAGCTGCTCGACATCGACAGCAGCCTGAGCGCACGCAAGGCGCTGTTCAAGGAGCTCAATGGCCCGGACGACCTGCTGGCCGATTCCGCCCAGATGAACATCTGGCTGCACAGGAACGTGCTGGCGCACATCGCCGCCAATGGCGGCCAGGTGCCCCGGGAACTGCTGGACTGAACGGGAGACGACCATGAAGATCACGGACATGCTGGCGCAGACCGGCGCCCTCCAGTCGGTTGCCCGAGACCTCGGCATCCGCGAAGACCAGGCGGTCAACGGGGCCGAGGCCCTGCTGCCCGCCATCCTGGGTGGCTTCAAGCGCCAGGCCCAGGCACAGCCTGCGGGCCTCGGCGGCCTGGGTGACCTGCTCGGTCAGCTGGGTGGCGGAGGCCTGCTGGAGCAGGTGCTGGCGCCCCAGCCCACCGACCCGAACGCCGGCAACGAGGTGCTGGGCCAGATTTTCGGATCCAAGGAGGTGAGCCGCACCGTAGCCCAGGACGCCGCCTCGCGCTCTGGCCTGGACCCGGCCCTGCTGCGCCAGATGCTGCCGCTGCTGGCCATGGCGGTGGCGGGGTTCATGTCCCGCCAGGGTGGCGCGCAGGCGGCCACGCCGTCTGGCGGTGGCCTTGGGGACCTGCTGGGCGGACTTCTCGGTGCTGCTGGCGGGGGGGCACGGCCCGCCGCAGGCGCCGCTGGCACGGGTGGACTTGGTGCCCTGCTCGACATGGATGGCAACGGCAACCCGCTCGACGACCTGATGCGCCTGGCCGGCAAGGCCTTGCGCTGAACGGGTGGTGGCACCGGACGCTGGCCGGACACGCATCGCCTGATACCGGTTGCCACCATGTTCCCCTTGCTTCCCGCTCACCTGCAGGCCTGGGTGCTACCTGTCCTGGCGCTGGCGCTGGCGTCCACCGCCTGGCTGGCGGCCCGCCTCGGACACAGCCGCAAGGCCCAACGGCAGCAGAGGGATAGGCTGGATCTCATCCTCAATGGCAGTCCGGTCGTCACCTACGTGCTGGACCCGCAGACGCTGGCGCCGTCGTACGTCAGTGGCAACCTGCACCGTCTCCTGGGAGTGGAGCAACCCGAGCGTGTGCTGGGCGACACGCAGTGGTGGCGCAGCCGGCTGCACCCGCTGGACCGCGACATCGCCATCGCCCGCTTCGAGCGCTGGTGGCAGGAGGGCGCCAGCGGGTCGCTGACCCACAGCTACCGCCTGCTGGGGGCGCAGAACCGCCCGGTATGGGTGGAGGACACGCTGCGCGTGCAGCGCGATGCACAGGGTCAGGTGCTGGCCTGCATTGGCGCCATCGTTGACGTGACCGAGCGTCGCGAACTGGCGCGCCGGCTGGAGCAGCTGACCGAAAGTGTGCCCGGCCTGATCTGCCAGCTGCAGCTGGGCCCAGGCACCCGTCCGCTGCGCATGCCGTTTGCCGGGGAGGCCAGCCTGCGCAGTTTCGGCCTGGCACCCGATCAGGTGGCTGTCGACGCGCAGCCCCTGCTCGCACGCGTGGTGGCCGATGACCGGACGGGTCTGCTCGACAGCCTGCTCGCTTCGGCCCGCGCTCTGAAGCCCTGGCACCACCAGTTCCGGCTTGTGCACCCCGAACTGGGTGTGCGCTGGATCAGCGGCCACGCGCGGCCCGAACGCCTGGACGACGGCAGCACGCTGTGGCACGGCGTCATGAACGATGTGACCCACCGCCGCCAGGTGGAGCAGGCGCTGGCCGACAACGAACGCCAGATGCGCGCGCTGATCGCGGCCATGGACGATCTCGTGGTGGTGGTGGAGGCCGGTGGGCGACTGCTGGGTTTTCACCAGCCCGAGCGCCTGCGTTCTCTGACCGGCATGGAGACGCCAGCAACGGGTCAGCCGTACCGGCAGGTGCTGCCCGCGCCCGTGGCCGAGGCCATTGCCGAAGCGGTGCTGCAGCTGCAGATCGAACCCGGACCGGTCCACCGCGAAGTGGCCTGGCCCGGCCCGCAGGGCGAGCTCTGGCTGGATCTGGCCGTGAGCGTGATGGCCGAGGACGGTGATGCCGTGCGACCTTACCTCTGCGTGGGCAGCGACATGTCGGCGCGCAAGCGGCGCGAGGACGAACTGACCGCCCTGGCCACGACTGATGCCCTGACCCGCCTGCCCAACCGCCGGCATTTCCTCGCCCGGCTGGAGGAAGAGCTGGGGCGGGTGCACCGCTACCCCCAGGAGGAGACCGCGCTGCTGATGCTGGACCTGGACCGCTTCAAACGCGTCAACGACACCTGGGGCCACACCGTGGGCGACCGGGTGCTGCAGGCCTTTGCCGAGGTGCTGCGTCAGACCCCACGCGGCGCCGACCTGCCAGGCCGTGTGGGGGGTGAGGAGTTTGCCCTGCTGCTGCCCAACACCGGGCGCGAGGCCGCCCAGGCCGCTGCCGAACGCGTGCGCCGTCAGGTCGAGGCCATGCGCGTGCCGCTGGACAGAGGCGAGCCCGTTGCGATCACCGTGAGCGTGGGGGTGGCCCGGCTGCGGTCCGACGACAGTGCCGAAAGTGCGCTGCACCGCGCTGACCAGGCGCTCTACCGGGCCAAGTCGGCCGGCCGCAACCGGGTAGAGCTGGACTGGCCCTGAAAAGCCCCTCAAGTTTCGCCGCCACCGGACGATAGCTCTGCGTATGGACGTCTCTCCCGCCGCCATGGTCAATGCTGTCGTTCAGATGCAGCAGGCACAGACCACCCAGCAAGCCCAGATCCTGGTCATGAAAAAGGCCATGGACGTGCAGGCCGCTGGCGCGCTCGCCCTGTTGCAGTCGGTGCCTGCCAACCTGCCGCTGGCCAGCAGCGGCAGCGTCGGCACCCAGGTCAACGTGCTGGCCTGACCGGTCCCACCTTCGGCCTCACTTCAGCACCGCCAGCAGGTTCGAGAAGTGGTCTGTCCAGGGCTGGAAGCCCGGGCGCGCCTCCACCCACTCACCCCCACGCAACGGCGCCGGCAACTGTTCGGCCTGCTCGGGCGTGAGCAGCAGCACCCAGGTGGAGCTGCGGCAGAACAGGTCGTCTGATGCGGGCTTGAGCCGAAGCGCCAGCGCCTTGAGGCCCAGCGTGCGGGCGGCGGCGGCCATCACCGGCTCCAGATCGAGGTAGCGGTTGGTGATGTGCAGCGCCAGCAGGCCATCGTGGCGCAGGTGGCGCCGGTACGAGCGCAGCGCCTCCAGCGTCAGCAGGTGGGTGGGGATGGAGTCTCCCGAAAACGCGTCCATGGCCAGCAGGTCGAACCGCTGCGCCGGCTCGCGCTCCAGCATCAGCCGGCCATCGCCCAGCACCGGTACCGTGGTGGCGGGCGTGTCGGCCAGGTAGGTGAAATCGCGCCGGGCCAGTGCCAGCACCTGTTCGTTGATTTCGTACAGCCGCAGGGTGTCGCCGGCGCGGCCATAGGTGGCCAGCGTGCCGGTGCCCAGGCCCACGATGCCGATGTGGCGCGGGCGGTCCTGCGGCAGGCTGGCGATGGCGCGGCCTATGCCCGAATCCCGGCAGTAGTAGGCCGTGGGCTCGCGCTGGTGTTCGGGGGCCAGCGCCTGCTCGCCGTGGTTGATGCGGCCGTGCAGCAGGGCACGCATGGGGCCCAGGCGTTCGTCTCGGCTGTCCTCCACCCGCAACTGGCCATAGAAGTTGCGCGTCACGCTGCGGTAGCCTTCCACGGTGTCCAGCGCCACCTGGCCCAGGCGCAGCCCATAGGCCAGCAACGCCAGCACCAGCCCCGTGCGCAACAGGCGCGGCGCCTGCGGCCACAGCACGATCACCACCAGCAGCGCGCACAGCATCAGCCCCAGCGGCAGTTCGTGGTAGGCGTCGAAGATGGCTGGCGCCACCAGGCCCACGAGCAGGCCACCCAGTGCGCCGCCCACCGACAGCATCAGGTAGAACAGTGTGAGGTGGCGCACCGGAGGGCGCCGGCGCACCAGCTCGCCGTGGCAGACCATGCAGAAAACAAACAGGGCACCATTGAGCAGGCTGACCAGCAGCGGCACGTTGGCCCCCTGGTTGAGCACGTGGTCCAGTGCCCAGAACGCCAGTGGCAGGGCGCCGATGAACAGCGGGCGCACGTAGTAGCGCGGGGCGTCGAAGCAGAGGATGAAACTGAGCAGGTACAGGCTCAGCGGCAGCACCCACAGGAAGGGCACCGGTGCCACGTCCTGCGTCAGGTGGCGGGTGATGGCCAGCAGCAGCAGCGAGGGCGTGGCGGCCAATGCCACCCACAGCAGACGCTCGTGCCAGGGCGGTGACGCCTCGGCGGTGGCCTGCCCGCCGGGTACGGCGGGTGCGGCGGGAGAGGGCGTGTGGCTGGCAGGCGGCGCATCGTGCCCACGGCGCCAGGTGTGGCGCAACGTGCCCAGGCAGACCATCACGAAGGCGGCGTAGCCTGCCGACCAGACCAGCCCCTGCCACGGCACGGTCAGCCAGGGTTCCACCAAAACCGGGTAAGACAACAGGGCCAGCATGGAGCCCAGGTTGGACAGGGCGTAAAGACGGTAGGGTTGGGCCGTGCCGGCATGCGCCCGTGCGTACCAGGCCTGCATCAGCGGCCCGGTGGTGGACAGCAGCAGGTAGGGAACGCCCACCGTGACGGCCAGCACGCCCAGCACGCTGAGGCTGGGGTGCTCGAGCGCCAGGCCTTTCCAGGCCGGGTCGGCCGTGATGGGCAGGGCCAGCAGGCTCAGCAGCAGCACCGTGCCGTGTACGGCCATCTGCCGCCGGGGTGGCAGCCGCTCGTGCAGCCAGTGCACATAGGCATAGCCCAGCAGCAGCGTGGCCTGAAAGAACACCAGGCACACGCTCCAGACCGAGGAGGTGCCGCCGAACCACGGCAGGATCATCTTGGCCGCAATGGGCTGGACCTGGAACAGCAGGAAGGCCGACAGGAACACGGTGCACGCGAACCAGACCATGAACGCTCCGTTGGTGGCGCCCCCGGGGTGGGCCGGCCCATTATGTTCGGGCGGTTCACAATGTCGGCCTGTCTGTGCCCTTGTCTGCCCTTGACCGATGTTGCGTTACCACACCGTCCCCGTCACCGCCTTCCAGCAGAACTGTTCCATCGTCTGGTGCGATGAGACCCGCGAGGCTGCTGTCATTGATCCGGGTGGCGACCTGGACGATCTGCTGGTCGAGGTCGACCGTCTGGGCTTGAAGCTGGGCCAGATCTGGCTCACCCACGCCCACATCGACCACGCTGGCGGCACCGCCGAACTGGCAAAGCGGCGGGACCTGCCCATCATCGGCCCGCACCCGGGCGACCAGTTCTGGATCAGCGGTTTGCCGCAGCAGGGTGCGATGTTCGGCTTCCCGCCCGCCGAGACCTTCACGCCCACACGCTGGCTCGCCGATGGCGACACGGTGCAGGTGGGGCGCAGCACGCTCAACGTGCGCCACTGCCCTGGCCACACGCCCGGGCATGTCGTGTTCCATTCACCCGAGGCACAGCGCGCCTTCGTGGGCGATGTGCTGTTCGCGGGCAGCATAGGCCGCACCGATTTTCCGCAGGGCAACCACGATCAGCTGATCGCCAGCATCACCCAGCGCCTGTGGCCCATGGGCGACGAGACGGTGTTCATCCCTGGGCACGGCCCGGAAAGCACCTTCGGGCGCGAGCGCCGCAGCAACCCGTTCGTCAAAGGCACTTGAGACCGACCGGCCGCCCAGCCTTGGGGCGGCGCAGTTTGGGGGTCTAGATCCCCAGCAGCTTCTTGGCGTCGCCGAGCGCCTTCATGGACTCGGCGTGTTTGCCTTCCTTGTGGAACTGCTCACCCTGGGTGCGAAGCACCTTCACCTTGTCCATGTCGGCGGCCGACATCTGGGGTTTGGTGCCGAGCTTGGTGTCGATTGCCTTCATCTCGTTGGGGCAGTTGTGTGCCCAGGCCACAGAAGCCAGCAGCAGGGCGGGCAAGGTCACCAGGTATTTCATGGCGATGTCTCCGGAAGGTGGCCACCAAAAGGGCGGCCAACACCCGCATGCTAGCGCCGGCGGGCCTGCTCGTACAGGGCCTGTACCTTGGGCACATTGGCCTGCAGCTCGCGGATGCGGTCGGGCCCGCTGGGGTGGGTGGAGAGAAACCCGGGTCCGCCACTGCCGGTGGTGCGGGTCATCTTTTCCCACAGGCTGACGCTGGCATCCGGCCGGTAGGCCGCGCGCGCGGCGAGCTCCAGGCCCACCAGATCGGCCTCGGACTCGTCCTCGCGGCTGAAGCGCAGGGTGAGCAGCTGGGTGCCCAGGTTGGCGGCCAGGTTGCCCAGATCGCCCAGGCCCAGCAGTTGCGCGCCAATGGACAACCCGAGGCTGGTGGCCTGCGACTTGGCCAGGCGCTCGCGTGCGTGTTCGCGCAGCGCGTGGGCCATTTCGTGGCCCATGATCATCGCGGCTTCGTCGTCGGTCAGTTTCAGCTCGTCGAGGATGCCGGTGTAGAAGGCAATCTTGCCGCCGGGCATGCAAAAGGCATTGATCTGCTTGCTGCCGATCAGGTTGACCTCCCAGCGCCACTGGGCGGCGCGCCCGTTCCAGGGCTGGGCGAAGGGGATCAGCTTCTGGGCCATGGTGCGAAGGCGCACCAGCTGCGGGTGGTTGTCGGGTGCCAGCGCACGCTGTGCGCGGGCTTCGGCCAGCATCTGCGCGTACTGCTGGGCGGCGGCCTGCTCCAGCCGCTCGGCCGGCACCAGCTTGCGCATGCCGGAGGACTTGCCAACCTCCACCTGGGCGCTGGCCGTGGGCGCGAGGCCACCGACCAGTGCGCCGGCACCGGCAAGCACAAAGGCGCGTCGCGACGACCAGCGGTGGGTCGTGTCGGGAGCAGGGGGGTGGCCGGCAAGCCCGGCCTTGGCATCACAGAGCCAGCACATAAGCGGGAATAATAGTCAAAAGCCCGCCGTTCCGGCGCACGCTGTTCGATTCACGTTTCATGACATTGACCGCCACGCCGACACGTCCCAGTTGGAAACAGAGCCTCGGCACCCTGGCGAACCCGCGGGTGCTCACCATGCTGTTCCTGGGTTTCTCGGCCGGCATCCCCATCCTGCTGATCTTCTCGTCGCTGTCGCTGTGGCTCGGTGAGGCCGGTGTGGAGCGCAAGGCTGTCACCTTCTTCAGCTGGGCCGCGCTGGGCTACTCGTTCAAGTTCATCTGGGCGCCGCTGGTGGACCGTCTGCCGTTGCCGCTGCTGACGCGGCGGTTCGGCCGCCGGCGCGGCTGGCTGCTGCTGGCGCAGGCCGGTGTGATGGTCTCCATCGTGGGCATGGCAGCCACCGATCCCGCGCAGGGCGGCGGTGCGCTCACCACCATGGCACTTTTCGCGGTGCTGCTGGGCTTCACCTCGGCCACGCAGGACATCGTGATCGACGCCTACCGCATCGAATCGGCCGATGTCACGCTGCAGGCCATGATGTCTTCCACCTACATCGCCGGCTACCGGCTGGGCATGATCGTGGCCGGTGCGGGTGCGCTCTACCTCGCTTCCTACTGGGGTTCAACCAAGGGCGCCTACGTGTACGACGCCTGGCGCTGGACCTACTGGGTGATGGCCGCGACCATGGGGGTGGGCCTGTTCACCACGCTGGTCATGGACGAGCCCGCGGTGGCCGCCAAGGTGGAGGACGGCCAGGGTGGTCACGCGCGGCTGCTGGCGGTGTTCGCGGGTGCAGTGCTGCTGTTCGTGCTCACCTTTTTCTACAGCGGGCCGCTGCTGGCGCCGCTGGCCGGCGGGCCGGCCACCGGTCTGCTGACCGAGGCCTTGCGGCTCACGCTCTCGCTGGCGGTGGCGTTTGGCGGTGGCTGGCTGCTGGTGCGCGCCGGGCTCGCCCGTGCCGCCGATGCCGAGCGCACCTGGGTGACTCCGGTGCGCGACTTCTTCCAGCGCTATGGCACCCACACGGCGCTGCTGGTGCTGGCGCTGATCGGCCTCTACCGCATCTCCGACATCGTGCTGGGCGTGATCTCCAACGTGTTCTACCAGGACATGGGTTTTTCCAAGGTCGAGATCGCCAACGCGGTCAAGACCTACGGCGTGGTGATCGGCATCTTCGGTGGCCTGCTCGGTGGCGTCATGAGCACCCGCTACGGTGTGATGCGCTGCCTGATGTGGGGCGCGGTGCTCGCCACGCTGACCAACCTCGCCTTCGTACTGCTGGCCAACGCGGGCCACGACGTGGGACTGATGTACCTGGTGGTGTCGGCCGACAACCTTGCCGCCGGGTTTGCGAGCGCGGCCTTTGTGGCCTTTCTCTCCAGTCTGACCAACGTGGCCTTCACGGCGGTGCAGTACGCCATCTTCAGTTCGCTGATGACGCTGCTGCCCAAGACATTGGGGGGCTACTCCGGGGGCATCGTCGACACCCTGGGTTACCCGGGCTTCTTCGTCTTCACCACGCTGATCGGCCTGCCCGTGCTGGTGCTGGTCTGGCTGGCGCAGCGGCGTCTGGTGGTGGAAGTGCCCCAGCCGCGTTGACAAGCGCCTGCCAACCCTTCACACAACTTTACGTGGCCGACAAGTGCCACTCCTACACTGACCCACCATGAGCCAAGCGCACATACTCATCATCGAAGACGACGCGCGCCTCGCGCGCATGGTGGCAGAGTACCTGGGCCAGTCGGGCTACAGCGTGACGCACGCGGGGGAAGGTGGTCTGGGGCTGGCAGCGCTGCAGGAGCGGCTGCCCGATCTGGTCATCCTCGACCTGATGCTGCCCGACACCGACGGCCTGGAGGTCTGCCGGCGCATCCGCGCACTGGGCGGCGAAGCGGCCAAGGTGCCCTTGCTGATGCTGACCGCCAAGGGCGATCCCATGGACCGCATCATCGGCCTCGAGATGGGGGCCGACGACTACCTGCCCAAACCGTTCGAGCCGCGCGAGCTGCTGGCGCGCATCCGCGCGGTGCTGCGCCGGCGCACCGATGTCATGGGAGCGGGTGGGCCGGTCACGCCGGCCATGCGGTTCGGCTCGCTGGAAATCGACCGCGACGCGCGCACCGTGAGCGTGGGCGATCAGCCCTGCGAGCTGACCTCCTACCAGTTCGACCTGCTGCTGGCCATGGCCGAGCGTGCGGGCCGCGTGCTCACCCGCGACCAGATCATGGAAGCCGTGCGGGGCCGCGAGCTCGAGGCCTACGACCGTTCGATCGACGTGCACATCGGCCGCATCCGCAACGCCATCGAGGTGGACAGCAAGAACCCCAAGCGCATCCTCACGGTGCGCGGCGTCGGTTACGTGTTCGCCAAGCAACAGGACTGACATGGCCCACCCCCGCGCCGCCTGTGGCGTCACCCCCTCAAGGGGGCGATGCCAGCCGACCGGCCAAGCCGGATCGGCGGCATCCCCGGTTCCACCGCTGCGCGCAGTGCGGATGACCCGGCATGAGGCCGATCACTGAGATGCTGTCCCTTCTGTCCCAACGCCTGTACCTTCGCATCTGGCTTGCCGTGGTGGCCGCCGTGGCGGTGGTGACGTTGCTGGTGGGCTGGATCTGGAACCAGCAGGTGGCCCACGAGCGTGCCCAGCGGCCGGGGCGTACCGTGGTGGTGCTGGACGCCAATGGACAGGAACTGGGCCGTGCGGCGGTGCGGCCACTGCGGGTGCCCGGCCAGGGCCTGGAGTTCCAGGTGCCGCTCAACGACGGGCGCGGGCTGGTGGTGCAGCTGCCACGTCCGCCCCGGCCACCGGGTGACGTGGAGCCTTTCTGGCTGCGGCCGCCGTTCGGTTTTGTCTGGCTGATCGGGCTGGTGGCGGTGGCCGTGGCGCTGGGGGCCTACCCCATCGTGCGGCGGCTCACGCAGCGTATCGAGTCAGTGCAGCGTGGGGTGGAACGCTGGGGCGAGGGTGACCTGTCGGCGCGGGTGCCGGTGCAGGGCCGCGACGAGATCGCCTTTCTGGCCGAACGCTTCAACACCGCCGCCGACCGGGTGCAGACGCTGGTGCGTTCGCACAAGGCGTTGCTGGCCAATGCCTCGCACGAGTTGCGGTCGCCACTGGCGCGCATCCGCATGGGGCTCGAGCTCATGCCCCAGGTCCAGGGCACCGCGCTCGACGAGGTCAAGCGCAACATCGGCGAGCTGGACCAGCTGGTCGACGAGATCCTGCTGGCCAGCCGGCTCGACCTGGCCGATGCCCCGCTGGGCGCGCTGGAGGAAGTGGATCTGGTGGGCCTGGCAGCCGAGGAGTGCGCCCACACCGGCGCAGCCCTCAATGTCGAGGGCGGTGGTTCGTCGGCCGTGGTGTGGGGCAGTGCACGCCTGCTGCGCCGGCTGCTGCGCAACCTGCTGGAAAACGCCCGCCGTTACGCGCGGGTGGACGGTGTGCTGCAGCCAGTGGAGGTGACCGTGGGTGTGTTGGGCGATCGGGTGGAACTGCGCGTCGAAGACCGTGGTCCCGGCGTGCCGGCCGAGCTGCGCGAGCGCATCTTTGAGCCCTTCTACCGCTTGCCCGGGGCCAGTGAGCGCGAAGGTGGTGTGGGCCTGGGCCTGTCCCTGGTGCGCACCATTGCCCAGCGCCACGGCGGCGAGGTGCGCTGCGAGGCGCGCGAGGGCGGTGGCGCCCGCTTCGTGGTCCGCCTGCCCGGCCACAACACCTGAGGGCAAAAAGAAAGCCACCCGGAGGTGGCTTTCTGGCGAGGGCGGCTCAGCTCACTTGTTGTTGACGTAGTCGCTCACCACTTTCCAGCGGCCGTCCTGGATCTGAGACATGCGGCTGGCGTTGCTGCCCAGGCGCTTGGTGGCCGAGAAGGTCATCTCCGCGCTGCCGAAGATATCAGGCGGGATGGTCATGCTGTCCATGGCCTTGATGAAGCTCTCGGTGGTCAGGTTGGTGCCCGCCTTGCTGGCGGCGCGGATGAACGCATCCACCGCGCTGTAACCGTAGACCGAGAACACCGTGGGCTCCTCGTTGAACTTGGTCTGGTACTTGGTGGCCCAGAAGCGGATGGGCTGGGAGGCTGCGTCCAGGTAGGGGTGCTGCACCGACATGCTGGCGTACAGACCGTTCATGGCGGGTCCACCCAGCTTGTGGATCAGGTCGGTGTAGGCCGCGCTGGTCCCCACGAAGGTCGGATTGAAACCGATGCGGCGTGCCGTGCCGATGGCGCCGATGGTTTCGCGGATGATGGTGCCCAGCACCACCACGTCGCATTTCTCGGAGGCCAGTTTCTGGATCTGCGAGGAGAAGTCGGTGGCCCCGCGCTTGTAGCTGGTCTTCTCGGCCAGCGGCATGTTGATGGTCTTGAGGCCATCCTCGGCACCGCGCATCACCTCCAGGCCGAACTCGTCGTCCTGGTACATGGTGCAGACCTTCTGGGCCTTCTTCTCCTTGACCAGGTTGGGCAGCAGCGTGCGCATCTGGTCGTAGTAGGTGGCGGCGAAGGAGTACTTGAGCTTGTGGAAGGGGTCGTACATCTCACGCGCGGCCGTCACCGGGAAGAAGTTGATCACGTTCTTCTGGAACTGCACCGGCATGGCAGCCATGTTCTGCGCCGTGCCGATGTGGCCGATCATGATGAAGATCTTGTCCTGGTTGACCAGCTTCTGCGCGGCCAGCACGGCGTTGCGCGGGTCGTACTTGGAGTCTTCGACGATGAGCTTGAGCTTGCGGCCGTTGACGCCACCTTGCTCATTGGCCTCGTCCACCCGCAGCATCATGCCCAGCCGGACCTGCTTGCCGAAACCGGCGATGGGGCCGGACAAGTCCTGGATGGAGCCGAGGACGATCTCGTCCTTGGAGACGCCCTGGGTCTGGGCGAAGGTAGCGCTGGCGACCAGGGCCAGGGCACCGGCGATCACTGAAATCGGGAATCTCAAAGCCATTGCATGTCTCCTTCTGTGAGGGGCGGATTGACGGTACGCGTCGGATGCCATGATGCGACGTCCCGCGCCGGTTCGTATAGGAACAAACCCTTTGCGTCCAGCCATGAAAAAGGCCGCCCGAGGGCGGCCTGTGTGCGAGGCTGTCGCGTTGGTGACGCGACTTATTTGGTCGAGTATTCGCTGACCACTTTCCAGCGGCCGTCCTGGATCTGCGAGAGGCGGCTGGCGTTGCTGCCCAGGCGCTTGGTGGCCGAGAAGGTCATCTCGGCGCTGCCGAACATGTCGGGCGGGATGGTCATGGTGTCCATGGCCTTGATGAAGCTCTCCGTGGTCAGGCCGCCGCCCACCTTGGAGGCAACCTTGGCGAAGGAATCAATCACCAGGTAGCCATAGACCGAGAACACCGTGGGCTCCTCGTTGAACTTGGTCTGGTACTTGGTGGCCCAGAAGCGGATGGGCTGCGAGGCCGCGTCCAGGTAGGGGTGCTGCACCGTCATGGCGGCGTAGAAGCCGTTCATGGCAGGACCGCCCAGCTTGTGGATCAGGTCGGTGTAGGCACCCGACGAGCCCACGAACGTGGGGTTGAAACCCAGGCGCTTGGCGGTGGCGATGCCGCCGATGGTCTCGCGGATCAGCGTGCCCATAACGACCAGGTCACACTTCTCGGCGGCCAGCTTCTGCATCTGGGAGGAGAAGTCGGTGGCGCCGCGCTTGAACGAGGTCTTCTCACCCATCTGCAGACCGGCGGCCTTGAGGCCGTCCTCGGCACCGCGCACCACCTCCAGGCCGAATTCGTCGTCCTGGTACATGGCACAGATCTTCTGGGCCTTCTTGTCCTTGGCCAGCTTGGGCACCTCGGTGCGCATCTGGTCGTAGTAGGTGGCGGCGAAGGAGTACTTGAGCTTGTGGAAGGGGTCGTACATCTCACGCGCAGCCGTCACCGGGAAGAAGTTGATCACGTTCTTCTGGAACTGCACCGGCATGGCGGCCATGTTGTGGGCGGTGCCGATGTGGCCCACCATCATGAAGATCTTGTCCTGGTTGACCAGTTTCTGCGCGGCCAGCACGGCGTTGCGCGGGTCGTACTTGGAGTCTTCAACGATGAGCTTGACCTTGCGGCCGTTGATGCCGCCTTGCTCGTTGATCTCGTCCACGCGCAGCAGCATGCCCTGGCGCACCTGCTTGCCAAAGCCGGCGATGGGGCCGGACAAGTCCTGGATGGAGCCGAGGACGATCTCGTCCTTGGAGACGCCCTGGGTCTGGGCGAGGGCGGCAGCGGCGCTCAGCGCGAGGGCGGCGGCCAGGGAAGTCTTGATTCGCTGGAATTTCATGAGGCGGGGTTCCTGGGGAGCTTCGGTGAAAAAGGGTTGAAGGGAATCTCAGCCGTACATGGCCTCGATCTGCGGCGCGTATTTCTGTTGCACGAGCTTGCGCTTGAGCTTCATCGTGGGGGTCAGTTCCTCGTCCTCGGCGGTCAGCTGGGTGTCGAGCAGCCAGAACTTCTTGATCTGCTCGACGCGCGCGAACTTCTTGTTGGTGGCGTCGATCACGCCCTGAATCAGCTCCTGCACCTCCTGCGAGCGGGTCAGCGAGGCGTAGTTGCTGAAGGGCACGTCGTTGTCCTGCGCGAATTTCTCCACGTTCTCCTGGTCGATCATGATGATCACTGTGAGGTAGGGCTTCTTGTCGCCAATCACCACCGCGTCGGTGATGTAGGGCGAGAACTTGAGCTCGTTCTCCAGCTCGCTGGGCGTGATGTTCTTGCCGCCGGCCGTGATGATGATGTCCTTCATGCGGTCGGTGATGCGGAAGTAGCCGTCCTCGTCCATCACGCCCACGTCGCCGGTGTGCAGCCAGCCGTCGGCGTCTATGGTCTCGGCGGTTTTTTCCGGCAGGTTGAGGTAGCCCATGAAGACGTTCTTGCCACGCACCAGGATCTCGTTCGTGGTCGGGTCGATGCGGACCTCGTTGTAGGCGGTGGCGGGGCCGATGGAGCCTGGCTTGATGCGCTCGGCCGGCACGCCGGTGGAGGCGCCGCAGGTCTCGGTCATGCCCCAGACTTCCAGCATGGGCACGCCCAGCGCGAGGTACCACTTCACCAGCTCGGGCGAGATGGGCGCGGCCCCGGTGACCAGGTAGCGCGCGCGGTGAATGCCGATCAGCTTGCGTACGTTGTTGAGCACCAGCCAGCGCGCCAGCGTGAACTGCGCCTTGAGCGACCCGGGCACGGGCTGGCCGGCCAGCACGCGCTCGGCAATGCGGGTACCCACGCCGATGGCCCAGGCGTACGCGGCCTGCTGCAGCTTGCTCGCCTCCTTGAGGCCGATCATCACGCCGGAGTAGAACTTCTCCCACACGCGGGGCACGGCGGTGAACACCGTGGGCGCGATCTCGCGCACGTTCTCCGGCACGGTCTCGGGGTTCTCGACGAAGTTGAGCTTGGCGCCCGAGTAGAGCGAGAAGTACTCGCCCCCCAGCCGCTCGGCAATGTGGCACAGCGGCAGGAAACACATGCACTCGTCGCGGTCGTCGCGCGCGATCAGGGTGTTGTAGCCGCGGATGGCGTAGACCAGGCCGGCGTGGCTGTGCATCGCACCCTTGGGCTTGCCCGTGGTGCCCGAGGTGTAGACCAGGATGGCCAGCTCCTCGGGCCTGACGGCCGCGACCCGGGCGTCAAGTTCGCCAGCATGGGTCTTGGCGTATTCACGGCCCAGAGCCCGCAGCGCGTCCAGGCTGATCACCTGCGGGTCGTCGAGTTCGCGCAGGCCATCCATGTCGAAGACCACGATCTTGCGCAGTCGGGGCAGCTGATCACGCACCTCCAGTGCCTTGTCGAGCTGCTCGTCGTCTTCCACGAACAGCACCGACGAGGAGGAGTCGGCGCACAGGTACTGCACCTGGTCGGCCGCGTCGGTGGGGTAGATGCCGTTGGCCACGCCACCCGTGCTGAGCACGGCGAGGTCACACAGCACCCATTCGATGTTGGTGTTGGAGAGGATGGACGCGGTTTCGCGTGGCGCGAAGCCGAGCGCCATCAGGCCGTTGGCGATCTCGCGCACGGCCTCGGCGGTCTGGCGCCAGGTCCACATGCGCCACAGACCGAACTCCTTCTGGCGCATCCAGACCTTGTCGGCGCGCGCCTGGGCGGCGTTCCAGAACATGGCGGGAATGGTCTCGCCGGGCACCACCACGTCGTGGTTGGGTTGGATGTGGGACAGATCCCAGAGGTTGCTCATGGTGTCTTATCTCCAGTTCTTCTTCTTTTTCCAGCGCCGGTCGGCCCGAACGCCCTCTTCCTTCATGCCGAGGTAGAACTCCTTGATGTCCTCCTTCTCGCGCAGGCGGGCGCAGGTGTCTTCCATCACGATGCGGCCGTTTTCCAGCACGTAGCCGTAGTCGGAGGCATTGAGCGCCATGTTGGCGTTCTGCTCCACCAGCAAGATGGTGGTACCGCGTTCGCGGTTGATGCGCACCACGATCTCGAAGATCTCCTTGGTGAGCTTGGGCGACAGGCCCAGGCTGGGCTCGTCGAGCAGGATCAGGTCGGGGTTGGCCATCAGCGCCCGGCTGATGGCCAGCATCTGCTGCTGGCCGCCCGAGAGCAGGCCGGCGTCCTGTGTGGCGCGCTCGCGCAGGATGGGGAAGTAGTTGAACACCGTCTCGATGTCGCGTGCCACGCCATCGCGGTCGTTGCGGGTGTAGGCGCCCATGAGCAGGTTGTCGCGCACCGACAGCAGCGGGAACACCTCTCGTCCCTCGGGCACGTGCAGCAGACCCTGCTGCACGATGTAGGCCGGGTCCTGGGCGGTGATGTTCTCGCCCTTGAATTCCACCGAGCCCTTGCGCGGGTCGATGATGCCGCTGATGGTCTTGAGGATGGTGGTCTTGCCCGCGCCGTTGCTGCCGAGCACAGTGGCGATCTCGCCCCGGCGCACCTGCAGGCTCACGCCACGGATGGCCTTGATGGGGCCGTAGGCGCTCTCGACGTTGAGCAGCTTGAGCACCGCGTTATCGGAAACAGGAACCGTCATGCGGCCTCCTTGACGTGGTTTTCGCGGCGCAGGCTGGAGACGTCGTCCACCGAGCCCAGATAGGCCTCGATGACGCCGGGGTGGGTCTGCACCTCGCGTGGCGTGCCGGTGGCGAGTTCGGTGCCCATGCTCATGGCCAGCACGCGGTCGGACACCTTGGACACCAGGCTCATGTCGTGTTCGACCATCAGCACCGTGATACCCAGCTCGTTCTTGATGTCGGAGATCCAGAAGGCCATGTCTTCGGTCTCCTCGACGTTGAGGCCCGAGGAGGGTTCGTCCAGCAGCAGCAGCCGGGGCTCGGTGCACAGCGCACGCGCCAGCTCCACCACCTTGCGCACGCCATAGGGCAGACCCGCCACCATGGATTCGCGGTGGTGCTGCAGGTCCAGCAGGTCAATCACCTGCTCCACCTTCTCGCGGGCCTCGATTTCGGCTGCGCGGGTCTTTGGGGTGAAGAAGAGCTCGCTCCACAGGCCCGTGCGGCGGTGCGTGTGGCGGCCGATCAGCAGGTTCTGCAGCACGGTGGCGTGCTCGAAGAGCTCGATGTTCTGGAAGGTGCGCGCGATGCCCAGCCGGGCGATCTGGTGCGGCGCCTGGTCGGTCAGGCGCAGCGTGCCTTGCGGGCCCGCGTAGTCGATGGTGCCCTGGGTGGGCGTGTAGATGCGGCTGATCAGGTTGAACACCGTGGTCTTGCCGGCGCCGTTGGGGCCGATCAGCGTGAAGACCTCGCCGCGCTTGACGTCGAAGCTGACGTTGTTGACGGCCAGCACGCCGCCAAAGCGCACGCTGAGGTTCTTTGCGGACAGCAGGGTGTCGTCGTTCATGTTGCTGCTCATTTCAGACGGTCCGATTTCTGGAACGACTTCTGCCGCTTGAACATGCCACGCCGGTAGAAGGGGAAGAGCTGGAAGTAGGTGCGCACCTTGAGCCAGCGTCCGTACAGGCCCATGGGCTCGAACAGCACGAAGGCGATCAGCACGATGCCGTACACCGTGCCCTGAAGGCCTGCGGCCTGGCCGATGGCGGCCGGCAGGAAGTCCTTGCCCAGCGCGATCAGCTGCGGCATCACGATCAGGAAGATGGCGCCGAGGAACGCACCGTGTATGGAACCCAGACCACCGATGACCACCATGAGCAGCAGGTCGATGGACTGGATGATGGAGAACTGCTCGGGCGACAGGAACTGGATCTTGTGGGCATAGAGCGCGCCGCCGATGCCGGCCAGCGCGGCCGACAGCGCAAACGACAGTGTCTTGTACCGTGCCAGGTGGATGCCCATGCTCTGGGCCGAGATCTCCGAGTCGCGGATGGCGACAAAGGCGCGGCCGGTGGACGAGCGCATCAGGTTGACGATGCCCAGCGTCGCGATCACGGCGACCACCAGACACAGGAAGTAGAACTCGCCGGTGGTGTCGAACTCCCAGCCGAACAGGGTGGGCAGGTTCACCATGAGGCCCTTGTTGCCACCGGTGACCGACTCCCAGCGTGCCATGCCCTCCTCGACGATGAAGCCGAAGGCCAGCGTGGCCATGCCCAGGTAGATGCCTTTGACGCGCAAGGCCGGCAGGCCCACCACCACGCCGACGGCGGCCGACAGCAGGCCGGCGCCGACCAGGGCGATGGGGAAGGGCACACCCGCGTTCACCATCACGGCCTGGGCGTACGCGCCCACGCCGAGGAAGGCCGCGTGGCCCAGCGAGAACAGGCCTGTGAACCCCGCCAGCAGCATCAGCCCCAGGCCGACGATGCTGTAGATCAGCACGAAGGTCAGCTGCGCCAGCCAGTACTCATCGGCCAGCCAGGGAGCGAACACCAGCAGCACGGCCAGCAGGCTGTACCAGAAGACGTGGCCGCCATGTTTGGCCAGGCGGACGTCCTGGTCGTAATCGGTCTTGAAGATGAAACGCATGTTGTGGATTCCTCAAACCTTCTTGCGCAGCTTCTCGCCAAACAGGCCGTTGGGCTTGAGCACCAGCATGATCAGCACCACGATGTAGGGCGCGATGTCCTTGAAGCCCTCGGGCAGGTAGAAGCCTGCCAACGCCTCGACGATGCCGATGATCAGCCCGCCGACGATGGCGCCGGGCAGGCTGCCGAAGCCGCCCACCACCGCAGCCGGGAAGGCCTTGAGGCCGATGAAGCCCATGTTGGCGTGCACGAAGGTGATGGGTGCGAGCAGCAGGCCGGCAATGGCCGCCACGCCGGCCGCCAGGCCCCAGACCAGGCCGTTGAGCCGCTTGACCGGGATGCCCATGTAATACGCTGCCAGCTGGTTTTGCGACGCAGCCTGCATGGCGATGCCCAGCTTGCTGTACTTGAACATCGCGAACAGTAGGCCGCACAGCAGCGCGGTGGCGCCAATCACCACCAGCTGCTCGGCCGCCAGCACCAGGGCGCCCATGCGCACCACCTCGTTGGCGTAGGGCACGGGCAGCGTGTGGGTGTCGGTGCCGACGTTGGGGATCATGGTGATGAGGCCGCGCAGCACGTAGCCCACGCCAATGGTCAGCATCACGATGGAGAAGGCGGGCTGGCCCAGGATGGGGCGAATCACCAGGCGTTCAAGGAGCACCCCGAACACGCCCATGGCCACGATGGCCGCGGGCACCGACAGCCAGAACGGGAAGCCCAGCATGGTCATGGCGGCCAGGCCGCCAAAGGCTCCCACCATCATCAGGTCGCCCTGCGCGAAGCTCACCGTCTCCGTCGCTTTGTATATCAGCACAAAACCCAGGGCTATCAGTCCGTAGATACATCCCTGGGCCACGCCACTGATCAGCAGCTGCAGCAATTGCACTCTTGTCTCCTTGTCGAGGAGTCTGAGTTATAGCGGGACTCTTCTATAAGACGCCTAGGGTTGTTCCCCATGTCGAGTCGCCAATGCGCCAACACGGCACCCGATGCGTGCATTACCGTCCCGGAAATGGCACCAACCGAGAGCACAACCATGAACGACAACGACGCGGTGACGGTGGAGCGGCTGGGCGATGTGACGGTGGTCACACTGAACCGGCCACAGGTGCGCAACGCAGTGGACGCAGCGACCGCGCGGGCCCTGCACCGTGCCTTCGTCGAATTCGACGATGACGAGGGCGCCCGCGTGGCCGTGTTCCACGGCGCCCACGGCGTGTTCTGCGCCGGCTGGGACCTGCAGGCCGCAGCCGCACTGGCTGACCGTGACCCGAAGGCCGCGCGAGGGCTGCAGGCCGAACTGGATTTCACACCCGGCGAGGTCCGCCCACCCGGTCCCATGGGGCCCTCACGCTTGTGGCTGTCGAAACCGGTGATTGCGGCGGTATCGGGTCCGGCCGTGGCCGGTGGCATGGAGCTCGCGCTTTGGTGCGACATGCGCGTGCTGGAGTCCGATGCCTACTTCGGCGTCTATTGCCGCCGCTTCGGCGTGCCCCTGATCGATGGCGGCACCGTGCGCCTGCCCCGGCTGATCGGCATGGGCCATGCCATGGACCTGATCCTCACCGGCCGCAAGGTCGAGGCGGACGAGGCCTTGCGCATGGGGTTGGCCAACCGCGTGGTGCCGCCCGGTCAGGCGCGCGAGGCCGCTATCGCGCTGGCCCGGCAGCTGGCCGCGTTCCCGCAGGACACGATGCGTGCCGACCGCGAAAGCGCTTACGTGCAATGGGATCTCCCACTGGAGCAGGCCCTGCACCAGGAGTGGCAGCGGGGCCGCGATCGGCTGGCCGATGCCCTGGACGGCGCCAGCCGTTTTGCAGGCGGCCAGGGCCGCCACGGCGTGTTCTGACCCCGCCCAGCCTCAGCGGGGGATGGGGCGCGGCTTGCCGTTGTCGTCGATGGCCACGTAGGTCAGGCTGGCCTCGGTCACCTTGACGAACTGGCCCTGGGCGCGGAAACGTTCGGCATACACCTCCACGCGAACCGTCACCGAGGTGGTGCCGACGCGGGTGATCTCGGCGTAGAAGCTCAGGATGTCGCCCACGCGCACCGGCTGCTTGAAGATGAATTCGTTGACGGCGACGGTGGCCATGCGGCCCTGCACCACCCGTGCGGGCAGCACCGACCCGGCCAGGTCGACCTGGGCCATGACCCAGCCGCCAAAGATGTCGCCGTTGCCATTGGTGTCGGCCGGCATCGGGATGACCTTGAGCACCAGTTCCTTGTCGCTGGCGGGGGTCGGGGTGGGGTAGGCGGGGCTTGAAATGTCGGACATGGGCACAATCCTGAGCTGACTGCCCACGATTGTCCTCCATGCGCCGCGTTTCTCCCTCCATGCCCCTGCCCGCAGGAGCCCCGCCCGTGTCAGCGCCCGCGCGCTCCGACTGGTTCGCGCTGCGCCGGCTGTTTCCCTACCTGTGGCGCTACAAGTGGCGGGTGATCCTGGCGCTGACCTTCATGGTCGGCGCCAAGGTGGCCAATGTCGGCGTGCCGCTGCTGCTCAAGGAGCTGGTGGACGCGATGAGCCTGTCGCCCGGCAGCCCTCAGGCCCTGCTGGTGGTGCCGGTGACGCTGCTGCTGGCGTATGGCCTGCTGCGTTTTTCCACCAGCCTGTTCACCGAGTTGCGCGAGCTGATCTTTGCCAAGGCCACCGAAGGCGCCACGCGCAGCATTGCGCTGGAGGTGTTCGGTCACCTGCACGCGCTGAGCCTGCGCTTTCACCTGGAGCGCCAGACCGGCGGGATGACACGCGACATAGAGCGTGGCACGCGTGGTGTGCAGTCGCTGATCTCCTACTCGCTCTACAGCATCTTTCCCACACTGGTCGAGGTGGGACTGGTGCTGGTGCTGCTGGGTACCCGGTTCGACCTCTGGTACGTCTGGATCACGCTGGGCGCGCTGGTGACCTATGTCTTTTTCACCGTGCGCATCACCGAGTGGCGCACCCAGTTCCGCCGGGAGATGAACGAGATCGAGTCGGCCAGCCAGACGCGGGCGATCGATTCGCTGCTCAACTACGAGACCGTCAAGTACTTCAACAACGAGGACTTCGAGGCGCGCCGCTACGACGAGAGCCTGCAACGCCTGCGCCGCGCCCGCATCAAGAGCCAGAACACGCTGTCGCTGCTCAATGCCGGCCAGCAGCTCATCATCGCGGTGGCGCTGGTGGCCATGCTGTGGCGTGCCACGCAGGGCGTGGCCAACGGCCAGATGACGCTGGGAGACCTGGTCATGGTCAATGCCTTCATGATCCAGCTCTACATCCCGCTGGGTTTCCTGGGCGTGCTCTACCGCGAGATCAAGCAGAGCCTGACCGACCTCGACAAGATGTTCGTGCTGCTGGAAAAAGAGCGTGAAATCGCCGATGCGCCCGACGCCCGGCCGCTGCAGCTGGACGGCCCGCCTACGGTGCGGTTCGAGGACGTGCGCTTTGCCTACGAGCCTGCACGCGAGATCCTGCACGGCATCAGCTTCGAGATACCGGCGGGCAAGACCGTGGCCGTGGTGGGCCCCTCGGGATCGGGCAAATCCACGCTGGCGCGTCTGCTCTACCGTTTCTACGACGTCAACGCCGGCCGCATCACGCTGGAAGGTCAGGACATCCGCGGCGTGACCCAGGCCAGCGTGCGCCAGGCTATCGGCATCGTGCCCCAGGATACGGTGCTGTTCAACGACACCATCGAATACAACATCCTCTATGGCCAGCCCGGTGCCGGGCACGAGGCCGCCGTGGCAGCGGCGCAGGCCGCTCACATCCACGATTTCATCAGCCGCCTGCCGCAGGGCTATGCCACCACCGTGGGCGAGCGTGGCCTCAAGCTCTCGGGTGGTGAGAAGCAGCGGGTGGCCATCGCGCGCACGTTGCTCAAGAACCCCCCGGTGATGATCTTCGACGAGGCCACCTCGGCGCTCGATTCGGCCAACGAACGCGCCATCCAGGCCGAGCTGAGGAGTGCGGCGCGCAACAAGACCACGCTGGTGATCGCACACCGGCTGTCCACCGTGGTGGATGCGCACGAAATCCTGGTGCTGGAACATGGCCACCTGGTCGAGCGTGGCACCCACGAGGCGTTGCTGGCCCGCGAAGGTGTCTACGCGCGCATGTGGGCGCTGCAGCAAAAGGGTGGCGCCACCGAGGTGGCCAGCGCCGCATAATCGCGCCCCATGGAAACCAAGTGGCTCGAAGATTTCGTGAGCCTGGCCGAGACGCGCAGTTTCAGCCGCTCGGCCCAGCTGCGCCATGTCACGCAGCCAGCCTTCTCGCGCCGCATCCAGTCGCTGGAGGCCTGGGCCGGGACCGATCTGGTGGACCGCAGTTCCTACCCCACGCGGCTCACGCCGGCCGGTCAGACACTCTACGAGCAGGCCCTGGAGATCCTCCAGACCTTGCAGTCCACCCGCGCCATGCTGCGCGGCCACACGGCGGCAGCGCAGGACGTGATCGAGTTCGCGCTGCCGCACACGCTGGCCTTCACCTTCTTCCCCGCCTGGCTCTCGGGGCTTCGTGAAGCCTGTGGCCCCGTCAAGACGCGGGTGATCGCCCTCAACGTGCACGACGCCGTGCTGCGCCTGGTGGAAGGCAGCTGCGACCTGCTGATCGTCTACCACCACGCCTCGCAGCCCATACAGCTGGACACCGACCGCTACGAGATGCTGCCGCTGGGCCGCGAGGTGCTGTCGCCCTACGTCAAGCCTGACGCCGAGGGCCAGCCGCTGTACCGCCTGCCGGGTCACCCCGGCCAGCTGCTGCCCTATCTGGGCTACGCGCCCGGCGCCTACCTGGGCCGGGTGGTCGACTACATGCTCAAGCAGAACGGCACGGCAGTCCACCTCGACCGCGTTTACGAGACCGACATGGCCGAAGGCCTCAAGGCCATGGCCCTGGAAGGGCACGGCGTCGCCTTCCTGCCCTCCAGTGCGGTGCGCCGGGAGGTGAAGGCCCGCAAGCTGGTCAGTGCGGGCGACGGGCTGGACATGCCCATGGACATCCGCCTCTACCGCGAGCGCACGCCGCCCGGCAAGGGCAAACGCGCCGTGGCCAAGTTCTGGGACGACCTGCAGCAGGCGCTCAACAAGACCTGAGTGCGACAATCCGGGGCATGAATTCCGCCTTCGACACGATCACCCTCACCCGCCCCGACGACTGGCACCTGCACGTTCGCGACGGGGCCGCGCTGAACACCGTGGTGCCGCACACCGCCTCCCAGTTCGGCCGCGCCATCATCATGCCCAACCTCAAGCCACCGGTGACCACCGCCGAGGCGGCCGTGGCCTACCGCGAGCGCATCCGCGCTGCCGTCCCACAGGGCATGACGTTCGAGCCGCTGATGACGCTGTACCTGACCGACAACCTGCCACCCGCCGAGATCGCGCGGGCCAAGGCGGCGGGCGTGGTGGCCTGCAAGCTCTACCCGGCGGGCGCCACCACCAACAGCGACGCCGGCGTGACCGACATCCGCAAGATCTACCCGGTGCTCGAGGCCATGCAGCGCGAAGGCCTGCTGCTGCTCGTGCACGGCGAGGTCACCAGCAGCGACATCGACCTGTTCGACCGCGAGGCCGTGTTCATCGACCAGCAGCTGATCCCGCTGCGCCGCGATTTCCCTGGCCTCAGGATCGTGATGGAACACATCACCACCAAAGAGGCCGCTCAGTACGTGGCTGGCGCCGACGGAGCCCTGGGCGCGACCATCACTGCTCACCACCTGCTCTACAACCGCAACGCCATCTTTACCGGCGGCATCCGTCCGCATTACTACTGCCTGCCGGTGCTCAAGCGCGAGACCCACCGCCAGGCGCTGGTTGCTGCGGCCACCAGCGGCAGCCCGAAATTCTTCCTCGGCACCGACAGCGCGCCACACCCGGCACACCTGAAGGAACACGCCACAGGCTGCGCCGGCTGCTACACCGCGCACGCCGCCATCGAGATGTACGCCGAGGCCTTTGACCACGCGGGCGCACTCGACAAACTGGAGGGGTTCGCCAGCTTCTTCGGTGCCGACTTCTACGGCCTGCCGCGCAACGCCGGCACCGTGACGCTCAAGCGTGAAAGCTGGACCCCGCCCGAATCCTTCGCCTTCGGCGAGGCCGAGCTCAAGCCGCTGCGCAGCGGCGAAGCGCTCCCTTGGAGGCTGGTGTGAGCCAGAGGGATGCGCTGCGCGGCGAGCCGCACATCGCGCTGCTGATTGACGCGGACAACGCACCCGCGTCCAAAATCGACGTGATCCTGAACGAGTTGTCGAAGTTCGGTGTCACCAATGTCCGGCGTGCCTATGGCAACTGGAAAAAGAGCGAACTCAAAGGCTGGGAGGACAAGCTGCACGAACATGCCATACGGCCGATGCAGCAGTTCGACTATTCCAAGGGAAAAAACGCCAGCGACATGGCCATGGTGATTGATGCCCTGGAGTTGCTTTACACGGATGGACCCGCCGCGTTTGGCATCGTGTCATCCGATGCCGATTTCACCCCTCTGGTCATGCACCTGCGCGCCAAGGGAGCTGCGGTCTATGGCTTTGGCGCGGAGAAGACCCCCGAGCCTTTTGTCAATGCGTGCTCCCGCTTTCTCTACCTGGAACGCCTGGGTGTGATCGAAAGCGCTGCAGCGGCCGGCTCTGAGGAGACAAAGACCACATCGGCTACAGCGGGTGCGGCGAAGGCCGTCGCGGCGAGCCTGCGCGTGCCAGGTGACCAGTTGCGACGCGACGCCAAACTGTTGAGCCTGTTGCGTGGCGCGGTGATTGCTTGCGAAGACGAAGACGGTTGGGCGAAGGTAGGTGCCGTTGGTTCACACATCGGCAACAAGGCGTCGTTCGATTCACGCAACTACGGCTACGCGACGCTGACCAAGTTGCTGGTGGCGACCGACGCGTTCGATCTTCGCGACGAAGGCACTTCAAAGGTCAGCGTTCGGGACAAGCGTCATTTCCTGTCCAGCATCAAATCCTGACGGAACGGTGCAAGCTATCAATTGGAGTGCGCCCTGGTTCGACGGCTGGCGTGACCCGGGGGCCAGGGCCGAACGGGCCTGGCGTGCGGGGGTGCCGGTGCGCGAGGCCTTGCCTGCGGGCGTGCGGCGTTTCGTGGCCCAGGACGCGCTGCCCGAAGGCATGGCCTACGAACAGTTCATCTTCGAGACCGGCGAGGTACCCACGCGCGACAACCTGCACGACTTCTTCAACGGCCTGTGCTGGCTGCGTTTTCCGCATACCAAACACACGCTCAACCGCTTGCAGGCCGCTGAAATTGCGCGCCACGGCGTGCGCGCCACGCGCGGCCCGGTGCGTGACAGCCTGACCCTGTTCGACGAGAACGCCGCCCTGCTGCAGGCGCCCGAGCCGCTGTGGCAGGCGCTGCTGGCGCGCGAGTGGACACGGCTGTTCGTCGAGCTGCGCCCCCTCTGGGCCCAGGCGCGGCTGGTGCTGTTTGGTCACGCCCTGCTGGAAAAGCTGGTGGTGCCCTACAAGTCCATCACCGCCCATGTGTACCGCGTCCCGGTGCCTGACGCGTTGTCGGGAGACGCGACCTGGGATGCCTGGCTGGCGTCCAGCCTCTCGCCCGAGGTGCTGGCCGCCAAGCCCTTCACGCCGCTGCCGGTGCTGGGCGTGCCCGACTGGTGGCCGGCCAACGAGGCACCCTCGTTCTATGCCGATTCCAGCGTTTTTCGCCCGCCGCGCGCTTGAAAAACCGCTGATCAACCCCAGTATCATTCGGCGCGCCCCACGACCTGGGGAACCGATGGCCCCGAGGGGGGTCATAAGCGCACCCCACAACGGAGAAACCATGAAACGCATTCTGCTGTTCGTTCTGACCAACCTGGCCGTGATGGCCGTGCTGCTGATCACCACGCGGCTGCTGGGTGTGGACCGCTTCCTGACCGCCAACGGCCTCAATCTGACCGCGCTGGCGGGCTTCTCGCTCGTGATCGGCTTTGGCGGCGCCACCATCTCGCTGCTGATGAGCAAGTGGATGGCCAAGATGAGCACCGGTGCCCGCGTCATCAACCAGCCGGCCACCGCCGACGAAGCCTGGATCGTGCAGACCGTGCAGAAATTCGCCGACAAGGCCGGCATCGGCATGCCCGAGGTCGCCATCTTCGAAGGTGCACCCAACGCCTTCGCCACCGGCGCCTTCAAGAACTCGGCCCTGGTCGCGGTGTCCACCGGCCTGCTGCAGAACATGACCAAGGAAGAGGTCGAGGCCGTGATCGGCCACGAGGTGGCTCACATCGCCAACGGCGACATGGTCACCATGACCCTGATCCAGGGCGTGATGAACACGTTCGTGGTGTTCCTGAGCCGCGTGATCGGCTATGCGGTCGACAGTTTCCTGCGCAAGGGCGACAGCGAGAGCAGTGGTCCTGGCATCGGGTACCTGGTCACCACCATCGTGATGGACATCGTGCTGGGTTTCCTGGCCGCCATCATCGTGGCCTGGTTCAGCCGCCAGCGCGAGTTCCGTGCCGACGCCGGTGCCGCCGACCTGATGGGCCGCAAACAGCCCATGATCAACGCGCTGGCCCGTCTGGGTGGTCTGACCCCGGGCGAACTGCCCAAGACCATGCAGGCCCTGGGCATCACCGGTGGCCTGGGCAAGCTGTTCAGCACCCACCCACCGATCGAAGAGCGTATCGCTGCCCTGCAGGCCCGCGCCTGACATCGGTTTGCCCAACAAAAAACGCCAGCGCAAGCTGGCGTTTTTTTTGCCCGGCCGAACCCGGGCCGGTCGATCTCAATAGCGCCAGCGGTCGTCGCGGCCGTGGCGGTGGCGCGGGTAGTCGTTGTAGCGGTACTGGTACTCGATCACCACCGGCGGCGCGGGGCGCACCACGGCCGGGTAGACCGGACGGGTCTGGTAGATCACCTGCTCGTGCATGCCCAGCGGCGCGGCCGATACGGCGGGGGCGGCACCCAGCGGCACCACCTGAAGAGGAATCGTGGGGCCCGGATCGTGGGGCATCTGCACCTGGTACTGGCGGCCCGCGTACTCGTACACCACCTGGAAACCCACGGTGCGGTTTTCGTACACGGTCTGGGTGCCGCAGCGGCGCACGGTCTGCGTCTGCGGCGCGCCGCTGCCTTCGATGCGGTTGCCCAGCATGGCGCCGCCGATCAGTCCTATCACGGTGGCGGCAGCCCGGCCACTGCCGTCACCGATGGCGTTGCCGATGGCTCCGCCTGCCAGGCCGCCCATGACGGCGCCGGCGCCCGAGTTGTAGCCCTGGCTGGTGACCACTTCGTCCTGGCAGACCTGGCGCGGCACGGCGACCTGCTGGATGACGGGCGTGCTGCTGATGACACGGCCTTGTTCGGCGCCGCCGACCATCTGGGCAGTGGCGCCGCCGGCCACCAGAACGCTGGTGAGGGCGAGAAGGGTGCGATGCATGTGAAATTCCTGCTGCAGGGGAGCCAAGCATGCGCCTGGCGTGTCAAGGCGGTGTAGGGGCCGCGAAACGATTGTGTAACCGGTTGTTAGTTTCCGGCCATGGCCTGGGCCATTGCTTCGGCCACGCGCAGCCCGTCCACCCCGGCGGACAGGATGCCGCCCGCGTAGCCGGCACCTTCGCCGGCCGGGTACAGGCCCCGGGTGTTGAGGCTTTGCAGGTTTTCGCCCCGGGTGATGCGTATGGGCGAGGAGGTGCGGGTTTCCACGCCGGTCAGTACGGCATCGTGCCGGTCGAAGCCGGGGATCTTGTGCCCGAAGGCCGGGAAGGCCTCACGCATGGCCTCGATGGCATAGGCGGGCAGGGCGCTGGCCAGGTCGCCCAGCGCCACGCCCGGCTTGTAGGAGGGCTGCACCTCGCCCAGCTGGTGCGAGGGCGTGCCGGCCACGAAATCCCCCACCAGCTGGCCCGGGGCCGAGTAGTTGCGCCCGCCCAGCACGTAAGCGTGGGACTCCAGCGCACGCTGCAGCACGATGCCGGCCAGCGGGCCATCTGGGTAATCTCGGGCGGGTTCGATGCCCACGACGATGCCGGCATTGGCGTTGCGCTCGTTGCGCGAGTACTGGCTCATGCCGTTGGTGACCACGCGCTCGGGCTCGCTGGTGGCGGCCACCACCGTGCCGCCCGGGCACATGCAGAAGCTGTAGACCGCGCGGCCGTTGCTGGCGTGGTGCACCAGCCGGTACTCGGCCGCGCCCAGCAGCGGGTGGCCGGCATGGCGGCCCCAGCGCGCGCGGTCGATGACACCTTGCGGGTGCTCCACCCGAAAACCGATGGAGAAGGGCTTGGCTTCGATGAACACGCCACGCGTGTGCAGCACCTCGAAGGTGTCGCGCGCGCTGTGGCCCAGGGCCAGCACCGCGTGATCGGTGCGCAGCTCCGTGGCCTGGCCGCTGGACAGGTCGGTCACCACCAGTCCGCGCAGGTGCTGGCCGTGTGGCCCGTCTTCGATCAGCACGTCGTTCACGTGCTGGTGAAAACGCACCTCACCGCCCAGCCGCTCGATCTGCGCGCGTATGTTTTCCACCACCTTCACGAGCTTGAAGGTGCCGATGTGCGGGTGGGCCTCGTAGAGGATTTCGGGCGGTGCGCCCGCGTCCACGAACTCCTGCATCACCTTGCGGCCCAGGAAGCGAGGGTCCTTGATCTGGCTGTAGAGCTTGCCGTCCGAGAACAGGCCTGCACCGCCCTCGCCGAACTGCACGTTGCTCTGCGGGTTCAGCACCCGCTTGCGCCACAGGCCCCAGGTGTCCTGGGTGCGCTGGCGCACGGGCATGCCGCGTTCCAGCACGATGGGGCGAAAGCCCATCTGCGCCAGCGCCAGCGCGGCAAAGATGCCGCACGGGCCGAAACCCACCACCACCGGGCGGGGCGTGCCTGCGGGGGCCTGCACGGGCGGGCGCCAGGCCATGTCGGGCGTGGGGCTGATGTGCGGGTGGTTGGCGTGGCGCGCCAGCAGTGCCGCCTCGTCGGCCGGGTTCGTCAGCGTCAGGTCGACGATGTAGACCGCGCGCAGCTCGGCCTTGCGGGCGTCGAAGCTGCGCTTGAAGACCTGGAGCTGAGCAATCTCCACGGGTGCGATGCCCAGGGTGTCGGCTGCCAGCTGGCGCAGGGCTTCGACGGGGTGGGGTGGTGGCGCGCGGTCAGCCTCGGTTTCGGTTGGCGCATCGGCGGCACGGCGCGCTTCGGCTGGGACCTGGTCCAGGGCCAGCTTGAGTTCGGTCAGTCGGATCATGGGGGGCTCGTGGTGATCAAGCAGGGACGGGATTGTAAAAGGCAGGGGATAATCCCGCCTGTGAAGCCCGCCAGACCGCCGCTGGCACGAGACCCGAAAGGGTGTGCTGGAGGAACGTCCGGACTGCACAGGGCAGCGTAGGAGCTAACGGCTCTCCACCGCGAGGTGAGGATCAGAGCAACAGAGACGAGTCCCGGGGGCGTGCCGCAAGGTAGACCACCGGGGGTGAAACGGGCAATCTCTACGCGCAGCAATGCCAAATAGGCCAGCGATGATGTGACCCGCGGAGCTGGCGGGTAGGCAGCATTGAGCCGCTCGGGTGACCGGCGGCCCAGATGAATGGCGGTCACGTGCGGGGCAACCCGCGCGCACAGAATCCGGCGTACCGGCGGACTTCACACTTTATTCAGGGCCTGGGCATGTAGCCGCTCTCCAGCGGCACCGCCCAGTCCTCGCGGCCGTTGGCGCGGGCCAGTGCGGCCATGGGCGCGAAGTTGTAGGGCACAGCGAGCAGTTGCGCCCGCCAGTGGCCGCTGGCCAGCCGGTCGGCGATGGCGTAGCGCGCATCGGGGCTGCCGTTTTCCACCCGGTGTCTGTGCGGGTGGTCGTCTTCGTAGCCGGGCAGGCCCACGCTACCGGGGTTGAGCAGCAGGCACCCATCGGCCGCGCGCAACACGCGGGGCGTGTGGGTATGGCCGCAGGCGATCAGGCGTGCCGGGGTGTTGCCTCGTCGTTCGGCGATCTCGTCTGCCGTCGCCAGGCGCACGCCGTCGGCGGTGACGGTTTCGAGAAAGTACTCCAGATCGCTGCGTGGCGTGCCGTGGCAAAGACAGACCTCGTCGTCCAGGCGGTGGGTGGGCCGCTGGCCCGCCATCCACTGCAGGGCAGTGTCGTTCAGGTGCGCGCGTGCGTAAGCGTCCGACGGACCCATGCGTGCCGGTGCCTGCGTGAGCACCTGGCGTTCGTGGTTGCCGGCCAGGTGCAGCCAGTCCTGCGCCATCAGGTGGTCGGCGGTTGCCTGGGGCAGCAACGGGCCGCTCAGGCTGTCGCCGAGGTTGATGACGCGGTCCACGCCGCGCCGGTGGATGTCGGCCGCCACCGCCAGCAACGCGGGCAGGTTGCCGTGGATGTCGGAGACGAAGGCGATACGCATGGTGGCGGCCGGGGCGGCGTCAGAACTTCTCGTGCGGCAGCAGCGCGCGCGTGGCACCAGCTGCCAGGGGGCCCAGGGCGACGCGGCCAATGCGCTGGCGGTGCAGGCGCTGCGGCACCAGCTCGGCGGCTGGCCGCCAGGCGCCGCGCACCACCACGCGCAGCCGGGTCTGGTGTTCGTTCTGGCTGCCCACGCTGGCGCGCACGCCGCGGCCCAGCACGCTGGCGGGCTGGGCACCCGGCAGGTCGACCAGCCATTCGTGTTCCAGTGGCGGCTCGGACTGCGCGAGCACGCGCCAGATCTGGGCGTGACCGGTGAAGACCACGAGTCCGCTGGCGGCGGCGTCGAGCGGCGTGGCGCAGCGCAGACCCCGCGACTCAGCCGGCGGCGGGGTTTCCCCGGCCGGTTTGTGCCACAGCAGCGTGAGCGCGCCGGGGCCCTGGGGCCTGGCACCCTGGCGCACCTGCACCGCCTGGGTGTCGCTCACGCGGTGGGCCGGGTCGCGCTGCACCACACCGTCCACCTGCACATCGCCCTGTGCGACCAGGCGCTCGGCCTCGGCGCGCGAGCAGGCCGCCGCCGCCATCACCCGTTTGGACAGCCGTACGCCCTCGTCAGACATTGAAACCCCCGAGGCTGCGGATGCGGTCGACGTGAGCCTGCAGCGAGCGTTTGGCGACCGGCCACAGGCGTTCGGGCACGTCGTCGTAGGCCAGCGGTACCCAGTCGTCCAGCCCACCGTCGGGGCGCGCCTGCATGGCCGCGGCCACCTTGGCTTCGCGTTTGAGGCGGTGCGCTTTGAGTTGTGCGATGGCGCCGGGTGCGTTGCCCAGCACATAGCCGTGGGCGGGCAGTATGAATTCGGCGCCGTGTTCACGGCACAGCGCGGCCAGCTTGTCCAGTGAATTCAGGTAGTCGTCCATGTGGCCATCGGGCGGTGCGATCACGGTGGTGCTGCCGTTGAGGATGTGGTCGCCCGAGAACAGCAGGGCGTCTTCTTCCAGCAGCAGGCACAGGTGGTTGGCCGCGTGGCCGGGGGAGTGGACGGCGCGAAGGGTGTGGCGCAGCACCCCGTCGGCGTTCAGGCCTTCGAGCACCAGTGTTTCACCGTCGGTGAGTTCGCGGTCGGGTGTGAAGCGGCTGTCGGCGCGGGCATCCGGTCCGCTGGCCAGCCCGAGTATGGGCGGCTGCAGCGCGCACAGCGCCTGCAGGCGGCGTGCGCCGGGCGAATGGTCAGGGTGGGAATGGGTGCAGACGATGTGCCGGATCTGCCCGCCCGCAGCACGCCACAGGCGATCCAGGTGGTCGGCGTCGTCGGGGCCGGGGTCGATGGCGATGTAGCCGCTGTCGGGGTCGCCAACCAGGTAGCTGTTGGTGCCGGGGCCGGTCATCACGCCGCTGTTGGGGGCGGTCAGGCGCATGACGTTTTTCAGCAGGGGCACGGCGTGGTCGTGCTGCCAGCGCAGCTCGTGGGCGATCTGGCCGTCGGGTGTCACCAGGGCCAGCTCGCCGAACGGTGGCTCGTGCTCCATGTGGCGCGATTCCCTGCCGTTCATCAGGCCCGCGCGCGGGCAGCTGGTCCACAGCGGCTGCTCGCTGGCGCAGGCGGCCAGCACCGCGTCCACGCTGCCGTAGGCCTGCAGCCGCTCCAGCGTGCGTATGGTGGGGAAGATGATGAAAAAATCGCCGCGCTGGTGGCGTTCCAGCGCATCGGCCGGCCGCACCCAGACCGGCTCGAACTGCTCCGACTCGTCGGCCACCGGCGTCTGGCCGGTGGGCATGCGCGCGACCAGAAAAGGTACGTCGAAGCGGCGGGGCAGGTCGCGGTCGGTGATCCAGTGGGCCAGCACATGGACCGTGTCGGCCGCCAACGTGAGGCCGCGCGCGGCGCACTGGGCCACGAACGGTGCCTTGCGGTCCAGAGCGGCGATGTCGTTGGCATCGGCCCAGCGGCCGTCCGCGTGGCGTGCGAGCAGTATGCCCAGTTCCTCGAAGCTTTCCCGGATCGCGGCCTGCGCCTGTGTCAGGTGCAGGTCACTCTGGGTGGGCCGACGCGCCGCGTGGGTGTGGTCGGCGTCGGCCGCATCGATACCGCCACCCGGAAACACATAGGCCCCGGGCGCGAAGCTGGCGGTGAGCGAGCGGCGCGTCATCAGCACCTCGATGCCGGCGGGGGTGTCGCGCAGCAGCAGCACGGTGGCGGCAGGGCGCAGGGGCGCGGGCTCGCGCGCGGGAAACAGGTATTGGGTGGGGCGGACCATGTCTCTGATTGTGCGTGTTTGTGTACGGGCGACCGTTCGTACAAATTTTCACACCGCGAATCGAAAGCTTCGTATCAGGATGCACCTTTTTGACGTACAACCGGGGCTCGCCGCCCGAAGCGGGTTGGCGACGTCATTCTTGGAGGTTTGAATCACATGAACACAAAGAACACCTTTCCCCGATCCACCGCGCCCCTGACGGCAGGCCTGGTGGCCGCCGCGCTGACCCTGGCGGGTTGCGCCAACATGAGCGATTCCCAGCGCACCACGGCCCAGGGCGCAGGCATAGGCGCGATTGCCGGAGCCGTGATCGGTGCCGCTGCCGGCGGTAGCCGGGGGGCGGCCACCGGTGCGGTGGTGGGCGCGGGCGCGGGCGCCCTGGGCGGCTACGTCTGGTCCCAGCGCATGGAACAGCAGAAGCAGCAGATGGAGCAGGCCACCAAGGGCACCGGCATCGAGGTCGCCAAGACCGCCGACAACCGGCTCAAGGTCAACATCCCCAGCGACGCGGGTTTCGATACCGGCCGCGCCGACATCCGCCCCGCACTGGCCCCGGTGCTCGACAGCTTCGCCAGCGGCGTGCGCCAGAACCCCAACGCCCGCGTGAGCATCATCGGTCACACCGACAGCACCGGCACCGACGCCATCAACAACCCCCTGTCCGTGAACCGCGCAGCCAGCACGCGCGATTACGTGGTGGCACGCGGGGTGCCCATCGGTGCCATCACCATCGACGGCCGTGGTTCGCGCGAGCCCGTGGCCAGCAACGACAGCGTGGCGGGCCGTGCCATGAACCGCCGGGTCGAGATCTTCGTCGCAGAACCGGCGCCCCAGTGACCGGCGGGGGACTGCGTATGGGCCGATAATCCGGCCCATGCACATCCGCTTCACCAAGATGCAGGGCGCGGGCAACGACTTTGTCGTGCTCGACGAGACGCAGGGCCGCCTGGGCCTGAATGCGGCCCAGTACCGCTGGCTGGCTGACCGGCATTTCGGCGTCGGGGCCGACCAGATCCTCAGCGTGCGGCCCTCGCCCGGGCCGGGTATCGATTTCGAATACGTCATCCACAACGCCGATGGCGGCGAGGTGGAGCACTGCGGCAACGGTGCACGCTGTTTCGTGCGCTTCGTGCGCGAACGTGGCCTGACCGACAAGACGCGTGTCAGGGTCAAGATCAGGAACGGCCTGATCGAGCTCCAGCAAAACCCCGACGGCCGTGTGACGGTGGACATGGGCGCGCCCATCTTCGAGCTGGCCCGCGTGCCTTTCGATGCCAGCCAGGCCTACCTGGATGAAGCCCATGCGGGCGGCACTGACCGCGAATGGCCGCTGTGGACGCTTCCGTTGCCGGGCCACGCGGCCGTGCCGGTGGCGGTGCTCTCGATGGGCAACCCGCACGCCGTGTTGCGGGTGGACGACGTGGACGCCGCGCCGGTGCTGGGCCTGGGCCCGCTGATCGAAGCCCACCCGGCGTTTCCCAATCGCGTCAACGCCGGTTTCCTGCAGGTGGTCTCGCGCGACAGCGTGCGCCTGCGCGTGTTCGAGCGCGGCGTGGGCGAGACCCTGGCCTGTGGCACGGGTGCCTGTGCCGCCGTGGCGGCCGGCATCCGCCTGGGCTGGCTGGACACCCGGGTGGACGTGGCCACGCGCGGCGGCACACTCACCATCGAGTGGGCGGGGCAGCTCGATGCACCGGTGCTCATGACCGGCCCGGCCACCACCGTCTTTCAGGGCGATATTGATATTCCAGACCTGGCATGACCGACATGAACCCCATCACCGAAGACGACATCGCCGATTTCCTGCTCAACACGCCCGACTTTTTCGAGCGCCACGCCGAGCTGCTCGCCACGGTGCAGCTCACCAGTCCGCACGGCGGGCGCGCCGTCAGCCTGCAGGAACGCCAGGCCGAGATGCTGCGCGAAAAGATCCGGGGCCTGGAGCTCAAGGCGGCCGAGATGATCCGCCACGGCCAGGAGAACGTTGCCATCGCCGACAAGCTCCAGCGCTGGACGCGCGAGCTGCTGCTCACGCGCGAGGCCACCGACCTGCCCGGGGTGATCGCGGGCCAGATCGGCGACCAGTTCGTGGTGCCGCAGGTCGCCATCCGCGTCTGGGATGTGGCGCCCGAATTCGCTGACCAGCCCTTTGCCCTGGGTGTCAGCGACGACGTCAAGGCGTTTGCCGCCTCGCTGGGCTCGCCCTACTGCGGTACCAACCCCGGGCTGGAAGCGGCCCAGTGGCTGGAAGACCCTGCCGCGGCCGCTTCGCTCGCGCTGATCGCCCTGCGCGCCGGTGCGGCCCCCCAGGCGTTTGGCCTGCTGGTGCTGGCCTCGCCCGATCCCAAGCGATTCGACGCCGCGATGGGCACCGATTTTCTGGAGCGCATCGGTGCGCTGGCCAGCGCCGCGCTGTCGCGGCTGCGCCCGGTGACGGCGCCTTCGCTGACCGACTGAACACCATGGGCGTGGCCTGGCCTCCACAGCTGTCGGCCGAAGACGCCGGGCTGCTGGAGCGTTACCTGAGCCATGTCCGGGTGGAAAAACGCCTGGCCGAGCGCACCGTTGCGCTCTATACCGAAGACCTGCTCAAGCTGGCCACCCGCGCCAGCGAAGCCGGTGTGACCCTGCGTGCCGTGGCCGAGGCCCACATCCGGCGCTGGGTGGCACAGATGCATGCCGGCGGGCGCAGCGCCCGCGGGAGCGCGCTCATCCTTTCGGGCTGGCGGGGTTTCTATGCCTGGCTGGGCCGTGAAGGCCTGGTGGCGCTGAACCCGGTGCTGGGCGTCAAAGCCCCCAAAGCGCCCAAACCCCTGCCCAAGGCACTGCCGGTGGACGACGCGGTGCGACTGGCCGACCACGACGACGACGACGATTCGCCGCAGCGCGTGGCGCGCGACCGCTGCCTGACCGAGTTGCTTTATGGCTGTGGCCTGCGCCTGGGCGAACTGGTGGGGCTGGACGTGGTGGCCAGCAACCGGGCGCGTGGGTGGATCGATGGCGAGGCGGGCGAGGCCCATGTACTGGGCAAAGGCAGCAAGCGCCGCACCGTTCCCGTGGGCCGCGCCGCCCTGGAGGCACTGGCCGACTGGCTGGCCCAGCGTCCCACCTGGGCCGGCGACGACCCTGCGCTGTTCATTGGCCCGCACGGGCGGCGGCTCACGCCGCAGCACATCCGCGTGCGGCTCAAGCGGCGTTCGCTGCTGGCGGGCCTGTCCACGCCGGTGCACCCGCACATGCTGCGGCATTCCTTCGCCAGCCATGTGCTGCAGTCCAGCGGCGACCTGCGTGCGGTGCAAGAGCTGCTGGGCCACGCCAACATCGGCACCACCCAGGTCTACACCCGGCTGGATTTCCAGCACCTGGCCCAGGTCTACGACGCCGCCCACCCCCGCGCCCGCAAGCCAGGCAAAGGCTGACCGCTGCCGGGCAGGGGAGGGTGGACTACACTACCCGGTTGCTTTTTCAACGCCTCCCCGGGGTAGCGCCATGTCCTTGATTCCTGCCACCATCCTCACCGGCTTTCTCGGCTCGGGCAAGACCACACTGCTCAAGCGCGTGCTCACCGAAGCGCACGGTCAGAAGATCGCGGTGATCGAGAACGAGTTCGGTGAGGAGAACATCGACAACGAGATTCTGGTGGCCGAGGCCGGCGAGAACATCATCCAGATGAGCAACGGCTGCATCTGCTGCAGCATCCGCGAGGACCTGCGCTCCACGCTGGCCGATCTGGCGGCGAAAAAGCGCAAGGGCGAGCTCGATTTCGAGCGTGTGGTGATAGAGACCACCGGCCTGGCCGACCCCGGCCCGGTGGCCCAGACCTTCTTCATGGACGACGAAGTGGCCGAGCAGTACCTGCTGGACGCCATCGTGACACTGGTGGACGCCAAGCACGCAGCCCAGCAGCTCAACGACCGCCAGGAAGCGCGCCGGCAGGTGGGTTTTGCCGACCAGATCTTCATCAGCAAGGCCGACCTGGTGTCGGCCGACGACGTGGATGCGCTGATCCACCGCCTCAAGCACATGAACCCGCGCGCGCCCATGCGCACCGCGAATTTCGGTGACGTGGCCCTCAAGGAAGTGTTCGATCTGCGTGGCTTCAACCTGAACGCCAAGCTGGACATCGACCCCGACTTCCTCAAGGCGGACGACCACGACCACCACGATCACGACCATGAGCACGGCGAACACTGCGACCACCCCTCGCACCAGCACGGCCATGGGCACGACCACGACCACGACCATGGTCACGGCCACCACCATCACCACGACGACGACGTCAAGAGCTTCGTCTACCGGGCCACACGCCCGTTCAACCCGGCCAAGCTGGAAGACTTCCTGGGCGCCATCGTTCAGGTCTACGGCCCGCGGCTGCTTCGCTACAAGGGTGTGCTGGCCATGGAAGGCACCGAACGCAAGGTGATCTTCCAGGGCGTGCACCAGTTGATGGGCAGCGACCTCGGGCCGCAGTGGGCCGAGGGCGAGACGCGCGTGAGCAAGATGGTGTTCATCGGCATCGACCTGCCACGCGACATCCTCGTGCAGGGCCTGGACCAGTGCCTGGCCTGAGCGCCTGAAACCAGACTGCCTGGCCGATTGACGCGATGCTGTTTCTGTCCATACTTCAGGGCCTGGGCTTCCAGTCCGGGCGGACGCAGAAGGACATCCCGCGCAAACAAGGTATAACGTCGGCCACGACCACGGATGTGCCTGGTGATGAGAGGAGTTCAGTAGTGAAAGCCGCCGCCAAGAAAACGACCGCAGCCGCCCAGCGCAAGGGGGGTGCTTCGCGCGCCTCCGGTGGCGCTGCGGCCAAGGGGTCCGCCGCCGCCAAGAAGCCAGCGGCCAGCCCAGCGGCCAAGAAGCCAGCGGCCAAACCT
>CALRLO020000014.1:0-87389 GCA_943368755.1 Synechococcus sp. UW140 | reverse complement strand
TCCACCCTCACTCCGGGCGCCGACGGCCTGGGCAGCTTCAGCAGCGTCTACGGGTTGAGCGTCTCCAGCCCCGGCGCCGACAGCGGCCTGATCGACGTCGCCACCGGCCAGCCGGTGCTGCTGGACGTGGTCGGCGGGGTCGTCGAAGGTCGCACCGCCTCCGGCGAGCTCGTCTTCACCCTCAGCGTCGATGCCAGCGGCAGCGTCACGCTCGACCAGATCCGCGCCCTTGGCCACCCCGACGGCAGCAACCCCGACGACGCGCTCACCCTGGCCGACGCCGGCCTCATCGTTCTCACGCGCACCGACGCAGCCACCGACGGCGATGGCGACACCAGCAGCGCCAGCGCCTCGCTCAACATCGGCCAGACCCTTGTCTTTCGCGACGACGGCCCCACAGCCCAAGGTGACGGCCCACACACCGTGACCGAAGACGGCGCCACGCAGTCGGTGAGTGGCCAGGTGCTCGACAACGACAGCTACGGTGTCGATGGCGCCAGCGCTTCGCAGGCCTTCGCCTGGGGCGACAACACGGCCGTGATGGCCGCGCTGTCGAACTACGGCACGCTGACCCTGGGCTCTGATGGCCGCTACAGCTTCGTGCTGAACAACGGCAGCGCCGCGGTGCAGGCACTCACGGTCAGCGATCTGCTCCAGTTCAATCTGGCGTACACCCTTCGGGATGGCGACGGGGATACCGCATCGGCAGCGTTGACCCTGCAGATTCAGGGCACCAACGGCATCGCCGGGGTGACCGTTTCCGGTTCCGGCACCGACTCCATCGTCTATGAAGCCGGCCTGACGTCCGCAAACGACGCCAGCGAAATGGCCAGCGGCAGCTTCCAGATTTCCGCCACCGACGGCATCGGCGCGCTCAACGTGGGCGGTCTGGCGCTGACGCTGGCGCAGCTCAAGGACCTCGCCGGCGTGGCCGCGGTGGACAAGACCGTGGACACGGGTGAAGGCCTGCTCGTCATCACTGGCTACACCAGCACCGATGGCGACAAGACTGCCACCGTGACCTACTCGTACACCCTGAAGGAGGCGCAGACCCACAGCGGCGGCGTCAACCTGACCGACAGCGTTCCGGTGACGGTCCAGGGCGCCGACGGCGGCTCGGGCAGCGCCGACCTGAAGATCGGTATCGTGGACGACGTGCCGGTGCCGAACGACGACGCCGACAACGTGACGATCGCATCCGCCGGCGGCCTGCTGGGGCGCACCACCACGGGCAACGTCATCAGCGGCGACGGCACCACCAGCAGTTCCACGGGCCGGGACGGCGCAGGCGCCGATGGCAGCCTGCTGCTGACCGCCAGTGGTGCCACGGTCATCGACAAACCCACGGTCATCGTGGGCACCCATGGCGAGCTGACCCTGTCGCCTTCGGGCTTCTACAGCTACCGCGTCACCAACCCCGCGGCCACCGACGGCGACAGCGACACGTTCCAGTACACGGTGACCGATGCCGACGGCAGTTCCGCGACCGCGAACCTCACCATCTTCCTGGGCAAGGACAACCTCATTCCCGAAGTCGCCGGCTCCACCGCGACCGTGAGCGAAAAGGGGCTGGATGTGCCGGGCAAGCTGGGCTCCGAGGCCGACACCGACGTCGAGACCACCAGCGGCAGCTTCACCATCAGGGACAACGGCCAGGGCTTCGAGCTGCTGGTTGGTGGCACCCCGGTCTACCTGTCCGGCGGCTTGCCTGCCACCATTGCAGGCGCACTGGGTACGCTGACCCTCACCGGCTACACCAAGGCCGGCAGCGGCACCGATACCGCATACACCGTCAACTACACCTACACCCTCACCACCAACGCCTCGAACAACCTGGCGGCGGCGCAAGACACGTTCGCGGTGAAGGTGGTCGACGGCACCGGTGATGCCAGCAACGTCGGCAACATCACCATCAACGTCACCGACGACGGCCCCACGGCCCGCGCCGACGTGGACAGCGCGTACGCCGACTACAGCCAGACCGCCATCGGCAACGTCATCACCGGCGACGGCACCCAGGGCGGCCTGGGCGGCGCGGGCGCGGACACCCATGGCGCGGACGGCGTCAAGCTGGTTGCCTATGGCAATACCCACAACGCCAGCACCGTCGCGCTGGTGCCCGGCAGCACCGCCAACGGCGCCAGCCTGCAGGGCAAGTGGGGCACCCTGACGATGAATGCCGATGGCAGCTATGTCTACCGCATCAACACCAACCACCTGGGTGCTGCGACGGGCGACAAGGACGTTTTCACCTACACCCTGCGCGACGCCGATGGCACGACCAGCACCACCACGCTGACTGTCGAGGTCGGCGAGTCCATCATCAAGCCCACCATCACGGTGTCCGAGCACACGGTCCAGGAGGCTGGGTTGGACAAGACCGGGTACGGCGCCACCGAGTACAGCGGCTCCAACCCGGACAGCACGGACGAATACGCGACCGGCAGCTTCACCATCGACTACGGTGCGGCCAACGCCATTTCCCTGCGCAGCATCAACGGCTACAACCTGCTGAACAACGGGGTGGGCCAGGTTTTCGAATCCGCCCATGGCACGCTGACCATCACCGGCGTCAACTTCAGTGGCGTGACCCACACCTACAGCTACCGCTACGAACTCAAGGAAGCGGTCGACCATTCGGGCGGTCCCGTGTCCGACCAGTTCATCGTCCGCGTGCGGGACTACTCGGGCGACATGGCCGAGGAGGTGATCCGCATCAACATCGCCGACGACACCCCGATCGCCCACGACGACACCGAAACCACGATCGGTCTGGTCAATCTGCAGAGTGTCGGCAACGTGGTGACGGGGCAGGGCACAGCCAATCCCGCCGCCGGCAAGGACTTCAATGGCGCCGACTCGCCGACCGGATCCATTGCCGTTACCCACGTGAACGGCACGCCTGTCGCGTCCGGTGGTTCCACCGTGGTGGCGGGCGCCTACGGCACCCTGACCATGTACGCCAATGGCAGCTACAGCTACGTGCTGAACCAGACCTTGTCGAGCACGGTGTACGGCGAGAGCCCAGTGCCTGACAAGTTCACCTACACCCTGATTGATGGGGATGGCAGCAGCTCCACCGCCACGCTGAGCGTCGACATCACCCCGCTGAAGTTCGGCCCGGGCGTCGGCGGTGCCATCTACTTGAACCCGATCGCGGTGGACGAAGCCGGCCTGGACGGTTCCGCCACGCAGCCGGCCGGCTCCCTTCCCGGCACCGGTTACGAAACGGTCACGTCCAACTTCATCCTGGGCGGCTTCGGGGGCCCGCCGAGCCTGAGCATCAACGGCACGGCGGTCGATCTCGCCAACCTGGGGACCGGTGTCAAGGTGGCCACGACCTACGGCAGCATGACCATCACCGGCTACAACCCCGCCTCGGGCGTGGTGAACTACACCTACACGCTGGAAACCAGCGCCGACCACTCGGGCGGCAGCGCGGTCGACCGCGTGGCGATCTCGGCCTCCGGTCCCAACGGCACGGCCAATGCCACGCTGCCGGTGTCCATCTGGGACGATGCGCCCTTCGCCGGAAACGACACCGATTCCGTCAAGGAAAGCGACGTGAACAACCCCGCCACCGGCAACGTGCTGACCGGTGTGGATGCGGCCGACGGCGACGCCAATGCCACCGACGGCGTGGCCGATGCGAGCGGTGCCGACGGGGCGCTGGCGCTCACGCACGTCAACGGCACGGCCATTCCGGTCGGCGGCACCGCCACGATTGCCGGCAATTTCGGCACGCTGACCATCGGTTCCGACGGCGCGTACCGCTACGTGCCCAACGTGGGCAACATCGGCAGCAACAAGGACGTCTTCACCTACACCCTGGCCGATGGGGATGGTTCCTCCAGCACGGCCACGCTGACCGTGGACGTGCTGCAAAACCTCGCGCCGCCTATCGTCACGGTGAACGAGAAGACCCTGGCGTTCTACGAAGCCGACACCCCACAAGGCTCGAACCCCGCCGGCACGAGCGACTACCAGAGCGGCCTGACCGTCACCATCAACACCCAGGGCGCGCCGCTGAACCAGATCTACAACCCGTTCACCGAGACCTGGACCAGCGTTTCCGCCCTGTCGGGTGCGACGCCGGTCAATCCCGTCACGCTGATCACCAACGAGTGGACGCTGTCCTACACCGGTTACTCGCAGGTGGGCAACACCGTCACCCTGACCTATGACATCACGGCCCGCTGGAAGTGGGTGAACGACAACGGCGCGGTGCTCTCCAACTCGGGTCATTGGGTTGCGACCAACGTCAACGGCGTGACCAGCGCCGAAACCAGCAACAGCAAACAGGTGCACAACATCTACGACGACGCTCCGGTTGCCGCAGGCGACACGGTGAACGCCGTCGAAGGCGCCGGCACCGTTGCCACAGGCAACCTGCTGGGCAACGACTTTGGCGGCGCGGACGGCCAGGGCAAGGATCTGGCGCTCGCGGGTGCTGGCACCGGCCCGGCGGCGGGCCCCGCCAGCAGCGGTGTCGGTGTCGTGCTCCAGGGTGCCTACGGCACGCTGGTGGTCAGTACCGATGGCAGCTACGTCTACAAGATGACGGCACCGTCCGTGCCCGCTGGCTCGACCGACCTGTTCCACTACACGCTGCGCGACAGCGACGGTTCCAGGTCCACGGCCACGATCACCGTGAACATCGCCCAGGACACGCGGCTGCCCATCGTCACCGCCACCACACCCGCACCGGTGCACGAGTCGGGCCTTTCGACCTCCGACGTCATGGCCGGTGACAACGTGGGTTCCAGCCCCGGTGGCGCGCCGGTGTCCACCTCGGGCAGCTTCAGCATCAACGGCCAGGGCGAGACCTTCACCCTGCAGATCGGTGGCCAGCCCGTGCCGCTGACCACTGCCAGCGTGGGCGCCAGCTTCACGGGCGACCACGGTGTGCTCACCATCACCGGGGTCGCCACGGCCGCTGGCGTGACCACCGTGAGCTACCGGTACGCCCTGGGCGACAACCGCCCGGGCGCAGGTGGTGACGCGTTCGAGCTCAGCGTCACCGACGCCACGGGCGACAAGACGGTGCAGAACCTGAACATCGACATCGTCGACGACGCGCCGGTGGCGCGCGCCGACACCGATTCGGGCCTCAACGCCGTGGGCACCCTGATCGGCGGCAACGTGATCACCGGTGAAGGCACCACCAGCGGCGCCGCCGGTGCCGACAGCCTGGGTGCCGACCACGCCGCCGTGGCGGGCGTGCTGGCCGGTCTGGGTGTGCCCGGCGCCTCCACTGGTGGTGTCCACACGGTCACCGGCAGCTACGGCGAGCTCACCCTGAATGCCAATGGCAGCTACAGCTACGTCGTCACGGCCGGCGGTGCGTCTTCAGGTGCCACCGACACCTTCACCTACCTGCTGCAGGACCAGGACGGCAGCACGTCCACGGCCACCCTGACCATCACGCTGGGCGCGTTGGTGGTGGGCCGCAGCGGGGCCGATTCGCTGGCGGGCGGTGCCGGTCCCGACACGCTCATCGGCGGTGCGGGCAACGACAACCTGGCCGGAGGCCTGGGCGCCGACGTGTTCGTGTGGCAACTGGGCCACCAGGGCACGGCGGGCAGCCCCGCCAGGGACGTCATCAGCGACTTCAACCCGGCCGAAGGTGACGCGCTGAACCTGCGTGACCTGCTGCAGGGCGAAAACACCGGCAACCTGGGCAGCTACCTGAACTTCACGGATGAAGGCGGCAACGCCGTGCTGCACGTGAGCCACACCGGCAACGGTGCGGTGACGCAGGACATCGTGTTCCAGGGGCTGACCGTGGCTGGCCTGCAGGTCACCTTCGGTGCGAGCGACGCGGCGGACCTGGTCAACAAGATGAAGGCCAGCGGGCAGATCGTGACCGACTGAACCCGCGAGCTGACCTGGCCATTGAAAAGCCACGCCCTTCGGGGCGTGGCTTTTTTTCATCAGATGCCGCGTGCGCGTTCGCTTGCGAACTTCTGGCGGAACCCCGTGAACGTGCCCGCTTCCAGCGCTTCACGGATCTCGCTCATCAGGTTCAGGTAGTAGTGCAGGTTGTGGATGCTGGTCAGCATGGGGCCCAGCATCTCGCCGCAGCGTTCCAGGTGGTGCTGGTAGGCGCGACTGAAGCCGTCGCGGCCGCCCTGTTCCCACGAGACACCGCTGGTGCCCGCGCAGGCGTGGCAGGTGCAGCTCGGGTCCAGCGGCTGCGGGTCGTTCTTGTGGCGGGCGTTGCGGATCTTGAGGTCGCCGTAGCGGGTGAAGACGGTGCCGTTGCGCGCGTTGCGCGTGGGCATGACGCAGTCGAACATGTCGACGCCGTTGGTCACGCCGTGCACCAGGTCTTCGGGCGTTCCCACGCCCATCATGTAGCGCGGCTTGTGGGCGGGCAGGCGGTGCGGGGTGTGCTCGGTGATGCGGCGCATGTCCTCCTTGGGCTCGCCCACGCTCACGCCGCCGATGGCGTAGCCGGGGAAATCCATCTCCACCAGGGCCTCGAGCGACTCCTGGCGCAGGTGCTCGAACATGCCGCCCTGCACGATGCCGAACAGCGCGTTGGGGTTGGCCAGCCGCGCGAACTCGGCCTGCGAACGCAGCGCCCAGCGACGGCTCATCTCCATGCTCTTGCGCGCCTCGGCCTCGGTGGTGATGTGGCCGTTGGTCTCGTAGGGCGTGCACTCGTCGAGCTGCATGACGATGTCGGAGTTCAGCACCGTCTGTATCTGCATGCTGACCTCAGGCGACATGAACAGCTTGTCGCCGTTGACCGGCGAGGCGAAGTGCACGCCTTCTTCGGTGATCTTGCGCATGGCACCCAGGCTCCAGACCTGAAAGCCGCCCGAATCGGTGAGGATGGGCTTGTCCCATTTCTCGAACTGGTGCAGCCCGCCGAAGCTTTGCATGATGTCCAGCCCCGGGCGCATCCACAGGTGGAAGGTGTTGCCCAGGATGATCTGTGCGCCCATCTCGTGCAGGCTGCGCGGCATCACGCCCTTGACCGTTCCATAGGTGCCCACCGGCATGAAGATGGGGGTCTGCACCACGCCGTGGTTGAGCGTGAGGGTGGCGCGGCGCGCGTGGCTGTCGGGGTCGGTCTTGAGCAGGTCAAACTGCAGCATGGGGTTTCCTTTCGAGCAGCATGGCGTCGCCGTAGCTGAAGAAGCGGTATTTCTGTTCGATGGCGTGGCGGTACAGCGCCATGATGGGCTCGTAACCGGCGAAGGCGCTGACCAGCATCATCAGCGTGCTTTTGGGCAGGTGGAAGTTGGTGATCAGCAGATCCACCACCCGAAAGCCGAAGCCGGGGGTGATGAAAATCTCGGTGTCGGCGCTCGGTTGGCCGCTCTGGGCCCAGCTTTCCAGCGTGCGCACGGTGGTGGTGCCCACCGCCACCACGCGGCCGCCACGCGCGCGGCAGTCGGTGATGGCTTGCGCGGTCTCGGCAGGCACCTGGTACCACTCGCTGTGCATGTGGTGTTCGGCCAGGTTCTCGGTCTTCACCGGCTGGAAGGTGCCGGCGCCCACATGCAGCGTGACCTCGGCGGTGTGGATGCCGCGCTCCCTCAGACCGTCCAGCAGCGCATCGTCGAAATGCAGCGCCGCCGTGGGCGCGGCCACCGCGCCCGGGTGTTTGGCAAACACGGTCTGGTAGCGGCGCTCGTCCTCGGCGTCGTCGGTGTGGGTGATGTAGGGCGGCAGCGGCACGTGGCCGTGCGCGGCCATCAGCGCGTGGGGTTCGTCGGAGAACCGGAAACGGAACAGCGGACCGTCCTCGCGCGGCCAGCGGCCCAGCAGTTCGGCGCGGAAACCGCCCGCCATGTGCAGCACGGCGCCCACGGGGGGCTTCTTGCTGACCTTCATGTGGGCCACCACCTCGTGGCCCTGCAGCACGCGTTCCACCAGCAGCTCGAGCTTGCCGCCGGTGGCCTTCTCGCCAAAGAGGCGCGCCTTGACCACGCGGGTGTTGTTGAAAACCAGCAGGTCACCGGCCTTGAGCAGCCCGGGCAGCTCGCGGAACACGCGGTCCACGGGGTCGGGGGCACGGCCGTCGAGCAGGCGCGAGGCGCTGCGTTCGGGCGCGGGGTGCTGGGCGATGAGTTCGGGGGGCAGAGCGAAGTCGAAATCGCTCAGGGTGAAAGTGCGGGGAGCAGCAGGCATGCGCTTGAGGGCCGGACAGGCCCGTTCCAAGGGTTTCGGGAGGGCACAATTGTCCCATGCCCGAGAAAGCCCCGGCGGCCAAGCCGTTGTCACCGCCCCAGAAGGCCCTGCGCAAGCTGGGCCTGGTGCGCGACATCGACCTGGCCCTGCACCTGCCGCTGCGCTACGTGGACGAGACGCGGCTGCAACGCATCGCCGATGTGCCCGATGGCGAGATGGGCCAGATCGAAGGGACCGTGATCCACAGCGGCGTGATGCCTGGCGCGCGCCGCCAGTTCAAGGCGCTGGTGGACGACGGCAGCGACACGCTGGAGCTGCGGTTCTTCACCTTCTACCCCTCGCACCAGAAAGCGCTGGCCGAGGGCAACCAGGTGCGGGTGCGTGGCGAGATGCGCGGCGGTTTCGCCGGCCGTCAGATGCTGCACCCCACGGTGCAGCCCGCTGGTGGCCCATTGCCGCAGGCACTGACACCGGTCTACCCCACGGTGGCCCAGCTGCCGCAGGCCTACTTGCGGCGTGTGGTGGAAAGCGGGCTGGCCCGGGCCGACCTGTCCGAGACCCTGCCGCCCGGGTTGCCGCCTCCGCCGATGTTCAAGGGCCGGGACGGCCAGGCGCCCTGGTGGAGCCTGCGCGAGGCGCTGCGGTTCCTGCACCACCCCGCGCCTGACGTGGCCCTGGCGACGCTGGAAGACCGCAGCCACCCGGCCTGGCAGCGCCTCAAGGCCGAAGAACTGCTGGCCCAGCAGCTGTCGCAGGCGACGTCCAAGCGCGAGCGTGCGGCGTTGAGGGCGCCGTTGCTGCGCGCCCACACGGGCGGCCAGCACGAGGCCTTGATGGCGGCCCTGCCGTTCCAGCTCACCGGTGCGCAGCGTCGCGTGGTGGAGGAAATCGCGCGCGATCTGGCCCGGCCCGTGCCCATGCACCGCCTGCTGCAGGGCGACGTGGGCTCGGGCAAGACGGTGGTGGCCGCGCTGGCCGCCGCCGTTGCCATCGACAGCGGCTGGCAGTGCGCGCTGATGGCGCCCACCGAAATCCTGGCGCAGCAGCACTTCGTCAAGCTCATCGGCTGGCTGCAACCGCTGGGCATACGCGTGGCCTGGCTCACCGGCAGCCAGAAGACCAAGGAACGCCGCGAGATGCTGGCCGCCATCGAAAGCGGCGAGGCCCAACTGGTGGTGGGCACCCACGCGGTGATCCAGGACAAGGTGAAGTTCAGGAACCTGGCGCTGGCCGTGATCGACGAGCAGCACCGCTTCGGTGTGGCGCAACGGCTGGCGCTGCGCGAGAAGATGGGCGGATCCGGCATGGAACCCCATTTGCTGATGATGAGCGCCACGCCCATCCCGCGCACGCTGGCCATGAGTTATTACGCCGACCTCGATGTGTCCACCATCGACGAGCTGCCGCCGGGGCGCACGCCCATCGTCACCAAGCTGGTGGCCGACAGCCGGCGCGACGAGGTGGTCGAGCGCATCCGCGCCCAGCTGGCGCAAGGACGGCAGGTCTACTGGGTCTGCCCGCTGATCGAGGAAAGCGAGGCACTGGACCTGACCAACGCCACCGCCACCCACGCCGACCTCAGCGATGCCCTGCCCGGTGTGATGGTGGGCCTGCTGCATTCGCGCATGCCGCAGACCGAGAAGAAGGCGGTCATGGACCTCTTCACCCAGGGGCAGATGGGCGTGCTGGTGTCCACCACCGTCATCGAGGTGGGTGTGGATGTGCCCAACGCATCGCTCATGGTGATCGAACATGCCGAGCGTTTCGGCCTCAGCCAGCTGCACCAGCTGCGCGGACGGGTGGGGCGCGGCGCGGCGGCCTCGGCATGTGTGCTGCTCTACAGCACGCCCGACGGCGGTCGTCTGGGCGAAACGGCGCGCGAGCGCCTGCGGGCCATGGCCGAGACCACCGATGGTTTCGAGATCGCCCGGCGCGACCTGGAGATCCGCGGCCCGGGGGAGTTCCTGGGGGCTCGCCAGTCGGGCGCGCCGCTGCTGCGGTTTGCCGATCTGGACACCGACACGCACCTGCTGGAGTGGGCCCGAACCTGGGCACCCCAAATGCTGGACCGATACCCCGAGTTCACCCGTAGACACACGGACCGCTGGTTGGGTGGAAAATCCGACTATCTGAAAGCCTGATCCGATAGGAGGGCGCCCATGACCCTGACCGAACTCAAATACATCGTGGCCGTCGCGCGGGAAAAACACTTCGGCCATGCCGCCGAGGCCTGCCACGTCTCGCAGCCCACGCTCAGCGTCGCGATCAAGAAGCTCGAAGAGGAGCTGGAGATCAAGCTGTTCGAGCGCAACGCCAGCGAGGTGGCCGTGACGCCGCTGGGCGAGGAGATCGTGCGCCAGGCCCAGACCGTGCTGGAGCAGGCCGCCGCCATCCGCGAGATCGCCAAGCGCGGCAAGGACCCGCTGGCCGGCCCGCTACGCCTGGGCGTGATCTACACCATCGGTCCCTACCTGCTGCCCGACCTGGTGCGCCAGGTGATCGAGCACACGCCGCAGATGCCGCTGATGCTGCAGGAGAACTTCACCGTCAAGCTGCTGGAGCAGCTGCGCCTGGGCGAGATCGATGCGGCCATCCTGGCCGAGCCTTTCCCCGACACCAACCTGGCGCTGGCCCCGCTCTACGACGAGCCCTTCTACGCGGCGGTGCCGGTGTCGCACCCGCTGGCCGCGCGGCCCTACGTCACCACCGAAGAGCTGCGGCACGAGACCATGCTGCTGCTGGGCAACGGCCATTGCTTTCGCGACCATGTGCTCGAGGTCTGCCCGGAGTTCGCGCGTTTTTCCAACGATGCCGAAGGCATACGCAAGAGCTTCGAAGGCTCGTCGCTGGAGACCATCAAGCACATGGTGGCCGCAGGCATGGGCGTGACGCTGGTGCCGCGTCTGTCGGTGCCGCGTTCGGCGCTCAGCGATGACGGCCAGCAACAGGATTTCGGCGATTCCGCCTACGTGCGCTACCTGCCCTTCAAGGGCGAGGCCCCCACGCGCCGCGTGGTGCTGGCCTGGCGGCGCAGTTTCACCCGCTACGAGGCCATCGCCTCGCTGCGCAACGCGATCTATGCCTGCGAACTGCCGGGCGTCAAACGACTTTCGTGACCGACAAACTTTCCCTGTACCTCGACCTGATCCGCTGGAACCGGCCCGCCGGCTGGTTGCTGCTGCTGTGGCCCTCACTGAGCGCGCTCTGGGTGGCCGCTGGCGGTTTCCCAGGCTGGCATCTGCTGGTGGTGTTCGTGCTCGGCACCATCCTCATGCGAAGCGCGGGCTGTTGCGTCAACGACGTGGCCGACCGCGACTTCGACCGCCATGTGAAACGCACCGCCCAGCGCCCCGTGACCAGTGGTCGTGTGGGTGTGAAGGAGGCACTGGCGCTCGGCGCGGTGCTGGCCTTGGCAGCGTTTGGTCTGGTGCTGACCACCAACACGGCGACCATCGCGTGGTCGTTCGCGGCACTGGCGGTGGCGCTGGTGTACCCGTATGCCAAACGCGTGGTGTCCATGCCCCAGGCGGTGCTGGGCGTGGCTTTCAGCTTCGGCATTCCCATGGCGTTTGCTGCGGTCACGGGTGACGTGCCCTGGCTGGCCTGGGCCCTGCTGGTGGGCAACCTGTTCTGGGTGCTGGCCTACGACACCGAATACGCCATGGTGGACCGCGACGACGACCTCAAGATCGGCATGAAGACCTCGGCCATCACGCTGGGGCGTTGGGATGTGGTGGCCATCATGGGTTTCTACGCGGCACACCTGGCCATCTGGGGCGTGCTGCTGTGGCCTTTTGTGGGCGGACCGGTGTACGCGCTGGCGCTGGCCGTGGCGGCCGCACAGGCCGCGTGGCACTACACGCTGATCAAGGACCGCACCCGAGAAGGCTGCTTCAAGGCCTTCCGGCTCAACCACTGGCTGGGCTTCACCGTGTTCGCGGGCGTGGCCTTGGCTTACACCGTGAAATAGTCACTTGCCGAATTCGTCGCCGAGTTCGGTGGCGCGTTGTTGCGCGGCGTGCAGGGCCCGGATGAACGAGGCCTTCATGCCCTCGGCCTCCATGGTGGTCAACGCGGCGTAGGTGGTGCCACCCTTGGATGTGACCCGCTCGCGCAGCACCTCGGGCGGCTCGCCCGAGTCGCGCGCCAGCGCCGAGGCGCCAACGAAGGTGCCGATGGCCAGGCGCTGCGCGGTGGCGGCGTCCAGGCCCATCTCCACACCGGCAGCGCGCATGGCCTCCAGGTAATAGACCACGTAGGCCGGCCCGGAGCCCGAGAGGGCGGTGACGGCATCCAGATCGCCCTCGCGCGGCAGCCAGACAAAATCGCCCGTGGTGGCCACGATGCGCTCCACCTGCACGCGGTCGGCGTCGCTCACGGCGGGGCGTGCCACCAGCCCGGTCATGCCCAGGCCCACCAGTGCGGGTGTGTTGGGCATGGCGCGCACGATGCGTTCGGTACCCAGCCAGGCAGCCATGCTGCCGCTGCGTATGCCGGCGGCCACGCTCAGGTGCAGGGCTTCGCGCACGTGTGGTGCGGCAGCCTGTGCAGCTTCCTTGAAGGTCTGGGGCTTGACGGCCCATACGACTACCTGGCTGCCAGCGAGCGCCGGGCCAGGTGCTTCAAGCAGGGTCACGCCGGGAAAGGATGTGGCCAGTTTGTCGCGCTGTGGCGCATAGGGCTCGACCAGCGTGATCTGTGAGCTGGCCAGGCCTTGCCTGAGCAGGCCGCCGACGATGGCGCTGGCCATGTTGCCGCCGCCGATGAAGGCGATGGCGGGGGATGCGGGGGTGTTCATGGCGCTAATGTAGTCTGGCGCACGGCGTGGTCCCATCGCGCCATCAGCTCGCGCGCCCGGTCGCGCGGCATGGTGGGCACGAAGGTGCGCTCCACGCGCCACTGCGCTGCCAGTTCGTCCAGGCCGCGGTAGATCCCCGCGTTCAGGCCCGCGAGGTAGGCGGCGCCCAGTGCGGTGGTTTCCGTCACGGCCGGGCGCACCACCGGTATGCCCAGCAGGTCGGCCTGGAACTGCATCAGCAGGTTGTTCACGCTGGCGCCGCCGTCCACCCGCAGCTCGCTGACCGCCACGCCGCCGTTGGCCACCGCGTCGCGGCTCATGGCTTCCAGCAGCGCGGCGCTCTGGAACGCGATGCTTTCCAGCGCTGCGCGCGCGATGTGCGCCAGCGTGCTGCCTCGCGACAGGCCGGTGATGCTGCCGCGCGCATCGGGCTGCCAGTAGGGTGCGCCCAGGCCGGTGAAGGCGGGCACCAGCATCACGCCGCCCGAGTCGGGCACGCTTTCGGCCAGGGCCTGCACCTCGCCGCTGCTCTCGATCGCGCGCAGGCCGTCGCGCAACCACTGCACCACCGCGCCGCCAATGAACACGCTGCCTTCCAGTGCGTACTGCGGGCCGGCCAGCTGTGCCGCGGCGGTGGCGATCAGACCGTTGGTGCTGGCCTGCGCCTGGGCGCCGGTGTGCATGAGCATGAAACAGCCGGTGCCGTAGGTATTCTTGGCCTTGCCGGCCTCGAAGCAGGCCTGGCCGAACAGGGCGCTCTGCTGGTCGCCGGCCATGCCGCCAATCGGGATGGGAGCGCCCAGCAGGCCGGCAGGGGTTTCGCCATAGGCCGCGCTGGAAGGCAGCACCTGGGGCAGCACCGCACGTGGCACGTCCAGCAGGGCCAGCAGCTCGTCGTCCCAGGCGTTGGTGTGGATGTTCAGCAGCAGCGTGCGCGAGGCGTTGCTCACGTCGGTGGCGTGCGTGGTGCCGCCCGTGAGGTTCCACAGCAGCCAGGTGTCAACGGTGCCGAAAGCGAGTTCGCCGCGGTCGGCCGCCGCGCGTGCGCCGTCCACATGGTCCAGCAGCCAGCGCAGTTTGGTGCCCGAGAAGTAGGGGTCCAGTCGCAGCCCGGTCTTGCGCTGCACCGTGGGTTCGTGCCCGGCGGCCTTGAGTGCGGTGCATTCGGGTGCGGTGCGGCGGTCCTGCCAGACGATGGCGTTGTGCAGCGGCTCACCGGTGCGGCGGTTCCACAGCACGGTGGTCTCGCGCTGGTTGGTGATGCCGATGGCCGCGATGTCCCGGGCGGTCAGTCCAGCCTGGGTCAGCGCTTCACGGGCGGTTGCGAGCTGGGTGTTCCAGATCTCGCGCGGGTCGTGTTCCACCCAGCCGGGTTGGGGGTAGATCTGGCGAAGCTCGCGCTGTGCCGCGGCGACGATGCGGCCGTCGGCGTGGAAAACGATGCTGCGGGAGCTGGAGGTGCCCTGGTCCAGGGCCAGCAGGTAGGTCATGTGGTCTCCTTGTGTGCAATCACGCACTCCACCCCTGCCTGCTCCAGCAGCGCGGGGAACGGTGCGGGCGGCGTGGCATCCGTGAACAGCACGTCGATATGGTCCAGCGGTGCCAGCTCCACCATGGCGGGCCGGTTGAACTTGGTGTGATCGGCCGCGAGCCAGACCTCGCGCGCCCGGGTCAGGATGGTTCGGGCCACCTGCACCTCGCGAAAGTCGTAGTCCCGCAAGGTGCCATCGCCCTCGATGCCGCTGATGCCGATCAGGCCGATGTCGACCTTGAACTGGCGCATGAACTCCACCGTGGCTTCGCCCACCACACCCTGGTCGGCGCCGCGCACCACACCACCGGCCACGATGACCTCGCAGTCCGGGTGGGTGCTGAGCGTGGTGGCGATGTGCAGGTTGTTGGTGATGACGCGCAGGCCCCGGTGGCTGCCCAGTTCGTGCGCCACCGCTTCCACCGTGGTGCCGATGTTCATGATCAGCGAGCAGCCATGGGGAATGCGCTGGGCAATGGCCCGCGCGAGCCGCGCCTTGCCTTCGGCCTGCAGCGCCTGGCGCTGGCGGTAGGCGATGTTTTCGGTGGTCGAGCCGGGCAGGCGCACGCCGCCATGGAAACGCGCCAGCATACCGGCCTCGGCCAGGCGCTGCACGTCGCGCCGTACGGTCTGCAAGGTCACGCCGTAGCGCTCGGCCAGTGCCTCGATGCTGGCGTTGCCGAGCTGGCGCAGATCGTCCAGCAGCTGGGCCTGGCGGGGGTTTGGGCTCATGGCGCGATGTTAAAGCGAAAACAATAGCAACAAAAACGAAAATATACGAAAATAATTGCTCGACCTACCGGACAAACCCGAAGCATCAGGATGACACCATGACCCGCGCCGACGCCCTTTCGAAACTGCAGCAGACCCCGGTGTTCGACCTGGCCATCGTCGGCGGTGGCGCCACCGGCCTGGGTGTGGCACTGGATGCCGCGCTGCGGGGTTTTTCGGTGGCACTTTTCGAGTCGCACGATTTCGCGGGCGGAACCTCGTCGCGTTCCACCAAGTTGCTGCACGGCGGCGTGCGCTACCTGGCGCAGGGCAATGTGTCGCTGGTGCGCGAGGCCCTGGCCGAGCGCACCGCGGTGATGCGCATCGCGCCCCATCTGGCGCAGCCGCTGCCCTTCGTGATGCCCTCCTACCAGTGGTGGCAGACGCCGTTCTACGGCGCCGGTCTCAAGCTGTATGACCTGCTCGCCGGTGCGGCGGGCCTCGGCCGCACCGAGTTCCTTTGCCGGGCCGGCGCGTTGGCGGCATTGCCCGGCGTGCAGCCACGCGGGCTGGTGGGCGGCGTCAAGTACTGGGACGGACAGTTCGACGACGCCCGTCTGGCGCTGGCCCTGGCGCGCAGCGCGGAATGTCTCGGCGCTGCGGTGCTCAACTACATGGAGGTGAAGGCGGTGAGGCCGCTGCGTGCCGCCGAGACCTGTCGGGCGACGCTGGAGGTGACCGACCGCCTGAGCGGGCAGACCCACACCGTGGGCGCGCGCTGTGTGATCAACGCCACGGGCGTCTGGGTGGACCGGCTGCGTCAGGCCTCCGATGCCCGACCCATGGTCAGCCCCAGCCAGGGCGTTCACGTGGTGGTGGACCGTGATTTCATGCCCGGCGATCACGCGCTGCTGGTGCCCAAGACGGCCGATGGCCGGGTGCTCTTTGCCGTCCCGTGGCTGGGCAAACTGGTGCTGGGCACCACCGACACCCCGCGTCGCGACCTGCCGCGCGAACCCGAGCCCTTCGAGTCCGAACTGTCTTTCATCCTTTCCGAGGCATCCAAGGTGCTGAGCCGGCCCGTGCGCCGCACCGACGTGCGCAGCGTCTGGGTGGGCCTGCGCCCGCTGGTGGCTGCGCCCGATGCGGGGTCGGGGGGCACCAAGACCCTGTCGCGGGAGCACACCATCGTGGTGGATCCAGACGGTCTGGTCACCGTGACCGGCGGCAAATGGACCACCTACCGCTCCATGGCCGAAGACGTGCTGGAGCACTGCTTCGATGCAGGCCTGCTGCCCAGCCGCGCAGGCGGCATGACCGAGAGCCATGTCTTGGTAGGGGCGGGCGGCCACGGTCCCAGGCCGGCCCTGTATCAGGCGCCAGGCCTGCACCTGTATGGCGACGAGGGCGCCGCGGTGGCGGCGTTGCCGGGGGCCGATCGCGAGCTGGGTCTGGGGCTGACCGAAGCCATGGTGCGTTTTGCTGCCCAAAGTGAGCATGCGCACACTGTCGAAGATGTCCTTGCCCGGCGCTGGCGTGCGCTGTTTCTTGACGCTGCCGAGGCTGAGCGTATGGCGCCGGCGGTTGCCGAGATCCTGCGCGAAGTGCAGGGTGGAGATCCGGCCCTCGAGGCCTTTGTGGCGCTGGCGCGTCGTTACCGCTTGGTGGAGTCCGCAATAGGTAGTTGACACGGAATTTCCTGCATGCCATAATGCACAGCTTCGCCCAAACCGGGTGAAGTGCTTTTCGCCCACCGAAGGGGGTGTTTCCAGCAATGGAGCGCTTTCGACGACGGGCCCAAGACTGATCGCCTTAGGCCGTGGTGGCCCAGGGGATTCAAGTTGGGACTTAAATCAAATGATCCAAACGCAATCTCGACTCGATGTTGCTGACAACACGGGTGCCAAGTCCGTGATGTGCATCAAAGTGCTGGGCGGCTCCAAGCGCCGTTACGCCAGCGTGGGTGACGTCATCAAAGTCAGCATCAAGGAAGCTGCGCCGCGTGGCCGCGTCAAAAAGGGCGAGGTCTACAGCGCCGTGGTCGTCCGTACCGCCAAGGGCATCCGCCGTGGTGATGGCGCCCTGATCAAGTTCGACGGCAACGCCGCCGTGCTGCTTAACGCCAAGCTGGAGCCCATCGGCACCCGCATCTTCGGCCCGGTCACGCGTGAGCTGCGTACCGAGAAGTTCATGAAGATCGTGTCGCTGGCTCCCGAAGTCATCTGAGGTAACGCCATGAACAAGATTCGCAAGGGTGACGAAGTCATCGTGATCGCCGGCCGCGACAAAGGCAAGCGTGGCAAGGTCGTGCTGCGTGCCGACGAAAGCCGCGTGGTGGTCGAGGGCGTGAACCTCGTCAAGAAGCATGCCAAGCCGAACCCCCTCAAGGGCATCACCGGCGGCATCATTGAAAAAACCATGCCCATCCACCAGTCCAACGTGGCGATCTTCAACGCCGCCACCGGCAAGGCGGACCGTGTGGGCGTCAAGACCCTGGCCGACGGCAAGAAAGTGCGCGTCTTCAAGTCCAGCGGCGAAGAAATCAAGGTGGCATGACCATGGCACGCTTTCAAGACATTTACCGCGACCAGGTTGCGCCCAGCCTGAAAGAGAAGTTCGGCTACAAGTCCTCGATGGAGGTGCCGCGCATCACCAAGATCACCCTGAACATGGGTGTGAGCGAGGCCGTGGCTGACAAGAAGGTCATGGAACACGCCGTGAGCGACCTGACCAAGATCGCTGGCCAGAAGCCCGTCGTGACCAAGGCCAAGAAGGCCATCGCCGGCTTCAAGATCCGCGAGCAGCAGGCCATCGGTTGCATGGTGACCCTGCGTGGCGCCCGCATGTACGAATTCCTGGACCGCTTCGTCACCGTGGCTCTGCCCCGTGTGCGTGACTTCCGTGGTATCTCCGGCAAATCCTTCGACGGCCGTGGCAACTACAACGTGGGCGTCAAAGAGCAGATCATCTTCCCCGAGATCGAGTACGACAAGGTGGATGCGCTGCGCGGCCTGAACATCAGCATCACGACGACCGCCAAGACCGACGACGAGTGCAAGGCGCTCCTGGCAGGTTTCCGTTTCCCGTTCAAGAACTGAGGTGGCCTGTGGCTAAACAAGCACTGCTCCAGCGTGAACTCAAGCGCGAGAAACTCGCCAATCAGTTCGCCAAGAAGTACAACGAACTCAAGGCCATCACCAAGGATGCCAAGCGCTCTGAAGAAGAGCGCGACGCCGCCCGTCTGGCCCTGCAGAAACTGCCCCGCAACGCGAACCCGACGCGCCAGCGCAACCGCTGCGAGATCACCGGTCGCCCCCGTGGCACCTTCTCGCAGTTCGGTCTGGGTCGCACCAAGATCCGCGAAATGGCCATGGCCGGTGAAATCCCCGGCGTGACCAAGGCCAGCTGGTAAGCATAGGAGAGACCCCAATGAGCATGAGTGATCCTATCGCCGATATGCTGACCCGCATCCGCAACGCCCAGATGGTGGCGAAGGATGTGGTGAGCATGCCCGCCTCCAAGGTCAAGGCCGCCATCGCGCAGGTCCTGGCTGACGAAGGCTACATCGACGGCTTCAAGGTCAAGACCGACGGCGGCAAGAACGAACTCGAGATTTCTCTCAAGTACTACGCCGGCCGTCCCGTGATCGAGCGCATCGAGCGCGTCAGCCGTCCTGGCCTGCGCATCTACAAGGGTCGCGACGCGATTCCCCAGGTCATGAACGGCCTGGGTGTCGCCATCGTCACGACCCCCAAGGGTGTGATGACCGACCGCAAGGCCCGCGCCGTTGGCGTGGGCGGCGAAGTGCTGTGCTACGTCGCCTAACGGGAAGGAGTATTTGCAATGTCTCGTGTAGGTAAACAAGTCGTGGCCGTCCCGCAAGGCGTGGAAGTGGCCATCAAGGCGGACAGCATCGCCGTCAAGGGAGCCCTCGGTTCCCTCGAAATGCCGGCCAACGCCCTGGTGAAGGTCGAGAACAACGCTGGCAAGATCTCCGTCTCGCCGGTGAACGACTCGCGCGAAGCCAATGCCCTGTCGGGCACGGTTCGCCAGCTGGTCAACAACATGGTCGTCGGCGTCAGCAAGGGCTTCGAGCGCAAGCTGACCCTGGTCGGCGTGGGTTACAAGGCCCAGGCCCAGGGCAACAAGCTCAACCTGGCCGTGGGTTACTCGCACCCCGTGATCATGGACATGCCGGCCGGCATCAAGGTGGAAACGCCCAGCCCGACCGAAATCATCATCAAGGGTGCCGACCGCCAGCGCGTCGGCCAGATCGCTTCGGAAGTCCGTGCGACCCGTCCCCCCGAGCCCTACAAGGGCAAGGGCGTCCGTTACTCGGACGAGAAGGTCGTGATCAAGGAAACGAAGAAGAAGTAAGGACCGATCATGCTGACCAAGAAAGAACAACGTCTGCGCCGGGCCCGTCAAACCCGCGTGCGTATCGCCCAGCAAGGCGCCGTGCGCCTGGCTGTGCACCGCACCAACCTGCACATCTACGCCAACGTGATTTCTGCCGACGGCTCCCAGGTGCTGGCTTCTGCCTCCACCGCCGAAGCGGAAGTGCGCGCCCAGCTGGGCGGCGCTGGCAAAGGTGCCAACGCTGCAGCTGCCGCCATCATCGGCAAGCGGATCGCCGAGAAGGCCAAGGCCGCCGGCGTTGAAAAAGTGGCCTTCGACCGCGCAGGCTTTGCCTACCACGGTCGCGTGAAGGCCCTCGCAGAAGCGGCGCGTGAAGCCGGCCTGCAGTTCTGACAGACGGGATACGCGAAATGGCTAAATTTACCGCTAATGTGAAGAACGAAGCGAACGACGACGGTCTGCGCGAGAAGATGATCGCGATCAACCGCGTGACCAAAGTGGTCAAGGGTGGTCGCATCCTCGGTTTCGCTGCACTGACCGTGGTTGGCGACGGCGATGGCCGCGTCGGCATGGGCAAGGGCAAGGCCCGCGAAGTCCCCGTGGCCGTGCAAAAGGCCATGGAACAGGCCCGCCGCAACATGCTCAAGGTGTCCCTGAAGAACGGTTCGCTGCACCATGCGGTGCAAGGCGAGCACGGTGCTTCCCGCGTGATGATGCTGCCCGCCTCCAAGGGTACCGGCATCATCGCCGGCGGCCCGATGCGTGCCGTCTTCGAGGTGCTGGGCGTGACCGACGTCGTGGCCAAGTGCCACGGTTCGGCCAACCCCTACAACCTCGTGCGCGCCACCCTCGACGCACTGAAGAACTCGACCACTCCGTCCGAAATCGCCGCCAAGCGTGGCAAGTCGGTCGAAGAGATCCTGGGCTGATAGGAGTCACCATGACCGCTACCACCACCAATACCGTCAAGGTCCAGCTGGTTCGCAGCCCCATCGGCTGCAAGGAATCGCACCGCGCCACCGTGCGTGGTCTGGGCCTGCGCAAACTCAACAGCACCAGCGAACTGCAGGACACCCCCGCAGTGCGCGGCATGATCAACAAGATCAGCTACCTGGTCAAAGTGCTCTAAGCAGGGACATCAGACATGGAACTCAACAGCATCCAGCCCGGCGCGGGCGCCAAGCATGCCAAGCGCCGTGTCGGCCGCGGCATCGGCTCCGGCCTGGGCAAGACCGCGGGTCGTGGCCACAAAGGCCAGAAATCGCGTTCGGGCGGCTACCACAAGGTGGGCTTCGAGGGCGGTCAGATGCCCCTGCAGCGCCGTCTGCCCAAGCGTGGCTTCAAGTCGCAATCGCTGCGTTTCAACGCCGAGGTGACCCTGTCTGACCTGAACGCTCTGGACATCGCTGAAATCGACGTCCTGGCGCTCAAGCAAGCCGGCCTGGTGGCCGAGCTGGCCAAGAAGGTCAAGGTCATCAAGACCGGTGAGATCACGCGTGCCGTGACCCTCAAGGACATCGCCGCAACCGCAGGTGCCAAGGCCGCCATCGAGGCAGCCGGCGGCTCCGTGGCTGCCTGATCCGCAACCACCCGCAAGCACAACGGAAACACGCAGTGGCAACCGGAGCAGCAACACTGGCCAAGACGGGCAAGTTCGGCGACCTGCGTCGCCGGCTGGTCTTCTTGTTGTTGGCCTTGGTGGTCTACCGCATCGGCGCACACATCCCCGTGCCCGGCATCAACCCCGACCAGCTCCAGCAGCTGTTCCAGGGGCAGCAGGGCGGTATCCTGAGCCTGTTCAACATGTTCTCGGGCGGGGCGCTGTCGCGCTTCACGGTGTTCGCGCTGGGCATCATGCCCTACATCTCGGCTTCCATCATCATGCAGCTGATGACCTACGTGGTTCCCACGTTCGAGCAGCTCAAGAAGGAAGGCGAGACGGGGCGTCGCAAGATCACCCAGTACACGCGCTACGGCACGCTGGCCCTGGCCATCTTCCAGTCGCTTGGCATTGCCATGGCGCTCGAGGGTTCGGCCGGTCTGGTGATCGATCCTGGCATGGGTTTTCGCGTGACCGCCGTGGTCAGCCTGGTGGCTGGCACCATGTTCCTGATGTGGCTGGGTGAGCAGATCACCGAGCGTGGTCTGGGCAACGGCATCTCCATCATCATCTTCGCCGGTATCGCTGCGGGTCTGCCCTCGGCCATTGGCGGGTTGCTGGAACTGGTTCGCACCGGTGCCATGAACATCCTGGTGGCGCTTTTCATCGTGGTTCTGGTCGTTCTCGTCACCTATTTCGTGGTGTTCGTGGAGCGTGGCCAGCGCAAGATCCTGGTGAACTACGCACGCCGTCAGGTGGGCAACAAGGTGTACGGCGGTCAGTCGTCGCACCTGCCGCTCAAGCTCAACATGGCTGGCGTGATTCCGCCCATCTTTGCCTCGTCCATCATCCTGCTGCCCACCACCGTGGTGAGCTGGGTGAGCACGGGTGACGGTACGCGCTGGCTGCGCGACATCGCTGCCATGCTGTCGCCGGGCCAGCCGATCTATGTGGCTGCCTACGCCGCTGCCATCGTATTCTTCTGCTTCTTCTACACGGCGCTCGTGTTCAACAGCCGCGAGACTGCCGACAACCTGAAGAAGAGCGGGGCGTTCATTCCGGGTATCCGTCCGGGTGACCAGACGGCACGCTACATCGACAAGATCCTGGTTCGTCTGACCCTGGCCGGTGCCGTGTACATCACACTGGTGTGTCTGCTGCCCGAATTCCTGATCCTCAACTACAACGTGCCGTTCTATTTCGGTGGCACCTCGTTGCTGATCATTGTGGTCGTGACCATGGATTTCATGACCCAAGTGCAGAACTACGTGATGTCGCAGCAGTATGAATCGCTGCTCAAGAAGGCCAACTTCAAGGCCTCCCCAGGGGTCTGAGCGTGGCCAAGGACGATGTCATCGAGATGCAGGGTGAGGTGGTTGAAAACCTCCCCAATGCCACGTTCCGTGTGAAGCTGGAAAACGGGCATGTCGTGTTGGGCCACATCTCGGGCAAGATGCGCATGCACTACATCCGCATCCTTCCCGGTGACAAGGTCAAGGTTGAATTGACGCCCTACGATCTGACGCGTGCGCGCATCGTCTTCCGGGCTAAGTAAGGTATTTAGGATTTTTAGGAGAGAACCATGAGAGTTTCGGCGTCCGTCAAGAAAATGTGCCGCAACTGCAAGATCATCCGTCGCAAAGGCGTGGTGCGCGTGATCTGCACCGACCCCCGCCACAAGCAGCGTCAAGGCTGAGCAGAGTTTTAGAGGACCACCATGGCACGTATTGCTGGTATCAACATTCCGCCGCACAAACATTCCGAGATCGGCCTGACCGCCATCTTCGGCATCGGTCGCACCCGTGCGCGCAAGATTTGCGAAGCCTGCGGCATCGCTTACGACAAGAAGATCAAGGACCTGAGCGACGCCGAGCTCGAGAAGGTTCGTGACCAGGTCGGCCAGTTCACCATCGAAGGTGACCTGCGTCGTGAAACCACGATGAACATCAAGCGTCTGATGGACATCGGCTGCTACCGCGGCTTCCGCCACCGCCGTGGTCTGCCCGTGCGTGGTCAGCGCACCAAGACCAATGCGCGCACCCGCAAGGGCCCGCGCAAGGCCGCCCAGTCGCTGAAGAAATAATCGGACCCAAGGACAGTTATGGCTAAGCAACCTTCCAGCAGCGCCGCCGCCCGCGTTCGCAAGAAAGTCCGCAAGAACATCGCGGACGGCATCGCGCACGTGCACGCGTCGTTCAACAACACCATCATCACCATCACCGACCGCCAGGGCAACGCCCTGTCGTGGGCTTCCTCGGGTGGCCAGGGCTTCAAGGGTTCGCGCAAATCGACCCCCTTCGCTGCCCAGGTGGCCTCCGAAGTGGCCGGTCGCGCTGCAATCGAACAGGGCATCAAGAACCTGGACGTCGAGATCAAGGGCCCCGGTCCTGGTCGCGAGTCCTCGGTCCGTGCCCTGGGTGCCCTCGGCATCCGCATCACGTCCATCTCCGACGTGACGCCGGTGCCCCACAACGGCTGCCGCCCCCAGAAGCGTCGCCGCATCTGAACATCCGATTCTCTCCGTGGTCGCTGCCCGTTCGTGCGGGCTGCGACCTTTTTCACTAAGCCCACTGCCGTATCCACCCTGCGATACGGCTCCTGCGGTGAACTACCGCAGCAGTACACAAAGGACACAACGTGGCACGTTACCTCGGCCCCAAGGCCAAACTCTCCCGCCGTGAAGGCTCCGACCTGTTGCTCAAGAGCGCACGCCGCTCGATCAGCGACAAGGCCAAGTTCGACAGCAAGCCCGGCCAGCATGGCCGCACCTCGGGTCAGCGCACCTCCGACTTCGGTCTGCAGCTGCGCGAGAAGCAGAAGGTCAAGCGCACCTACGGCGTGCTGGAGCGCCAGTTCCGCCGCTACTTCGCCGAAGCCGATCGCCGCCGTGGCAACACCGGCGCCAACCTGCTGAGCCTGCTCGAGTCCCGCCTGGACAACGTCGTCTTCCGCATGGGCTTTGCCTCCACCCGTGCCGAAGCTCGCCAGTTGGTGTCGCACAAAGCCATCACGGTCAACGGCCAGTCGGTCAACATCCCGTCCTACTCGGTCAAGGCCGGTGACGTGGTTGCCGTGCGCGAGAAGTCCAAGAAACAGGGTCGCATCATTGAAGCCCTGGAGCTGGCCAAGCAGATCGGCTTCCCCGCCTGGGTGGAAGTGGCTGTCGACAAGGCCGAAGGCGTCTTCAAGAAGAGCCCGGACCGCGACGAATTCGGCTCGGACATCAACGAGTCGCTGATCGTCGAACTGTATTCGCGTTAATGAAAAGTCCCCGGCGTCGGGCTCCGTGCCTGCGCCGGGATTCTGTGCTCCATCGGCCTTATCGGTGTAACGAGCCGAGGGTATTGAAGGAAGTCTGAATGCTGAACAATCTGCTGAAACCCAAGTCCATCAACGTCGAGCAGGCGGGTGCCAACCGTGCCAAAGTCACGCTGGAGCCCTTCGAGCGCGGCTACGGCCACACCCTGGGCAACGCCCTGCGCCGCGTGCTGCTGTCGTCCATGACCGGCCACGCGCCCACCGAGGTGACCATCGCCGGTGTCGTGCACGAGTACTCCTCCATCGACGGCGTGCAGGAAGATGTGGTCAACATCCTCCTCAACCTCAAGGGCGTGGTGTTCAAGCTGCACAACCGTGACGAAGTCACGCTGAGCCTGCGCAAGGACGGCGAAGGTGTGGTCACCGCCGCCGACATCCAGACCCCGCACGACGTCGAGATCGTCAACCCCGAGCATGTGATCGCCACGCTGTCCGCCGGCGCCAAGCTCGACATGCAGATCAAGGTCGAAAAAGGCCGTGGCTATGTGCCCGGCAACCTGCGCCGCGGCGACGACGCCTCGCGCTCCATCGGCCGCATCCTGCTGGATGCCTCGTTCTCGCCCATCAAGCGCGTGAGCTACACCGTCGAGAGCGCCCGCGTCGAGCAGCGCACCGACCTGGACAAGCTGGTGATCGAGATCGAAACCAACGGCTCCATCGGCCCCGAAGAAGCCGTGCGCGCCTCGGCCAAGATCCTGGTCGAGCAGCTGGCCGTGTTTGCCCAGCTCGAAGGTGGTATCGAAGGCATCATCGGCGACGCCGCGCCCGCCAGCCGTTCGCAGCAGTTTGATCCCATCCTGCTGCGCCCGGTCGACGAGCTTGAACTCACCGTGCGTTCGGCCAACTGCCTCAAGGCCGAGAACATCTACTACATCGGTGACCTCATCCAGCGCACCGAGAACGAGCTGCTCAAGACCCCCAACCTGGGTCGCAAGTCGCTCAACGAAATCAAGGAAGTGCTGGCCTCGCGTGGTCTCACGCTGGGCATGAAGCTCGAGAACTGGCCGCCCGCCGGTCTCGACAAGCACTGATTGGTAAAATCGCCCGCTCCCATAAACGACTGACGTCCCAGCGGTACCTGATACGGCCGCTGCCATTACACCGGAAGGAAACAACATGCGTCACGGTCACGGCCTCCGCAAACTCAACCGCACCAGCGAGCACCGCCTCGCCATGCTGCGCAACATGATGAACTCGCTGCTCACGCACGAAGTCATCAAGACCACGGTTCCCAAGGCGAAAGAACTGCGCCGCGTGGTCGAGCCCATGATCACCCTGGCCAAGGAGCCTACCCTGGCCAATCGCCGCCTGGCTTTTGACCGCCTGCGCGATCGCGATGTCGTGGTCAAGCTGTTCAACGAACTGGGCCCGCGTTTCAAGGCCCGTCCCGGTGGCTACACCCGCATCCTGAAGATGGGCTTCCGTGTGGGCGACAACGCTCCCATGGCGCTGGTGGAACTGGTCGACCGCGCTGAAGAAAACACCGGTAACGTGCCGGCCGCCGAGTAAATCGGTGCTATAATTTAAGGCTTGACGCGGAGTGGAGCAGCCTGGTAGCTCGTTGGGCTCATAACCCAAAGGTCGCAAGTTCAAATCTTGCCTCCGCAACCAATACCTTCAAGGCTTAGGCCTACAGTAAACGCCCACTTTCCAGTGGGCGTTTTTGTTTTGTGCCCACGCTGTGCCCACTTTGTGCCCATGCCGTGCCCACGATTTTTGACCTTGACGCATAGTGACCATTGGGCCTGGTTATGCAGCCGTGCCAATTCTCACGGCATTCGTCGATAGATTTTGCTAGGCCAAGTTCTGAAGACGTGGAGGGCAGTTGTGCAGCGGTTGTGGCCTGTCGCTGCCGCGGAACGAACTCACGCTGACGACCATCAAGCGGTCGCTGAGATGGCGAACAGGGGGCGAGCGCGAACGTTACCTGTCCGCAGTGAACCGGCTGTAGGCGCTGCTCACGGCAGTCAGCGCCGCACTGATGACCACTCATTACCGGCTCGAACCATCGCTCCTCTCGGTCCTCGGTGAGGCGCGCGGTCATTTTTCCTTGTTCTTCGGCTGCATGAACTGCAACACCTGATCCACGCAGGTCGGGTCGCCCAAGTCATCCAGCTCGGTATCGCGCAGCTTCCCCTCGCCCCCGGCCAACGCCCAGGAAACGCCCACACTGCTGGGAGGCAGCATCCGAGCGATGCGTTCTGCCAAGTGCTGGTCATGCTCCCGAAGCACCCAGATGGCTAGAAGCAACAGCACGCGCCGAGTCGAACTGGTTGAGAGCGTCTCGGCGGCTTTGAGGACTGCATCGGCGTCCCCGACGCAAGTAAGCAACACCAGCAGTCTTGAAGCCACACGCGGAATCTTGCCCGTCAGCACCTTCGGTGTGATTCGCTGCAGGACCGAAGGCAGGATCCGCTCGTGCCCAGCCATCAACGCATGCGCTGCCAGCTGCCGAATCCACTTGTCGCCGGGATTCAGGGCAATGTCCATCAGGGCCTCTTGGAAGCGCCCCTCTGCCTGGTTGACCAGCAACTCGAAGATGGCGTACCGCAGATCCGAGTCGCGGGTGTCGATGGCCAAGCTGTACAACTCATCGGCAGTCGCTGCGTCGAGCGCGCCCAGCTTCCCCAGCGCCCTGACAGCAGCCTGCGCGATCGGGAGGTTCTCCTCTTCGCCGTAGTAGGCCGCCTGAGTCGACCAGTCGTTCTTGGAAAGCAGCAACAGTGCGGCACGATGCTCGGGATGAGGCTTCGCGTCGAGTAGGTCCACGAGAGTCCGACAGACGCGACTGCCCTTGATTTCGGCGACTGCAAGAAGCGATGGAGGCAGCGGAGCCGGCAGTGGCGTCGCTACGGCAGCCAATGCCGGCGCGACGACATCTGCGAATCGATGCGTCAGGCCAGCCTGAACATCCTCAGTCAGGCCGTGCCGGATGGCGAAGTCAATCGCGAGTTCCGCAGCCGTCTCATCATCAGAATGGGCCAGAAGCCACCGAGCGTCTTCCGCGGAACCGACCGGCATATACGCATCCAGTTTCATACGGAAAACGCGCACTTCCTCACTAGACGGGGTGATGCGACTGACCAAAGTCTGTGCACCGGTAGAGAGAACGGGCGTCAGCTTCTTCTCGACCGCATAGGCAGCGTCGCTGACCTCGTCGAACGGGATCGGGAGGGATGAAACAGTCCAGGGCTCTGCACCCTCCTCGCGATGTTTCTCAAGAACATCGCGCCGATCGCGCAGGACACCAAGTTCCACGGCAATCTCGACCAATCGGGCCTCGTTGACCTCTTGGACGAGCTGGTCAACCACGCCAGGAAAGCGATTGACCGCGTTTTCGACCAGACACGTCAGTGCACCGATGCGGACGCCGGAGTCTTGATGCCCTGCCAACACCAGGTCCACCAAGTCTTGCTCGAACTCCGGCACCCAGTGCTTGGTCAAGACAACCCAAAGCGAATCCTCGCCGGCTCGGTGTCGCGTCGCTCCATAGATGCCTTTCAGCTCGTCTACCGAGGGCGGGACATCTCCGCCAAGCCGATTCAGCCAGGTTGGAAGCAGTTGGTCGCGGTGACGATGCTCAAGGAGATGCTGCCAACCCAGCGTTGCACGAACCTTGTCGATATAGCCGGCCAAAAACTCACCAGCGGTCCAGCCGCTGTCATCCTCGGCGTAGTGCTGGGCGTAGTCATCATTGAACTCCTTGTTCTTGCAACCGAGCGTGAACTCCGCCGCCCGCTGCTGCTCGGCCTCGCTGGGAGTGAGCTCCCCCACCGCCAGATCGATGATTGTCTCGAACCCCTGAAGATCCCTCAGCGCACCCGTCGAAATGGCGTCCTGCGAGCTGATGTAGCCGAAATGCACCGCAGTTGCGGCGGCATCAAGAAACGCGGGCGTCAAGTTCGGGGCCACGCGTTCAACGGCTGTCACGAAGTTTGCTCCGAGGTGATCGCGGCCATGCGGCAGCACATCGCGAATGAAGGTCTCAACCACCATCCTGACCGAAGCGTCTGCCCGCATACGTTCATACCAGGCCTCAGGGTGCGTTGGCGCCCCCCAAACCATGAGTCCCCCGAAACTCCGGTCAGGACGGTGCAGAAGGAAGCGCGCCACCTCCGCGACATTGCTCGCGCTGGATCCGACCGACTCAGCAAGCCTGAGATTGCGTTCGAACTCCTTGCCACCGCCGCAGACGGCGTCGATGAGCCATGCATCAATCTTTGCCTGCACCTCGGCCAAGAGCTTGGGCCGCAGCTCCGGCGTCCTATCCAGTGCATAGAGCAGCCTAGCAGAGGCGGCAACGCCCCACGCCTCGTCCGGACCATCCGGGGAGCAAAGCGTCTCGATGAGAAGCCGCAGGGATTTGACCGTCACGGTCTCGGCCCGCTTCAGCGCCTGTTCGATCCCGGCCTCGACCCGCGGATGATAGTAAGACACCGTGCCCTCGGACTGGCGCAGGTTCCGCGCGGCAACGAAGAAGTTGGCCAGCGGCACCGCCCCCTTCTCGAAAGCATCGTTTGCGTCGGCAAGCGCGCCATCGACCTGTCGCAGTAGCTGCAGCGACAGCTTGTCATTGGCCTTCAGCAGCCCCCACAACACAGCGGCAGCGCGAACATCATTGCGCTCCTCAACTTGGTCTACCACCGTACGTTCGATCGAGTCCTGATGGGCACGCTGAATCGCGTCACTGATCAGCTGGGAGTCAGAGCGCTTCTTTCTGTCTGCCGGCGTGGCCAAGGCGTCGAAGAACTTCTGAATTTCGAGCGGCGTGGCAAGTTCAGCCAGCACGACCGACTGACTCTCTTTGGCCAGCATCTGGATGTTGCGAGGCAAATCACCGACCCGGGTCTGGTAGAGCCGCTGACGCTCGCGGACGCCGTAATGCTCAGCCTCGAGGCTCACCTCCCAGCGCTTGACCGTATTTAGCGCACCGGAGCTTCTGGCGACGTCCAGCCGCGAGGTGGCAACCACCATTCGGTCAGGCCTGGCATGCACGAAGTGCTGAGCGAGCTGATCGTTCCACGGGCGACTTCTGGGATCGAAGTCGTAGCGCCCCCACGGGTCCTCGATGTCATACAGAACCGGCGGCGGCGTCCGGTCGTCTCTTATCTGGTCAGGTCCGAACTTGATGGGAACTCGGGTGAGCCCAGGAATTGTCTTGCGCAGCTCGTCAAAGAGCTTCAGCGTGGCCATCGTTTTTCCTGTGCCCGACTGACCGATGATCAGTGCCGCATTGCTCTCGAGCATTGCAGCCTTGATTTCTGCCCAGTTAGTTGGCTTTACATAGTGCTCCAGCTCAGGGGAGCTCGCGATGTAGCCGTCATGAGTGCGAATGACCTCCTCAAGCTCCGCACGCGTCCAGCGTCCGCCACCGGCACCGCCCATGCGGGCGCGCGCTTCGTCCCGCAGCGTTCGGCGGCATTCTTCCAACCTAGCGTTTGGTACGCGCAGTTTCTCCGTGAGCAAGACCTTAATGTCCCGCCCGAGGCGCTCGAAGTCCTGGCTTCCGACGATCGCCACCCGTCCCGCTGAACCAGCAGGCATCGCTGCCTTGATGGAGGTAGCCATATCGGCGGCCTTCGGCCATAGCCCTGCGCTACGAACCTGCAGGCCACGGGCCCCTCCATTCACACCGGCGGATGTCACCAGGAGGTATCGATTCCGCGGATCCGCCAACCGGCTCGCCGCGGAAAGACGGTTTGTTCCGTGCTCGAGCAGCCCTTTCACCCCAGCAACAGACCAAGCGTCTCCGCTGCGGAGCTTTGCCTGAACAATCAAGCGGTACTGCTCGATCTTCGCGGTCGTTACCACGCGTCCAGGCTCTGTTTCCGCAAGGTCTGCTTCGATGTCCTCCTCAGTTGCCGGCTCGAGGACCACTTCATTTGCGAACTCGCTTGACAGCACCAGGTCGAGCGCCAGCCAGACAGAGACGTCGATCTGATACTCATAGCCGGTCATCGAATGACTGCCGGAGCCGGCCTTCTTCATGCTCGGCGCTTTGGCTTTCTTGTTGCCCACGTCTTATCCCCTCAAGTCGCTCGTTCCAATTGATTGATTTTCAATGAACTTCCTGGAGCGATTTTCAGACGATTTGCGACCCCAGCCCGATTACTTCGATTACCTATCAATCGACGGTCGTTCACGCCAGCGCCCTAAACGCCAGCGGCCAGCCGGAATCCCTGAGAACTACCAGCGGTCGGCAGGATAGAAGCAGTTGCGGCACGTCGACGGTATGGAGCCTGACCGACAGTCGCTCTTCCTAGCAGCGGGCGACCGCAATGGATCGAACTGAGCCAGTCGGCTCCGCTGAGAGCCGCCGCCCACACACCGCTAACCTGTCATCTACACCTGACTGACTGGTGATGCGCGCATAACGACCGGCCGGCGCCGTCGCGATCAATGACCGGTGCCGGTCAAAGCCGCCGCTCGCGGCATCAACAACGAACGACAGAATCCAGCCAACGGAAGTTCGGAGGGACCCCAGGTAATTCCGCCTGCGAGATGGCGGCTTCAGGCTGGAAGCGGGTATTCGACGCAGCGGTCAGTGTCCCGGCCAAGGGCAGACCTCCGCGAACGGTAGGTATTGAATATCTTCGCTGGCTGCTTAGCCAATGCAGCGTTCGATGCCGCAATGCATCCCTTGGGCTCGATCTGAAAATCCTGGCGTTCAATGGCACTTCGGGTGCGTAGTGTTCGCCAACACTTGTTACTGAATGTGGCAGAATTATCAAAATATTGGAAAGGAATGATGGATGGTTCGAATCCGTGAAGTCGATCTTGGGCAACTCGGGGTACAACTGCCCCTCCACGGCGTCGGCATGGTCCTCGCACAGCCCTACGTCGAATTCACTGCATACGAACCTTTCACGTGGCTACCAGCACAACGCGCACGTGCGCTCGAGTGTGTGAACACGACGCTCGCTGTCGCTCGCAGCAGGGCACATCGCGCCGACAAGACGCATTTCACCGTTTTTCCTGAACTGTCGATACCGGGTATCGAGGGCGTTGCGCGCATCCGGGAGGCGATGCAGCAGGACGACTGGCCGGTGGGGACCATCGTCATTGGCGGAGTCGAAGGTCTGACGAAGGACCAGTACGCAGCATTGCTGGCACAGCCCAACACGAGCCACGATGCAGAGGTAAATGGGTCTGACTCCGTTCCCGTTGGTCAGTGGGTCAACAGCAGCATGACCTGGGTGAAAGCCGGAGACGGTCAGGTTCACTGCTGGGTCCAACCGAAGTTGGTTCCAGCCTGGGTTGAGCTCAACCGCGACGACCAGGCGATGTTCCGAGGGCGCTCAATCTATGTCTTCAAGGGTAACTTTGCGGGTACGCACCTGCCGTTCCGCTTCGCGACCCTTCTTTGCTTTGACTGGATTGGCACGACCGAGGCCCAGCGTGTTTGGGCATGGCTACTCCAGGGTATCAACGACGCCGCCGCAGCAATTCAAGCGACCTATCCCCTCACGTGGTTGTTCGTGGCTCAGTGCAATCCTCAGCCGTCCCACGGTTCCTTTATGGGGGAGGTCCCAAACTTTTACGATGGGACGACCTTCCACAATGTTCCCCGTGACGATACGTGCCTCGTGATGGCGAATGTCGCGGGAGCGAAAGCGCCTGGCAGGGCATTGGAGTACGGGTGCTCTGCCGTAATCAACACGTCGAAATTCTCGAAGCCGACCTGCATGCCCACCTACAACAACGGCGGTGGGAACTATCGAGGGGGCTACACGCTAGACAACTTCCGCGATGCGGTCTTCCGCGAGCGCGGCGCTTGCGTGCACTCCTTCCTCGTCGTCAATCCGCGCTCGCTTGTGACGGGCAACGCGGGAAAGGACATCGCCGTTCGAGAGGCGACTGTCCACCCCTTCGGCCCGCCGGTAGACCCCAGGGCGCCTGCCGCAGCTGTGCAAGCCGTCGTCAAGTGGATGAACGATGACCTGGACGAGCCCGGCAAGTCCCTGGCCGTCCGGTACGCAAACGCCAGCCTGGCCAACATCTGTGAGACGGCTCACCGCCAGGTCGTCTCATCGCTTCGACTGATGCCTGCGCCCGAACTCACGGACTTGGTCATGGCGTCGGCTGCAGGCATGCAGCCTTCTAGCCCGGACACCTGGACCGACAAAGAGTCGACGGCTGTCGAGCATATGCTTCACACGTTCGCAATCTTTGGGACCGCACAGTACCCCTGCCAATTTCACGGGCATGGCTCGCAAGCTACCGTTACCAAGGGTGACCGCACCTTCGAGGCGATAGCGGTACGTGGAGAGACGCATGAGGCGTGTGCAGACCACGTGAAGGAGCGGGCAGCACAGCGTCGGGGCACGCTGGTCGTGGTCTCTAGAGACGCCGATAACCTGGCGTGGTACACGAGGCTTGGGAGCTTCCTTGATGCGGGAAAACCGCTGTCCGAGGACTACAAGTTCACCGACCCCGGTAGCGCCGTTATTCAGGTGGGTTATCGCACCTTCATTGACGCATATCTTGGCGCCGCCGAGCGTGCAGAGTTAGAAGAGGCACTCCATGACGTTATCGGCTGAGCTAATTGCCTTGCCGGCTGCCTTGAAAGCGGCACTCGACGATGCGATGAGCAATGTGGTCCTGAGCGAGGTGCAGCTTGTCGAAAACTGCCCTCCGTTGGTCTTGATGCAGCGTGGTCACGCGCTAGAAGCATTTGCGTTTGGCAGTGAGGCTGACTACGCGACGCTGTACGCTGCCTTCAAGAAGCATTTCATGGCTCAAGGCGCGTCATGGGCTACGAAGGACGTGTCCTTCATCTATTGCCTGCCAAGCGGGCTCTCGGCGACGGAGGAGTTCTGCTCAAAGGTCGAGGTCGACGTCTACTTCTGCCGCAAGTTCGTCGTCCAGCTGCATGCAGACATCGCCGGCAGCTTGACTCGTCTGCCGTTCCTTCCGTTGGAGCGCATCAAGGGCGCGTCCATCCGCCCACCCTCAGCGCAGGCGCTGCTGCGCAGTCGGAATGTGAAAGCAGAGTTGGCCGGCCGTCTGGTTGTGCCTGGCACGGGGGCGCAGACTCTTCTTCAGGCTTGCCTGGAGGAGAAGTATGGACAACCGTCCGGCTTGACCACCGGTTCGGTCGACGCCGTGCATACAGTCCCGGAAGAGCCGCGGAGCCAGTCCATTCTTCGGTCAATTTCAATCCAGAACTTCCGCGCCTACCGAGCCCCGAAAGAGTTTCCTCTTGGCTCTGCGGTCACAGTCCTCTACGGACCCAATGGATTCGGCAAGACCTCATTTTTTGATGCAGTCGACTTCGTGGTGACGGGCGGCGTGCATCGTTTCCCGAAAGGCGCGCCCGCGTTCACAAAGGCCGCGAAACACCTGGACTGTGGCGACGAACCGACTACCGTTTCGCTGACGTTTGAGCGCGACGGAAAATCGCACACGATTGTTCGAGACCTTGCTGAGCCCAACAAGGCGATGCTTGACGGTCAACCCAAGGAGCGAAAAGACATCCTCGCCTTGCTGACGGGTGGTGAGCTTTCGGCCAGTGACCGTGTCGAGAACCTAGTCGCGCTATTCCGCGCCACGCATCTATTCAGCCAAGACCGACAAGCGTTGACTGAAGAGATCGCCGAGTCCTGCCAGCTACCAGGAGACCTCGTGTCGCGAATGCTTGCGTTCGATGACTACGTTGTAGGCCTGAACAAGTCCAAGGAAGTTCTGGACCTTGCGAAGAAACACGTGGAGGACGCCGAAGCGCGGCTTCTGCAGGCGCGTAACAAAGCCGCCGCCGACCAGGCGGAGCTGGACAGGCTCCAGGGTCTTCAGAGTGCGGGTGGTTCTTCCGAGACCCTTGACGCTCGCGTGCGATCGCTCGAGCAGGACATCGAGAATGCTGGGTTCAGCCTGGCCGAGATGGGGGCGGTACGGGACATGCGAAGCCTGCGCGCGTTCCTCGAAGGCAAGCGCGGCGAGGCTGCGTCCAGCAAGCCCACATTGGAAAAGTGCCTAGAGTCCTTGACCGAACTGCGAAGCGCACAAGATGAGCTGAAAACGCAGTCAGCGCCGCTTTCAAACTACGCCGCAGCTTTGATGGCGGCAGATACCGCCTTCAGAGAGCATGAGGTTCAGCTGCAGGAAGCAGAGGGCAGCCTTGCGCGCTTGCGGGCCACTGAGACCGACGAAAGGGCGACCCGTGACGCCGCTGCTTGGACAATCGAAGTCCGTCCTCAGTTTGCGCGCCTCTCCGGCGAGTTAGCTGGGCTGAAGGCGAAGTTGGATGAAGCGGCGCTTGCGCGCCAGACGCATCGCACTCTTCAGTCTGACGCAGCAGCCGTCGTAGCTGCGGCGAGCAACTCATTGAGTCAGGCCGAAGCCCAGCATCGCGCGGCTTCTGAACGTGTTGCCAAGGTCGAGGCAGTGCGGGATCAAGTCGAGCGCGGCCAGTCGCTTCCGGCGATGACGATAGAAGCCCAAGGGACCGAAGAGCGCCTAGCCCTGGTCGCCCTTGAACTAAACGAGACGCTTAGCAGGGAGCGTCAAGCCATCGCTGACCAGAACCTCATCGCTGAGAGAGTGAGGCGCGAACTTACCTCCGCACGTAAGAACGCTTCAGAAATCCAGGAGCAGGTAGCTGCGCTTCGGTCGCACGTGTCCGACGGAACTTGTCTGTTGTGCGGGCATGACCACGGTACGCTGGAAGGTCTCTTGGATGCCATCGACCGGCGCCTCGGCCAGAACGAAGCGCTTCTTCAAATTTCAGAGCAATGGACGCAAGAATCGAGAAAGCTGGATGGACTCAAGGAGTCGCAACGGCGAGTTGAGGAGCAACTGCAGCAGGTTGACCGCGAGAAGGCGCAAGTGGCAGACGTGCGCAGGGTGCTCCTGCGCGAGCGGGAGGCCTTCGATGCGGCACTTGCGACGGTTGGGCTGCAGTTTGCGGATGACCTGTTGCTTCAGCTCGACGGGATGCTCGCCCAAGCGAAGGGTGGCCAAGATCAGGCGAGTGCCCAGCTAGAGGTCGCCAGAAAGGCGAAGAAGGACGCGGAGAACACGGTACAGGCACGCGCGGACGCGGAGCGTTCGGCTGGTGCATTGGTTGACGCTCTTTCCGGGCACTTGGCCGCGAGCCAGCAGAATCTGGATGCACTAGTCAGCGACCCGCGCCGCGGAGCCTTCGACATCGCCGCGGACCTTCCACTGCTCGAGCAGGCGCTCACGGAAGCAGTTCGTCGCCAGGCCGATGCCACAACGGCCGTCCAGGAGGCAAGCAACGCCGTCGACGGTCGTCGCGCGGAACTCGCAGCGTCAAATGCGCGGCTGCTGAAAGCCAGAGCTGCACATCAAAGTGCTGCGCGTCACCTCAGCGCGTTGGAGGGCAAGATTCAGGCGTCGGCTTCGATGCTGACCGCCGCCGGATTTTCGGCCGAGGCAACCACGGACGAAATTCTGGCTGCGATTGCAGCGACCGTTGCGCGGCAGGGTTCAGCAGAAGCGTTTGCGACCCGTGTCGCCGAATTGGAAATTGCGCTCGATGCCGCGGCTACCTCTGCTGCGTTTGCCAGTATCAACAACCGGCTGCTCGAACACAAGCGCGTAGCTGGCGAGAACGAAGCGACGATTGCGAAGGTAGCACCATGGGTGAAGTACTTCGAGGGCATCAATAAGCTTCTTGGCACCCAGCAGGCGGCCGCCACACAACATTTCACTCAGGAGTATGGTCCGCGAACGGCGGTCATCCAGCGCAGACTGCGGCCGGTGTACGGCTTCGGCGACATCGAAGTCGCAAGCAAGGGGACGTCCATTGCGGTGCAGGTGAAGAGAAACGACGAGAGCCTGCGGCCGACGGATTATTTCAGCCAGTCGCAAGTCCAGACCTTGGTGCTCGGACTGTTCTTGACAGCGTGCAGTTCACAGACCTGGTCGGGGTTCTCCTCCGTCATGATGGACGACCCGGTGACTCACTTCGACGACCTCAATACGTATGCGCTTCTCGACCTAATCTCTGGCCTGCAGAACTCACCGGAGGGCAGTAAGCAGTTTGTGATTTCCACTTGCGACGAGAAGCTGCTGCAACTGGCTCGCCAGAAGTTTCGCCATCTTGGCGATGCAGCGAAGTTCTACAGTTTTTCCGCAATTGGTGCGAACGGCCCGAAGGTCGCGGAGATTCCTGCCTGAGTTTGTAGGAAAGGTAACTGCGCAACGGGTGGTGTACCGATGCCGAACAAGGGTGTGCAAGTTGAGAAAATGCACCGTGCGATCAATAGTCAGCTGCAGTCAAGCGTCTTGACCGATAGCTGACTAAGCTCCGATGCTACTACCCTGATGACCAGGTCGCTGAGACTGACGTGTCTGCGGCTTTGCAGCCACTGGCAGCTTCGCAGCTGCCGATCACGGTACTTGGATGTCCGGTCTGGAGCCGCCGTCTGCGTCGGCAGACCTGTGCGAAAGGCCGCTCCAGCTGCGGAGCAGGCTCCTCCGCCAATGAAGACTGTCAGCGGCGGTCAAAAAGTGCCCTATCTTTCGTCAACCGAATGCAGCAATGCTAGCGAAAATCAGGCCGACAATTGCAAGCCCATTGATTTGTCGACTCTCCCGCTTCTCGCCCAATGCCTCGCTGACGAAGTGCTCGCAGTTGTTGTCCAGGAGCCGGTAGATCGGTTGGCGTTGCAGCATCGAATTGATGCGGCCCATGATTTCCCACTGTTTGCGGGGATCGGTCCTTCGCACCACGCGGACGCTTCGGCCTTGAGCAAATTCATCGAACGTGTCCACTCGTGGGCCTCTTTGACCATGGTGGACAACTTGCCCATCTGGTAGCAAAACACCAGCATGCTCTCCGAGACCTGAAAGCTTAGGTCTCGTTACTTCACAGATCACCCCAGGGTTGTTGAATGTCATTTGGTTTTACTTTCCTGCGTTAAAGAGCCACACCAAGGCCGCGACGACACCCGCACCGACAAGCAGGTTCTTCAGCTCCTGCTTAGCCTTGTCCTCTTTTTCGTCAGCAGTCTTTTTGAATCGCTGCAACAGCGCCTGCTGATACGCGCTGGGCAGCAATACACCACGCTCCCACTTGCTCACAGTCATTGCGTGCGCGTCAAACAACTGGCCGAACTCCTGTTGGGTCAACTTGAGTGACTTGCGTAGAGATGCGATTTCATCTTGATTCATCTCATCATTGTAAGCTAAAAACTAAGCCGTAGCTTACTTTATCGCTTATGTCATGTCGTTCGCAAGTGGCTTCATCAGCATCAATCACCATTGAAAACAATTGTTAAATATGATTGCCCTTGTTGTGGCCATTGATCGCTTACGGTGTATCGGATAGACCTTCTTTGTCGCCTTATCAAAATAGACGTCTGCTTTCCCAGAGTGGGTTTTGGACGGGTTCATCGATGAGCATTCGATGGACGCCCAGTCCACTCGGTCGGGTCGCGACCGGTGCGGCGCGCTGGGTGCTGTCAATCAACGAGGGCCTATTCGAACTCACTCACGATGAAGCGTCGATTCGGGGCAGTTTGCTTGACCTGGAGACAGCTCGAGTCACTCCAGGCATGTTCTGGGCTCGGCTGTACATCCCCGTGCAGCCCGCTATCACCAGTCGTTTGGATGGCCTGCCCAACGCGCGTGGCAAGGAGCTCTCTACCGCCATTGCAGAAGGCATCGCCAAGCTGCGCCACCGACAACGGGTGGAGGCTCTAGTTGAGTCTTTTCCGGCAGCGATCCAGCCATTGCTCGACTGGGGGCAGAGGACCGAGGCGGCAGTAAAAACACGTCTGCGAGCCAGAGGTTGGCTCGGTGCCAACTTCATAGACCAAATGGCGCAGACCAGGCCCTCTGGGTTCGACGAGTGGATCCGCGACCCAGACATCAAGGCTCACATTCAGGGCCAGACGGAAGATGTCCGCAAAGCCGTTGAGCTCCTCAACAAAGATATTCGCCGCTGGTGTCTGGAAATCAACGATCGCTACCAGGCCAAGCTGCATCGCGATCATCAAACGTTCCTGGCCCAGGTTGAAAAATCCCCCCTGACACCCGAGCAGGTCCAGGCCGTCACCTGCTTTGAGGACAGGTTGCTGCTGGTTGCCTCGGCAGGATCTGGGAAGACGTCGACCATGGTGGCCAAGGCCGGCTTTGCGCTGAAACAGGGCTTCTTCGAACCTGAGCGCATCCTGATGTTGGCATTCAATAGCGATGCGGCTGCGGAGCTCCGCCAGCGTCTGCAGGATCGATTGCTTCCGCATGGGCTGCCGGCAGACCGAGTCGCAGCCAAGACCTTCCACGCCTTCGGGCTGGAAGTGATCGGCCATGCCACCGGCAAAAAGCCCGCAGTCGCCCCTTGGCTCGACCGAGGCCAGGACCTGGTGATGATCCAAAGCCTGGTAGATGAGCTGAAAGACAGCAACCTGTCCTTCCGCCTCAGGTGGGATCTGTTCCGAATCGTGCTTGGACAAGACCTGCCTGAATTCGGCAAGGAAGCCGAATCTCCGGAGTCCTGGAGCAAGGAGACCAATGTCCAGGGATTCTGGACACTCAACAACGAAGTCGTCAGGAGCCGCAGCGAGCAGATCATCGCCAACTGGCTGTTCTACAACGGGGTCAGCTACGAGTATGAGAGGCCCTACGAGCACGATACGGCGGATGCGACCCATCGGCAGTACTCCCCCGACTTCTACTTCCCCGATGCCAAAGCCTATCTGGAGCTGTGGGCTCTGAATGACAAGGGCGAGCCTCCCACGGACTTCGCCGGCTACAAGGAAGGCATTGCCTGGAAGCGATCGGTGCATACGCGCTACGGTACTCGCCTGCTCGAGATCACGGTTGCTGAGCTCTGGTCCGGTCAGGCTTTCGAGAAGCTGTCGCGGCATCTGACGGAACTCGGGATCGTTTTGGACCCCAACCCGGACAGAGCCACACCGGGCCGCACACCGATTTCCAGTGGCAGGTTGGCTCAGACCATCCGGACATTCCAGACCCATGTCAAGAACAACCGTTTGACCATGTCTGCCCTGCGTGAGCGGCTGGCCAACGGTGGTGCAGGCCAGTTCCGGTTCCGGCACCAGATGTTCCTGGATCTGTTCGAGCCGCTGTACGAGGCCTGGGACAAGAAGTTGCGCGACGGCAATCTCATCGATTTCGAGGACATGCTCAACCTGGCGGCAGACCACATCGAGCAAGGGAATTGGGTCAGTCCCTATGAACTGGTGATGGTCGACGAATTCCAGGACGCCAGCTTTGCACGGGCTCGGCTGGTGAAGGCGCTGATGGCCAGGCAGGGCGCATGCCTGTTCGCGGTGGGCGATGACTGGCAGAGCATCAACCGGTTTGCTGGGGCCGATCTGGCGGTCATGACAAAGTTCACGGAGATTTTTGGTCGCTCCAAGACACTCAAGCTGGAAACCACTTTCCGATGCCCCCAGTCGCTGTGCAATATCAGCAGCCGGTTCATCCAGAAGAACGCGGCACAGCTGAAGAAAGTGGTTCGCTCCAGCAAGCCACAGGTAGTTGATCCCGTCCGGATCGTGAAGGTGGATGACGATCGACAGCTCGCCTCAGCGGTGAATGCCCAGCTTCTTGATATCGGAAGTGAGGCTGCAGCCAGCGGCGAACGCCACAAGGTGTACGTCATGGGGCGCTATCGGAAGGACCGCGACTACCTGGCGCGCGGCTTCTCACACCCCAACCTCGATATCGAGTTCATCACGGCACACTCCAGCAAAGGTCTGGAATGCGATCACGTCATCCTGCCTCGCATGACATCGGAAACCATGGGGTTCCCTTCACGCATTGAGGATGACCCGGTGATGGCTCTAGCCATGCCAGGCAGCGACGGGTTCACGTTCTCGGAGGAGCGCCGGCTGTTCTACGTGGCTCTCACCCGAGCCAAACGATCCGTGCGACTGATCACGCTGGCCAAACAGGAGTCCACGTTCGTGCTGGAGTTGGTGAAAGACCATAGCCTTGCAACCTTCAACCTCAATGGTGACGACCGCCAGGAGGAGCTGTGTCCCGAGTGCGGCAAGGGGTTCCTCGTACCTCGAAAAGGTCCCTACGGCCACTTCCACGGGTGCAGCACGTATCCCAGGTGCAGCTTCAAACGCAGCCAGCCCAAAACATCAAGTAGTCGGCAACAACCCCGACGCAGGTATTCATGAGGAGCTCATCACCGTGACGATTTCCCTGGCAGCTCAGACATTCTCAGATGCCATCAAGGACGCCGAGAACCTCATGGCGCACTTTGACACGCTGAACACCAAGCCACCTCCACCTAGCATCGAGGTACTCAAACGGGCGGGAATCATCATGGCAATGACAGCCTGGGAAACCTACGTCGAAGACCGCGTGCAAGAGGCCTTTGCGGTACGCATAGCTGCGTTGACTGACTCGGCGATAGGCAACTTCATGAGCACGAAGCTCAACGACGAAATCAAGCGCCTGCACAACCCCACATCGGACAAGACGTTGCAGCTGTTCCGAGATTACGCGGGCGTCGATTTGCTGCCACACTGGAAATGGAATCATGTGGATTCAGCGGCGGCACGCCAGCGCCTGGATGGCTATTTGAAGCTGCGCGGTGACGTGGTGCATCGGTCTCGGACAGCGATCAAGGGGACGCCATCGCCAGACCCGGTAACCAGGGACTCTTTACAGAAAGCGATCCATTTTCTAAAGGAGCTGGTCAAGGCGACCGAAAATGCCTTACTCGGGTCATACAGGGGCCGGGGGATCATGGTGTGACCAATGCTTAATGGTGCCGAGAATCAAGGTCGCCGCTCCCAACTTGAAGGTGCGGTTGCGGAAATGAGCCTATCGTCAAGCACCACACGACGGGTTTCAACTCTGGTGGTTCGCCGCTGGGCATGATTGGTCGCGATGCCAAAGTAACGAGCCAGTCTAAAACCGTTTCGTCTTGATCAAGTCTTATGACACTACTCCAGAACGATCCAATTACTCAACTTGCGTTTTCCGTTTACGAAAACAAAGGTGTCTTCGCTGTTCTGCTGGGTTCAGGCCTGTCTCGCTCCGCCGAGATTCCCACAGGCTGGGATATCACTCTGGATCTCGTGCGACGCGTAGCCGCAGCTCAAGGCGTCCCAGAGCAATCTGACTGGGCGAAGTGGTATCGGGAAAAGACAGGCCAGGACCCGAACTATTCCGTGCTGCTGGAGGAAATCGCCAGCTCACCGGATGAGCGCAGGGCTATCCTGCATCGCTACATCGAACCGGATGAGCGGGATCGCGAGGAAGGTCGGAAGATTCCAACCAAAGCACACCACGCCATTGCACATTTGGTTCGCGCCGGGTACGTGCGGGTCATCGTCACCACCAATTTCGATCGGCTCATGGAGAACGCCCTGCGGGAACAGGGGGTTGAGCCAACGGTCGTTGCTTCAGCGGATGCGCTCGCGGGCGCTGAACCCTTGACGCACAGCCGTTGTTATGTGCTCAAACTGCACGGCGACTACAAGGACGCCCGCATCCTTAACACTGACCAAGAATTGAGTGCCTATCCTGAAGCCTACAACCAGATGTTGGATCGCATCTTCGATGAGCATGGGCTGATCATCTGCGGCTGGTCGGGCGAGTGGGATCATGCACTACGTGCAGCCTTTCTTCGCGCGCCCAACAGGCGCTATCCGGTCTATTGGGCGGCGCGCGGAACGCTGGGATCGGGTGCGCAAGAGTTGGCGACACACAAGGCTGCAAGGACGATTCCAATCAATGGTGCTGATGAGTTCTTCCAAACTCTTCAGCAACGAGTCGAAACGCTTGAACAGAGCCAGCGTCAGAACCCTCTGAGCGTAGAGTTGATGGTCAGCAGTGCCAAACGCTATTTGGCCAAGCCAGAGCATCGCATTCAGTTGGATGAGCTTTTCGCCCAGGAGACTCATCGGCTACTTGACCAATTGGACGGCGACACGTTTTCCGCACAGGGTCAGTGGAGTCAAGAGAGCTTCCGCGCAAGAGTCCGGCTGTATGAGTCCATGACCGAGCCACTGGCTCGCATGGTGGGCGTTCTCGGGCGGTGGGGCGACGGCAATGACTTTGATGTGGTGTTGGACGTACTTCGCAGCCTGTATCACCACGCGGGCAAGATCGGCAACGGCCTGACTGCCTGGCTGAATCTCCGTGCCTATCCCGCTGTTTTGATCTTCACGGCGTATGGGATCGGGCTGACCAAGGGTGCGCGCTGGGACACGCTGCTCAAGCTGTTCTCGGCTGCGCTGGCTACGGAACATCGCGAACCGCAGCGGATTGTCTCGACGCTGTTTCTCTGGACGTGGGCAGGCGGCGAACAACAATTATGGCAACAGCTCGAAGGGATGGATCGTCGCAAGACGCCCCTGAGCGATCATCTTCTAGAAGTGATGACACATTGGCGCATGAGCTTTACAGGCGTCGATTCAAATTTCGAACTGCTATTCGATCGATTCGAACTGATGGGATCGCTGGCCGCATTTCATGAGAACGACGAGGCGCAGCTGGAGAAAGCCTTCGAGGGATCAGCGGTACGCAATGATGTGCTTGCTTGGATGCCCATTGGCCGATCCGGATGGCACAGCGCCGGGGCACGAGCTCTGCTGCACGAGCTTGAGGATGAGGCTCGGGTCGCTGAGTTATTGAAGACAGGATTTGCCAAAGGAAGCCGTCGTTTTCTTCAACTCTTCGTTGAAAACTTTAAGTTATACGCACGGCGGATGAGCTGGTAACCCACTTGTAGTGCTGATATATCCAACTAAGGGGCGAGCGCTGAGAAAGTGACGGCGCTTGCGGCGTACCTACTTACCGGGACACAACGATCTTTTGCTGCTCGGCTTGAACCGAGCCGCCGGCGCGTGGCCTTCTTCGCGCTTGTTGCGGTTCCCCCCCTAGCCGACGCCCTTGCGACCCTCAAACGCACTCAGAAGGCTATTGGTCAGTAGGCCACTGGGCCGAAGTGCCCCACGTAGCCGATCTAGGTGAGGACCAACCGATTGATGTAATGTACGCGCACCGACTGGTTCTCGAGTGTCCCCGCCCGACGGGTACGAGTTTGTGGATAACTCCCGAGCCTTCACTGCCAACCCGCATGTCCTGGGCATTGGCGGCAAATTGCTGCTTTGGTAAGCACCTGCGTGGGCGGCTTTTAACCTTGTGCCAGTTGCGCGGCCGCTTCTCGCTTGCCCAGTTTGCGGATGGCTGCGATGCGCTCGAGCTGCGCGGAACGGGGCAGCACCTTGCCTGACTCCCATTTGTAGACCGAAAGAGTGGAGGCACCCACCAGTTGCGCCATTTGCGCCTGCGAGATCCCTAGCTTGGCACGCTGTGCGGCAAACCCCTTGGCCGAGAAGCGCACCTTGCGCCCCGGCTTGTCGGTTTCGGCGGGCTTCGCTGGTGCCACCGCCTTCACGAATTTCGCGTTGGCCTTGAGCTGGGAGCGCAGGGTCTTGATCTCGCGCTTGAGTGCGGCGATCTCCGAGCGATGGGCAGTGGTGGCCTTGCGCAGGGACAGCAGTTCGTCTTTCAGCTCCTTGCGGGCGACACGGGCGATCTCGGCTTTCAGGACATTGGTCAGTGAGGTCTTCATGGCGTCATCCTATGGCATACCGATGAAGACTTCGGCTGCAAATCCCACATGCGGTTGTTGTGGATCGCTGACTGTCGCAGTCACACCAAATTGGCGGTTGGTACTACCGCTCTTTCTTCCCTTTTCGACGATCCGCTTCGGTCGACGAGAGATCCCTATTCAGGTACTGCTCAAGGGCGAAGCGCAGAACGTCGGATCGAGAGGGAATGGTTCCCAGGCTAGTGGACAGCTCGATGCGTTTGGCATCGATGAGTTTCCCCAGTTCGTCGGAGATGCGGAGGTTGAGCTGGCTGCGTTCCATGGTCTGTAGCCAGATTTTATTCGGTAGAAACTTTTTTCGGTAGACAACTTGAAAGTCTCCCGTTTTTGCGTATCATATAGTTGTCTACCGATATGAACGGTAGCGAAAGGAGATTAAATGACCACTGAGCTGTTAACTACTGACGAGCTGTCTGCGCGTATCAAGTACGACGTCCGCACCATCCGTGAGCGGCTGATGAACACGGTGCTGATCGAGGGAGAGCATTTCTTTCGCCCATTCGGGGGGGCGGAAGATTCTCTTCATCTGGGCTGCCATCGAGCGCGATATGTTCATGGCTTCGCGAGCCCAGCCGGTAGGAATGAATGCAATCCCAATGGCTAGCGGGGGAGCCGTTCATGTCTAGTGTTCGTGCGCGAGGCGATAACGGGCTGCTGTTCTTTGACTTCCGGTTTCAAGGCACCAGATTTCGAGAGCAGACCACGTTGCCCGACACGCAGGTCAACCGTAAAAAGATGGAGAAAGTCCTTGCCCAGATCGAGGCCGCCATCAACGCCGGCACCTTTGTCTACGAGCAGTACTTCCCCAACAGCAAGGCCTTAAAGCGCCTAGCGAAGCAGGCGACTGACTATGTGGCATCGGCAGTACCGAACGGTGCGTCCATGGCGCCGGTGCAGGGTGTGAGCGCTGATGGTGGAGCGCAGGGCGAGTCGGCAAACGTCGGCCCTCTGTTCGAGGACTTCGCCACCCAGTGGGTCGACGAACACAGCATCCAGTGGAGGCGCAGTCACATCCGCTCGCTGATGTCCACACTGAACAGCCGCCTGATCCCGCACTTCGGGAAGAAGGTGGTCGGCAGTATCACCAAGTCCGATGTGCTTGTTTTCCGCGCTGCTCTCGCCAAAGAACCAGGTCGCGGAGACAAGCCAGGGCTGTCACCCAAACGCATCAACGAAATCATTGGCACGCTCAGTCAGATATTGGACGAAGCCGCCGACCGATTTGAGTTTACGTCACCGACCATGAACGTGAAGCGCCTGAAGGTCAGGAAAACCGACGTCAACCCGTTCAGCCTGAGCGACGTGCAGCGCATCCTCGCGACCGTGCGCCCGGACTACAAGAATTACTTCGTGACGCGCTTCTTCACGGGGATGCGCACGGGAGAGGTCCACGGCCTGAAGTGGAAATACGTCGAATTCGAACGCCGCCTGATCCTGGTGCGCGAGACCTTCGTGTTGGGTGAGGACGAATACACAAAGACCGATGGCAGCCAGCGCGACATCCAGATGAGCCAGCCGGTGTTCGATGCGCTGCAGGCGCAATACGAGGTGACCGGCAAGCTCTCCGAGTACGTGTTCTGCAACATGCTGGGCACGCCCCTGGACAACAAGAATTTTTCGGACCGCATCTGGTACCCGCTGCTGCGCTACCTGGATCTGGAAGAGCGCCGCCCGTACCAGATGCGCCACACGGCCGCGACCCTGTGGCTGGCGTCCGGCGAGGCACCCGAGTGGATCGCCCGCCAGCTGGGCCACACCAGCACGGAGATGCTGTTCCGGGTCTACAGCCGGTATGTGCCGAATCTCACGCGCCAGGACGGCTCGGCCATGGAGCGCTTGCTCGCCAGCCGCCTGTCCAACGGCCCGCTCATCAAGGCCGAGCTGCCGGCGGAGCAGGGCGCACCTAACCGCGCCCACGGTCGCGAGGTCTATGTCCCGGTGCAGGACGTGGCGCCTCTGCCGGTTCCCAAACCCCGCGGCCGTGCGGCGGCGGGCAACAAGGCTGCAGCCCAGCGTGCGACCACCGTGCCCGTGAAACGCGAGAGCACCAACCCCCACGCCTTCACCTGGGGCAAAAACGCCCAGTCCAAACCGCCGCCGCTGCGCTGGGGCTTGACGCGCATCGGTGCCATGCCTGCGGGCGTGCCGCTGACCTGAGCTAAGCCTCCCCACTTCATCGAAGCCAGTCCCTGATCCCCTGCGCCGCAAAACCTGGCGCGCAGGGCAGGGCGGAGCTTTGCCCGAACTCAACCGAACCGGATTCCCAGACTCATGAAAACCCTTTTCCTCGACTTCGACGGCGTGCTGCACGCCTACAACGCACGCAGCGACCGCCTGTTCGTGCGCGTCGTTCACTTCGAGCGTGTGATGCGCCTGTTCCCCGACTGGCAGATCGTGATCTCCAGCTCCTGGCGTGAGTACGTGCGGCTCGAGGCCATGCGCCGGCGTTTCTCGGCCGACATCGCCGAACGCATCGTGGGCGTCAACCCGGAGTTCCGCAAGCTGAGTTCTGTCCCACCGGAGCTGGAGCGCCACGAGCGTGAGGCCGAGTGCCTGGCGTGGTTGTCCTCGAACGGCACCTTGGGTGAACCCTGGCTCGCTCTGGACGACATGCCCGGGCTGTTCCGCGCGGACTGCCCTCAGCTCTTCGTGGTCGACGGCCACACCGGCCTGAACCGCAGCCACGCCCGCTCCCTGGCCCTGCGCCTAGAGGAGCTCTGAACAGCGGTCTGCTCCGTGCCTTGCGTTTTCACGTCGCCCTCCTTCCCAAGCACCTCACACCTCACACCCCACTGCCATGCCCAAGTCCACCCCGCGCCCCAGCGCCAACCCTGAGCCCTATCTGCCGCCTTCTGCCGTGGATTTCACGATCACCAGGCAGATCCGCCAAGCCAATGCGGAGGTGCTCCCCTCCGCCATCTACGACCGCTACCGCGCCCGTTTGCAAAAGGCGGTCTGTGCCGGTGCTGGCACCCCTCTGCTGGTCTTCATGGGAGAGGTGATCCAGAACGACCGTTTCATGGCAGCGTACTTTCACCCCACCGAGGACGTCTTGCTCAGTGTCGCCGGCCCATTCGGGGCTACACCAGAAGCCATTGCCAGCGCCCAGCTCGACGACCGCCCCTTTCGCCGGGCCCTCTCGATCGCCGAGCGCGCCAGCCGGGCTTCTGAACTCAGTGGGGAGGACCAAGCGCTGGCCCGTGTGTTGGCGTTCCTGCACCCTTGCGGGCTTCTGTACAACCTGAACGTCATGCGCCGCGCTGGTGTGGACCTGAAAGCTTTCACACGCACGACCTTCAGCCACGACCACGGCCGTTATCTCAGAAGCCGCTTCCTGCACGAGCCGCTCAAAGTCCTGTATGTCTGGAGCCCGGCCTTGGCCTTCTTCCTGAGCGCCGCACTGGATGAGCGCAGGGCGTACCGGTCCACGAACGACCAACACCGCGAGCGGGCGGCCCGGGTGGCTTCCGTGCTCGCCTGGTCGCACCCGCAGCTGTTGATCGACCTCTACGCCGGCAAGCTCACCGGTGAGCACCTGGGGGGCAATCTGTCATGACCACCTTGTTCCTGGACTTCGATGGGGTGCTGCACCCCGAGTTCTGTCACCCCAATGAGCACTTCAGTTGCATTTCTCACCTGGAGGCGGCCGTGCGTCGTGTGCCCGAATGCGAGATCGTGATCGCCAGCACCTGGCGTCTGAACCACCCGCTGCAGGACATGCTGCGGTCGTTCTCGCCAGATATCGCCGCCCGGGTGGTGGGCGTCACGCCATTTGTGATCCACCTTACGGATATCCCCGACTCGCTTTTGCCATACGAACGCGAAGCCGAGTGCCAGGCCTGGCTGCGCGCCAACGACCGGGCCCACCTGCCGTGGCTCGCTCTTGATGACCGTTCCTGGATGTACCGCCCGTTCAACCGCCACCTGTACCTGGTCGACGGAAGGAAGGGCCTGCAGGCCAGTGATGTCGATCCGCTGGTGCAGCGCCTGCTGCAGGCGCACTGAAGCCCAACCACTAAAAGAGCGATTTCTTCGCGTGGGGAGCTTGAACTCCGAGCGAAGTGTGAGAGCTTGATTACACGACGTCGTTTTGAACACCTTTGAACACCCGCCGGCACCACAGGGCCTGATCAGCCCGAACCGCTTCCCCGCAAGGGGCCACAGAAACCGATATCGAACCGATACCGAACCGACAACCGAATTCACAGCGACGAGCCATGAAACACATTCACATGAACCTGGCGCCCAGTGCCCGCCCGTTCCCCGTGGTCCTGAACCGCATGCACACCGCCCAATCCGGCAGCCGTCACGGGGTCAAGCTGGCCCACTTGCCGGCGTTGGTGCACTACGAGGGCGAACTGCACCGCGATGCCTTGCTGCGCCACATCCCCCCGAGTGGGGACGTGAAGCTCGATAGTTTCATTGCCACGGTGTTTGCAGAACCCACCCTGAGTGCCGCCTACTGGGAGCGTTTTATCTCTGCAGGGCACAAACCCGGAGGCAAGCCGGCGCTGGCCATCGATCTGGCGGTGTTGGCCATGGAGCGCGCCATGAACTACCCGCCGCTGCGCCGCGAGGAGAGGGCAGTGGCCGGAGTGGCCGCGCTCCTGTTTGATGCCGGGCGCTACCTGGACCTGTACGAGAAGAACCGCAGCCAGGGTACTCACCCCGGGCAGGACGAGGCCGGGATGTTCGACACCCGCAACGCCGCCCTGTACTACGCCCTGCGCATGCTGCGTGGCCGTCACCCCCAGGTGGCGGCGCTGCTGGGGGCGGTGTTCCAGGTTCAGGGAGCCGGGGCTGAGGTTGAAGCCGAGGGGGCGGTGGACGAACACCAGCTGGCCCGCGTCCGTGCCGCGGTGCTGCGTGCGCATTCCACAGTCCACACCGCCTGAGGGAGAACCGACATGAACCCGCACAAACGCGGTCGGGACAAGGGAACCTGGGGTCTCCTGGGATTCGTGGGTGTTGCCATGGGGCTGGGGATTTGGCTCCTTGTGCGCGATATCCGGGTGGCATCGGTTCAACCTCTCGGCAATCTCAGTACCCTGGGCACCCCAGCCGGTGAAGTCTGGATCAGTGGCCAGGGGATAGAGACCCCGACGGCCTACTTCCCGCTGCTCGGGAAGATGGCGTTCGACAAGGGGGTATCGCTGGTGCTGGCAACGGCTGAGGGTGGCGCGCGCCACATCTGTGATGACCAGCTCAAGGTGTGTGTGCGCACCAGCCGGATCGGCAAGCACATCGCCGAAGTGGGGGCCGCACGATGACGCAGGCGGCGAAACCGGGAAGCCGTAGCAGCCGCCGGCGGAAAGTGCTGTTTCAACTGGTGGCTGTCGTGACCTTGGCGACACCCTTTGTGATTCCACTGCTGCTCATCGGACACCTCAAATGGGGCCAGCAGGTGGTCAGCCGCGTGGACCTCGGTGTCGTGATGGGTATGGACGCCAACCGGGAGCCTTTACCCGTCGGGGCACCGTCACCCCGATGGGTGATTGCCACACACCAGGCCTACTACCCGCTGTTTGAACCCCTCGTGATCGAGAAGGGGGCGAGGGTGTTTCTGGTCACCACACGATCCGGGGGGCAGCAGATCTGTGACCAGGAGGGGACGGTGTGTGCGCGCACCGGCCGCGCAGACCAGTACATCTCCAGGTAGGAGGGGTGAAGCCACCTTGCCAAACGCCTCTCCCGCCGAGGCGCGAGATCAAGCAGCCGCGTCAGCCGAACTCGTCTCCATACGCGCGCCGGTCCAATCGGACACGTGTTCGAACTCGAAACGGCAGCCGGTACAGGCGTGACGTCCGCTGGCACGCATCGCGCCATCCGTTCCACGCGCCATCAGCGCCCGGTAGCTGGTTGCTCCACAGCGGTGGCAGGCGTAGCGCGGTGCGCTGTCTTCGACGATGGTATCGACGCCCTTGGGAATCAGCACGGTAGGCCCACGGGACTCGGTAACGGGTGAGTGGGTGTTGCTGGTGATCATGGGCACATTCTTATGAGGTACGAGCAGGCTTGTCCAGCATGGGGGAATGGTCTGATGTGCTACCAACCGGTCATCACCACAAACGGTGCTTCAAGAATCCCAGACAAGTGCTTGATTCATTGAGAAGTGGATGCTGGACCGGATCTGGGCGTCGCCGCCTGTCAGGAGAAATCACCTTGCGCCATGGACCAAATTGTGCGCAGCGGTCCGTGCCAGAGGACAAAGGTGGCCCGCACCCTAGAATCCGCCGGTGCCGCACATGTGCGAGTACGGATCCGAGATCAACCAACCTGAGTGAATCCATGGCAACTGCAAAGAAACCGACGGCCGCCAAGAAGGCCTCCCCCGTGAAAGCTGCACCGAAAAAAGCAGCTCCCAAGAAGGCCGCCAAGCCCGTGGCCAAAAAGCCTGCTGCCCCGGCTGCAGCCCCGCTCAAGCCCATCAAGACCACCTTCAACAAGACCACGCTGCTAGCGCACGTGGCCCAGGTCTCTGGTCAGGAGCCCAAGGTGGTGAAGGCCGTGCTGGGCGCGCTGGAAGCGACGCTGCTGGCCTCGATCAACAAGAAGGGCGCTGGCGAGTTCTCGTGGCCGGGCGTGGTCAAAGTGACCGCGCAGCAGGTGCCGGCCAAGAAGGCCCGCAAAGGCATCGACCCCTTCACCAAGGTCGAACGCATGTTCGCGGCCAAGCCGGCTTCGGTAAAGGTCAAGGCCCGCTTCTTCAAGAAGGTCAAGGACGCGGCGCTGTAATCGGTCCTGCTCCAAGATGAAAGAACGCCCGGCTTGCCGGGCGTTCTCATTTGGGTGAATCGCAGTGGAATCGGCTGCTGCACTGATGGCGAGCCTTTCAGCTAGGAGTACGTTAGACCCTCGTCGTATACCGAATGATCAGATAGTTAAAAAAGAGCCCGACACGGGGCCGGGCTCTGAATCCGCTGAATGCGGACCGGCTCAGGGAGGTGAAGCCGGGAGCGCGGTGCGCTCAGACGAAAATGTAAATCAACTGTCAAACGCTGGGTATGCGATCTGTCGAATACATTGCGGTCGACGCAGTGCTACTTCTACCTTGTTGCGTGGCGAAGTTCGCGCTGCGTCAGGTCACTTGATAAAGCGCACCTGCTGGTTGATCCGTTCGAGGATTGGTTTCTTCTTCTCGTTGAACACCGCCTTGTTTTCCTCAATCAGGTTCTTGCCCTTGGTATCGATTGAGATGATCAGCGGGCCGAACTCCTTCACGCGGTTCACCCAAAGGGTTTCTGGCATCCCCAGGTCCGTCCACTCAGCCGCCTCGATCTTCTCCACCTGCGTTGCAGCCAACACCGCGCAGCCTCCGGGGAAGATGGCGTGCACCGCCTTGTTCTCCAGGCAGCCCTGCTGCGTCTCTGGGCCCATTCCGCCCTTGCCCACGATCAGCTTGACGCCAGTCTGCTCGATGAAGGCCTTCTCGAACTTCTCCATGCGCATGCTGGTGGTCGGGCCGATGGAGACCATCTCGTACTCTCCGTCGTCTTTCTGGCGCACGATGGGGCCGGCGTGGAAGATGGCACCGCCCTTGAGCTGCACTGGCAGCTCACGACCCTGTTCAATCAGTCGGCGGTGCGCCACGTCGCGGCAGGTCACGAGTGTGCCGGTGAGGTAGACCACGTCGCCAATGTTCAGGGCTTCGAGGTCTTCGTCTTTGATGGGGGTGGTGAGAATCTTTTTCATACTTGAAAACCCTGGTGCGAGAGCACTTCGTGCGTCAGGTCGGCGTTGATCTTGATGCGACCGCGGCGGTGCGCCCAGCAGCCGGTGGAGACGGCCACGCCGATGGTGGACGGGTGGCGCGCCGACGATTCGATGTTCACGCCCATCACGCTGTTGTTGCCGGTAAGGCCCTGGGGACCAAGGCCCAGTTCGTTCAGGCCGTCGGCCAGCAGATCCTCCATCAGAGCGGCCTTCTCGTTCGGGTTGCGCGCCGTCACCGGCCGCAGGATGGCCTTCTTGGACAGGCGCGCCGCGGTCTCGGCCGAAGTGGACACGCCCACACCCACCAGCAGTGGCGGGCAGGCGTTGACGCCACGCGAAGTAATGACGTCGAACACGAACTCGGCCACCCCTTCATAGCCCTGGCCCGGCATCAGCACCGTGGCCTTGCCCGGAAGCGTGCAGCCGCCGCCGGCCATGTAGACGTCGATGGTCACGCTGTCGTCGTTCGGCACGATTTCCCAGTCCAGCCAGGGGATCTTGCTGCCGGTGTTAGTGCCGGTGTTTTTTTCTTCAAAGGTCTCGACCGCGTTATGGCGCAGTGGGCCCATGCGTGTGGCGCCGGCAGTGGCCCCCTGGAGAATTTCCTCCAGTTCGCCCAGCAACGGGAAGTTCGCACCCGCTTGCAGGAAATACTGGATCACGCCGGTGTCCTGGCAGCTGGGGCGGTCGAGCTTGTCGGCCGCCTCCTGGTTGGCGCGCATCGACTCGTAGACCTCCTTGGCCAGGAAGTTGACTTCCTTCTCGCGCAGCTCGCCGAGCTTCTGGGTCACATCGGTGGGCAGGCGCTTGCCGATGTGCGAGGTGAATTTCGCCAGCAGATCGGTCAAATCGGCGACGGCGGTGGCTTTGTCCACGGTGGGCTCCTGTTTGGGGGTGGCGGGGTTCACTCGACCGTGACGTTGCCGGCCTTCACGAGCGCGGCAAACTTCTCGGTTTCTTCCTTGATCTGGCGGGCCATTTCCTCGGCTTTGTTGCCCACGGGCTGAGCGCCAATGTCGTCCATGCGTTTGACGAACTCTGGCGACTTGATGATCTTGACCATCTCTGTGTTGAGGCGGGCCAACACGTCCTTGGGGGTGGCTGCAGGCGCGAGCACGCCGAACCATGTGCCGATATTGAAGCCGGCTAGTCCTGCTTCGGCCAGGGTGGGTACATCAGGCAAAGCGGCGGAACGAGTGGCCGTGGTCACCGCAAGCGGGCGCAATTTGCCGGATTTGATGTGAGGCAGAACTGGCGTGATGGTGTCAAAGCTCATCAGGATCTGACCGCCCAACAGGTCGGTGGCCAGCGGGCCACTGCCTTTGTAAGGAATGTGGGCGACCTTTGTGCCTGTCATGCCCTGGAACTGGGTGCCGATCAGGTGTTGAGCTGTCCCATTGCCGTTGGAGCCGTAACTGGCTTGGTCCGGTTTGGCCTTGAGCAGCGCCACCAGTTCATTGACATTCTTAGCTGGCGTGCTCGAGTTGACGACCAACACGTTGGGCACCATGGCGATAGTGGTGATGGGCGCCAGGTCCTTCTGGAAGCTGTAGGGCAGTCGGGGGTAGACGCTGGTGGCGATGGTGTGGTGCACCGCGCCGACCAAAAGCACATGGCCATCGGCCTTGGCCTTGGCCACGTAGTCGGCACCAATGGTGGCGCCCGCGCCCGGCCTGTTTTCCACGACCACCGGCGTGCCCATGGCGGTGGACAGGCGCTCGCCCAGGGCGCGGGCCAGCACGTCGGTGGTGCCGCCCGGTGGGAAGGGCACGACCAGGCTGATGGGCTTGGCGGGAAAAGCTTGCGCGAGAGCGCCACCGGACGCCAGCGCAGTGGCCATGGCGACGATGGATGCCGCGAGCAACGTGCGGCGAGGTAGTGAATGGGTCATGTCTTGTCTCCGGTCGTGGGATATGTGTGCTGACGAGATGGACTGTAGGTTTCTGACCTGCCGATCAATCACCCTTGAACTGAATCCATAATTAACCTGAACGCAACAATCAGAGACCGTCATGGAACAAGGTATTCAGGCCGCCGATCTCGGTTTCTTTTCCACGCTGGCCAGCGCGGGCAGCCTAAGCGCCGCTGCGCGCGAGCTGGGAATCACCACCCCGGCGGTGAGCCGGCGGCTGGCGCAGATGGAGGCGCGGTTAGGCGTTGGACTAGTCAACCGGACCACACGTCGCATGGGACTCACACCCGAAGGCGAGCTGTATCTGGCGCACGCGCGCCGTATCCTGGGCGAGATCCAGGACCTGGGCGAGCTGCTGGGCGCGTCCAAGTCCAGCCCGCAGGGCCTGCTGCGCGTCAATGCCACCCTGGGGTTCGGACGCACCCACATCGCGCCGCTGATTTCGCGCTTCGTGCGCCAGCACACCGGCGTGGACGTGCAGCTGCAGCTGTCGGTCAACCCGCCGCCGCTGACTGAAGACGCGTTCGATGTCTGCATCCGCTTTGGCGCACCGCCTGATGCGCGTGTGATCGCCCGCCACATCGCGCCAAATCGGCGCCTCCTTTGCGCCTCACCGGCCTATCTGAAGAAGCATGGCACACCACGCACGCCGCACGAGCTGACGCGGCACAACTGCATTGGCATCCGCCAAGGTGAAGAGGCTTACGGCACTTGGCGGCTCACGCACGGCCGTGGTAGGCAGGCGGTGACCGAAGCGGTCAAGACCCGTGGCAACCTCACGACCAACGATGGCGAGATCGCGGTCAACTGGGCGCTGGACGGACACGGCATCCTGATGCGGGCCGAGTGGGACATCCAACGCTACCTCCAGAGCGGTCGCCTGGTTCAGGTGCTGCCCCAATGCTTCACACCCGATGCAGACGTCTACGCTGTCTACCCACAGCGCCATCAGATGGCCGCGCGAGTGCGAGCGTTTGTGGATTTTGTCGCACTGGCGTTTTCGCAGCCGACCGGCTGAGCCTTCAACATTGTCGGGGCTCCTGCCAACGTCCTGTGGCAGCTTTCTGAGGTGAAATTCGCCAACATGCTAGCAAATGCAGAGGCGTACGTGCGCAAGTCGCAGCGTTATTGAGACCCATTGACCACTGTCGTAAATCGTCCGGCAGCGGCCTACGTACACCGACTTGCCGAGCACTGAGTCGGCGCAAGCGAGTCCTCTCGGGAGTCGCGGCGGCTGCGTCTTTCACGTCGGGCCACGGACCGACGTTCGGACTGGGGGAGGTACTATCAACGGCCAATAGGCAGAAGCCCGTGAGGCAGCACAAGCATTGGCCACACTGATACAGCTCCAGAGCAACCCGTCAAATTTATGAACTACCGCAATCTTGGCGCTTCCGGCCATTCGGCATCCACCATCGGCCTGGGATGCATGGGCATGAGCGAGTTCTACGGTCCGAGTGATGACGCCGAGTCATTGCGCACGCTGGAGCGGGCGCTCGATTTGGGCGTCAATCATTTCGACTCGGCCGACACCTACGGCCTGGGCCACAACGAAACGCTGCTGGGTCGTTTCATCGCCCAGGGCGGCGCGGCACGCAGGCGCCAGGTGGTCGTGGCCACTAAATTTGGCATCGTCCGAACGGCCGGACAGTACGAGCGACGCATCGACAACTCACCAACTTACATCCGCTCGGCCTGTGAGGCCTCGCTGCGCCGGTTGGGGGTAGACCACATCGACCTGTACTACTGCCACCGCCGAGATCCGGCCGTGCCGATTGAGGACGTGGTGGGTACCTTGGGCGAGCTTGTCCAGTCGGGCAAAGTGAGGGCCGTCGGCCTGTCGGAAGTGTCCGTCGAATCCCTGCGTCGTGCCCATGCCGTGCACCCCGTGGCCGCGGTACAGAGCGAATACTCCCTGTGGAGCCGTGAGCCCGAGACCGGCATGCTGGCGGCGTGTGCCGAGTTGGGGGCCGCGTTCGTGGCTTACAGCCCGTTGGGCCGCGCCTTCCTGACGGGCGCCCTCGACACGGCCCGACTGGCCGACGACGATTTCCGCAAGCGCAACCCTCGCTTTGTCGGAGAGGCACAGGCCCAGAACCAGCAATTGGTGCAAGCGCTGGCGGCGTTGGCGGCCGAACGGAACCTGAGCAGCTCGCAACTGGCCCTGGCCTGGCTGATCAACAAGCACCCGCATGTTCTGCCGATACCCGGTACGCGCCGCATCCGATACCTCGAGAGCAACGCAGGGGCGGCCGACATTGTCCTGACCCCCGACGAGATCGACCGGCTTGATCGGCTGTTCGACCCCCAGGGTGTGGCCGGCGCTCGCTACCCGGAAGCGGGGTTTGTGGGTGTCGAAGTTCGTTGAACATTGCGCGTGTGTGAAACGGCTGGTGGAGCATGAGGCGATCTCGCCCTGCCAATCACGTGTGACTACAGCACCCTATTCGACTTGCCAACCAGCAATGACTCAGCTCAACCTGGGGCGCCCAATCTCGAAAATCGCCGTCTGGAGAAACTCAAGTCTTCGCAGCCTCGCTGTGAAGCCACGCCAGGAAAGCCTCCACGGCAGGGCGTTTGGCGTGGCGCTCAGGATAGACAGCGAAGTGGGCTTTCACGCGGATAGCCTGCTCCATGCCAAACGGCGCCTTGAGCTTGCCCTGAGCCAGATGGCCGCCCGCATTCATGGCACTCTCCAGTGCCACGCCCAGGCCCTGTGTCGCCGCATCCAGGGACATCTGCGCACGGTCGAAGCGCAACGCGAACCGGTCGGGCGCGCGCAGCTTCGTGAAACGGCCAAACCAGTCTGACCACTGCACGATGCTCACGTTGCTCTGGATCAACGGCACCTCCAGCAGTTGCTCGACGCGTTTGAGTTTGTGCGTCTTGATGAAGGCCGGGCTGGCCAAGGGCACCAGTGACTCGACGAACAGCGGCTCGACCACCAGATCGCCCCACTGCGGGATGCCATAGCGGATGTCGATGTCTGCTTGGCCAAGTGAAAAATCGCTGGGTGTGTGGGCGGCCGACAGGTTCAGCGAAATGTCCGGGTAGGCCTGCGCAAAACGGTGCAACCGGGGCATGAGCCAAAGGCTGGCGATGCTGGGTGCCGAGTGCACATAGAGGCTGTTGCGGATGCCCTGGCGCAGATCATCGGTCGCGGTGGCAATGGCGTTCAGCGCGGCACCGACATGCAGCAGGTAGTGCTCGCCCGCCGGGCTCAGGCGCACACCATGCGCGCTGCGCTCAAAGAGGCGAATGCCCAGGTGCGATTCGAGCCGAGACACCTGGTGGCTGATGGCCGAGGCGGTGAGGTGCAGCTCGGCCGCCGCAAGCGCGAAGCTGCGGCGGCGGGCCACCGCTTCGAACGCTTGCAGGTTGGCGATGGGGGGCAAGGCAGCCATGGGGTGAACCCTCATGTTGAATGACGATCTGTCATCTTACGCTGACCTTTTATCGCTTGTCATCATCATGACCGGCTTTGAGAATCCGCTCCACGCACTGTTCAAACCACTGGAGACAAGACACATGCTGCTCAAGGACAACGTGGCCATCATCACCGGCGGGGCCGGTGTCAACGGTCTGGGATTCGCCACTGCGCGCCTGATGGCCGCACAGGGCGCCAAGGTGGCCATACTTGATCTGGAGCGGGCCGAACCGGCCGCCGCCGCTGCGCAGATCGGCAATGGCGCCATCGGGCTGGTGGCGGACGTGACCAACAAGGCCTCGTGCGACACGGCCGTGGCCGCCGTGGTCAAGGCCTTTGGCCGTATCGACACCCTGGTCAACAACGCAGGCATCACCCAGCCAGTGAAAACTCTGGAGATCACGGGCCCCGACTACGACCGCATCCTGGACGTGAGCCTGCGCGGCACGCTGTACATGTCGCAGGCCGTCCTGCCTGCCCTGCGTGCCCAGCAGAGCGGCTCCATCGTCTGCATCTCGTCGGTGTCGGCGCAACGCGGCGGCGGCATCCTGGGTGGCCCGCACTACTCGGCCGCCAAGGCCGGCGTGCTGGGCCTGGCGCGTGCGATGGCGCGCGAGTTCGGCCCGGAGAACATCAGGGTCAACTGCATCACGCCCGGCCTGATCGGCACCGACATCATCAAGGGCAAACTCACCGAAGAGAAAAAAGCCGAGATCGCCGAGACGATTCCTCTGGCCCGCCTGGGCCGCGCCGATGACATTGCTGGCGCCTGCGTGTTCCTGGCCAGCCCGCTTTCAGCCTATTGCACGGGCATCACGCTCGACGTGAACGGCGGCATGCTGATCCACTGATTTTTCCGCTCCCTTACCCAAACCCATATTCACCGGAGACATCACCATGCAACGCAAGACCTTTACCCGCTCCCTGCTCGCCATCGCTGCCCTTGCCGCTGCCCTGCCCATGGCCGCCCAGGCCCAGGCCACCAAGCTGACCCTGGGCCACGGCGCCGCACCGGGCAATCCGCGCCACGAGGCGGCGGTCAAGTTTGCCGAGGTGGTCAAGGCCAAATCGGGTGGTCGCATCGAGGTTCAGGTGGCCCCTTCGGCCCAGTTGGGCGATGACGCCGCCATGGTGACCGCCGTGCGCACCGGTGCACTGGACATGACCGCCAATTCGCAAGGTGCCGTGTCGGTGGCCGTGCCCGAGTACGCGGCCTACGGCATGCCCTTCATGTTCTCCACCCCGGCGCAGGCCTTCAAGCTGCTGGATGGTCCGCTGGGACAGGAGCTGGCCCAGAAGTCGGCCGAGAAGGGCATGGTGGTGCTGGGCTACTGGGACAACGGCATCCGCCACATGACCAACAGCAAACGTCCGATCGGCAAGGTGGAGGACATGAAAGGTCTGAAGATGCGCACCCCGCCCGACGCGGTGCTGGTGGACATCATGCAGGCCCTGGGCGCCGAGGCGCAGCAGATCAAGTTCGCCGAGCTGTACGTCGCGCTGCAGCAGGGCGTGGTGGACGGTCAGGAGAACCCGCTGGTCAACATCCACGCCAGCAAGCTGTACGAGGTGCAGAAACACCTGGCGCTGACCAGCCACATGTTCCAGATGACGCCTTTCCTGATGAGCAAGCGCACCTGGGACCGCCTGTCCGACGCCGACAAGAAAGCCGTGCAGGACGCCGCAGCAGAAGCCACCACCCTGCAGCGCAAGCTGTCGGCCGATGCCGATGCCAAGCTGCTGGACGACCTGAAGGCCAAGGGCGTGCAGGTGACGACGGTGGACAAGGCCGCCTTCGCCAAAGCCACCGCCGCAGTGGACGACAAATGGCTGGCCACCCCGATCGGCCCGTACCTGAAGAAGGTGATTGCGGCCGCCCGCTGATCAAGACATTGCAGCCCAAGGAGTCTTGCGATGAACCTCATCGAGCGGGTCGTGGTCGGCTTGTGCCGGCTGATGCTGTGGATCAGCACCACCGTCATCTTCGTGATCCTGGTGGTCAACACCGTGCTGCGTTACGCCACCGGCAGCAGCCTGCAATGGGCCAACGAAGTGCCGGAACTGCTGTTCCCCTGGCTGGTCATGTCGGGGGTGGTGTTGGCCGCGGCACACGGTGCCCACATCACCACCAGCTTTCTGATGGATGCCGTGCCGGCCGCACTGCGTCGCTGGACGGCCATTGCCACCTGGCTGGTGGTGGCCGTCCTGTACGGCACGCTGGCCTGGGCCACCTTCCAGATGCTGGCCATCGTGCACGACGAGAAATCACCCATCCTGCAAATGCCTGGATCGCTGACCTACGGTTGTGTCATGGGCGGGCTGCTGATGCTGGGCCTGCTGGCGCTGAAGTCAGCCTGGAACGCCTGGTGCACCCCACCCGTGGAACACCCGGGGAGTGATGAACACGCGGTGCCCGAGGCGCACTGGTAAGCCCGATAGCTCACGTCAAGGATTCCACCATGAGCGCCCTCATCCTGTTCGTTTTTCTCGGTGCGGCCGTGCTGGCCATGCCCATTGCCCACGCCCTACTGGTTGCCGCCATGGCTGCAGCTGCCACCTCCGATCGTGTTCCGTTGGATCTGCTGGTGCAACAGATGGTGGCACAGGTACAGAGCTTCCCGCTGATCGCGATTCCCTTCTTCATGCTCACGGGCTCGCTGATGATGGGTGGCCGTCTGGGCGCGGCACTGGTGGGCGTGCTGTCCACCCTGATTGGACGCTTTCACGGTGGCCCTGCACAGGTGGGGGTGCTTTCCTCGACGTTGTTTGGTGGCGTATCAGGCTCGGCCGTGGCCGACGCCTCCGCCATTGGCTCGCTGATGATCCCCTGGCACAAGCGGCTCGGTTATCCGCCGGCCTTCTCTGCCGCCACGCTGGCTGCCGCCGCCACCATCGACATCCTGATCCCGCCATCTATCCCCATGATCCTGTTCGCGCTGACGGCCAACGCCTCCATCGCGGCACTGTTTGTTGCTGGCATCCTGCCCGGCATCCTGATGTGTGGCGGCTTCATGTTCATGTGCTGGTTCGTCGGGCGACGCCGCAATTTCCCGCGCGATACGACGCCCATCGACTGGAGCGCCTTCCGAACCCACCTGCTGTACGCCTCACCCGCGCTGCTGCTGCCGGTGCTGATCGTCGTCTTCCTGCGCTTCGGCATCGCCACGCCGACCGAGGTGGCTGTGCTGTCCACGCTCTACGCTGGCGCCGTCTCCGTGGCCGTGTACCGCGACCTTTCGCTCCGGCGCCTGAACGACGCCGTCGTATCCGCCGGTCTGGCCACGGGTGTCGTGTTGCTGGTGATCATGGCTTCGGCCGCGATTGGCTGGCTGCTGACTTACGACCAGATGCCCAGTGGCGTGGCCCGGTGGATCACGGAGAACGTGAACCAGGACTGGATCGTGATCCTCATCATGAACCTGCTGATGCTCTTCATCGGCATGTTCATCGACCTGCCCGCGGCCATCCTGTTGCTCACGCCCGTGTTCCTGCCGCTGGCCCAAAGCATAGGCATGGACCCGGTGCAGCTGGGGATCATGATGGTGGTGAACCTGGCTGTGGGCCTCTATACCCCGCCGGTGGGTACCACGTTGTTCATCACCAGCGCGCTGGCCAAGGTCAAGGTCGGTCAGACGGTGCGTGAACTCGGACCGTTCTACCTTGTGGCCTTCCTCGTGCTTGCACTGGTCTCTTACGTGCCGGCCTCGATCCTTCGCTGACCGCCTTCCTTTCGCATTCACACAGGAGATTTCCATGACTTCCGCCGCAGAAAAACTGCCGGCGCTGGCCCGGTGCGCCCACCGCATCCGCCGCTACGCCGTTCGCATGGGTGAGGTTCAGGGCCAGGGCTACATTGGCCAGGCCCTCGGTTGGGCCGATGTGCTGGCAGTGGCCTATGGCCACGCCCTCAACCTGCAGCCACAGAACCCCGAATGGGAAGGTCGCGACCGCTTTCTGCTCTCGCACGGTCACTACGCCATCGCCCACTACGCGGCGCTGATCGAAGCCGGCGTGATCCCGCAGGAGGAGCTCGAGACCTACGGCAGCGACGACAGCCGCCTGCCCATGAGTGGCATGGCCACGTACACGCCGGGCATGGAAATATCCGGCGGCTCGTTGGGTCAGGGCCTGGTCATTGGCGTGGGCATGGCGCTGGGCCTGAAGCAGAAAAAGAATCCCGCCTTCGTCTACAACTCCATGAGCGATGGCGAGCTGGATGAAGGTTCGACCTGGGAAGCCGCCATGTCGGCAGCCCACCACCAGTTGGACAACCTGATCTGCCTGGTGGACATCAACAATCAGCAGGCCGATGGTCCCAGCAGCAAGGTGCTGGGATTCGAGCCGCTGGCGGACAAGTGGGCAGCCTTCGGCTGGCATGTGCAGCGCATCGACGGCAACGATCTGGCCGCCGTGCTCACCGCGTTTGATACGGCGCGCACCCTGAAAGAAGCCAAACCGCGCGTGATCCTGTTCAACACGCTGATGGGCAAAGGGGTACCTTTCCTCGAAACGCGTGACAAGAACCACTTCATCCGTGTCGACCCGCCCGAGTGGCAGCAGGCCCTCGCCATCCTCGATCAGACCGCCCCCGAAGGAGCCGCCGCATGAACACCGTCGCTGAAAAGAAGCCCCGCCTGACAACCTCCGCCATGATCGCCTCCATCGCGGGCGAGGGCCAGCGCGTGAAGGCGGCGCCGTTTGGCAAGGCCCTGGTCGAGCTGGCCGCGAGCCGCCCCGAGATCGTAGGCATGACCGCCGACCTGGCCAAGTACACCGATCTGCACCTGTTCGCGCAGGCCTATCCGGAGCGCTTCTACCAGATGGGTATGGCCGAGCAGCTGCTGATGGGCGCAGCCGGCGGTATGGCCAAGGAAGGCCTGATCCCGTTCGCCACCACCTATGCGGTATTCGGCACACGCCGCGCCTACGACTTTATCCACCAAGTCATCGCCGAGGAAAACCTAAACGTCAAGATGTGCTGCGCATTGCCCGGGCTGACCACCGGCTACGGCCCCAGCCACCAGGCCACCGAAGACCTGGCCATGATGCGGGGCATCCCTGGCCTGACCATCATCGACCCATGCGACGCGCTGGACATCGAACAGGCCGTACCCCAGATGGCCGCACACGACGGCCCGGTCTACATGCGCCTGCTGCGCGGCAACGTGCCCCTGGTGCTGGACGAATACGACTACAGCTTCGAGCTGGGCAAGGCCAAACGCCTGGTGGACGGGGACGAGGTGCTCATCATCTCCAGCGGCTTCATGACCATGCGAGCGCTGGAAGTGGCCCAAAAGCTGAAAGCCGACAACATCGGTGTCGCCGTGCTGCACTGCCCGACCATCAAGCCTCTGGACGAGGTGACCATCCTGGCCGAGGTGCTGCGCAAGCCGCGCCTGGTCGTGGTGGCCGAAAACCACTCGGTGGTGGGCGGCCTGGGCGAGGCAGTAGCCAGCTGCCTGCTGCAAAACGGCGTGGCGCCCTCGCGTTTTCGTCTGGCCGGTCTGCCCGATGCCTACCTTGACGCGGGAGCATTGCCCACGCTGCACGATCGTTACGGCATCAGCACAGAGGTGCTATCGGGGCGTGTAAAGGCTTGGTTGAAATAGAGCTACCTTGGCGCTTGGCCTAACGCTGAGTTCATGAGTTCGCATATGGCCAAAGCAGGGGGCTACGCAATGCCGCTTTGCCGCCGTCGTTTCAGACTGTTCTCCAGATGAGAACGCATGGCTGAGCGTGCACTCGCCACGTCACTCTGCTCTATGGCTGCGAAGATGCGGTGGTGTTCGCCGTTGACCAACTGCAGGTAGTGCAGTGGTTTTGGGGCGGTCAGATCCATAAGTTGCAACCGTGCACGAGGGATCATCTGACCACCCATGCTGGTTGCCAAGTCCACGAACCGTCGGTTCATGCTCGCGCGCGACACCTCCAGGTGGAAGCGGAAGTCGGCTTCCACGGTGTCAGTGCCGGCGTTCACCGCATCTTCGAAGGACTTGAGGGCCGATTGCATTGCCGCCAGGTGTTCTGCCGATCGCCGCTCTGCGGCGAGACCCGCAGCTTCGCTTTCAATGGCGATGCGCAGCTCCAAGACTGCAATCACATCTTCAAGAGTGGCCTTCTCGCTGGGAGCCACGCGAAAGGATGGCAGCAATTCGTCCTGGGCGACGAAGGTGCCCACACCATGACGGGTAACGACAAGGCCCGAAGCTTGAAGCCGTGACAGCGCTTCCCGTATAACAGGCCGGCTAACCTGATACTCGCGGATCAGGTCGGCCTCCGTGGGCAGTTTTCTGCCGGCAGGCCAGGTGCCGCCCAGAATGAGCTCGCTCAGGCGCCGCACGACTTCGACGCTCAAGGAGCGAGGTCTGTTTCGAATGGCCGGCTGGTCGGTCATCTGCCAATGTTATCCAAGATTGACGCGCACAATACCGGGATGGCGAGCATTATCGACAGCAAGTGGAGACTGTTCCTGCAGGTCGCTGACATGGGCAGCGTTTCCAGAGGTGCTGCCTCCATCGACCTTCCTCAGTCGGTCGTAAGCCGCCAGATCGGCCAGCTCGAAGCCGATTGTGGTGGCCGTCTGTTCCGTCGCACCGGGCGAGGCGTGGTGCTGACTGAACTGGGCGAACAGGTCTATCCCCGGATACTCAAGCTGGCCCGAGAGGCCGATGTGCTGGCCGACGAGATCCACACCAGCAGCGGCATACCCATGGGCGATGTCCGTCTGGGCCTGTTGCCCTCGGCGGTGCCGATCGCGGCGGGCCCGTTCTTCTCAGAGACCAAACGGCAGTGGCCGCAGATCCGCCTCAGCTTCATGGAGGGGCCAGGCGCGCAGTTGGAGGAGTGGCTGCAGCAAGGCCGGCTGGACATGGCCTTGCTGCTGCGCGAGGAAGGGCAGGAGCGGCCCGATGAGACGGTGCTCAAGCGGACCCCTCTGTACCTGGTGGTGCCCAGCAAACACCCGCTGGCGGCGCGCAAGACCATCACGTTTCGCGAGGTGTGTGGCTGGCCGCTGGTGCTCCCCCCGGAGGCCCATCCGCTGCGGGCCCGGCTGGCGGCGCTGGCCCGCGAGAAGAACGTGTCGCTGATCCAGGCGCTTGAAGCCGACTCGATACGCCTGCAACATGAAATCGTGGCGAGCGACGGCGGCTTCGCGATCACCGCCGGCACGCTCAGCGGCAGCGATGCACCACGGCTGGCCCGGGTGCGCATCACGCACCCGACGCTGACGCGCTCCATCGTCCTGGGGACGACTGCGCACCGGCCCGGCACCCTGGCCACCCGCTCGGTGGCGGGCCTGATCCGCACGCTCGCGCCCCAGCTGTTCCGTTAGCACACCGCGCGCAGCTATCCACAAAGTGGAATGCTGCTTTCGCGTCCGGGGCCTCGCTGGAAAGGGCCGTGCTGCCTAGCATCCCGTCTCATTCACGGAGACAAGCCCTTGACCGCTCAAGCCTCACACCAGGTGGTGCCAACGCCACCCACACTGTTCCTGTCCGACGCCGATGTGGCCGAACTCGCCGACTGGCGCGCAGCCTTCGAGGCCCTGAAGGCCGCCTACGCTCGCCCACTATCAAACGGCATGGTGCCGCCACGCTCCATGGCCCGTGGCGACGGGTTCTGGTTGCGTGGGCTCACGGCGGTATCGCCCAGCGGTGCCCACATGGGCTGCAAGCTGATAGCGGCCAGCACCAGCAACCGCCGCGCGAGCTACCTGATCTCGCTGTTCGACAAAGAGAGCGTCGAGCTGACCGCATTGATCGACGGCAACCGCATCACGGGCATCCGCACGGCCGCGACTGCCGTTGTCGCCGTAGACAGCGCCGCCCCGGCGCGGCCCCTGCGTGTGGCCGTGATCGGCTCGGGTTTCGAGGCCCGTGGTCTGCTGGAGGCGCTGGCGGCTGTGCGGCCCATCGCGCACGCGGTGGTCTACAGCCCGACGCCCGTCAGCCGCGAACGGTTTGCCGCGCATGTGCAGGCCAGCTGCGGTCTGGCGGTCACCACCGCCGAGACGCCCCAACAGGCGGTGGCCGGTGCCGACGTTGTCCTGTGTGCCACACGCAGCCGCGACGAAAGCCCGGTCCTGCTCGGCGAATGGCTGGAGCCCGGCATGACCGTGGTCTCCATCGGCTCGACCCTGCCCGAGCAGCGCGAGGTGGACACCTCGGTGATCGGGCGGGCGGCGGTGATCGTGGCCGACATGCCCGACGAGGTGGCCCACGACACCGGTGACATGCAGGCGGCCCGCCACGCAGGGATCGACTTCGAGCACAAGCTGGTGTCCCTGAATGGCTGGAGCGCCGGTGGCGGCGGCCGCGCCCGCGAGCAGGACATCGTTCTGTACAAGTCTGTCGGGTCCGCCCTGCAGGACGTGATCACGGCCGAGATGCTGCTGGCCCAGGCCCGGGAACGGTCCATGGGCACACCCCTGCATCCGACCATCGCCCCCATCCTCAAATGAACCCACAGGAGTGAACCCATGCCTTCCTATGCACGCCAAGACGCCCGCGCCTGGGCGCGAGAACACCTCAAAGGCTGTTCGGCCGTCACCATCCCCAGCTACTCCGCCGACCTGACCCGCCTCAACGAGGCCGGCATCCGCCACGACATCGGCCTGGCCAAGGAGCTGGGCTACACCTACACGCTGCTGTGTTCGGAGGTGGCGATCACGCCCGAGGAGAACGCGCAGTTCACCGCCTGGGCCAGGGACACCGCGGGCGCGGGCTTCGGTCTGTTCTTCCATGCCGCGTTCTCGACCCTGGCGGAGAACATCCGTGCGGTCGAGCTGGCCGAGAAGGCCGGAGCCGACATCGTCCTGCTGTCCTACCCGCCGCAGTTCTGGCCCACCACCGAGCAGGAGATCTACGACTACACCAAGGCCTTCTGCGATGCGACGCAACTCGCCGTCATGCTGTTCCCCATCCCCCTCTGGGGATTCGAGCGGGTGCACCCGGCCGGCATGTCGGTCGAGCTGGTGCGCCGCCTCCTGAACGACTGCCCCAACATCGCCGCCATCAAGTCGGAGCAGGGCTTTCCGCTGCCCGCAGGCCTGTGCGAGATGTACCACCACTTCCGCGACGAGGTCGTGATCAGCTGCCCCATCGAGGGGGATGCGATTCCTCTGATGAGCGTGATGGACCTGCAGTTCTCCGGCACCAGCAACACGGCGTGGATGAGTCACTACTACCCCAAGGCTTTTGAGCTGGCCCGAACGGGCAAGTGGACCGAAGCCATGGAGCTGTACTGGAAGGTCAATCCCGCCCGGAATGCGAACGGCGCGGCGGCGCAGTCCTACGCGGGGGGCACGGGCGTGCTCAACCGGACCATGTGGAAGTACCAGGACTGGCTGGCCGGCTTCAACGGCGGACCGCTGCGTGGGCCTGCGATGCGTGTCCCCGACCGTTTCATGAAGTCCCTGCGGCAAGGCCTCATCGCTGCGGGCTTGCCGGTAACCCAAGACCCCGATAGTGCCTACATGGTCGGCCGTCACCCCTGCTGAGGCAAACCCATGCAATCGCTACTCAAGGACGCGTCGTTGTGGCGCACTGGGGCCTATGTGGACGGACGGTGGATCGAGTCCACCATTCATGGCAAATATGTGCTGACCAACCCTGCGACCAACGAGAAGTTGGTTGATCTGCCTCGCTTTAAGGAGGAGGAGACCGCAGAGGCCATCGAAGCGGCACACAAGGCCTTTCTGTCGTGGAAGCAGACCACGGCCAAGGTGCGATCCGAGATTTTGCGGCGCTGGTACGAGCTGATGGTGGCAAACCGCGACGACCTGGCTACCCTGATCACGCTGGAAGAAGGCAAGCCGCTTTCGGAGGCTAAGACCGAAATCGATTACGCGGCTTCGTTTCTGCAGTGGTTCTCTGAAGAGGCCAAACGTGTGCGTGGGGATGTCATACCGGCGCCCCGGGATACGGCTCGCATCGTGGCGTTGAAAGAACCTGTAGGGGTCTGCGCGGCCATCACACCCTGGAACTTCCCGGCGGCCATGATCACCCGCAAGGCGGGACCGGCCCTGGCAGCGGGTTGCAGCGTCGTGGTGAAGCCGGCCAGCCAGACGCCCATGACGGCGCTGGCGCTCGCCGCCTTGGCGGAGCGTGCCGGTGTTCCCGCGGGGGTCTTCAATGTCGTGACCGGAAACGATACACGTGCCATAGGCGGCCAGCTGACCACGCACCCCCTGGTGCGCAAGCTGACTTTCACGGGTTCGACGGAGGTCGGTCGGGTACTGCTCGCCCAGGCGGCCGGCACTATCAAAAAGTGCTCGATGGAGCTGGGAGGCAACGCGCCCTTCATCGTGTTCGACGACGCCGATGTGGAGGCCGCCGTCGACGGTGTGGTCGCCGCCAAGTTCCGCAACACCGGGCAGGCCTGCATCAGCGCGAACCGCATCCTGGTGCAGTCCGGCATCTACGACGCGTTTGCCCGCCGGCTCGTCGAGCGCGTGGGACAGTTGACGGTGGGCAACGGCCTGGAGCCGGGTGTGCAGCTCGGTCCGCTGATCGACGACGCGGCGGTCGCCAAGGTGGCCGAGCACATCGCGGATGCCCGCTCGCAGGGGGCCTCGGTGTTGTGTGGCGGGGCCAACCATGAACGGGGTGGCCGGTTCTTCCAGCCCACCGTCATCGGGGACGCCAGGCCCTCCATGGCCATTGCACGCGAGGAGACCTTCGGCCCGGTGGCGCCGCTGTTCCGCTTCGAGACCGAGTCCGAGGCGATCGACATGGCCAACGCAACCGAGTTCGGCCTCGCGGCCTACCTCTACAGCCGCGACGCAGCTCGGATCTGGCGCGTTTCGGGCGCGATCGAATCCGGCATGGTGGGCATCAATTGCGGGCTGATTTCCAATGAAGTGGCGCCCTTTGGGGGCATCAAGCAAAGCGGCATCGGCCGTGAGGGGTCTCAATACGGAATCGAAGAGTTCCTGGAGATCAAGTACCTGTGCTGGGATGGCATACACCCGCTCAATGCCTGAGCCTTTGAATACCAAGGAGACAAAGATGGATACACGACGCAACATTTTCAAGCTGGCCCTGGGGGCCTGGTGTGTGGTCGCGGCGGGGCTAGTTCATGCGCAGCAGGATGTCATCAAAATGGTGGTCCCGTTTCCCGCTGGTGGCGTCACCGACCAGGCCGCTCGCATCGTGGCGGAGAAGATGGGGCAGCAGCTGGGGCAGACCATCGTCATCGACAACCGTCCTGGTGCGGGGGGGCGCATCGGCACGGAGGCTGTGATGAAGGCGCCGGGGGATGGCGCCACGCTGCTGTTCACGAACTCCAGCTACAGCATCCTGCCGGTGGTAGACCCCAAGGCACCGTATGACCCGCTGAAGTCGCTCGCACCGATCAGCATGTCGGCGACCTACAGCCTTCAGGTTGTGACGAGCACGAAGATTCCGGTGAACACGCTTGGCGAGTTCATTGCCTACGCAAAGAAGCGGCCCGGTGCGCTGAGCTATGGCAGTGCGGGCGTCGGTAGTGGCACCCACTTTGCGGGCGAGTTCTTCAAGTCGCTCACGGGCGCCTTTCTGGTTCATATCCCGTACAAGTCGACCACTGGGGCTCTGAACGATGTGGCCACCGGTGTTCTCGACTTCGCGATTGATGGCGCGGCCAAACCGCTGGCCGATAGCGGCCGCGTCAAGCTGCTGGCTGTTACGGGCAGCAAGCGCGATCCGCGACTGCCTAACGTTCCAACTGCGGCAGAGGCCGGACTTCCGCCGTTTGTACTGGTGTCGTGGGTAGGCGTTCTTGCTCCGACTGCGACGCCTGCCAGTCTGGTGGAGCGGCTGAATGCGGCGGCCAATGCCGCTGTGAACGATCCAGCGGTCCAGAAGCGTTTTGCCGACATGGGTCTGTTGGCCCAGGGGGGCGCAACGAACCGCTTGGCGCAGACCATAGAGGATGAGCTAAAGCTGCACCAGCGCATCGCTGCTCAGGCAAAACTCAAGTTTGACTGAATCGTGTTTGCAGCAGAAGGAACCAGAACATGAGCTTCCCCCCTATTCACCGCGTGGTCACGGGTCATGACGAGCGGGGCCGCGCGGTCGTGGTATCCGACGGGCCGCTCCCTACAGTGGTCGAGATCCAGGCCATACCAGGCACAATGTTCCACGAGGTCTGGGCCACGGGCGAAACACCCGTGAGCGTGGGCAACGGACCCGATCCCACCACCGGGGCCCTGATGTTGCCGCCGCCTGCGCGTGGCACGCGTGTCCGCTTCGTAGACATTCCGCCAGATACCGACGAGCTGCTGTCCCATGGGGCCAGTCGCATGAAAGCAGCTTTCAGCCAAATCGGTGACGAGAAAGCCTCCACCGTGAAATCTGACTCGCCGCACCCGCTGATGCACCGCACCGAGTCGGTGGATTACGGCGTGGTTATCGAAGGTGAGCTCACCCTGGTGCTGGATGAAGGCGAAGTCCAGCTGAAACCGGGCAGCGTGGTGATCCAGCGCGGCACCAACCACGCCTGGGCCAACCGCTCGGACAAACCCTGTCGCATGTTGTTCGTGCTGATAGCGGGTCAATACGATCCCGCCATCGCACAGGCGCTCGCACAGGCATGACGGCCGAGGGCGGTCTTTTCGACCTGAGTGGTCAGCGAGCACTGGTGACCGGATGCACGGGGGGGCTGGGGCTGGCTATTGTCGAGGCGCTGGCATCCCACGGCGCTCGCATTCTGGCCAGCGACGTCCGTTCTGAAGCGGTGGAGCGGGCAGCCAGTGTTTGGCGTCAACGGGGCTTTGCGGTGGAAACGGCTGTCGCCGACCTTACGCATGAAGACGAGGTGCACGCCCTGGCCCGACGATGTCTGGAGGATGGAGAAGCCCCTGACATCCTGGTGCACAACGCCGGCATCCAGGGGCCGGCAGGCCCGCTGGGTGAGGCCACTGCCAGCGATTGGGAGGCCGTGATGACCGTTAACCTGCGTTCAGCCCTCTGGCTGGGCGCGCAGGTTTTGCCGGCGATGGCGCAGCGGGGGCGTGGATCGGTCGTCCTGATCTCCAGCATCGCCGGCCTGCGCGGCAACCGTTCTATCGGGTTGTACGGCCTGTCCAAGGCCGCGTTGTCTCAGCTCGCGCGCAATCTGGCGGTGGAGTTCGGTCCAGCGGGCGTTCGGGTCAATGCGGTTGCACCTGGCCTGATCCGGACACCTCTGGCCGAGTCCTTGTTGACCAACGAGGTTTTCATGAGCCGGCGATTGGCCATGACACCGCTGCGACGGGTGGGTGAACCTGAAGAGGTGGCTGGTGTCGTGGTGATGCTCGCCAGCCGGGCGGGCGGGTTCATCAGCGGGCAGACCTTGGTGGTCGACGGCGGAACTTTGGTGTCCGATGGTTCTTGAATTTTTCCGGAGTAGGCAGTCATGCGTTTGGCGACTTTGAAAAACGGCAGCCTCGACGGCCGGCTGGTGCTGGTGTCCAGCGATGGGCAGTGGGTGCTCGATGCCGGTGCCGTGGTGCCCAGCCTGTGCGAGGCCATGGAGCGCTGGGACGACGTGGCGTCACAGCTGGCGGCCCTGTACCAGACGCTGGAGCGGGGCGCGGCGGCGGGTGCCGAGCGTTTCGAGCCGATACGTTGCGCCGCGCCACTGCCGCGCGCTCCGCAGTGGTGTGACGCCTCGGCTTTCCTCAACCATGGCCGCCTGATGGAGCAGGCCTTCAACACGCCGCCCATCCCCGATTTCGACACCGTGCCGGTGATGTATCAGGGTGCGAGCGACGATTTCCTGGGGCCTCACGACGACGTGCCACTGCCCAGCGAGGCCGATGGCATCGACTTTGAAGGCGAGTTTGGCGTGGTGGTGGGGCCGGTGCCCATGGGTGCCACGCCACAGCAGGCGCTGGCCGCCGTACGCCTGGTGGTGCAGCTCAACGACTGGAGCCTGCGTGCGCTGGGGCCGCGCGAGATGAAGACCGGTTTCGGTTTCCTGCAGGCCAAACCGTCCACCAGCTTTGCGCCCGTGGCCGTGACACCCGACGAACTCGGCGATGCCTGGCGGGACGGCCGTGTCCACCTGCGGCTGCGGGTGGATTTCCGTGGCGAGCGTTTCGGTGAGCCCTCGGGCGACGAGATGAACTTCGGCTTTGGCGAACTGGTGGCGCACGCGGCCCGCACGCGGCGGCTCGCGGCGGGCACGATCATCGGCTCTGGCACAGTGTCCAACCGCGCCCGCACCGCAGGCTCGGCCTGCATCGCGGAGCGGCGGGTGATCGAGAAGATCGACCAGGGTGAGCCGCGCACGCCTTTCATGTCGTTCGGCGAGGCGGTGACGCTGCAGGCCATCCACGCAGACGGACGGCCGGGGCCGTTTGGTGCCATCAAACAGCGTGTGGTGAGGGCGGCGGGGTGACCCGGGTGGTGGTCACCGGTGCCGCCGGTTTCATCGGGGCACGGCTGGTGTCGCGCCTGTTGCGTGATGGCGTGGCCGGCCGGCCGGTGTCCCGGTTGTCAGCGGTGGATCTGAACCTGGAGGCCTTGCCTGCCGATGAACGGCTGCAGCGGGTGGTGGGCAGTGTGGCCGACGAAGCGCTGGTCTCGGCGGTGTGCGCACAACGGCCCGATGTGGTCTTTCATCTGGCCAGCGTGCCGGGCGGCGCGGCAGAGAACAACCCGCGCCTGAGCCGCGCCGTCAACCTGGACGCAACTGTGCGCTGGCTGGAGGCTCTGACCGACCTGGGGACCTGTCCCCGGTTCGTCTATGCCAGCTCTATTGCCGTGCATGGCGAGCACCTGCCCAACCCGATGCACGAAGAGGTGCCGCCCAGACCTTCGCTGACCTACGGCACCCACAAACTCGCCTGCGAGCTGTTGCTCGCCGATGCCACACGGCGGGGTGATGTGCTGGGCTGTGCCCTGCGACTGCCCGGCATCGTGGCCCGCCCCGGATCGGGTGGGGGGCTGATGTCCGCGTTCATGAGCCAGCTGTTCTGGTGCCTGCGCGATGGCCGGTCCCTGACCGTGCCGGTGACAGCATCGGGCACCGCTTGGTGGTTGTCGGTGGACGCCTGTGTCGGCAACCTCATTCACGCCGCTACGCTGGATGACCAAGTGCTCCAGGCGAATCCTGTGTTCCAGATGCCCGCTTTGCACCTGGCTGTGGAGGAGGTGGTGGGTGCGCTGGGGCGCCGGTTCCGACACGAGCGGGCTGAACGCGTGAGCTACCTGCCGGACGGTCTGGTGCAGCGGCTGTTTGCGAGTTACCCGCCGCTGCAAACCCCGCGTGCGCTGGCGGCCGGCTTCCGGCACGACGGCGACATCGATCAACTGGTCGATGCCGTGCTGGCGCTGTGAGCACCTGAGGCACTCGAAAGCTCCAGCTCATTTTGTACCGGTAGTCTGAATTGCGGGTAAACCCTTAAATGGTTGGTATTGCAACCAGTTGGTAATTCAACCAAAATGCGGGCCGTGTCACAACCGATGCCGCCTGAGCTGGGTGGCACGACCCCACAGGAGACAAACATGCCCCTCTCACGTCGCGTTCTCTGCCGCACGGCGCTGGCCATCGCCGCGCTGTCCACGTCATCGGTGTTTGCCCAGGCGCAGACCATCAAGGTGGGCATCATTGGCCCGTTCTCGGGTCCTTTCGCCCACTACGGCACGCTGTTCAAGGCGGGCGCCGAGGCCTATGTCGCCAGTCAGGGTGGCAAGCTGGCGGGCAAGAGCGTGGAGATCATCTACCGCGATACCGGCGGCCCCAATCCGGCCCAGACGCGCACGTTGGCGCAAGAACTCATCGTCAAGGACAAGGTGGACTACCTGGGCGGATTTGTCTTCACGCCCAACGCGCTCGCTGTGGCTCCGCTGATCCAGCAGTCGCAGACGCCAACGGTCATCTTCAACGCGGCCACCTCCTCCATCACCGAGAAATCGGAGTTCTTCATCCGCAGCAGCTACACGCTGTGGCAGGTCACCGTGCCGCTGGCGCAGTGGGCGTCCAAGCAGGGTCTCAAGAAGGTGGTCACGGCGGTGACCGACTACGGCCCCGGCCTGGACGCTGAAGCCGCCTTCAAGGCCGAGTTCACCAAGCAGGGCGGGGCGGTGGTGGAAACCATCCGCATGCCCATCGCGACCACCGATTTCGGCCCGTTTGCACAGCGTATCCGCGCCAGCGGCGCGCAGGCGGTCTATACCTTCCTGCCGGGTGGACCGCCCAACCTGGGCTTCGTCAAGGCCTACAACGAGAACGGTCTGGCCAAGGCCGGCATCCAGTTCCTGGGCACGGCCGAAACCGACGAGTTCGATCTGCAGAAATTCGGTGATGCCGCAATGGGGCTGACCACGGCCTTCCACTACTCGGGCGCCCACGATTCGCCCGCCAACAAAGCCTTCGTGTCCGCACTCAAGAAGCAGGATGCGTCGGCCGTTGCCAACTACGCCTCGGTGGGCGCCTGGGACGGCATGTACGTTATCCACAAGATGATCGAAGCCACGGGTGGACAGAAGGATGGCCTCAAGGCCATCGCTGCCGCCCGCACCCTGCAGTGGGAAAGCCCGCGTGGCCCGGTGCGCATCGATCCCAAGACGCGTCACATCACGCAAAACGTCTACCTGCGCAAGGTGGAGAAGGTGGGCGACGTGCTGGTGAACAAGGAAGTCCAGAGCTTCGGTCCCCAGGGCGACCATGGCCTGACGCCCTGATTCCAGACACTGGCGGAAGCAAGCGAAGTGAACACGCTTTCCAACATCCTGATCGATGGGCTGGCTTACGGCATGGTGCTGTTCGTCATTGCCGTCGGCATGTCGGTCACGCTGGGGCTGATGCGCTTCGTGAACCTGAGCCATGGCGCCTTTGCCATGGTGGGTGGCTACTGCGCGGCCCTGCTGACCCGGGAGCTCCAGTGGAGTTTCTGGCTGGCCGTCCCACTGGCGGTGCTGGCCACAGGCCTGCTGGGTGCCGTGCTGGAGGCGGTGGTGCTGCGCCATCTCTACCGGCGCAAGGAGCTAGACCAGGTGCTGTTCACCATAGGTCTGAGTTTTGTGCTGATTGCCACCACCAACGCGCTGGTGGGGCCACAGGTCCAGTTGATTCAGCTGCCGCCCTCACTGTCTGGGTCGGTGGACCTGGGGTTTCGCACCCTGCCGGCCCAGCGGTTGCTGGTGATTGGAGCCGGTCTTACCGTGGCGCTGCTGGCGGCCTGGACGGTGACACGGACCCGCTTCGGCGTCTGGCTGCGTGCAGCGGTGGACCACTCTGGCACGGCCTCGGCATTGGGCATTCCCATACGTGTTGTCCAGTGTGTGACCTTTGCTGCGGGTGCCGCCCTGGCTGGGCTAGGTGGCGTGCTGGGCGCGGAAGTGATGCCGCTGGAGCCGTACTACGCGCTCAAGTACCTTGTGCTGGTCCTGGTGGTGGTCGCCGTAGGTGGCATGGGCAGCATCGCGGGTTCACTCTGCGCGGCGGTGCTGCTCGGCATCATCGAGACGGCCAGCAAGTACCTGGCCTCCGATTGGGGCAGCCTTTTCTTTTTTGCTGCGATGGCGTTGCTGCTCGCGTGGCGTCCTGACGGATTGTTGAAGCGATGAACACCCTTGCCCTTTTCAAGGTGCGCGAGCGCGGGCTGGCGCGAGCACTGCAGGACGGCTCACCGCGTTGCGCGCCAGCCTGGCGCGCACCCCTGGTCACCCTGCTACTGGGTGTGGGTGCCTGCCTGCTGATGCCAGACCAGCTGGGTTTGCTGACCCGCATCTTCATCATGGCCTTGCTGGTGCTGTCGCTGGACCTCGTGGTCGGCGTCGCGGGACTGGCCACGCTGGGGCACGCGGCGCTGTTCGGCGTGGGGGCGTACGCGGCAGGCATCTTTGCCTTGCGGGTCATGCCCGACCCGCTGGTGGGCCTGGCGGTTGGTCTGCTGGCCGGTGCCGCCTTGGCGGCGCTCAGTGGCGCCTTTCTTCTGCGCTACCAGGGTTTCACCTTCCTGATGCTGACGGTGGCCGTAGCCCAGATGGTGCTCTCGCTGGCCCAGAAGGCGCGTGATGTCACCGGTGGGGACGACGGCCTGTCCGGTTACGTGATGGGCCCGCTGTTCGGCCGTTTCGCTTTCGATCTGGAGGGGCGGCTGTCGGCGTTCTACACGTTGGGCGTGCTGGTCCTGCTGTTCTATGTGGCGCGTCGCGTGGCCGACTCACCGTTTGGGCTCGCCGTGCGGGGCATCCACGAGAACCGCGCCCGCATGGCCGCACTCGGCACGCCGGTTTACCGACGCCTGCTGGGCATGTACGCCGCCGCTGGCGCTCTGGCCGGTGCGGCGGGAGCCCTGTCAGCGCAGACCACGGCCGTGGTTGGTTTGGACAGTCTGTCGTTTGCGCTCTCAGCCGAAGTCCTGGTGATGCTGATCCTGGGCGGCGCGGGGCGCTTGACCGGTGCACTGATCGGCGCCGCCGTGTTCACGGTGCTGCACCACACGGCGGCCTCTATCAACCCCTACCACTGGCTGTTTGTGATTGGCGGGCTTCTGATGCTGGTGGTGCTGGTTTCGCCTGCCAAGGTCTGGTCCTGGATGCGCCAGCGTGTGGGAGGTCGGGCATGAGCACGCTGCTTGAACTGCGCCAGCTGGACAAACGGTTCGGCGGTATCCATGTCACGCGCAACGTGTCGTTCCAGCTGGCGCCGGGTGATCGGCTCGCCCTGATCGGACCCAACGGCGCAGGCAAGACAACGCTGGTCAACCAGATCAGCGGCGTGTTCCCACCCGACAGCGGAGAAATCTGGCTGCGCGGCGAGAACGTGACGCGGCTGGGCCAGGCACAACGTGTGCGTGCCGGCTTGGCTCGCACCTTCCAGATCACCACGCTGGCGCCGCACTTCCCGGTGCAGCGTCAGGTGGAACTGGCGTTGTTCGAGCGCGAACGGCTCAGCGGCAGCGCCTGGCGCAGCATCGACAGCTACCCCGTACTCAAGGCCGAAGCCCAAGAGCTGCTGACCCGCTTTGGCCTGCGTGCCCAGGCGACGGTGCCGACGCAGGACCTCGCCTATGGCGAGCAGCGCCTGATTGAAATGGCACTGGCCATGGCCTTGCGTCCGAAGGTGCTGTTGCTGGATGAACCCATGGCAGGTGTGCCAAAGGGTGACGGCGCGCGCCTGCTCGCTGCGCTGGACGCGCTGCCACGGGATCTGGCGGTGCTGATCATCGAACACGACATGGATCTGGTGTTCCGCTTCGCCAACCGCATCCTGGTGCTGGCCGAAGGTGCGGTGTTGGCCGAAGGCTCTCCCGAGGACATCCGCCGCGATCCCAAGGTCCGTGCCGCCTATCTGGGGAACTGAAGATGTCGAACACGATGCTGGAAGTTGTTGATGCGACGGCAGGCTACGGCCCGACGACCGTGCTCGATGGCCTGTGTTTCGAGGTGGCCGGTGGTGAGCGGCTTGCCATGATCGGTCGCAACGGCGTGGGCAAGACCACCGCCTTGCGTGCCGTGATGGGGTTGATCCCGCTGCGCAGCGGGCGCATCGTCTTCCAGGGTGAAGACGTGACCCAGCTGTTGCCGCACCAGCGCGCGCAGCGCGGCCTGGGCTATGTGCCGCAGACTCGGGACGTGTTCCCCTCGCTGAGCGTCGAAGAAAACCTGTTGGCGGGCCTCAAGCGCCGCCCGGCCAGTGCGCTCAGCGATGCGTACGACCTGTTCCCCCGCCTGGCAGAGCGGCGGCGCAACGGTGGTGCGCAGCTGTCGGGCGGTGAGCAGCAGATGCTTTCGGTGGCGCGGGCGCTGCTGGGGCAGCCTAGGCTGATCCTGCTGGATGAGCCACTGGAAGGCCTGGCGCCGCTGATCCGCCAGGAGCTGTTGCGCGCCTTTGGCGAGATGAGCCGTCTGACGGGCATCTCGGTGGTGATCGTCGAGCAGCAGGTTGACGAAGCCCTGGCCTACGCACAGCGCGCGGTGATCCTGGACCACGGCGTGGTGGTTCACAGCGCGCCGGCTGATACCCTGGTTAAAGACACAGAGGCGCTGGAGCGCTGGGTCGGCATGGCGGTGCACTGACATGTTTGCCGAGAATAGAGGCATGAACGCCTCCAAAACCCCCTCCGCCGCCAAGTCCTCAAAAACGATCGACCTGGACCACTACGTCCCGGCCTATCTGACCTGGATCGCCAACAAGCTGTCTCGTGGTGCCTCGCAGCACTACCTGAACATTTTTGGTGTTGGCATTGAGACCTGGCGTTGCCTGGTTCTGCTGGCCATTGAAGGGTCGATCTCGGCCCAGCAGGTCTCGCGTGTCATTGGCATGGACAAGGCGTCGGTGAGTCGCTGCTTCAAGGGCATGCAGGAAAGCGGCCTGATCCGTACCGAGCTGGACCCGCGCGATGGCCGGGCCCGCATCGCGGTGCTGACCAGCAAGGGCAGAGCGCTGCACGACGAAATCCGTGACGTGGCGCTGGAGCGTGAGCGTGCCTTTCTGGCCGTGCTCGATAAGGGCGAAGTGGAGACGCTGCTGGGCCTGCTGCGCCGCCTGCACGAAAACCTGCCTGTAGTGGAGACTGCCACGCAATCCTATGTGGAGCGCAAATATCCCAAGAAGGAGCGCTACCGCCTGAAAACCTCAAGTACCAGGAACGAGTGATGCCGGAGTTGGACGTCAAGGTTGTTGCGCGCAAACAGGAGGCCGAGGGCATCTGCAGCTTCGAGCTTGAAGCGGTAGACCGGAGCGAACTCCCCACATACAGCGCAGGGGCTCACATTGACGTCCAGCTTGAACCGGGTCTGATTCGCCAGTATTCGCTGTGTGGCGACCCGGACAATAGCCGGCGTTGGCGCATCGGTGTGCTGCGGGACCCGAACTCCCGCGGCGGTTCGGCCGGCATTCACGAGAAGGCTCAGCTCGGAGCCATCCTGAGCGTGGGCCGGCCGAGAAACCTGTTCCAGCTGGCAGATGCCCCGCACAGCGTGCTGGTGGCCGGTGGCATCGGCATCACGCCCATCCTGTCCATGGCCCGGGAGCTGCAGCGCCAGGGGCGGTCGTTCGAGCTTCACTATGCCGCTCGTTCACCGGCGCGCATGGCGTTCCGTGAGGAGATCCTGACCTCGTCGTGGAGCGGGCGGTCCCACTTCTACTTCAACGAAGGACCTGATCGCCAGACGCTGGACATGCCCGTCGTGCTCGATCTGGTGCCGCCCGGCGCGCACATGTACGTGTGCGGACCCAACGGGTTCATGGACTACGTACTGGCCTCGGCGCGTGAACACGGTTGGGCCGAGGAGCGGTTGCACCGCGAGCATTTCAGTGCCGCGCCGCCAGCGACTGGTGATCATGCCTTTGAGATCCGACTGGAGCGCACGGGGCAGACCCTGGTTGTGCCGGCTGATCGCAGTGTGCTGCAGGTGTTGCTGGACCACGGCGTCGACGTGCCTTTTTCCTGCGAGGCCGGTGTGTGCGGCAGCTGTGCAACCCGCGTGCTGCAAGGTGTGCCGGACCACCGCGACAGCTACCTCACCGCAGCCGAGCGGGCCGCGAACGACCAGTTCACACCGTGCTGTTCCCGGGCCAAGACATCCGAACTGGTTCTCGATCTCTGAAGAACCACCCAACACCCTGACTGGAGACCTCCATGACTGCAGAGACCATCGCCATCCATCCTGTCAAACCGCAACCCGCTGCCGCCACGTTCCCGCTCGACCAGTGGTACGTCGCCGGTTTCTCGTCCGAACTGACCGACCGGCCAGTCGGCAAGACCTTTCTCAACCACAAGGTGGTCATGTTCCGTACGGGCGACGGCAAGGTCGCCGCGCTGGAAGACCGTTGCTGCCACCGGTCTCTGCCGCTGTCGTGTGGCACCGTGGAAGCCTCCGGCGTGCGCTGTGGCTACCATGGCATGCTGTACGGAACGAATGGTGTCTGCCTGGAAATTCCCGGGCAGGAGCGGGTGCCCAGCAAGGCCAAGGTGAAGGCCTATCACCTGGTCGAAAAGAACCACATCCTCTGGATTTGGATGCCGCGAACCGAAGGTGGTGCGCCGAAGGTGGAAGCACCTGACTACCCCTGGCACGATGATCCACGCTACAAGTTTGGCAGCGGCCAGTACCACTACAACGCGCCGTGGCAGCTGATTCATGACAACCTGCTTGATCTGAGCCACTTGGGCTACGTGCACCTGAAAACCATTGGCGGCAACGCCAGGTTGCACATGAACGCAGAGATGAAAGTGACCCAGGAGGGCGACAGCGTGAAAGTGGTCCGCCTGATGCCTGGCTCAACACCTCCTCCCACGTACAAGGCCGCCTGGCCCTTTGGCGACACCTGCGACCGCTGGCAGGAGATCGAGTTCCACCTCTCGCACCTCAAGATCTGGACCGGTGCCGTGGAGCCCGGAACCGATGCCATTGACGACCCGAATCGCGGCGGGTTCCACATGCGCGGGTTCCATGGCATCACACCCGAGACGGACGAGACCTGCCACTACTTCTGGAGCATGTCCAGCACCAAACACCCGGACATGCCCGAGAACATCAAGGCCGTGATCGAGCAGACCGCGTTCACCTTCGACGAAGACCGCGTTGTGATAGAGGCTCAATACCAGAACATGAAACAGTTCGGCGGCAGGCCCGAGTGGATAGACATCCACGTGGACGTAGGCGGCAACCGCGCACGGCGTATTGTCCAGCGATTGACATCCGAGCAGGTTCAAGTGGCAGCTGCTGCCGCTTCATGACGGACATTTCTGCGGTGTTTGACCGAGTTCCGGTCCGCAACTTAAATGAGCCTCGAAATTACCGTGTCCATCTTCTTCCGGACAGCATCACGCAACGTACTTGAGTTTGAGAATCCGTGAAAGCGCCCGCGGTAGGCAAGGCCGCGGAAGGACGCGTTCAAAGTGATCTGAACCTTGGCAGAAACAGGCTGATCAAGGTGCATGCAGATCGGGAAAATCTGCGATGCATCGTGCGAGTCAATTTCGAGGTTGATCTCTCGGTTGCCGAGATCGTGATTGAAAAACAGCGGGCAACCGTCGAATGTTTCCTCAAGGATCACCACCGCTTTGCTGCCATTTTCCAATATGTCTTTGATGCGAAAACTGATGACGTAGTGCTTGCTGGCATGAAAATCAACGCTGGTTCCCTTGTGTTCTGTGGGCTTACACAACGCCTGTTCATTGTCCACAACCACGGACTTGCCAAGGATCTGCGTACATAGGGCCTTGCGCGTTGCGTCAGGGTGGTGACTGTCTTTGATGAGTGCAACCACGTCCTCTGCAGCGGCGGGGTGCTTCGAATGATCACGGGTAAGAGGCAATACTGATGCAACCAAGTGCTTGTCGCGAATGATTTCCGCATGCGCCTGCTCTTTCAGATCATCACTATCGACCCAATCCTTCTGTTTCGCCTTGGTTCGGATGGCGACAACCTCCAGCGCGCTGATGTCTATGCCGCGCACGTAGGTGGCACATTTCTTCGGATCTGCGAGCGATCCTTGAAGGCTTTTGTTGGCCTCATAAAGCGATTCAACCAGTGCCGAGAAAGCGAATAACTCCGATGAAACTTCAGTAGCAATGGACATGCTGAGCTCAATATCATTCATGAGAAATGATTTGTCGACAGGTAAAAGCTGCGGGATCGCGGTCTTGGTGACAACGTATTCCCCTATCTGATCGCAGTGGCCGTACTCGAGGTGGCTATTCAACGCTGGCCACCTTTCTGGAGGCAGTCGAGTGCGGCGACGAGCAGTTTAAAAACACTCGTCATCCTGGCCTGCATGACAGCGTTTTCTCTCTCTGCAGGCGCAATGAAGAAATCCGGCTGACCACCTTGGTTGTGGTTGGATGAGATCATGATTTTTGGGTGCCTCGTTTGCAACATTGCAACAGCAGCTGCATTGAACTGCCGTGTTCCCAATCGCACACCCAGCCGGAACTTCGAGTTCTTGTGGAAATCGATGCTGGAAAGAAGCGCGGACAGCTCGTCGGGTTTTGGTGGTGCGTCATGAGTATGAATTTTCCGCAACCATTTCGAAACCGTCAAAAGATGTGGGCCACCTTTTTCAATCACCCATTCGGCGATAGCAATACCTTCAGGTGAAAGCAGAAGCCTGGCATCTGCCTTCAGGCCGCGCAGCCCTTGTGCACCAGCACCGCCGCTGTGGCGCCGCCCGGTTGCGCGCCAGACAATTTCGGGGCTGATCAACGAGTTCTCGAGTGTGAGAGCGTGACTTGCCGGTATGCCGAGGGCGTGTTGGGCGTTCTCGGCTGAGTACTCAAGCGCCCGCAGCGCGAGGTAGCGTGCCGATGTCACGACTGGAGGATGCGCGACGGGTGGTGCAGGCGCAATGGCAAGCTGCGATGCGGGTTGACGCGATTGTGCAGGGCCGGCCGTGGGGGAGCTGGCGGATTCGCGAGCCACGTCTCGCTCGGGCTTGCATTTCGATTGAACCCAGGCCCAAGCGTCAAAATCATGGGCGAACTCGTGTTCGACCGGGACTTCGCGGAGCGCATGTTTTTTGCGTGACTTGGCAGTACGGAAAGCGTCGGGAGACAACCCAAGTTGAACAAGTAGCTTGGGGCCAGGCCGTAGATGTTCCATGAGCGCAGTAGCGACAATGGCTCCCACTATTGCGTGCGCTGAGAGGTAGTAGCCCCAAATGGCACCAAGGTGTGCGTGACCTGCCATTGCGGCAGTGGCGCTCATTCTGGTCCAGGAGCGATGTACTTCTTGCAAAAAGCGGCATGCGTCCCGTGGTGACAGGTCTCCGTTCAGTAACTGCTTGGCGTAGTGCTCATAGGCTGGCCAACACAGTCGCTGCGCTGTAGAAGCCCTGATCGAACGCTCTGTGGCACGGAGGTCCCCGGTCACGCTTTTGAGCGCGATTGCGAAAATCCGCCCCAGCGCTTCATCCCGCTCGCCATATTCAGAGGTTCCATCACCGCGCACCAGGAGCGTGGCGTCGGGAACATGGCGGAGTACTTGGGCTCGTAGCTCCCTCAACGAGTTCGAGGTGGTTTCGTCTAGAGGAATAAGGCGGACGGCGTTTTCGTTTTTGATCGAGCTGTAGCCGGCTCGCTGGACAACGAGTTGATTTGACTCGGTGAGGCAATCGATGCTCAGGTTGCTTATTTCAGCGGGGCGCAACGGGACAGCTCCCGTCAGAACTGAACGGATTTTCAGATGAACCTGATCCAGGGGATATTCGGCGATGCTGGGTAACACAAGTTCGACAGCGGCCTCAATGTCGGCTGACGATATCCAGCAGCTCGAATACGAACCTCGTGGCTTAAGGGGATCACCAACGCCAGCGATCTCGCGCACCTCGTCGGGGATGCTGATGGACCTACGATCTAGGCTTTTTATCAGGGCCAAAAGCGGGTGCCGTGCAGCGTCGGGTAGCTGGATGTCGATCGCTGCATCGAGTTCGATCTGCTCCTGCTTGGGTAAGGCCTTTCCTTCGGGGATGGGTTGATGGGCGACAGCGAGCCGCCCGAGCCAGTTTGTCCAATCATCCTCATACCAATCGGCGATGTCGACGTCAAAAGCGGGCTTGCTTTCAGAGATGCGAAACGCCCGCAGGTAAGTGCCAATCGTGCTTACCTCGTGACAACCCTCACCTACCGATCGGGTCCAAGATAGTTCCTCCAGAACCCAGCTGCTGATCCACGACGCCGAGGGTGCCCCAGGGCTGTCGAGTTTTCTCTGGATGGCTTCTTTCGCCTTTTTTGCGCGCTCGATTTTCTCGCCAAGCCGGTCGGTGGTTGACGTGTATTCGTCTAGGACTGTCAGAAGAACTTTGACTTCGCTGTCCTTTGCAAGGCGAAGGAATGGACGACGCGCAAAGTCGGCACGGAGTGCGTTGCAGGTAGCGATATCGACGCTGGCCGAGCCAGCGAGGCGCTGGATCGCCTGCATCGAGAAAGCGGGTGCGGGAACCTTGGGATCGCCCACGCCAAGAAGGGATGGCGGAAACTCAAGTCGTTTAAAGGATGCGGCACAGTGCATCAGCGCATTCAAGCGGCCTTCAACCGTTGCCGGCCAGTGGGCCTCGTGGAAGTTGGCCACCATCCGAGACACCTCGCTGAGAACGTCATCGTGGTTTGCAGGGGCTGCTCGCGCCAGACGGAGAAGCTGCGCACTTGTGGGCAGCAGCGGAATCCATGTCAGATCGGAGAAGTGGGCACGTTGCCAACCGATGTAAGTGACCCCGAGGACTTCTTTGGTCGGAACTGATTTATCCTGGATTACGACCATCAGCGCCAACCAGGCGGCTGGTATCAGGTCAATGAACAAAAGATGCATCACCGTGAGTGCCGCGTTGCTCGCGTTGATTGAACCATCCATCAATGCCATACGGATCTGAGCCGCGACCCGATGTCCGACAAGTGTTTCTTCCCCCAGCGGTGACAGCGTCGTTCGTGGGTCGGGCACGCGGAGCGGGTCGGGGATCGCGGCTGAAACTCCGTGAATGCTGAACGTCCAGGGTGTGTAACGGATATCCCCGTTGTGAACAGGCGCCTTGCCCAGTAGCTCTGACCCGACCGATTCCAGACTAGTACCGAGCATGCGTGCGGCTGATAGCGGAGCAACATCCATATACGCACTATTTGTCCGCGTCACATCCCGGGTGTGGCCGGTCAGCACGCGGTTGAGCCACCGATCCTCTTCCTTCGCGTCAAGGAGCGTGACCCATTGGCTGCGACCGAAATTCACATCAGAAGAAAAATAGCGACGTATGACCTGCTCGACATCCGATGTCCTGAGTGGCCGCTGGGATGCTTCAGGTGCATCCAGTTCGTGGACCTGAAATAGTGGGTCGGATCCGCCTGGGACGCCACACCCACGGGCGATGAGTTGTCCATCTGAACGTCCACCATTCCAGCAGACGAGGGCGCAGCTGATCAGGAACGCAACCCACGGGGTTTTCGGTAGCAGCCGAGGCTCTGATCGGGTGAGGTCATCCTTGTCACTGATCAAGATAGCGTCGTCGCAAGCCAATAGTGCCGCGAAGGTGAGCCGTTCGATCTTGGTGCCGCGGTGACCCGTGACGACAACGAACGCCGCGCAGGTCAGTAGCATGATCTCGTTGGCCGCCTGCCGCTGGTCTTTGGCAGTGGTTGCTGCATGAAATCGTGCCATAGCACCTTCGATGGCGCTTATCAGGGCGACCCAGCCAGAACGGAATTCCGCAAATGCGAGCAGCTTATGGCTGCCCCACCGACGTGGAAGGGTGGGCAGTTTAGTCGGCTGACCCAGCCCCAGCTCGGCATAAACCAGGCTTGTCCTGCTCTCTTGCAACTCAGGACTCAGCGCGTAGTAATAGAGAGCCGCCGGAGCCGTAGCGGTGAACTGGCCGGTCAGGATGGAGGTTGTCATGTCGCTGCCGGTGATTTCCAGGCACGCCGCCGCGATTGAATTCCGCAGGCGAGCGCGGTAGGGCGGATGGGCGGTCGGCGCGTTGCGCCGCACAAACTCCCGGAAAGTTTTCAGAGCGATCGGGGTCTTTGCTACCTCCTCGAGCAGTTGCCCCAGCGTTTGAGTATTGGGATACCAGTTGGCCCAAACTCGCAACTTGTCCGCCAAGGCCTGTGGTAGCGCAATGAACACGGGCTCGACAGAAGTTGAGTTCGATTCGGCGGTGTGCTGGCTGTTACGGTAACACCCGAAATCCCACGCCCAGGCGCCCAGCTGAAGGTCCAGCCAGATGCTGTGGCGGGGCTTAAATTCCAACTGGAGGCACTGCACGTCCTCGCATCCTGTGAGGGCAGAGGTCAGAGCCAGTGCGGCGAATGCAACAGTTTCTCCCGACGGCTGGGTGAGGTAGCGGGCCAGGTTGCGAGTGAGGATCCTGAAATCGGCAAGGGCGAGGGAGTCACGTCCAGTGATGCCCAACTTGGAATAGAACGGCGCGTAATCCGCGCCTAGAAAGCGTGCGCTAATGTTCGGATAGCGGTCGTCTGTGTTGTCTAGATCCTCATTCAGCGAAAATGCAGCGACGACTCGCGATGGGGTTTTGGCATCTGCTCTCGTGCCCGTATCGATCGTGTCGGGGTTCTCAATTGGTTCACTTACGCACTCGTCGACAACGTGCAACTCCAGTACCGCTGGAGGCACGATCGGAGTTTCAAGGACACGTTTGACACTGTCCAGGAATCGTGCGGCCGGTGTGTTGAAATCAACGGTCCGATAGGTCGCGGAGACGGCCTCCACATCGCAAACGTCTGCGGAAAATAGGGTTCTCCACGACTCGTGAAAGCGGCCTTTGTTTCTGACGGCGGACAGCAGTGTGCCGGCGCCTTTGAAGAGTGAGGCCGGAGAAGGCGCGTTGTTGATCGCTGCAACAACCAGCGCGCGGCCTAGTAATGCGTCGAGTGTGGCGTGCATCCCCATCGGCGAGACGGCCAAACTCCAAAATGAGACCAAATTGGTAGTCGGGCTACCAATCCGGTGTGTAGCCATCTCTGGTTCATCTCCTGGATCTCCGACTTCCTTGTGATGTTCCAGTTCAGACAGCCAACTGTCGAACGGTTCGTATGGCCAGCGCTTGGCTGCGGCGTGAATCAGCCCCAATAGTCGATCGGGCACGGCCGAGCTCCCGGAGTCAGAATCCGGGGAGGAGATGGCTGCGAGCAGCCTCGAAATCGCAAGTGATCTTGAGTTGGTAGTTTTTTGGACAGACATGACGCACCTGGCCTCCTCGCGTTGGCGAGGTGACAAGACAAACACACTTGGCTGCAGAAACAGCCGCGAAATGTTTACAGGTGCGATTCCCTGTCGCTGCCTCAGCCTCGAACAGAGGACTGAGGAGCTCGACCGAGCCGGTCAAAGTTGATGGTCGAGTTTTGGCCCCGGAAGGGACGCAGGCATCTCGACAGCCTGGCGCAATTGTAGCGAAGTGCTGGCGCTGATGGGTTTTATGTGGGCCAGAAAGTGCTCAGGCGGTGACGAAGCTAGAGCCCCCCCAGATCCGCTCCGATTGCATCGCGCAGAGGGGGTTTGGCACAAATTCGTTAACGAAACTGCCGATGGTCAGCCGTTGCTAAATTTGCCCGATGGTCATATCCGCCTGACAGGCTGCGATTTTGGGGATACACTGTCTGTGACGCAGTTCGAAGACTGATTAGGTGTCAGTAGACGCTGTGTCACAGGCAGCGGTGTTGCAACTGCGTGACCATCTGCCTATGAAAATTGAAGTGCCTGGTGTCGGTGACAGGATGTGAGCCCAACTGAAACCCTCTGAGCAACATGGAGGGTTTGACGGCTCATAACCCAAAGTTCAAATCTTGCCTCCGCAACCAATACCTTCAAGGCTTAGGCCTACAGTAAACGCCCACTTCCAGTGGGCGTTTTTGTTTGTGTCGAGGTTTGTGACGAAGTCTGTGTCGTCACAGAATGCGCGGCAACGCCAAGATGATGCGTTGCGGCCATTGGGTGATTTTGTGCCCAGAGACCAGTGTTGGTCGCAGTTTTCCTCGAGTGGCTTGCGCCTTTTGAATCCAGAGCCGGCAAGCGCAGTGCGCATTACGTGCACATGTGACGGTGGTCGCCATGCCTGTGCTGGTGCTAACGGACTGGAGCTGGAGCGGCGAACGGGTCTCCGGCATTTTTCAATTGGAATAGGACTGATCAATGATTTACGCGACCCTGAAGACCATCCATGTGCTGTCCATCGTCGTGTGGATCGGTGGCATGGTGTTTGCGCACTTTTTCTTGCGGCCAGCGGTCGCCCAGCTGGACGCGCCGCTCCGGTTGCGGCTCATGCGTGATGTGCTGGGCCGCTTCTTCAGGACAGTACTCGTAGCGTCTGTGCTGACGCTGGGCAGCGGTGTCTGGATGTTGGGGCGTGTCGCCAGGCAGGCGGTGCAGTCGGGTGGCAGTTTCGAGATGCCGCTGGCCTGGACCGTGATGGCCGTTCTTGGCACCACGATGGTGGCGATCTTCATGCACATCCGCTTTGCGCTCTTCAAAAGGCTGGACCGGGCGGTGGCAATGTCCGATTGGGGTGCCGGTGGTATGGCCTTGGCTCGGATCCGGACATGGGTCTCGGTCAACCTCGGTCTCGGGGTATCGGTGTTGATGTTCGCGCTGATGCGTTGGACGGTTTGAGCTCAAACCCTGCCAGCTGCCTGCAGGCTGCCCCGCAGGCGTTGTCGGTGCGGGCCGACGTGTCCACACGTCAACCCAACGTGTAAGCCGTCTTCACGGTCGTGAAGAACTCCGCCGCATGGCGCCCCTGCTCGCGCGGCCCGTAGCTGGAGCCCTTGCGCCCGCCAAAGGGCACGTGGTAGTCCACACCCGCGGTGGGCAGGTTCACCATCACCATGCCGGCCTGCGCGTGGCGCTTGAAGTGGGTGGCGTGTTTGAGGCTGGTGGTGG
>CALRLO020000013.1:0-92460 GCA_943368755.1 Synechococcus sp. UW140 | reverse complement strand
AGCAGATGGGCCGCGCCGCCGCCGCCAACCTGCTGCGGCGCCTGCGCGGCCGGGCCACCCAGGCGTTCCGCTACAGCGACTACGGCAACCTGGCCACGATAGGCCGGCACTCTGCCGTGGTGGACCTGAGCTCGCCCGCCGGGCCCTTGCGCTTTTCGGGCTATTTCGCCTGGCTGTTCTGGCTGTTCGCCCATGTGTACTTCCTGATCGGCTACCGCAACCGCCTGGTGGTGCTGATCGACTGGGCCTGGGCCTACTGGACCTACGACCGCTACGCGCGCGTGATCGCCAGCACCGAGGCGCCGCAACCGCCACCGGGCTGAGTCACTCGCCACGCCACAGCCGCGCGGCCAGCCACAGCCCGGCCAGCGCGTTGGCCAGTCCCAGCAGGCCCACCAGCAGCAGTCCGGTGGTGTTGAGCGGCGCGGTGCGCAGCACCCACGCCATCAGCGACGAGAGCAGGTTGAAGGCGACCATGAGCCAGAAAGCCCCGCGCCGGGGCTGCCACAGCCGTCGCCAGGCTGGAGTCTGCGAAGGAGTCATGCGGCGGATTGTGCCGCCTGGTCCTCGAGCTCCTGCAGCTGGCGCCACATCACCTTGCCGCTGCCGCTCTTGGGCAGGGCCTCGGCCAGTTGCACCACACGCGGCGCCTTGTACACCGCCATGTGCTCGCGGCACCAGGACACGATGTCGGCCTCGGTGACACGCCCGCGCGCATCGGCTCGCAGCACCACCACCGCCTTGACCGACTCGCCCCGGTAGCCATCGTGTGTGGCGATCACGCAAGCCTCGGCGATGGCCGGGTGCTTGAACATCAGGGCTTCCACCTCGGCCGGCCAGACCTTGAAGCCGCTGGCGTTGATCATGCGTTTGAGGCGGTCGGTGATGAAGTAGTAACCGTCCTCGTCCACGCGGCCCAGGTCGCCGCTGCGGAAAAAACGCCGCCCGCCATGCTCGAAGAACACCGCGGCGGTGGCCTCGGGCCGCTTCCAGTAGCCCTCGAACACGCCCGGTCCGCTGATGGCGATTTCGCCCGACTCGCCCGGCGGCAGGGGCTCCAGCGTGACCGGATCCACCACCATCGATGTCACGCCCACGAAGGGCACGCCCAGGCACTGCTGCTTGGGGTGGTCGGGCGGGTTGTAGTGCGAGGGCGCGGCGGTCTCGGTCAGGCCGTAGCCCTCCTGGTAGCGCAGGCCGTATTGATCCAGCAGGCGCTGGGCCACCGCCTGCGGCATGGCCGCGCCACCCCCGCCGATGGAGACCAGGCTGGAGAGGTCGTAGCGGTCCAGGTGCGGGCTGGCCAGCAGGTCCATCACCATCGTGGGAATGTTGCTCCAGTGGGTGGCGCGCCAGCGCGAGATCAGTGCGCCGGCCACGTCGCGGTCCCAGCGCGGCATCATCACCAGGGTGGCACCGGCACAGATGCCCGCGTGCATGCCCACCATGCCGGTGATGTGGAACAGCGGCGCCACCGCAAGCGCCACGTGGTCGGCGCAGAGCTGCGTCCAGAGTGTGCTGGCCACCGCGTTGTGCATCACCGTGCGATGCGGGTGCATGCAGCCCTTGGGCAGGCCGGTGGTGCCGCTGGTGTAGGGCAGCACGGCCAGGTCTTCCGGGCCGGCCAGCAGCGCTGGCGTGGGCGCGGTACAGGCCAGCACCTCACTCCAGTCGGCCACGCTCGCGCCCACGAGGGTGGGTGGCTCGTGGCGCGTGCCCAGCCAGTCGCGCCAGGCCGGCGGCAGCTGGTCGCCGTCAAACACGGTGTCATCCATCGCGTCGCGGTAGTGGGCCACCACCAGGTGGCGCAGACCCTGCCCCGCCGCCAGCGTGGCGCTGGCTTTGGCCAGTTCAGCGGCCAGGTCGGCGGCCGAGATGGCCACCCGCGCGTCGGCGTCCTCGATGTAGTGGCGCAGCTCCTCGGCACGGTTCATGGGGTTGACCGGCACCACCACCGCGTTGGCCCGCAGGATGGCGAAATGCGCCACCACCCACTGTGGGCTGTTCTGCATCAGCAGGATCACCCGGTCGCCGCGCCCCACCCCCATTTGGTGCAGATGGGCTGCAAGGCGTTCGACCTGGTGCTGCAGCGCGCCATAGCTGAGCGTGCGGCCGAAGAAAGCCAGGGCGGTCTTGTCGGGGTAACGCCGGGCACTGACCGCGAGGTTGTCGCTGAGCGGGACGGCAGGCGTGGTCAGGGCCAGTGGCACCCGTCGGGGCCAGAAACGGTGGTGCGGGCTCGCTGCAGGCATCTCGAACATGTTGTCTCCGTGTTTTTTGTCGGCAGCGTGCCGGGGTGGCACGCTTGCTGCTATTTCTTTCGGGCTTGAGCTTATGTGCATTCGGTATGAAACGCACGCGTAAACCCGGATGCTTTGGCGGTGCCATCGTCATACATTTTTCGCACGATGGCGTGCCTGGCTCGCCGTTGCAGTCATTTTTTTCACTTATCCACCGGAGCACCCTGATGAAATTCTCCCGTCTGCATGTCACCGCCGCCGCGCTGGCCGCCGCCGCCACCCTGCTGGCCCTGCCCGCACACGCCGGCAAGACCCTGGACGCGATCAAGGCCCGCGGCCAGGTGGTCTGTGGCGTCAACACCGGTCTGGCCGGCTTCTCGGCCGCCGACGCCAGTGGCAAGTGGACCGGGCTGGATGTCGACTTCTGCCGCGCCATCGCCGCTGCCGTGCTGAGCGATCCGGAGAAGGTCAAGTACGTGCCGCTCAACGCCCAGCAGCGTTTCACCGCCCTGCAGTCGGGCGAGGTGGACATCCTCTCGCGCAACACCACCTTCACCCTGACCCGCGACGCCTCGCTGGGCCTGGTGCAGACCGCCGTCACCTACTACGACGGCCAGGGCTTCATGGTGCCCGTCAAGAGCAAGATCAAGAGCGCCAAGCAGCTCAAGGGCCAGACCGTGTGCGTGCAGTCCGGCACCACCACCGAGAAAAACCTGACCGACTACTCCAAGGCCAACAACCTGGGCATCAAGCCCGTGGTGTTCGAGAAGGTCGAGGCCGCCACCGGTGCCTACTTCTCGGGCCGCTGCATCGCCTACACCACCGACGCCTCGGGCCTGGCCTCGGTGCGCAACAAGGAAGCCAAGGTGCCGGCCGACCACCTGATCCTGCCCGAACTGATTTCCAAGGAGCCCCTGGGCCCCATGGTGCGCCGTGGCGATGACGAGTGGTTCACCATCGCCAAGTGGGTGGTCTATGGCCTGATCGAGGCCGAGGAGTACGGCATCACCCAGGCCAACGCCGACCAGCTCAAGGGCAGCAGCGCCGACCCGGTGGTCATGCGCATTCTGGGTGGTGGCAACGAAGACACCGGCAAGCTGCTGGGCCTGGACAAGGAATGGATGCTGCGCGCCGTCAAGGCCACCGGCAACTACGGTGAGATTTTCGAGCGCAACGTCGGCCCCAAATCGCCCCTGGGCCTGCCGCGTGGCCTGAACAACCAGTGGACCAAGGGCGGCCTGCAGTACGCCTTCCCGATCCGCTGATCGCCGGTCTTCCCTGGTGAATAGCCGCCTGCGGGCCTGTTCCGCAGGCGGCATTTTTCAAGCCTTATGAAGCCACCATCCCTGCCTCCCCCCAAGAAGAAGAGCTGGTCCTGGCGCAGCCAGGCCTTTCGCGGACTGGTCTACCAGGTCATCGCGCTGGCGCTGATTGCGCTGGCGGGGTGGTACCTGGCCCACAACACGCTGGAGAACATGCGCACGCGTGGCATCCAGAGCGGCTTCGACTTCCTCTCCGCGCCCGCCGGCTTCGACATCGGCGAAAGCCTGTACCCGTTCGATTCGGGCGAGTCCTACTGGCGCGCCTTCCTGATCGGCCTGACCAACACGCTGCGCGTGGCCATCATCGGCATCGTGCTCACCACCGTCATCGGCACGCTGATCGGCGTCGGCCGCTTTTCGCGCAATGGTCTGGTGCGTGGCCTGTGTTCGGCCTACGTGGAGTTCTTCCGCAACGTGCCGGTGCTGCTGCAGCTGCTGATGTGGTACCTGCTGTTCACCGAGCTGCTGCCCATGGCCTCCGAGGCCCTGCATGTGGGACCGCTGTACCTGAGCAAGAACGGGGTGAACTTCCCCATTCCGGTCTGGGCCTCGGGCCACGCCTGGGTAGGGTGGGGCCTGCTGGCCGGCATCGTGCTGGCCTTCGTGCACCGCCAATGGGCCCTGCGCCGCTTCGAGGCCACGGGCCACCCGCCCAGCCTGTACCTCGCGCCGCTGGCCATCGTGCTCGGCATGACCGTGCTGGGCTGGCTGCTCGGCGGCGCGCCCACCGAGCTGGACGCTCCGCGCCAGGGCGAATTCGCCATTGAAGGCGGTGGTGCGCTGACACCCGAATTCCTGGCCGTGCTGCTGGGCCTGACCATCTACACCGCCGCCTTCGTGGCCGAGGTGGTGCGCGCGGGCATCCAGTCGGTGGCGCGTGGCCAGAGCGAGGCATCGGCCGCGCTGGGCCTGAGCAAGGGCCAGGAGATGCGGCTGGTGATGCTGCCCCAGGCACTGCGCGTGATCATCCCGCCACTCACCAACCAGTACCTCAACCTGACCAAGAACTCGTCGCTCGCGGTGGCCATCGGCTACCCCGACGTGGTCTCCATCGCCAACACCGCCATCAACCAGACGGGTCGCGCGGTCGAGTGCATCGCCATCGTGATGCTGGTCTACCTGACCACCTCGATCGTCACCTCCCTGCTCATGAACTGGTACAACGCCCGCGCGGCCATCAAGGAAAGATGACCATGCCCCCACGCTCGTCACATCGTGTACTCGCTGCCCCCCGGGGAGGCGCAGGCCTCCGTTGGGGCAGCCCTGCGGGAAGCCTCTCATGAGCGAACACTTCACTCCCATCCCCGCGCGTCCGGCCCCGGTGCGCACCGGTGGCCTGGTCGGCTGGGTGCGTGCCAACCTGTTTGGTGATGCACGCACCACGCTGGCCACGGTTCTGATCGGTGGCCTGCTGCTGTGGTACATCCCCCAACTGCTGCACTGGGCTCTGGTCACCGCCGAGTGGCGGCCCGATGCCGAGGCCTGCCGCGCCGACGGCGTGGGCGCCTGCTGGGGCGTGGTGGCCGAGAAGTACCGGCTCATCATCCTGGGCCGCTACCCGTTCGAAGAACAGTGGCGCCCCGTGGTGGCCACGGTGCTCATGGTGGGCCTGCTGGCCGCCAGCTGCATGCGGCCTTTCTGGCGGCGCTGGCTGGTGCTGCTGTGGGCGGTGGTGCTGTATGCCTTCTTCACCCTGATGTATGGCGACGCCTTCGGCCTGAGCAAGGTGGAAACCGACCGCTGGGGCGGCCTGCCCCTGACCATACTGCTAGCCTCGCTGTCCATCGTCATGGCCTTTCCCATCGCGCTGCTGGTGGCGCTGGGGCGGCGCTCGCAACTGCCTGCCATCCGCAGCTTCTGCACGCTGTACGTGGAGCTGGTGCGCGGCGTGCCGCTGATTTCGGTGCTGTTCATGGCCTCGTTCATGTTCCCGCTGTTCATGCCGCAAGGCCTGACCATCGACGTGCTGATCCGGGTGCTGGTGGGCATCACGCTGTTTGCAGCGGCCTACATGGCCGAAGTGATACGCGGCGGCCTGCAGGCCATTCCCAAGGGCCAGCTGGAGGCGGCGGCGACGCTGGGCCTGAGCTACTGGCAGACGCAGCGCAAGATCGTGCTGCCGCAGGCGCTGGCCATGGTGGTGCCGGGCATCATGAACAACTTCATCGCCATCTTCAAGGACACCTCGCTGGTGACCATCGTCAGCCTGTACGAGCTCACCGGCTCGCTGGGCCTGGCCCTGAACTCCGACGCCGACTGGCGGCCCTACAAGATCGAGGGCTACCTGTTCATCGCGCTGATCTATTTCGGCTTCTGCTTCGCCATGTCCCGCTACAGCCTGTGGGTCGAGAAGCAGGTCAACAAAAGCAAACTCCGCTGAGCCATGACCGAACCCATCATCACCTTCGACAAAGTCAACAAGTGGTACGGCAACGATTTCCACGTGCTGCGCGACATCGACCTCTCGGTCGCCAAAGGCGAACGCATCGTGATCTGCGGCCCCTCGGGGTCGGGCAAATCCACGCTGATCCGCTGCATCAACCGGCTGGAGGAGCACCAGCAGGGCCACCTGGTGGTGGACGGCATCGAGCTGACCGATGACATCAAGGCCATCGACACCGTTCGCAAGAACGTGGGCATGGTGTTTCAGCAGTTCAACCTGTTTCCTCACCTGACGGTGCTGGAAAACCTCACGCTCTCGCCCATGTGGGTGGGCAAGGTGCCCAAGAAGGAAGCCGAAGAGAAGGCCATGGCACAGCTGGAGCGGGTGCGCATCGCCGAACAGGCGAACAAGTACCCGCTGCAGCTCTCAGGCGGTCAGCAGCAGCGCGTGGCCATCGCCCGCGCGCTGTGCCTCACGCCCAAGATCATGCTGTTCGATGAGCCCACCTCGGCGCTCGATCCGGAGATGATCAAGGAGGTGCTGGACGTGATGATCGAACTCGCGGGCCACGGCATCACCATGATCTGCGTGACCCACGAGATGGGCTTCGCCAAAGCCGTGGCTGACCGGGTCATCTTCATGGACCAGGGCCAGATCGTCGAGCAGAACACGCCCCACGAGTTTTTCAACAACCCACAGAACGAGCGCAGCCGGGATTTCCTCTCGAAGATCCTCGGACACTGACCAGCGTCAGCGCTTTGCGGCGATCCCGAGCAGCGCGTCGCGGCGCGACAGCGCGATGTGGGCACAGGCCTCGGCCACGGCCTTGACCATGTCGCCATCAAGCCGGCGCAGGAACTCGCGTGGCAACAGGCCACCGTCGAACATGCGCTTGGCGTGGTCCAGCGCACGGCGCATGCCGTCTTCGCCCAGGCAGCGGTAGACGAATGCCGCCAGCGGCGAGTCGGTCAGGTCGTTGCTCGACGCCTGGCTGCGGCCCCCCTTGAGCACGCGCAGCAGCTTGGCATCCAACGCGATGCCTTGGGGTGCCTTGGGCAGAAAATCCTCCACCCGGTCGGGCCTTGCAACGCCATGGCCCTTGATGTCACCCAGGAACATGGAGACCGGGCAATCGCCGCCGGTGGCCAGTGCCAGAGCTTCCACCAGCGCGGCAGCCACCATCTTGGCCCCCAGGTAGCGCGAGGAAAACTCGAGGTTGCGGCGTGCCGCACGCTCCAATGCCCGCATGCGAGCCGGCGTGGGCGTGCCTGCGTGCGCCTGGAACACGTGGGCCGGGTTGAGGGTGGAGAGAAAACGCTCCATGCGCGCCAGCGCGCCCCGGTATTGCTGGATGGAATAGACGCCCACGGCCGCCAGCGGCGCGTTGGACTCCTCGATCAGCAACCAGGTGTTGGACAGGAAGTGCCCCGGTGCGGCATCCGCGAAAGACGCCACGTCGCGGTTGGCCAGCTCCACCGCCTCCACCACCATCAAGTCCAGAGCCGCGTCGTCCAGAGCCAGTTTGCGCGTATCGGCCACCCGGCGCAGGCGCTGACGCAGGCGGGTGGCCGAGCTCTGCCCGGCATCGTCCAGTCCCCGGAAGGCCACCGTGGTTTCGATACACGCCGCCAATGCCAGCAGATCGGGCTCTTTGAGGTAGGGACGCAGCAGCTTGAGCGCCACCACCGCGCTGAGGAATTCGTTGAGCCCGCCAAACAGCGGCAGGAATTGCCCGGCCCTGAAGCCAAACACACCGCCGCAGATCACCATCACGGCGTCGTCGTCTCCCCAGGCCTGCAGCACCAGCTCGTCGCCCTCGCGCTCCACCACGCCCTGCAGCAGTCCTTCCGCGCGTTTGGGAAAACCGTTGTCGAGCTGGACGTAGACCACGTCGTGGAACAGGCCCGCCAGCACCTGGCGAGGTGTGGTCAGGCCGTCGCAAAGGCCGAACACGTGGCCCGAGGTGTGGTAGGCCCTGCGGGGCTGGTCCATGGAGCTGTGGACCAGCATCGCGAGGCGCTCCACGTCCGGCATCGCCACCGGGCTGCCCAAACGCTGGAAGGCATCGTCGAACAGCTGGATGAAGCGGTTGATGGTGGCGATGGACATGTACGACGGTTTTGATTCGTTGGCGGGCATTGTCCGGGCAGGCGCTCAGGCACGCAAGGGGGCGCACGCCTGCGGTTGCGAGGGTTTGCCCCTGCGCGACACCCTGGTGTGGTCCCGGTGGCATGATGGCGGCCCCATGACCCGCTCCAGCCTCCCGCCCCTGCCCCCCCTCCTTTGGTGGTTCGCCACCGCCAATCTGGTGCTGGGTTCGGGCGCGTTCGTGCTGGGTGGCATCCTCGATGCCATTGCCACCGACCTGCAGGTGCCGGTCGCGGCCGTGGGCCAGAACATGACGGCCTACGCTTTTTCGACCGCCCTGCTGGCGCCTGTGCTGATGGTCTGGACGGGCCGCTGGCAACGCCGCTCGGCGGTGCTGCTGGCCTTGCTGCTGTTCACGCTGGGCACGCTGGTGTGCGCCCTGGCGCCCAACCTCACCGTGCTGCTGGCCGGGCGTGTGCTGATGGGGGCCGGTGCGCTGTTCACGCCGCTGGCCGCCGGTCTGGCCGTGGCGCTGAGCACGCCGGTGCAGCGCGGCAAGGCGCTGTCGCTCACCTTCCTGGGCATGAGCATGAGCTATGTGGTGGGGGTGCCACTGGGTGCGTGGCTGGGCCTGCAGTTCGGCTGGCGCTGGCCCTTGCTGCTGATTGGCGCTGCCATGGCGGTGCTGGCCGTGGTGCTGTATCGCCGCATGCCCGCCGACCTGCAGGCGCCGGGCGCCAGCTTCGGGGGCCTGGGCGGCCTGCTCAGGCGCGGCGATGTGGCCCGCACGCTGCTGGTCACGCTGCTGTACTTCGTGGCCATCTTCAGCGTGTTCTCCTACATCGGCCCCGTGCTGCGCGCCCTGGTTCCCATGGATACCAGCCTGCTGACCTGGACCCTGGCCATCTTCGGCGTGGCCGGTGTGGCCGGCACGTTGGCTGGCGGCTGGGCCAGCGACCGCTTCGGTGCGCTGCCCTCGCTGCGGGTGCAGATGGGCGGCCTGCTGACCATGATGGCGCTCGTGCCCCTGACCACCGGCCACTACGCGGCCGTGCTGCTGGTGTTCGTGCTCTGGGGCGTCTTCGGTTTCGGCATGATGACGCCGCAACAGTCGCGTCTGGCGGAAGCCTCGCCCGCCCACGCGCCCATGCTGCTCAGCCTCAACACCTCCATGCTGTATTTCGGCACCGCCCTGGGTGCTGCCGTAGGCGGTGCGGGCTCGCCGTGGCTGGGTTTCGCGCGTCTGCCCTGGCTGGGTGCGGTCTTCGCGGCGCTGGGCCTGCTGATCCTGCTGACCTCACCCTCGCCGCTGCCACCTGCGCCTGTGCGCCACACCCCATGAATCACGCGCTGAACCAATGGCAGACGGTGCAGCAGGCGCTCGAAGCCCTGCGCGCAGAACCCGCCCAGACCACAGCCTTCGTGCGGCTGGCACGTGAACAGCAGGCCCTGCTGCAGGCGCTGCCGCCGCGTTTCGGCGAGGTGCTGCTGCCCTTGCTGGACCGGCTTGAATCCTCAGCCCTGTTCAGCGAGGAGAGCTGTTCGTTCAGCCAGCGCGACCTGCTCGACAGCCTGCAGCTGTGGCTGGACAAGGCCCGCGAGCGCCTGAACTGATACCCGGCGGCTTCAGGCGGTGGGCGCTGGCGCCCCGTCGGTGGCTTCCGGTTCGACCGGCACCTCGACCACAGGTTCGCTCTCGACCGGTGGTTCACTCTCGACCGGTGGTTCGGGCTGCGGCAGGGGTGCCAGGGCCTGGGTCTCCTGGTAGCGCGCCAGGTTGCGCGATATGCGGTCCATGGCCTGGCTCTGCCCCTGGGTGCGTCCCGTCTCGCCCAGCGACTCCAGACGGGCCAGCACACGCTCCAGGCCCGGTGGGGCCGTTTTCTTGGCAGGCGCCTCGGCCGGTGTGGGGGCGCCGGTATCGGGCTGCGACCGGTTGGCACGGTTCGACTGCGCGGGCTTGAGGCCTTCGCGCTGGAAAGCGGGAACGGCAGACGCGTGGCTCTGGATTTTCATGGCTGCACTCCTGGCGCCATCGACACGGACGCCCACGTTCCAGTGTGCGCCGGTCCGTGCACCCCGTTGGCAGGAAAAAAAGGATGGAAACCCGTCTATTGGATGGATGGACCGGGCGGATCGCACGGCCCGTGGCGGCGGCGGAAATCGCGCGGCCGCTCGGGTTGGCGCTGCGCAAACAGCCCCAGGCGCTGGCGGCGCGCGGCGTTTTCCTCGCGGGCATGGGGCCCGTCGTTCCACGCCAGTCCCTGGGCCACCAGCCAGGGCGCCAGATCGCCATCGGTGGTGCGCAACCGGGCGAGCCAGCGGTCGTAGCGGTCCTGTCCCTGCAGGCTTACCCGCACGCGCAGCCCACCCAGGGCCAGGCGGGCCGCCAGGGCATCGCGCGAGGCCAGACCATGGGGCTGGCAGATCTCAGGGGCATCCACACCCACGAGGCGCAGACGCCAGGGGGGCGAACGCGGGTCGCGGCGCACCCACACGCTGTCGCCGTCCACGACCCGCACCACAGTGGCGTCGAATGTGGGCTGCGGTTCCGCCGCCCCCACCCTTCCTCCCCAGCAAACGGCCAGTACGGCCATCCAGAAACACCTGCGCATGGAACGATTGTGACGCCCGAACCCGCCCAAACGTCACCGCGTTTTCACAACTTCTGTGGACAACTTTGGGGATGTCTTCAGGAAGAACCGCCGCAAGCCCCATTTCACGCGGGCTGCAACGGAGTGATGAATTTTTAAGCAATTGCAAGTTGCCAAAGACCGGGGCGCCCGGGACAATCGCAGCCTCCGGACACCACCCCACGACCATGACCTTTCTTGCTGTCGGCCTGCTCATTTTTCTTGGTGTGCATTCACTTCGCCTGTTCGCGCCCACCTGGCGTGAAAACACCCTGAACCGCCTCGGGGAGCCGGCGTACAAGGGCCTCTACAGCCTGCTCAGTCTCGGAGGAGTTGCACTCATCGCCTGGGGTTACGGCCAGACACGTTATGCGCCCCTGGTGCTGTGGGTGCCGCCCACCGGCCTGCGACACGCCGCCGCTCTGCTCACCCTGGGCGCTTTCGTGCTGTTTGCCGCAGCCTATGTGCCCCGCAACGTGTTCAAGGCCCGCTGGGGCCACCCCATGCTGCTGGGCACCAAGCTGTGGGCGCTGGCCCACCTGCTGGCCAACGGGCATGGGGCCGATGTGCTGCTGTTCGGCAGCTTCCTGGCCTGGGCCACGGCCAGCTTCGTGGTGAACCGCCGGCGCGACCGGGCCGCCGGCACCACCTGGCCCGCGCCCTCGCGCACGGGCACCACCGTGGCGGTGCTGGCAGGCGTGGCCCTGTGGGTGCTGTTCGCCTTCTGGCTGCACGCACTGCTGATCGGCGTGGCCCCTCTGGGCTGATCAGGCCAGCAGGGCATCGAGCCGGCGCAGACCAGCCACTGTCTTGAGACAGGCCTCGGCCGCCTCGGTGCCCTTCACGGCGAAGTGCCGCTGGAAGTACTTGCGGTGTTCCGCATGCTCATGGAAATGGTGCGGCGTGAGCACCGCCGAGATCATGGGCACGCCGGTGTCGAGTTGCACGTCCATCAGGGCCTGCACCACGGTGGAGGCGACAAAGTCGTGGCGGTAGATGCCGCCATCGACCACCAGCGCACTGCCGATCACGGCGGCATACCGGCCGGAGCGTGCAAGGCGCTGCGCGTGAAGCGGGATTTCGAAGGCGCCCGGCACGTCGAACACGTCGATCGAGTCAGTGCCGTAGCCGGCCTCGGCCATGGCGGCAAAAAAGGCATCGCGCGCCTGGTGCACGATCTCGGCGTGCCACGAGGCCTCGACAAAAGCAAACCGCTCGGGTTTCGGGAGTTGGGAAGGCAGTTGGGTCTGATTCATGGTTTCCTCTTGCAGGAGTGGACTGAATCAGGGCGCACAAGCGCACGCGCACCAGCCCGCGCGTGAACGCGGTGGCGCACATGGCTCGCGCTCTCTTTCATCCGGACTTGGAACTTGTCTCCCAGTGAGAGGGTGCACCCTCTCACTGGGAGACAAGTTCCTCACCGTCGGTTCGGGAGTCTCACCCGATCTGCTGACCCCCGGTCGGAACGACCGGGGCGCTCGCGGCACTCGTGTGACCGATGTCACCATCACCGCCGGTGGGGAGTTTCACCCCGCCCTGAGAACGCTGGCCCGGCCTCGCAGCCGGACGGAGGGCATTCTAGACCGCGGTGACGATCCAGCCTTCCAGAGGGTCAAAGGCTGGCAGACCGTGGCGCGGGTGGCCGGCCTCGTGCTGCTTGAGCGCCCAGCCGGCCTGCAGCAGGCACAACACGGCGTCAAGCCGGTCGCCACTCGCATCGGCCACCAGGGCGTCGCGCTGCGCGTGGGTGAGCTTCAGGCGCAGCCCCAGGCGCGTACGGCCCTGCTCCAGCGCTTCCAGCAGGTCTTTGCGGGCGATCAGGCGCTCGGGCGTCTGTTTGGCCTTGTCGTCGCTTTTGTAAGACCGGGCCCCCAGCACCTCGCGCGCGAGCAGGCCCGGGTAGGACTCGAGCGCCACACGCGCCGGGTCGCCCTCGCACAGGCCGGGCAGCGTCACACCTGCCGCGCGCAGCAGGGGCACGCCCGCATGCAGCATGAACGCCACCGGCGGGTTCACCCACTTCATGCTCGGGCTGGAACCTGCCGGGCCATCGGTGGCGCGGTGGGCAAACTTGGCGCCGGTCGGGCGTGCGTTGCAGAACGCGGCAAAGGAATCGCGTATGGCTTCGCGCGAAAGGCCGGCGTAGTGGTCCATGCAGGCGACCCAGCCGGTGGGCCATCCCAGGTGTTCGACCAGTTCCCGTGGCAGGCCGAACGGCAGGTCAAACCCGCCCACCCAGCTGCCAGGGCGAGCCAGCCAATCGCCAAAGGCGGGCAGGGTCTCGAAGGTGTCGATCTGCGCGAGCGTGACCCGGGTACCGTCGGATGCACCTTGCGCCACGACCACGGGTTTGCGCCGCGAGGGCGCGCTGGTGAAATCGCAGCCCAGCAGCGTGGACCGTTGTACGGTCACGCCCGGCCGATGATGCTGGCAGTGGCCATCAGCTCTTCGAGCAAAGCCAATGAGACCCTACCCGAGACCGAGTACGGATCGAACTCGGGGCGCTCGGAATACTTGAGCACGATGGAGGTGTTGAGCTTGGACAGGTTGACCTGGCCCATGGTCCAGCCACCGAAGCGCCGCTCGGTGATTTCTTCGTAATGCAGCAGCACCACGTCGGTGTGGCGGTTGTCGCGGCTGATGTGGTTGTAGAGCGTGTTGACCGCGCTGCGTCCACCCTCGATCGCCTGCAGGAAGATGCCGCCGCCATAACAGAGGATGCCGGTGATGCCGTGGTGCAGGTTGTGCGTGCGAGACGCCTGCAGGATGGATTCGATGGCGGAGGAACAGTCCTTGTCGACCGCACGGCTGACGTAAAGCAGGCGCACCAGCATGGTCATTGGCTCCGGGGAATGAGGGAGAGGAATTCACGGCGCAGCGTGGAGTCCTTGAGGAACACGCCACGCATCACCGAGTTGATCATCTTGCTGTCCATGTCCTTCACGCCGCGCCAGGCCATGCAGTAGTGGCTGGCCTCCATCACGATGGCCAGGCCATCGGGCTGGGTCTTCTCCTGGATCAGGTCGGCCAGCTGGACCACGGCCTCTTCCTGGATCTGCGGGCGGCCCATGATCCACTCGGCCAGGCGTGCGTACTTCGAGAGCCCGATCACGTTGGTGTGTTCATTGGGCATGACGCCGATCCAGATCTTGCCGATCACCGGACAGAAGTGGTGGCTGCAGGCGCTACGCACGGTGATGGGACCCACGATCATCAGCTCGTTGAGGTGCTCGGCATTGGGGAATTCGGTGACCGTAGGCCCAGCCACATAACGGCCGTTGAACACCTCCTTGAGGTACATCTTGGCCACGCGGCGCGCGGTGTCGCCGGTGTTGTGGTCGCTGGCGGTGTCGATCACCATGCTGTCGAGCACGCCTTGCATCTTCTCGGTCACTTCGTCGAGCAGCGCCTCCAGTTCGCCTGGCTGTATGAACTCGGCGATGTTGTCGTTGGAGTGAAAGCGCTTGCGGGCGGCTTTCAGACGCTCGCGAATCTTCACCGAGACCGGCACGCCCTGGTCATCGGCAGCTTGCAAGGCAGTGGGATCATCGTTCGGTTTCATGGGCGGTTCGGCTTTCATCAGCATCGCGGCATGCTAACACCGCATCGCCGCAAACCCCTACCGTGGGGGCTTGTGCTCAATAGCGTTGCCCGAGCAGGAACAGGGTGGCGCGCATCACCATGAAGGCGATGCGGTCGCGCAGTCGCTGGCGCCAGGGCCGAGCCCCCAGCATGGCCAGCGTGACGGCCTGACCGTGCTCGCGCAGCAGCTGGTCCAGGCGTGCGTGCAGCGCCTGCCCGAAGCTGTGGTCGGTGCTGACCACGTTGGCCTCGCGCGCCAGCAGCAGGCTCAGGGGGTCGAGGTTGCTGGAGCCCACGGTGCTCCAGTGCAGGTCCACCACCGCCACCTTCGCATGCAGCGCGCTGGGCGCGTATTCGTGGATCTCGATGCCAGCCGACAGCAACTGGTGGTAGACCGGTTTCGCCGCGTGGTACTGCAGGAAATGTTCGTATTTGCCTTGCAGCAGCAGGCGCACGCGCACGCCGCGCCGCACGGCCATGGTCAGTGCCCGCCGCAGCTTGCGGCCCGGTATGAAGTAGGCGTTGGCGATCACGATTTCCTGGCGCGCCTCGCCCAGCGCCTTGAGGTAGGCGCGCTCGATGTCGTGCCGGTGCCGCAGGTTGTCACGAAGCACCAGCCCCGCCGCCCCGGCGGGGCCCGCCGGTACTGGCGGAGGGGCGTCCGCCCATGTGAAAAGGCCGCTGAAGTCTCCCACCGGCGTTGCTTCGCGCAGCGCCTCCCAGGCGGCGCGGAACTCGCGCTGGCGCACCTTGCGCACAGCCTGCAGCCGCCACCACAGGCGCTCCATGGTCTCGGTCATGTCCTGCACCAGCGGGCCGGTCACCTGCAGCGCAAAGTCCAGCCGCGGCACGGTGAGCCGGCCCAGGGCAACATCGTCCAGGTCGTCAATGATGTTGATGCCGCCACAGAAACCCACCGTGCCGTCGACCACGCAGAGCTTGCGGTGCAGCCGCCTCCAGTTGCTGGGCATCAGCAGGCCGAAGCGGCGCAGGGGCGAGTAGATGCGCCAGAAAACGCCAGCGCGTGCAAAGCGGCGCTGCCACGTTTCGGGCACCTCGGGGGTACCCACGCCGTCCAGCACCAGGCGCACGCGCACACCGCGTTCGGCCGCGCGCACCAGCGCCTCGGCCACCGCGAGCGCCGCGCCGGAAAACTGGAATATGTAGGTCTCCAGGTGCACCGACTGGCGCGCCGCATCCATGGCCGCCACCAGCGCCGGAAACAGCGCATCGCCCCCTTGCAGCAGCACCAGCCGATGCCCGCCCTGCAGGCGCGCGGGCCGCCAGTCGTCGGCGAACATCGAAGGTGCGCTCAAAACGCGAACTCCGCGATCAGGGGCAGGTGGTCGGACATGCGCACCCAGGCCCGCCCGTGTGGCACATGGGCCGACAGCGGGCGCAACCCACGCACGTAGATGCGGTCCAGGTGCAGCAGCGGCAGGCGCGAGGGGTAGGTGGGCAGGCGCCGGTCCTCGAAGGTCTGCAGGCCCATGCGGGCCATGGGGCGCAGCAGCTGGGCACCCCAGTCGTTGAAATCACCCGCCACCACCAGCGGTGCGTTGTGTGGCACCTCGCGCTCGATGAACTGACCCAGGCGCAGCACCTGGCGTTCGCGGCTGGCATGGATCAGGCCCAGGTGCACCACCACCACATGCACCGCGTGGCCTTGCACCTCCACCATCACATGCAGCAGGCCGCGCTGCTCGAAGCGGTGGTCGGACACGTCCTGGTGGCCGCTGCCGAGCACCGGCCAGCGGGTCAGCAGCGCGTTGCCGTGTTCGCCGTGGCGGGTGACGGCGTTGGTGCGATAGACCGCCTGGTAGCCCTCGGGCGTGAGGTAGTCGGCCTGGGCCAGCTCGGGCCAGGCGGCGAAGCGCTTTTGCAGCTTGCGGTGGAAGCTGCGCACCTCCTGCAGGCAGACGATGTCTGCATCGATCTGCTCGACCGCGTGCGCGAGGTTGTGGATCTCCAGACGGCTCGCAGGCCCCAGGCCCTGTACGCCCTTGTGGATGTTGTAGGTCGCAATGCGCAGGCTGTCCATGGCACCATCATGCCCTCAAGCGCCCAGCCGGGGCAACCAGAGGATGGCCTCGGCATTGGACGGTGAAAAACAGCACTCGGCCGCCTCTCGCCAGGGCAGCCAGCACTGGTCGCGGTGCTCGCGCGGGCTCAGTCGCACGGGTCTGGCCAGCGGCACGCGCAGGCCCAGCACCCGTTCGGTGTTGTGGGTCACACCGGGCGCGTAGCGGTGGCGCCACTGCGGATAGATCTCGTAGACGTTCTCCAGCGCCCAATCGACCAGCCGGTGGCCGGGCGCGCCACTGTCGATGCCGGTTTCCTCCTCCACCTCCCGCTGCGCGGTGTGCAGCCACGACTCGTCGGGATGGTCCTTCGCGCCGGTGACCGACTGCCAGAAGCCTGGCGCGTCGGCACGCTCGATCAGCAGCACCTCCAGCGCCGGGGTGTGTATCACCACCAGCACGGATTGCGGGATCTTGAAGGGGCGGGGTTCTGAAACCATGAAAAAAGGGCGCCACCAGGGCGCCCTTTCATTCTGCCGCAGCCGGCAACGGCGCTGCTCAGGCCGCCGGGTTGCGCAGCTTGATGTGCAGCTCGCGCAGCTGCTTTTCGTCCACAGGCGACGGTGCCTGGGTCAACAGGCACTGCGCGCGCTGGGTCTTGGGGAAAGCGATCACATCGCGGATGGACTCGGCGCCGGTCATCAGCGTGACGATGCGGTCCAGGCCGAAGGCCAGGCCACCGTGCGGGGGCGCACCGTACTGCAGCGCGTCCAGCAGGAAGCCAAACTTCTGGCGCTGCTCGTCAGGGCCGATCTTGAGCGCGTCGAACACCTTGGCCTGCACGTCGGCGCGGTGGATACGCACCGAGCCGCCGCCGATCTCCCAGCCGTTGAGCACCATGTCGTAGCCCTTGGCCACACATTTCTCGGGCGCCGTCACCATCCAGTCCTCGTGGCCGTCCTTGGGGGCCGTGAAGGGGTGGTGCACCGCCGTGTAGCGCTGCGCCTCCTCGTCGAACTCGAACATGGGGAAGTCGACCACCCACATCGGTGCCCAGCGGGCTTCGAAGAAACCGGCCTTCTTGCCCAGCTCGCTGTGGCCGATCTTGATGCGCAGGTTGCCAATCGCGTCGTTGACGATCTTGGCCTTGTCGGCGCCGAAGAAAATGATGTCGCCGTCCTGCGCGCCGCTGCGCGAGAGGATCTCGGCCACGGCCTTGTCGTGCAGGTTCTTCACGATCGGCGACTGCAGGCCGTCACGGCCCTTGGCGACCTCGTTGACCTTGATCCAGGCCAGGCCCTTGGCGCCGTAGATCTTGACGAACTCGGTGTAGGCATCGATCTCGCTGCGGCTCATCTCGGCGCCGCCGGGCACGCGCAGGGCCACCACGCGGCCGTTTTTCATCTGTGCGGGCGCGCTGAAGACCTTGAAGTCCACATCGGCCATCACGTCGGTGAGTTCGGTGAACTCCAGCTTGACGCGCAGGTCGGGCTTGTCGGAGCCATAGCGGTGCATGGCTTCGCTGTAGGCCATCACGGGGAATTCACCCAGGTCCACACCCAGCACGTTCTGGAACACCGTCTTGATCATGCCCTGGAACATGTCACGGATATCCTGCTCGCCCAGGAACGAGGTTTCGATATCGATCTGGGTGAACTCAGGCTGGCGGTCGGCGCGCAGGTCTTCGTCGCGGAAGCACTTGGTGATCTGGTAGTAGCGGTCGAAACCGGCCACCATCAGCAGCTGCTTGAACAGCTGGGGAGACTGCGGCAACGCGAAGAACTGGCCATCGTGCACGCGGCTGGGTACGAGGTAGTCGCGCGCGCCTTCGGGCGTGCTCTTGGTGAGCATGGGGGTCTCGATGTCGACGAAGCCATTGGCATCGAGGAACTTGCGCACCTCCATGGCCACCTTGTAGCGCAGCATCAGGTTGCGCTGCATGTAGGGGCGGCGCAGGTCCAGCACGCGGTGCGTGAGGCGGGTGGTCTCGGACAGGTTCTCGTCGTCCAGCAGGAACGGGGGCGTGACCGAGGGGTTGAGCACGGTCAGCTCGTGGCAAAGCACCTCGATCTTGCCGCTCTTGAGGCTGTCGTTGGTGGTGCCTTCGGGGCGCGCACGCACCAGACCTTTGACCTGCACGCAGAATTCGTTGCGCAGACCCTCGGCAACCTTGAACGTCTCGGCACGGTCGGGGTCGCAGACCACCTGCACGTAGCCTTCGCGGTCGCGCAGGTCGACAAAGATCACGCCGCCGTGGTCGCGCCGGCGGTTGACCCAGCCGCACAGGGTGACGGTCTGGCCCAGTTGTTCCTCGGTCACGAGGCCGCAGTAGTGGGAGCGCATGGCCATGGGTTTCCTCTCAAGCTTTCGGTAGGTTCTTCTGTGATCCGGGCACGATGACGCCCATGGAAATCACGTAAGTCAGGGCTTCATCCACCGACATGTCCAGTTCGATGCAGGCGCTGCGCGGCACCAAGACGAAGTAGCCGCCGGTGGGGTTGGGTGTGGTGGGCACGTAGACACTCAGGCAGTCGTCGGGCAACTGGCGGGCGACTTCGCCGCCGGGCGTGCCGGTCAGGAAGGCAATGGTCCACATGCCTTCGCGGGGCCACTGCACCAGCAGTGCCTTGCGAAAGGCGTTGCCCTTCTCGGAAAACAGCGTGTCGGACACCTGCTTGACGCCCGAGTAGATGGAACGCACCACCGGAATGCGGTGCAGCAGCGCGTGCCACCAGGTGACGAGGCGGTTGCCAATGATGTTCGAGGCCAGCGCGCCAATGCTCAGCAGGATCGCCAGGGCAAAGATCACGCCCAGGCCGGGAATGTGCACGCCCAGCCACTGGTCGGGCTGCCAGGAGACGGGCAGGATGCGCAGGGTCTGGTCCAGGGTGGAGATCACCCATTCCAGCACCCACAGGGTGATGATGAGCGGAACCAGGACCAGAAGGCCGGCGAACAGCCATTTGCGCAGTGCGGCCATCATGTTGCCGGGTTCAGTGGCAGGCGCAGGAGCGGCCGCAGGACGCGGGCGCCGCCGTGCTGGCCGGCTCTGCGGCCGCCGCAGGTGCCGCAGGTGCCGCAGCCGCCGCGCCTTCGGCGGACGGTGTGGCCGCGGCCGCGCCGGTGGCCGAGGCACCGCCCGAACCGCCACGGAAATCGGTGACATACCAGCCCGATCCCTTGAGCTGGAAGCCGGCAGCCGTCAGCTGCTTGCTGAACGTGGCGGCACCGCAGGCCGGGCAATCGGTCAGCGGTGCATCGGACATCTTCTGCAGCACGTCCTTGGCATGGCCACAGGACCCGCACTTGTACGCGTAGATAGGCATGGTTGGACCCCGACAAGGGCTGAGACAGGCGCGCCAAGCGGCGCGGGACAAAACCGGGAATTATAAGTTGGGTGGCCCGTTCACCAGATGGCGACACGGACAATGACCTGCATCGCCAGCAGCCCCAGCAGGAAACCCAGCCCGGCGTAGAGCACCCCCTGCAGCAGGCGGTTGGTGCGGCGCTGCTCCTGGGCCAGCGCCTGCAGCTCGCGCCTCAGGTCGGCAGGCCGGTGGGCCAGGTAGTCGTGCAGCAGGCGCGGCAGCTCGGGCAGCAGCTTGGCATAGCGCGGCGCCTCATCCCGGATCTGCTGAAGCAGCCGCTGGGGGCCCATCTGCTCCAGCATCCAGCGCTCCAGGAAAGGCTTGGCGGTGGCCCAGAGGTCCAGGTCGGGGTCGAGCTCACGGCCCAGGCCCTCGATGTTGAGCAGCGTCTTCTGCAGCAGCACCAGCTGAGGCTGGATCTCGACATGGAAACGGCGCGAGGTCTGGAACAGCCGCATCAGCACCATGCCCAGCGAGATCTGCGACAGGGGGCGGTCGAAATACGGCTCGCACACGGTGCGCACCGCCGCTTCAAGTTCGTCCACCCGGGTGTCGGGCGGCACCCAGCCGCTTTCGATGTGCAGCTGGGCCACGCGTTTGTAGTCGCGCCGGAAAAAGGCGGTGAAGTTCTGCGCCAGGTACTCCTTGTCGAACTCGGTCAGCGTGCCCACGATGCCGAAATCCAGTGAGATGTAGCGCCCGAACGTGGCCGGCTCCACGCTGACCTGGATGTTGCCCGGGTGCATGTCGGCATGGAAGAAACCGTCGCGGAACACCTGGGTGAAGAAGATGGTGACGCCGTCGCGCGCCAGTCGCTTGAGATCCACGCCGCGGGCGCGCAGCTCTTCGGTGCGGCTGATGGGCACGCCGGTCATGCGCTGCATCACGATGACCTCGGAGTGGCACAGGTCCCAGAACATCTCGGGGATCAGCACCAGGTCCAGGTCCTGCATGTTGCGGCGCAACTGGGCGGCGTTGGCCGCCTCGCGCACCAGATCCAGCTCATCGTGCAGGTACTTGTCGAACTCGGCCACCACCTCGCGGGGCTTGAGGCGCTTGCCATCGGACGAGAGCCTCTCGACCCAGCCGGCCATGGTGCGCATGAGGCCCAGGTCTTTCTCGATCACGGGCAGCATGTCGGGCCGCAGCACCTTGACCGCGACCTCGCGGCCGCCGGGCAAGGTGGCGAAATGCACCTGGGCGATGGAGGCACTGGCCACGGGCTCGCGCTCGAAGGCGGCAAACAGTTCGGACACCGGGCGGCCGAAGGCGCGCTCTATGGTGGCCACGGCCACGTCCGCCGGGAAAGGCGGCACGCGGTCCTGCAGACGGGCCAGTTCGGTGGCGATGTCGGCGGGCAGCAGGTCGCGTCGGGTGGACAGCACCTGACCGAACTTGACGAAGATGGGCCCCAGGCGCTCCAGCGCCTGGCGCAGGCGCTGGCCCCGTGGTGCACTGAGGTCGCGCCCCAGCGTCAGCACACGTGCGAACAGGCGCAGGCCACGGTGTTCGAACCCGGACAGGACCAGATCGTCCAGCCCGTAACGGAACACCACCCAGAGAATGTAGGCACCGCGAAAGATGCGCCTCATGCAGACCCTTTGCCCGTCGGCATGGCGCGCCCCAGAAAGTCCCGCAACGCGCGGGCGGCCGCCCGGGCCTGGGTCACCAGCGTGTGCGCGGTGGCGTCACCCACCAGACGCGACAGGTCTTCCTCCACGTCCCAGCGCAGGTTGTCCACCAGCCAGGCCACCTCGGCGGCCAGCAGCACATCGCCCTGGATGTCGATGCGGGGTTTGTCACCGGCCAGGAGCGCCTGGGCCATGGAAAAAGGCGAGGCGTCGGCCAGGGTGACAGACAGGTCGGGCACCGCGCCGTGTTCGGCGCGTTGCACCAGGCCCGCAGGCGTAGCCGCCAGCGGCAGCTCGAAAGTGCCCCAGCGCACGCGCACCACCTTGCCCTGCTGGCGCCTGAGGCGCTCCTGCGCCTGCGGCTCCTGCATCAGCACGTGGTTGAGGAACAGCACCACGCGGTTCTGCAGCTCCGCCACCAGCCAGTCGGGCACCGGCAGCGAAGCAGCGAACTGTTTCAGGAATTCGGGGACAGGCGGGAAAGGCGGAAAAGGGGGGGCCGGATTCATAGCCCCCGATTCTGACGGATAACCCCGTGCTTACTGCAACGCCTGGACACCGGCCACCAGCCAGCCCCCAGGGCCGGCCTTGGGTCGGGTGATGTTCCAGACCTCTCGGAAGGGGTTGGGACCGGCCGAGGGTTCTTCGCGGATCAGGCCCGAGAACTCGACGCTGGCCATGTACTCGCCATCCAGTTCCTCGATGCCCAGGAGCTGGGCTTCCAGCATCACCACCTCGGTGTGGTTGGTGGCGCCGCGGGTGTGCTGTTCGCGCTCGGCGAGCTGGGCCTTGATCTGGTCGAGCATATCGTCGGTCATCATCGCGCGCAGCGCGGGGATGTCGGCGCGGTCCCAGGCGGCCTGCAGGTTGACGAAGTTGGTCTTGGAGGCGCGCAGAAAGCCGTCGGCATCGAAGCCCGCCGGGACGCCCCAACCTTGCGGACCCGACAGGGCGGCACCGATCATGGAGCCTCCGCCGGACTGGGTGGGCTCGAAATTCATGGTGGTGCTGCGCTCCCACGGACGCGCCGAGGCGTCGTTGCCCACGTTCTGCGGGCTGTAGGCACGCGGTGCGGCGGCGGCGGCCCCCTGGTAGGCCAGGCCACCGCGCGGCTGGGCCGCACTCTGGCGCGAACGCATGAACCAGCCCACCAGCGCCATCACGGCGACAGCCAGCAGGGCGATCAGCAGGAAGTTGGCGAAGGCTTCACCAAACCCCAGGGTGGAGGCCAGCCACGCCAGGCCCAGGCCGGCGGCCAGGCCACCCAGCATGGCGCCCCAGTTGCGCTTGGGCGCCGCCGCGGGCGCGGCAGCGGCCGGGCTGGTGGCAGGGCGTTGCTGCGCCGCGTTCTGGGTGGGTGCCTGGGTGGGGCTGGTGGGCGTGGTCGCGTTGCGCTGGGTCACGTTGGTGGACTGTTTGCCGAAAGATCCGCCGCCCCCCATGCGTTTGGCCCACACGTCCTGCGAGGCCACTGCCACCGCACATGCCAGAAAAATTGCCCAGGCTTTCATGATTTGTCCCCAGTCGTCTCAGTCAAAAAAAAGATCTTCAGCACTTGATGCCCACGTGCAGCGCGGCCACGCCACCGGTCAGGTTGTGGCAGTCCACATGGCCAAAACCGGCTTCGCGCACCATGGTGCGCAGCGTCTCCTGGTCCGGGTGCATGCGTATGGACTCGGCGAGGTAGCGGTAGCTGCCCTCGTCGCCCGCAATCAGGCGACCCAGCACCGGCATCACCTTGAGGGTGTACCAGTCGTAAGCCTTGGCCAGCGGCGGAGCCACCTTGGAGAACTCCAGCACCAGCAGCTTGCCACCCGGCTTGAGCACGCGCTGCATCTCGCGCAACGCGGCGTCCTTGTGTGTCATGTTGCGCAGACCGAAGGCCACGGTCACGGTGTCGAAGTGGCCGTCGGCAAACGGCAGGTGTTCGGCGTCGCAGACCACCGTGGGCAGCACCACACCGGCGTCGAGCAGGCGGTCGCGGCCCTCGCGCAGCATGGCTTCGTTGATGTCGGTGTGCACCACCTGGCCGGTCGGCCCGACCCGGGGCGCGAAGGCCAGGGCCAGATCGCCCGTGCCGCCGGCGATGTCCAGCACCCGGTCGCCCGGCTGGGGGTTGGCCACGGTCAGGGTGTAACGCTTCCACAACCGGTGGATACCGCCGGACAGCACATCGTTCATGACGTCGTAGCGCGAAGCGACCGAGTCGAACACGCCGCGCACATGCGAGGCCTTGTCGCGCTCGTCGACCGTCTTGAAACCGAAGTGAGTACTCGTCATGCCCCGATGTTAGGGCAGGCCATGCACTGTTGCGGGATAACCACGGCCCCACCGTGGGGCATTCCAGGGTCTTTCAGTGGTGGTGACCGCAGGCGTGTGCACTTTTCCCGGGCATGGGCGTGTCGCGGTCCACACCGGCCGCCTGCAGGCGGGCGTTGTAATCGGCCCACAGCTGCTGCTCCTGGCTGCCCAGCTGGTGCAGGTAGTCCCAGGTGTAGATGCCACTTTCGTGGCCGTCGGTGAAACGCGGTTTGACACCGTAGTTGCCCACCGGCTCGATGTCGGCAATACCGACGTCGCGCTTGCCGGTCTGCAGCACTTCCTGGCCCGGGCCATGCCCCTGCACCTCGGCTGAAGGGGAATACACACGCATCAGTTCGAACGGGATGCGGAACACCTGCCCGTCGTCAAAGCCGATTTCCAGCACGCGGGATTGCTGGTGCACGGTGAGGGACACCGGCGTGGGGGTATGGGTTTGCAGGCCTGCCATGAGGAGAGGGGAATTCAGAACTTGATCGTGGCGCTGACGTGCAGCTTGTGGTCGCCCTTTCGGGGCGCGAGGGTGGAGGCCGAAGCGCTGCCGGAGAGGATGTGGCCGTAGTCCAGCGACACGGCCAGACGACCGGGCTGACCATAGCGCAGACCAAAGCCCACGCTGCTCACGCTGTCGGACGACAGGCGGCCCGTGCCCACCGCGTTGTGGTTGGAGAGCCAGCCGGCATCGAGGAAGGCCGCGAAGCGCAGGCCGGGTTTCCATTCGGGGGTGGTGAGTTCGATGCTGGCGAACGCTCCGCTGTCGCCGCTGATGGGCCGCTCGGCACTGCCGCGCACCGAACCCGCACCACCAACGCCGAACTGCTCGCCAGCGATCAGTGCGTTGGGGCTCAGCTGCGCCTGCGCACGCGCGCCCCAGATCCAGCCACTCCCCAAGGTGTGGCTGTAGTGCCCGCCCAGGCGCAGGGCACGCCAGCTCGCGGTGTCTATGCCGGGGTTCTCGGTGCGGTAGGCGGCCAGGCTGTTGCCGGCACCGGAGCCGGTGTTCCAGGCCAGCTCGGCCTGGTAGCCCCAGGCGGTGCGGTCACCCTGCACCCGGGCCACGTAGCCCAGCGACAGGGGCCGGCTGCGCCGGTCCACCGTGGTGGCGGGCACCAGAACACCACCGGCGATGGTCTGGCCAGACTCATACCAGCGGTCTTCCAGACCCAGCGTGAGGTAGCTGCGCCGCCCGCCCACGGGTTGGAAGTAGTGGGTGTAGCTGACCGCCAGGGTGCGGCCGGCGCCCGAGCTGGTGAAGGCACCGAAATCGCCCAGCACATCGGAGTGGGTGAAGCTCACGCCCAGGCTGCCACCCCACTCGTAGACGGGCACGCGGTAGGACAGGCCCAGCTGCTTGACACGCGAGGGCTCGTCCAGCGAGGTGGTGTAGGCGCCTGCGAACTGGTGGTCGCGGTCGAACAGGTTGTGGTGGCTGCCGGCCACGGTCAGGCGGTCGTGCCCGGTCTGGGACGAGCCGGCGTTGTTCCAGTTGACCGCCAGATTCCAGGGCCGCTCGTCGCGCACCTGCACGTCGGCATCGATGCGATCGGGCGTGGCGGACTCGCGCAGCGCCACGGTGACCTGGCGCGAGGGGTTCTCGTTGGCGATCGCGGTTTGCACGGCCAGGCGCCGAACGTTCGGGCTGGTGCCGGCTTTCAGCTCGGGCAGCGCACCGCGCACGTTGGCTTCGCTGCGGTGCTGCGCGCCCGTGACCGAGACCTGGTCCAGCGTGAAACGCACCACCGTGAGGGCAATGGTCTCGCTCACCGTCTGCGGCGGAAGCGCCACCCGGTACAGGCTGTAGCCGCGCTCGCGCAGTTCGGCCTCCAGCGCCGCGGAGGCCTTCTGCAGGGTCTCCAGGCTGGCGTCGGCCCGCAGGAAGGGGGCCAGCACGCGGGTGGTGGTGGCGCCGTCCAGCGGGTTGTCGCCCGTGACCTGAAAGCCCTTGATGGCAAAGGTCTGCGCCAGTGCAGATCCGGCCAGGCACAACCCGGCAGCCAGTGGAATGAAGCGCAGGCATCGCATGGGCTTATCGGCAGACATTGGACGTCCCTATGCCCAGCTCGTTGAGGAGGATGGACAGTGTGAAGTTCTCGCGGCTGGGCAACGGCGTGGGGTCGTTGTCGATGAAGGTCGGCACCGAGTCGGGGCGGTTGGTTTCACCGCCCGGATCGGCGTAACCGGCTTCGCCGCGCCCCAGGTGCAGCCGCTCGGTGGGGGTGATCAGCTCCACGTGCCCATCCCGCACGAACACGTACAGACCCTGACGCGTTTCGGTGATGGGCGCACTGCCGAACAGCTTGGGCGGCACGGTGGCGCCATCCGGGCGCTCGAGGTTCTCGAGCGGAGACGAGGGCAGCGGCTGCTCACCCGAAACGCCGAGGACCAGGCCGCGTCCCGCCTCGATCAGCTGGGGTGCGCCACCAGGCCGAGTGGCATCGATCACGCCCTGCCAGGTAAACAGCGCCAGGCCGGTACCGGGGGTGTCGGGTTCGTTGGCGCAGGCGCCGTCACAGCGCATGTCGAAACCGGTGCCGCGAATGCCCACGGTGGCCGTGGTGCTCTGCACCTTGACGTTGCGGGGGTTGGCTCCTCCGATCAGCCCGGTGAGGGTGCGCATGGAGCCCCTCAGCAGGCTCACGAGGAAACGGCCATCACCGGCGTTGGCCTCGTCGAACACGAAATCGTCCACGCGCAGGCGCGTGCCACCGCCGAGCGTGGTGCGGCTCTGGTCACGGAACACCAGCAGGGCCTGGGTCTGCGGTCCACTCTCCACCACGTCGCCCGGGTAGACGCCAGCCCCCTGGGCCAGGAGTCGACGTTCACCGCCGCTCGCCACCGCGAACAGGTCGCCTCGCACCGAAGCCACGCGGGCGCTGGCACGCACGGCATTGGGTCGGGCCTCGCGGCCGGGGCGCTGGGGCTCGTTGGCGCAGTCGTCGGTGCACAGGCGGGCATCGAAATCGGTGCCCCGGATGCCGATGGTGGCGGTGGTGGTCTGGATACGGCCCGCCTCGGGCGCATCCTTGGTCAGGCGACCGGTCAGTACCCGCAGACCGCCCCGCAGCAGGCGCATCACCAGGCTGTTGTCGGGGGCCCCCTCGCGGAAGCGGTAGCTCTCGATCTGGAATGAGGTGTCGGGTCGCACGGTCATGCGGCTGCCATCGGACAGCCGCACCAGCGCGGCGCCGCCGGGCGCGACCGTGACCACATCGCCCTCCTGCAGCGGCAGGCCATTGCCCAGAATGCGGGGCGGCTCAGCGCCTCGCTGCGCCAGGCCGGCACCGCGCACCTGGTCAACCCAGGCCTGGGGCTGCCCCTGAGGCACCTGGGCCAGCACCGGGGCGGCCAGCAGCCCACCCAGGGCCAGAGCCCCAAGGGTTGCCACTGTTCGCAAGAACCCACCTGTCGCTGCGCGACACGCCATCACCCAACTCCTCCGGGGGTGTGTACCCGATGCGTCACAAAATGTGTTGCAGCTTACCGGGGTTGCCGGGTTTTTCCAAGCCGGGGTGCCGCAGGTGTGGCGGGTGGGAGTCAACCGCTGCCCAGTGTCCGGGCTATCGCGGCGTCGAGGGTGGGCAAGACGCCCGCGAGCGCCAGCAGCCGGGCGTCGTCGGTCGGGCGTACCGCTGGCGCCCACAGCGGCTGGGGAAAGTGGCTGTCCCAGTCGAAACGGCCCACCACGTGCCAGTGCAGGTGGGGCACCACGTTGCCCAGCGCGGCGAGGTTGACCTTGGTCGGGGCCAGATGTTCGCGCAGCAGGCGCTCCACCGCCACCACCGCTTCCAGGCATTCGGTGCGCTCGGCGGCGCTGAGGTCGGACAGCTCGGCCACGTGGGCGTTCCAGACCACGCGGTAGAAGGCCGGGAAGGCCGGCATGTCGGTCACACGTATGACGCGCCAGCGGCCGGCGCGCACGATCAGCGCGCCACCGTCGTGCTCGCAGAGCGGGCACACGCTCAAACGAGCACCCGTTCGATACCGCCCGCGTTGGCGCGTGCCACGTAGTCGGGCATCCAGCTCTCGCCCAGGATGCGGCGTGCCATCTCGACCACGATGTAGTCGGCTTCGAGCAGGCCGTTGTTCAGGTCGTTGCCATAACGGCTGAGGCCCTGCAGGCAGCTGGGGCAGCTGGTCAGGATCTTGAGGTTCTCACCCTCGGCTATGCCCGCCTTCTCGCGCAGCGTGGCTTCGTTCTTGCGCAGTTCCTCTTCCTTGCGGAAACGCACCTGGGTGGAGATGTCGGGCCGCGTCACGCCAAGCGTTCCCGACTCGCCGCAGCATCGCGCGCTCTGGATCACATCGGGACCCATCAGGGCCTTGACGGTCTTGAGCGGCTCCTGCTGCTTCATGGGCGTGTGGCAGGGATCGTGGTAGAGGTAGCCGCCCTTGCCTTCCAGAACAATGCCCTTTTCCAGCAGGTACTCATGGATGTCGACGATGCGGCAGCCCGGGAAGATCTTCTCGAACTGGTAGCCCTGCAGCTGGTCGTAGCAGGTGCCGCAGCTCACCACCACGGTCTTGATGTCCAGGTAATTCAGTGTGTTGGCGACGCGGTGGAACAGCACCCGGTTGTCGGTGATGATCTTCTCGGCCTTGTCGAACTGGCCCGAGCCGCGCTGCGGGTAGCCACAGCACAGGTAGCCCGGAGGCAGCACCGTTTGGACGCCCGCGTGCCACAGCATGGCCTGGGTGGCCAGACCCACCTGGCTGAACAGGCGCTCCGAGCCGCAGCCGGGGAAATAGAACACCGCCTCCGTCTCGGCCGTGGTGGCCTGCGGGTCGCGGATGATGGGGACGTAGTCCTTGTCCTCGATGTCCAGCAGCGCGCGTGCGGTCTTCTTGGGCAGATTGCCCGGCATCTTCTTGTTGATGAAGTGGATCACCTGCTCCTTGATCGGAGCGGTGCCCACCGTGGCCGGCGGGGCGCTGGTCTGCTTGCGCGCCACCACCTTGAGCAGGTCGTGCGCCACGCGCTGGGCCTTCATGCCCAGGCCCACCATGCCGGCACGCGCCAGCTTGATGGTCTCTGGGTTGGTGGCGTTGAGCATGAACATGGCCGCCGCGTTGCCGGGCCTGAAGCTCTTCTGGCCCATCTTGCGCAGCAGGTTGCGCATGTTCATGGTCACGTCGCCAAAGTCGATCTTGACCGGGCACGGCGATTCGCACTTGTGACAGACCGTGCAGTGGTCGGCCACGTCCTCGAACTCTTCCCAGTGCCTGATGCTGATGCCCCGGCGGGTCTGCTCTTCGTAGAGGAACGCCTCCACCAGCAGCGAGGTCGCCAGGATCTTGTTGCGCGGGCTGTAGAGCAGGTTGGCGCGCGGCACATGGGTGGCGCAAACCGGCTTGCACTTGCCACAGCGCAGGCAGTCCTTGACCGAATCGGCGATGGCACCGATGTCGCTCTGCTGCATGATGAGCGACTCGTAGCCCATGAGGCCGAAGCTGGGCGTGTAGGCCTGGCTCAGGTCGGCAGCGCGAACGCCCAGTGTCTGCGCATCGCGCAGCAGCTTGCCCTTGTTGAAACGGCCTTCGGGGTCGACGCGTTTCTTGTAATCGGCAAATGGCCGCAGTTCGGCGTCGGTCAGGAATTCGAGCTTGGTGATGCCGATGCCGTGTTCGCCCGAGATCACGCCATCGAGGCTGCGCGCCAGCACCATGATGCGCGCCACCGCCTCGTGGGCGGTTTGCAGCATCTCGTAGTCGTCGCTGTTGACCGGGATGTTGGTGTGCACATTGCCGTCGCCGGCGTGCATGTGCAGTGCCACCCAGACGCGGCCCTTGAGCACGCGTTTGTGGATGGCCTGGCATTCAGCCAGGATGGGCGCAAACGCCCCACCCGAGAAGATGCCCTGGAGCGGTCCCCTGATCTGGGTTTTCCAGCTCGCGCGAAGGCTGTGGTCCTGCAGTTGGGGGAACAGGGCGTCGGCCTGCTCGAGCCAGCCGGCCCACAGCGCACGCACTTCACGCACCAGACCCAGCGCCTGGGCCACGCGGTCTTCCAGCAGCTCGGCGCTGGGGATTTCGCTGGCATCGTCGGTCTTGCCCAGCGGCAGGTTGCCGCGCAGGAAAAAGGTTTCAAGCTCGTCAGCGAAGCGGATCTTGTTGCGCAGCGACAGCTCGATGTTGATGCGTTCGATGCCGTCGGTGTACTCCGCCATGCGCGGCAGCGGTATCACCACGTCTTCATTGATCTTGAAGGCGTTGGTGTGCTTGCTGATGGCGGCCGTGCGCTTGCGGTCCAGCCAGAACTTCTTGCGTGCCTCGGCGCTGATGGCCACAAAACCTTCGCCGCTGCGCGAGTTGGCAATGCGCACCACCTCGCTGGTAGCCTGGGCCACGGTGTCGGCGTCGTCTCCCACGATGTCGCCGATCAGCACCATCTTGGGCAGCCCACCGTTGCCTTTCTTGCTCTTGGTGGCGTAGCCCACCGCCTTGAGGTAGCGGTCGTCCAGGTGCTCCAGGCCCGCCAGAAGCACACCGGTGCGCTTCTGCTCGGCGAACATGAAGTCCTTGATCTCGACGATCGAAGGCACGGCGTCCTTGGCGTTGCCAAAGAACTCCAGGCACACGGTACGGGTGTGCTCGGGCATGCGGTGCACCACCCAGCGCGCGCTGGTGATCAGGCCATCGCAGCCTTCCTTCTGCACACCGGGCAGGCCGCTGAGGAACTTGTCGGTCACGTCCTTGCCCAGGCCTTCCTTGCGGAAGGTCTTGCCCGGAATGTCCAGGCGCTCGGTCTTGAGCAGCGTCTTGCCGTCGGCGGCAAAAGTCTGCAGCTCGAAACTGGCGACGTCGACGTCGTGGATCTTGCCCAGGTTGTGGCCGATGCGCCTGGCCTCCAGCCACTGCGCGTCGGGCGTGACCATGCGCCAGCTGGCCAGGTTGTCGAGCGCGGTGCCCCAGAGCACGGCCTTCTTGCCACCGGCGTTCATGGCGATGTTGCCACCGATGCACGAGGCCTCGGCACTGGTCGGGTCGACCGCAAACACGAAACCGGCGCGCTCGGCGGCATCGGCCACGCGCTGGGTGACCACACCGGCCTCGGTCCAGATGGTGGGCACCAGCGCTTCCACGCCGGGCAGGTGGATCATCTCCACCTCGGTCATGGCTTCGAGCTTTTCTGTGTTGATGACCACGCTGCGCCAGGTCAGCGGAATGGCGCCGCCGGTGTAGCCGGTACCACCGCCGCGGGGGATGATGGTGAGTTCGAGCGCGATGCAGGCCTTGACCAGGTGGGCCATCTCGGCCTCGGTGTCGGGTGTGAGCACCACGAAGGGGTATTCGATGCGCCAGTCGGTCGCATCCGTCACGTGCGACACCCGCGACAGGCCGTCGAACTTGATGTTGTCGCGTGCGGTGTGGCGCCTGAGTTCGCGCGCCACCTGCTGGCGCAGCCTGGCCATGGCCTCGAAATGTTCGGCAAACTCCCTGACTGCGCGACCCGCGGCATCCAGCAGTTCCTGCACCAGCGCATCGCGCTCCGCGTCGTCGCGCGGGGTGCGGCGTTTTTGCACCTCGCCCAGGCGGTGGTGCAGGGCGTCGACCAGCGCACGCCGGCGTTTGGGTGTGTCCAGCAGGTCGTCCTGCAGGTAGGGGTTGCGCTGCACCACCCAGATATCACCCAGCACTTCGTAGAGCATGCGGGCCGAGCGGCCGGTGCGGCGCTCGCGGCGCAACTGGTCCAGCACCTCCCAGGCCCGGGAACCCAGCAGCCGGATCACGATTTCACGGTCGGAGAACGACGTGTAGTTGTACGGAATCTCGCGCAGGCGCGGGGCTTCGTCCGTGAGCACGGTCAGGTGCGTGAGCGGGGTCGGGGCGTTCATCGTGGGCGCAGAGGGCGTGCCGCCAAAGGGATAGCCGGCAATGGTACCGCAGTGCAACAAAGACCCGCTCGCCTCATGGAAACCCCGCTTGTCATGACGTTGACATTTCTGTTCAATAATTTTGTCATTCCCCGCGCGTACGCTGCGGGGTTGTTTTTATTCACCGAACGAGGAGTCTCATGAAACAACAACTCTCCCGGCTGGCCGTTGCGCTGGCGCTGGGCGCATCCTTTTCTGGCGCGGCCCAGGCCCAGACCGAAATCCAGTGGTGGCACTCCATGGGCGGCGCCCTGGGTGAATGGGTCAACGACCTGGCCAAGGACTTCAACGCCAGCCAGAAGGACTACAAGATCGTGCCGACCTTCAAGGGCAGCTACGACGAGTCCATGACGGCAGCCATTGCAGCTTTCCGTGCCGGCAACGCACCACACATCCTGCAGGTGTTTGAAGTGGGCACCGCCACCATGATGGCCAGCAAGGGCGCCATCGTGCCGGTGGCCGAGGTGATGAAGCGCGCCGGCGTGACCTTCGACCCCAACGCCTACGTGCCTGCCGTGGCCGGTTACTACACCGCGCCCAATGGCCAGATGCTGAGCTTCCCGTTCAACAGCTCGACCCCGGTGTTCCACTACAACAAGGACGCCTTCAAGGCGGCCGGCCTGGATCCCGAGAAGCCGCCGACCACCTGGCCCGAAGTGGCCCTGGCGGCCGCCAAGCTCAAGGCGTCCGGCCACAAGTGCCCGTTCACCACCAGCTGGATCAGCTGGACGCAGCTGGAGAGCTTTTCCGCCTGGCACAACGTGCTCTTTGCCACCAAGAACAACGGCTTCGGTGGCCTGGACACGCGCCTGACCATCAACACCCCGCTGCACCTGCGCCACATCGAAAACCTGGCCAACATGGCCAAGAGTGGCCTGTTCATCTACAAGGGCCGTGGCAACGCGGCTGACGCCACCTTCGTGTCGGGCGAGTGCGCCATGATCACCGGCTCGTCGGCCCTGTACGGCAACGTCACGCGCAACGGCAAGTTCGGCTACGGCATTGGCACCCTGCCCTACTACCCGGACGTTCCGGGCTCGCCGCAGAACACCGTGATCGGTGGCGCCAGCCTGTGGGTCATGAGCGGCAAGAAAGCCGAGGAGTACAAGGGCGTGGCCCAGTTCTTCGCCCACCTGTCCAAGCCCGAGAACGCGGCCGCCAGCCACCAGCGCACCGGCTACCTGCCGGTCACCAAGGCCTCGTTCGAGCTGACCGACAAGGCCGGCTTCTACAAGAAGAACCCCGGCACGGACGTCTCGGTCACGCAGATGATCCGCAAGACCACCGACAAGTCGCGTGGGGTGCGCCTGGGCAACTTCGTCCAGATCCGCACCATCATCGACGAGGAACTGGAAGGCGTGTGGTCCAGCCGCAAATCGCCCAAGGAAGCGCTGGACAACGCCGTGAAGCGTGGCAACGAGCAGCTGGAACGCTTCGAGAAGGCCAACAAAGGGTAAAGTACCCACCTTTCTGACACCTGCCCTCCCCTGTCTCACAGGGGAGGGCAGCTTTTTTTGAGTCCACATGGAAAAACGCGTCCGATTCCAATCGTCGTGGCTGCCCTGGTTGCTGGTAGCCCCACAGATGGTCATCGTGCTGGTGTTCTTCTTCTGGCCTGCCGCACAGGCGCTCTACCAGAGCGTGCTGACGCAGGATGCCTTTGGCACGTCCACCGAGTTCGTGGGCCTGGAGAACTTCGAGCGCCTGTTCAACGACCCCAGCTACCTGGCGTCCTTCAAGACCACTGCGCTGTTCTCGGCGCTGGTCGCGGGCAGCGGGCTGGTCATCGCCCTGCTGCTGGCGGTCATGGCCAACCGCGTGATCCGCGGCGCTGGCGTCTACAAGACCCTGCTGATCTGGCCCTATGCCGTGGCCCCGGTGATTGCCGGCGTGCTTTGGCTGCTGATGTTCGCCTCGCCCTACGGCGTGGTGGCCTACGCCCTGCGCTGGCTGGGCCTGGACTGGAACCACCTGCTCAACCCCAACCACGCCATGGCGCTGATCGTGATGGCGGCCGTGTGGAAGCAGATCTCCTACAACTTTCTGTTCTTCCTGGCCGGTCTGCAGTCGATTCCGCAGTCGCTGATCGAGGCCGCCACCATCGACGGCGCCTCGCCCTGGCACCGCTTCTGGACCATCGTGTTCCCGCTGCTGTCACCCACGACCTTCTTCCTGCTGGTGATCAACGTCGTCTACGCCTTCTTCGACACCTTCGCCATCGTCGACGCAGCCACCCATGGCGGCCCGGGCAAAGAGACCGCGATCCTGGTCTACAAGGTCTACTACGACGGCTTCAAGGCGCTGGACATGGGCGGCTCGGCCGCGCAGTCGGTGATCCTCATGCTGATCGTGGTCGCACTGACCATCGTGCAGTTCCGTTTCGTCGAAAAGAAAGTGCAGTACTGACATGATCGAACGACGCCCCGGACTGACCTTCCTGTCCCACCTCATCCTGATCCTCGGCGTGCTGGTGGTGGTGTTCCCAGTGTTCATCACCTTCATCGGCTCCACGCAGACGGCCGAGCAGGTTTCCACCAGCAACCCGCTGTCGCTGATGCCGGGTGGCAACTTCATCGAGAGCTACCGCCTGGCGCTGTTCGGCGGCAAGACCACGGGCGGCTCCACCATCGCACCGGTGGCGCCCATGCTGTGGGTGAGCTTCGTGAGCGCCATGGTGATCTCCATCGGCAAGATCGCGATCTCGCTGCTGTCGGCTTTTGCCATCGTGTACTTCCGCTTCCCGGCGCGCGGCCTGGTGTTCTGGATGATCTTCGTCACCCTGATGCTGCCGGTGGAGGTCCGCATCGGCCCCACCTACCAGGTCGTCTCCGACCTGGGCATGCTCAACACCTACGCGGGCCTGACCGTGCCGCTGATCGCCTCGGCCACCGCCACCTTCCTGTTCCGGCAGTTTTTCCTGACCGTGCCTGACGAACTGGTGGAGGCCGCTCGTGTGGACGGCGCCGGCCCCATGCGCTTCTTCTGGGACGTGCTGTTGCCCATGTCGCGCACCAGCATAGCCGCGCTGTTCGTGATCCAGTTCATCTACGGCTGGAACCAGTACCTGTGGCCACTGCTGGTCACCACCAGCGAAGACATGTACCCGGTGGTGCTGGGCATCAAGCGCGCCATCTTCGGCGAGGTCTACGTCGAATGGAACGTGGTCATGGCCACCGCCATCCTCGCCATGCTGCCGCCGGCACTGGTGGTGGTCCTGATGCAGAAGTGGTTCGTCAAGGGCCTCGTCGATACCGAGAAATAAGAGAAATCCATGGCATCCATCTCCCTTCGCAATGTCATCAAGCGCTACGGCGCAGGCAAGCAGTCGCTGCAGGTCATCCACGGCGTCAACGCCGAGATCGCCGACGGCGAGTTCATCGTGATCGTCGGTCCCTCGGGCTGCGGCAAGTCCACCCTGCTGCGCATGGTCGCCGGTCTGGAGGAAATCTCTGGTGGCGAAATCGCCATCGGCCCTCGTGTGGTCAACCAGCTGGAGCCCGCCGAGCGCGACATCGCCATGGTGTTCCAGAACTACGCGCTCTACCCGCACATGAGCGTGTACGAGAACATGGCCTACGGCCTGAAGATCGCCAAGGTGCCCAAGGACGAGATCAAGACCCGCGTGGACAAGGCGGCCAAGATCCTCGAGCTGTCGCACCTGCTGGAGCGCAAGCCGCGCCAGCTCTCGGGCGGCCAGCGCCAGCGCGTGGCCATGGGGCGCGCCATCGTGCGCCAGCCCCAGGTGTTCCTGTTCGACGAGCCGCTGTCCAACCTGGACGCCAAGCTGCGCGCCCAGACCCGGCTGGAGATCCAGAAGCTGCACCGCGACCTCGGCATCACCAGCCTGTTCGTGACCCACGACCAGGTCGAGGCCATGACGCTGGCGCAGCGCATGATCGTCATGAACGCCGGCAACATGGAACAGTTCGGCACGCCGGAAGAGGTGTACGCCCGCCCGGCCACCACCTTTGTGGCCAGCTTCATCGGCGCGCCGCCCATGAACCTGCTCAAGCACGCACCGGGTGCACGCGAAGGCGAGCTCCTGGGCATCCGCCCCGAGCACATCACCATCGGCAGCGAAGGCTGGGCCGTCACGGTGGAAACCACCGAGATGCTGGGCGCCGAACGGCTGGTCTACGTCCGCCTGGGCGATGAACAGCTCATCGTTCGCACCCACGCAGACGAGGCACCGCCCGCCCCTGGCGCCACCGTGCACCTGCAGCCACGCGCCGACCAGCTGCACCGCTTCAGCGCCGAAACCGGCAAGCGCATCGCATGAGCGCAGCGGTGAACGTGGGGGCCTTGTCGCATTGGCCCTATCCGCGCTGGATCGCGCACCGGGGTGCGGGCAAGCTCGCACCCGAGAACACGCTCTCAGCTTTCCGGCTCGGGGCGGCGCACGGCTACCGCATGTTCGAATGCGACGCCAAGCTCAGCGCCGACGGTGTGCCGTTCCTGCTGCACGACGCGACGCTGGAGCGCACCACCAGCGGCCACGGCACGGCGGGAGACCAGCCCTGGTCGGCCCTTTCGCGGCTGGACGCGGGCGCCTGGCATTCGCGCGCCTTCGCGGGAGAGTCCCTGCCCACGCTGGAGGCGCTGGCGCGCTGGTGCAGGGCCAACCAGCTGCTGCTCAACATCGAGATCAAGCCCACCCCGGGCACCGAAGCCCTGACCGGCGGCGTGGTGGCGCGCGAGGCTGCGCGCCTGTGGCATGGCGCCGAGGTGCCCCCGCTGCTCACCTCGTTCCGCCCCGAGGCGCTGGCGGCTGCGCAGACGGCTGCGCCTGAGCTGCCACGGGGCCTCTTGCTGGATACCCTGTGGGACGGCTGGCTGGCCATGGCGCAGCAACTGGGCTGCGTGGCCGTGGTCTGCAACTACGCGTTGTGGAACCGGGACACGGTGGATCAGGTGCACGCGGCAGGCCTGCGGGCCCTGAGCTACACGGTGAACGACGACTGGGCCGCCCAGCATCTGCTGGCGCTGGGCACCGACGGCATCATCACCGACCGGGTCGACCTCTTCAGCCCCGCCTGAGCGGGGCTCTCGCACTCAGCGGGCCGCTGGCGCCGGCTGGGCGCGCACCGGACGCTCCTTGAGCGCCTGTTGCAGCACGGCCTCGCGGTCCACCTTCAGCGGCTCGCTGGCCGTGGCGTCGCACGCGAGTTCGTCCAGTCCGGCGGGCGGCAGCGCGTGGGCCGGCTCCTGGTCCGCCAGCGGCAGGATGCCCAGCGTGGGCAGCAGGCGGCCAGCCACCTGCTGCAGCCGAGCCTGCGCCTGCAGCAGCCGGAATTCGGCGTCGTAGTAGGCACGCTCGGCCTCGAAGTACTCGTTCTGCACGTCCAGCACGTCAAGCAGCGTGCGCTGGCCGATGTTGAACTGCTGGCGGTAGGCCTGCAGCGCCTTGTCGGTGGCGATACGGTGCATGTCCAGCTGGGGCAGCTGCTCGACCAGCTTGCTGTAGTCGGCAAACCCTTGCTCGAAGTTGTAGCGCACCTCACGGCAGATGCCTTCGTGCAGGGCACGCGAGCGCTGGCGGTTGGCTTCGCTCTGACCCTGGCGCGCCTGGTCGGCGTTGCCGCGGTACAGGTTCCAGTTCAGTTCAAAGGCCAGCCGGCTGTCCTTGGTGTTGCCGGCGATCGCGGTGGAATCGTTGGCCGACGCCACACTGGCCTTGAAGTCCACGCTGGGCAGGAAAGCCGCGCGTCCGGCAGCCAGGGCCATGTCGGCGGCCCAGACGTTCTCCTGCGCGGCCTTGACGATGGGTGACTGGGTCAACACCTGCTTGAGCCCATCGGTCAGGTTGGCCGGCATCTGCTGGCGCAGGCCCGGGGGCAGCCCACCTTCGAGCTTGGTGGGCTTCATGCCGTTGACACGGACGTAACGGGCGCTCACGTCGTGCAGGTTGGCTTCTTCGGTGGCGAGGTTGGACTGGGCCAGCGCCACGCGCCCGCCTGCCTGCTCCATGTCCACGCGCCGGCTCACGCCGGAGGTGGAACGCTCCTCGATCATCCCGTAGATCTCACGGTGCACCGTCAGGTTGTCGGCGGCGAGCTCCACCAGCTTGGTGTAGCGCTGCACGTCCAGCTGGGCACGCACCGATTCGTAGGCGATGGTCTCTGACGCGTCGATCAGCTCGAAGAACCGCCCACGCACGTTGTGGTCGGCCTGGCGCGTGTTGTTGATGTCGCGGAATCCGTCGTAGAGGTTTTGCGTCAGCACGGCGCTGGTGGAGCGGCCGTTGAGGCGAAGGTCGGTCTGACCGGGCCTCGTCACCCATTCCGTTCCGATAGTCGCGAAGAAGTCCAGGCTGGGTAAAAAGTCGCCCAGCACCTCGATGCGCTGGTAACGCGCCAGCTTCATGTTGTGCCAGCGCGACTTGACTTCGGGGTTGGACAGCACCGTGCGGCGCACCAGTCCATTGAAGCTGGTCACGGGCAATGCCGTGATGGTGTCGGCGTAACGGTTGTTCACACTGCTGTTGGTCACCGGTGCGGCCTTGAGCGTGTCGTCCTTGAGGCTGGCCTGCGAGAACGGCTGCGACAAGGTGGTTTCCTTGTTCTCTCCGGCGTTCACAACCAGCGCACTGGAGCGCCCGTCGGACTGCGGCAGCAGCGTGAACCGCTGGGTGTCGCGCTCGGCCCGCAGCAGGCCCGAAATCGCGGCGCTCTTGTTCTCGACCGACGACAGGCCTTCATCGTAGGCCGTCACATCGGCCGCGCGGTCGCGGGGAATGGGCGTGCACGCGCCCAGCGCCAGCGCGCCAACCACACACGCCAGCGGAGAAATGCGCTCAATTTTCATTGTCAGGAACCTCGACCAGGAACTCCGTGCCGCGCACCCCGGCGGTGGCCGTCTTGGTGCGCACTTCGATCGTGTTGCCGGGTCGACGCCCGATCAGACCGGTGACCGTGCCCAAGCTGCCACGCAGCACCCGCATGGCGAGGCTGCCTTCGTTGCTGGCGGCATTGAACTGGTACTGCTCCAACACCATGTTGCTGCGCCCACCGAGCGCGATGCGGGTGTTGTCGGCCAGCGTGATGCCAATGCTGGCCAGGGGCTGGGTCACGATGCGGTCCTGCGCCATCACCGGCATGCCGACCTCGGCCTGCAGTGTCTGGCCGGCACGCTCGATGCGGGCTTCGCCGCGCAAGGTTTGCACGACCCCGGCGGGCGCGGTCTGCGCCAGCACCAGGGAACTGAACATCAGGCAGATCGCACCGATCCAGCCTCGGGGGCCCTTGGCCCAATGGTGTTGCATGGTCGTACCGGGAAGTGACGGGCACGCCTCCGGCTCCCCGGAAGCGAAGCCAGCTTATACATTTGTTAACAGTTTGTCCAGAAAGGTGAGGGGCTGTCGCAGCCTTCACACACCTTTGTGAAAAACCAGGCCGGCATGCTCGCGCATGGCGTGGAACTTGATCTTGGGCCAGTTGGCCTCCACCGCCCGCAGCGTGGCGCCGTGGTCCACCAGCAGCGTGGGGGCGTCCACCGCATCCAGTGCCACCCGGTGGGCGTTGGCGTCGATGAAACGCTTGAGCTCGTTCTCTCCGCCGTCCTCGGGCGCACAGGTCACCCAGCGCGCCACCTGGTAGGGGCTGCCGGTGATGCGGGCCTTGACGCCGTACTCGTGTTCCAGGCGGTGCGCCACCACCTCGAACTGGAGTTGCCCCACCGCGCCCAGCAGCAGCACGCTGCCGGCCACGGGGCGGAACACCTGGATGGCCCCCTCTTCACCCAGCTGGGTGAGACCGGCCTTGAGCTGCTTGGTGCGAAGCGGGTCGGCCACCTCCACGCTGCGGATGATCTCGGGTGCAAAAAACGGCAGGCCGGTGAACTGAAGCGCTTCGCCTTCGGTCAGGGTGTCGCCCAGCTGCAGCACACCGTGGTTGGGGATCCCGATGATGTCGCCAGCAAACGCCTCGTCCAGCAACTCGCGGCGCTGGCTCAGGAAGCTCACCACCGTATTGGGCCGCAGCTCCTTGCCGCTGCGCACCACCTTCAGGCGCATGCCGCGCTCGAAGTGGCCCGAGGCCACCCGCACGAACGCGATGCGGTCGCGGTGCGCCGGGTCCATGTTGGCCTGTATCTTGAACACCACGCCACTGAACTTGGGCTCGACGGGCTGGACCACGCGCTGGATCGCGGCCTTATCGCCGGGCGGCGGGGCCAGGTCCACCAGCGCATCCAGCACCTCGCGCACGCCGAAGTTGTTGACGGCCGAGCCAAATAGCATGGGCGTCTGCTGCCCTTGCAGGAAAGCAGCCTTGTCGAAGGCCGGCGACGCGCCTTCCACCAGTTCCAGTTCGTCCCGGGCCTGGGCCCACTCCATGCCAAAGCGGCTGGCGCTCTCGGCGTTGTCCACACCGGCCAGAACCTCTTCATCGCCACCGCGGCGGTCTTCGCCGGCCGCGAACACGCGCATCTGGTCTTCGCGGCGGTCGTAGACGCCGCGAAACATCTTGCCCATGCCCACGGGCCAGGTGAAAGGCACCACCGTCATGCCGAGCTCGCGCTCGATCTCGTCCATCAGGTCCAGCGGGGCCTTCACCTCGCGGTCCATCTTGTTCACGAAAGTGAGGATGGGCGTGTTGCGCGCACGACAGACCTGCAGCAGGCGCCGCGTCTGCGGCTCCACGCCATTGCCGGCATCGATCACCATGAGTGCCGCGTCCACCGCGGTGAGCACGCGGTAGGTGTCTTCCGAGAAATCCTGGTGGCCCGGGGTGTCCAGCAGGTTGATGACGCAATCGCGGTATTCCATCTGCATCACCGACGACGCCACCGAGATGCCACGCTGCTTCTCGATTTCCATCCAGTCGGAGGTGGCGTGGCGCGCGGCCTTGCGCGCCTTGACCGAGCCGGCGATGTTGATGGCGCCCGAGAACAGCAGCAACTTCTCGGTCAGGGTGGTTTTACCGGCGTCGGGGTGGGAGATGATGGCGAAGGTGCGGCGACGCTTCACCTGTTGGGCGATTTCGGACATAGCCTGCGATTATCCGATGCCTCAGATCAGCCGCCGTATCGGCCGGTGGCGCCACACACCCCGGTAGTAGGCCGTCTGCAGCGCCAGCATGGCCAGGTAGGCCACAGGGAAGGCTATCCAGATGCCCTCCAGCCCCATGCGGATGTTCAACGCCCAGGCCACGCCCAGCTGCACCACCAGGATGCAGGCGATGCCGATCAGCGTGGGCACCAGCACCACGCCACTGGCGCGCATGATGGCTCCGACGATGGCCTGGAAGCCGAAGATCAGCAGACTCCAGAGCATGATGTGCAGCAGGTGTTCGGCCTGAGCCAGCACCTCGGGCTGTGTCAGGAACAGCCCCAGCAGCGCGTGCGACAGCAGGTAGCCCATGAGCACGAAGCCGCCGGTCACCGCCATGTTGAGCCACAGGCCGGTTTTGAGGATGGGGCCCAGCCGCTCGTTCGCTCCGGCACCAATGGCCTGCGAGGCCAGGATGGAGGCGGTGATGGCAATGGACAGCGCCGGGAACTGCACGTAGTTGACCACCTGCGTCACCGCGCCATAGGCCGCCGTGGCCTGCGAGCCGTGCTGGTTCACCAGCGCGAGGATGATGAGTTCGGACAGCGAGATCACCACCATCTGCACGCCCGTGGGCAGCCCGATGCGCAGCACCTTGGCGAGGATGGCGCGATCGAACTTCAGCGCCGCCAGCAGCTGACGGTCGGGCGCCATGACGTGCCCCAGCCGGCGCAGCCGCACCGCCAGAAACACCAGCGCCGCCACGGTGGACAGGAAGCTGGCCACCGCCGCACTCAGCGTGCCGAGCCGTGGCAGGCCCAGCCAGCCCTGGATCAGCGCCGGCGTGAGCACCAGCCCCAGCACGGTTGACAACAGCAGCGCCTGCAGCGGCGACACCGTGTCGCTGACGCCGCGCAACAGCTGCGTGGCGAGGATGAAGACCAGCAGCACCGGCATGGTGAGCATCATCACCCGGGCATAAACCAGGGCGTCCTCCAGCACGTCGGCCGGCGTGCCCAGGGCTTCCATGGCCGGGCGCGCAAACAGCGCCCCCAGCACGGCAGCCACGGTGCCGATCAGCGCACCCAACGTCAGCGCGGAGCCCGTGATGGCGCGCACCTTGTCCGGCTCACGCGCGCCCCAGGCCTGGCCGATCAGCACCGAGGCACCCGCCCCCAGGCCAATGACCAGCGAGACAAAGAAGAACACGATGGGAAACATGCCTGCCACCGAGGCCAGGGCGTGGGTGCCCAGCATCTGGCCGATGTAGATGCCGTTGAGCGTGCCGGACAGGCCCTGCAGGATGTTGGACAGGATCATGGGCACCAGCAGCATCAGGTAGATGCGCCACAGCGGTGGCGGTGCCTTGGGGGTTGAGGCATTCATGGAAACCGATCAAAAAGGGAACATCAGGGTGCCGGGGTTTCGAGGCCACCGCGCGCCAGCCCGACCAGGTGGTCACGCACGTCGACCGGCCAGTCCGAGGTCTGACGCTCGAACGCCGCACGGTCGCCCGCGAACAGCGCCCGAGAGGCCTCCTCGAATCCCGGCAGGTGCGCGGCCAAAGCGCTCATGCAGCGGTAGGCCCGCTCACGGGCCAGGCGCTGCGTGTCGGCATCGGCGTGCAGGCGCCGAGCCTCATCCACCAGCCGCCTGAGGGCGGCCGACGCGCCACCGCGCTGTTGCGCCAGCCACTCCCAGTGGCGCGGCAGCAGCGTCACCTCGCGGGCCACCACGCCCAGGCGGGGCCGGCCCACGCTGGGCGGTGGATCGGCCGGTATGGGCAGTGGCAGGTCCAGCTGCGCTCCGGTGGCATCGTCGAACACCAGCAGGCCGTCGTGCGGCGCCGACAAGGCGTCGAGCGCTCTCGTCACCTCGGCGTAGGAGCCGCCGGCAATGCGGCGCCCGCCCAGGAAAGCGGTGCAAGCGGGGGTGTCGGTATCGGCGGTCATGCAGGCATTATATCCGGGTTTTATTTTTTTACCCGGATTAAATGAAAACACCCTCAGATGGGACAATACCGGCCATGCACCCCAAGGCCCTGATTGACGAAAGCACCCGCCTGATCGAGGCGGTTTTCAAGTTTGACCACCCGGCGGACGCCGTCGTGGCGCGGCACTTCCGTGAGAACCGCGCCCTGGGCCCCCGCGAGCGGGCCACCCTGTCGGACACGGTGTACACCGTACTGCGCGAACGCCTGCGGCTAGAGTGGCTGGCCCGCTCCGGTTCGGGCTCCAAGTGGCGCCGACTGTCCATCCTGGGCTTTCCGGGCGACCGCGACTTCCTCAAAAGCGCGCTCAACGACGTGGAAAAGCAGTGGCTGGACGCCTGTACCGCGGTACGCGATGACGAATGGCTGGCCCCGCACCGCCACAACCTGCCCGAATGGCTGGCCCAGTCGCTGCGCGAACAGGTGGGCCCGGAATTCGACGCCCTGGCGCGCGCACTGAACGAAAGCGCACCGCTGGACCTGCGCGTGAACACCCTCAAGGCCAAACGTCCCCAGGTGATCGAGGCGCTGGCCCGCCACAAGATCGCGACCACACCCACCACCTACTCGCCCATGGGCCTGCGGGTGGCCGGCAAACCCGCCCTGCACAAGCTCGACGTCTTCACCGAAGGCCTGGCAGAGGTGCAAGACGAAGGTTCGCAGCTGCTCACCCTGCTGCTCGAGGCCAAGCGCGGCGAGATGGTGGCCGACTTCTGCGCCGGCGCCGGCGGCAAGACCCTGGCCATCGGCGCTGCGATGCGCAACACCGGACGGCTCTACGCCTTCGACACCTCGGCCCACCGGCTCGATGCCATCAAACCCCGGCTGGCACGCAGCGGCCTGTCGAACGTCCATCCGGCCGCGATCGCCCACGAACGCGACGAACGCATCAAGCGTCTGGCCGGCAAGATGGACCGCGTACTGGTGGACGCACCCTGCTCCGGCCTGGGCACCCTGCGCCGCCACCCTGACCTGAAATGGCGCCAGACGCCCGACACCGTGGCAGCGCTGGTCCAGACCCAGCAGGCCATCCTCGACAGCGCTGCGCGGCTGGTGAAGCCAGGCGGTCGGCTGGTCTATGCCACCTGCAGCCTGCTGCGCGAGGAAAACGAGGCCCAGGCCCAGCGGTTCGCCCAGGCTCACCCCGACTTCGAGCCGCTGGACGCGCTCGCCTGCCTGGAGCGCGCCCAGGTGGAGCAGGCGGGCACGCTGGTGGCCGAGGGTCATTTGCGGCTGTGGCCCCACCGGCACGGCAGCGACGGCTTTTTTGCCGCCGTCTGGCAGCGGAAGTCTTGAGATTTATCAGATTGACCGCCATTTATCGGTACTTTTCGCATTTCATAGCACCGAAGCTTGGTAAAAACCCCCCCCGAAAACTAAAATCGAGGGTTGGCGGCCATCCGTACGGACACCGCATAAAGGAAACCAATGACCGATTTCTCCTCCGGCGTCGACGCGCTGATCCAGTTCCTCTCCGATGGCCTGACCGGCGCCACCTGGTGGCAGCTGATCCTGATCGCGCTGGCGCTGACCCACGTGACGATTGCCAGCGTCACCATCTACCTGCACCGCCACAGCGCACACCGCTCGCTGGACCTGCACCCGATCGCTTCGCACTTCTTCCGCTTCTGGCTGTGGATGACCACTGGGATGGTCACCAAGGAGTGGACCGCCATCCACCGCAAGCACCACGCCAAGTGCGAACAGGAAGGCGACCCGCACAGCCCTCAGGTGTTCGGCATCCGAAAAGTGTTCTGGGAAGGCTCCGAGCTATACCGCGCCGAAGCCAAGAACCAGGACACGATCCAGCGCTACGGCCACAACACGCCCAATGACTGGATCGAGCGCAACCTCTACACCAAGCACTCGGCCCTGGGCGTGAGCCTGATGCTGATCATCAACGTGGTGCTGTTCGGCATGGCCGGTCTGGCCGTGTGGGCGGTCCAGATGGCCTGGATCCCCGTGACCGCAGCCGGCATCATCAACGGCATCGGCCACTGGTGGGGTTACCGCAACTTCGAGGCGGTGGACGCCAGCACCAACATTTCGCCCTGGGGCATCATCATCGGTGGCGAAGAACTCCACAACAACCACCACACCTACCCCACCTCTGCCAAGCTGTCGGTCAAGCCGTACGAGTTCGACATCGGATGGCTCTACATCAACATCCTGCAGAGCATCGGCCTGGCTTCCGTCAAGAAAACGCCGCCGCAACTCGTGCTGGGTGCGGTCAAGCCCGTGGCCGACGAGAAGACGCTGGAGGCCGTGATCGCCCACCGTTACGAAGTCATGGCTGGCTACGCCCGCGAGATGCGCGCTGCGGCCAAGGCTGAGCTGGCCGCCCTCAAGGCCCGCAGCGCCGACACCTCGGTGCTGCAGGCCGCACGCCGCTGGCTGCACCGCGACGACGACAAGGTGCCCGCAGCCGCCAAGGTGCATGTAGAGCAGGCCCGCGCCGAGCACCCGGTGCTGGCCAAGATGCACGCCATGCGCGAGGAACTCCGCCAGGTCTGGTCCAACACCAGCGCCTCACGTGAGCAGCTGGCGGCCGACCTGCAGGCCTGGTGCAAACGCGCCGAAGACAGCGGCATCGCCGCGCTGCGCGATTTCTCGATCAAGCTGCGCTCCGCCCACGCCTGATCCCACGCGCCGCCATGGGCGGCGCGGGCAACAAAAAACCCGCTGTTCTCACAGCGGGTTTTTTGTTGGGTCAAGCGAATCACTTCAGCTTGATTTCCTTGTAGTCCACATGCTTGCGCGCGACAGGATCAAATTTCTTGATCAGCATCTTGTCGGGCGTGGTCTTCTTGTTCTTGCTGGTGGTGTAGAAGTGGCCGGTACCAGCGGTGGATTCCAGCTTGATCTTCTCGCGTGCGCCTTTGGTCGCCATGTTCGTTCTCCTTAAGCCTGGCCGTTGGCACGCATGTCGGCCAGCACGACGTCAATGCCTTTCTTGTCGATCAGGCGCAGGGCAGCACCCGAGACGCGCAGACGAACCCAGCGGTTCTCGCTCTCGACCCAGAAACGGCGGTATTGCAGGTTCGGCAGGAACCGGCGCTTGGTTTTGTTGTTGGCGTGGGAAACATTGTTCCCGACCATGGGCTTCTTGCCCGTGACGTCACAGACGCGTGCCATAGGACACTTCGCTTTCTTGCATTAACGGCGATCACTGCCCCGAAAGGAGACCCCTTCCGATTGCAATCGCCTCACCTCGCCAGGTAGGGTGGCGGTAACCCGGGAATTGCCGACAAATCCAGCAAAGCCCAGGATTATACCTCGTTCTGTTCCAGGAAGCGTTGGGCGTCCAGCGCGGCCATGCAGCCTGTTCCCGCGCTGGTGATGGCCTGGCGGTAGATGTGGTCCTGCACGTCGCCGGCCGCAAATACGCCGGGCACGCTGGTCATGGTGGCAAAACCGTTGAGGCCGGAACGGGTCACGACGTAACCGTCCTTCATCTCCAGGTGGCCCTGAAAGATCTCGGTGTTGGGCTGGTGGCCGATGGCAATGAAACAGCCCTTGAGCGCGATGTCCTCGGTGGCGCCGGTCTGGGTGTGCTTGACCCGGATGCCGGTCACGCCGGTAGCGTCGCCCAGCACCTGGTCCAGGGTGTGGAACAGCTTGAGTTCGATCTTGCCGGCAGCCACCTTCTCCATCAGCTTGTCCACCAGGATGGGCTCGGCCTTGAACTTGTCGCGTCGATGCACCAGGGTCACCTTGCTCGCGATGTTGGAGAGGTAGAGCGCCTCCTCCACGGCCGTGTTGCCGCCACCGATCACGCAGGTTTCCTGGTCGCGGTAGAAGAAACCGTCACAGGTGGCGCAGCCGCTGACGCCCTTGCCCATGAATTCCTGTTCGGACGGCAGGCCCAGGTACTTGGCCGAGGCGCCGGTGGCGATGATGAGCGCATCGCAGCTGTACTCACCGCTGTCGCCCTTCAGGACGAAAGGGCGTTTGGAGAAGTCGACGGTGTTGATGTGATCAAAGACGACCTCGGTCTTGAAACGCTCGGCGTGCTCCAGGAAACGCTGCATCAGCTCGGGACCCTGCACACCATGGACGTCGGCGGGCCAGTTGTCCACCTCGGTCGTGGTCATGAGCTGACCGCCCTGGGCGATGCCGGTGATCAGCACCGGGTTGAGGTTGGCACGAGCGGCGTAGACGGCGGCGGTGTAACCGGCGGGGCCGGAACCCAGGATCAGGACTTTGGCGTGTTTCATGCCCGCTATTCTAGAAACCCGCCCTGACAATTGCCTGGCAGGCCACGCAAGCCCACACGGGGTCTGCGGTAAGCTTGCGCGCTGCTCTATGACGTATTCGCTGAACACCCTCAATGCCGACCGTGAATCGGCCTCGCCATCCGGGCTGGCACGGTTCGCGCAGGAAATCTCGCTGGTGCTGGGCGCAGCGGGCCTGCTGTTCTGGCTGCTGGCCCTGCTGACGCACAGCCTGGCCGATCCCGCCTGGTCCACCACCGGAGACGGTGGCGGCGTCGGCAACTGGGGAGGCCGTGTCGGCGCCCTGCTGGCCGACGCCAGCTACTACCTGCTGGGGTTTTCGGTCTGGTGGTGTTTCCTGGCCGCCGCACGTGCCTGGCTGTCGGCGCTGGCGCGCTGGCTGCGCGGGCCTCAGATGCCTGAAGACGGCGAAACGCCCGCCTGGTGGCGCAGCCGCGCCGCGTTCTGGGGCGCCTTGCTGCTGCTGCTGCTCTCCAGCACGGTGCTCGAGTGGACGCGGCTGCACAGGCTGGAGGCTGTGCTGCCGGGCCACGCGGGCGGCGTGCTGGGCGCGCTGCTGGGCCCGCTGACGACACGCTGGCTGGGCTTCACAGGGTCGACGCTGCTGGCCATCGCCATGCTGGTGGTCGCGTCTGGCTGGGCCTTCCGTTTTTCGTGGGGATACTGGGCCGAGGTCATCGGCCAGCGCCTGGACCACTGGTTCCAGGCCCGGCGCGAGCAGCGCGAGGCGGTGGAAGACCAGCGCATCGGTGAACTCGCTGCCAAGGAGCGCGAGGTCGTGGTGCAGGAGGAGCGTGTCGAGATCGAGGAGCACCACCCGGTGCCGGTGCAGATCGAGCCCACGCTGGTCGAGGTACCCAAAAGCGAGCGCGTCATCAAGGAGCGCCAGAAACCCCTGTTCGCCGAGATGCCCGACAGCAAGCTGCCGCAGGTGGACCTGCTGGACGCCGCACCCGGCCAGCAGAGCACCGTGGCCCCCGAGACGCTGGAGATGACCAGCCGCCTCATCGAGAAAAAGCTCAAGGACTTCGGCGTGGAGGTGCGCGTGGTCGCGGCCGCGCCCGGCCCGGTGATCACGCGCTACGAGATCGAACCAGCCACCGGCGTCAAGGGCTCGCAGATCGTCAACCTCGCCCGCGACCTGGCGCGTTCGCTCTCGCTGGTGTCCATCCGCGTGATCGAAACCATCCCCGGCAAGAACCTGATGGCGCTGGAACTGCCCAACGCCAAGCGCCAGACCATCAAGCTCAGCGAGATCCTGGGCTCGCAGGTGTACAACGACGCCAAGAGCCTGCTGACCATGGGTCTGGGCAAGGACATCGGCGGCCAGCCAGTGGTGGCCGATCTGGCCAAGATGCCCCACTGCCTGGTAGCCGGCACCACCGGCTCGGGCAAGTCGGTCGGCATCAACGCCATGATCCTGTCGCTGCTGTACAAGGCCGACGCCAAGGACGTGCGCCTGCTGCTGATCGACCCCAAGATGCTGGAGATGTCGGTCTACGAAGGCATCCCGCACCTGCTCGCGCCCGTGGTCACCGACATGAAGCAGGCGGCGCATGGCCTGAACTGGTGCGTGGCCGAGATGGAGAAACGCTACAAGCTGATGAGCAAGCTGGGCGTGCGCAACCTGGCCGGCTTCAACACCAAGATCGCCGAGGCCACAGCCCGTGGCGAGCACATCGGCAACCCGTTCAGCCTCACACCCGAACAGCCCGAACCGCTGGAAGCCCTGCCGTACATCGTCGTCGTGATCGACGAGCTGGCCGACCTGATGATGGTGGTGGGCAAGAAGATCGAGGAACTGATCGCCCGTCTGGCGCAAAAGGCGCGCGCGGCCGGCATCCACCTGATCCTGGCCACCCAGCGCCCCAGCGTGGACGTGATCACCGGCCTGATCAAGGCCAACATCCCGACGCGCATCTCCTTCCAGGTCAGCAGCAAGATCGACAGCCGCACCATCCTGGACCAGATGGGCGCCGAAGCCCTGCTGGGCATGGGTGACATGCTCTACATGCCCTCGGGCACGGGTTTCCCGGTGCGGGTGCATGGCGCCTTCGTGAGCGACGACGAGGTGCACCGCGTGGTGGCCTACCTGAAGGAACAGGGCGGTGAGCCCAACTACATCGATGGCGTGCTCGATGGCGCCGGCGCCGATGGAGAAGGTGGCCTGGACCTGTTTGGCGAGGGTGGCGGCAGCGGTGGCGAGGGCGAGAAGGACCCGATGTACGACCAGGCCGTGGCCGTGGTGCTGCAAGACCGCAAAGCCAGCATTTCCTATGTGCAACGCAAGCTGAAGATTGGTTACAACCGGTCTGCCCGCTTGCTGGAGGACATGGAAAAGGCGGGGCTGGTGAGCGCGCTCACTGCCAGTGGCCAGCGTGAAATCCTGGTCGCGGCCCGCAGCGGCGACTGAGGACGAATGAACCTTGGACCGGCACGCGGAATCCCACTGCGCATGAACCACCGACTTCTCATCGCCGCGCTGGCCCTGGCCAGCTCCCTGGCCCATGCCGATGGCCTGCAGGCACTCGAGCAGTTCCTGCGCAGCACCCAGAGCGGCAAGGCCGCCTTCACCCAGACCGTGACCACGCCCACGCGCGCCGGCGAAACCGCTGCACGCAGCAAGACATCCAGCGGCAGCTTCGAATTCCTGCGGCCCAACCGCTTCCGCTTTCATTACGCCAAGCCGTTCGAGCAGACCATCGTGGCCGACGGCAAGACGCTGTGGCTGCACGACCTCGACCTCAACCAGGTGACCGCGCGGCCGCAGGAGCAGGCACTGGGCGGCACACCGGCCGGACTCATCGCATCGGCCACCGACCTCAAGACGCTGCAGGCCTATTTCAAGCTGAGTGCCCTGCCCGACCGAGATGGCGCGCAGTGGGTGCAGGCCCTGCCCCTCAGCCGTGAAGCGCAATTGCAGAGCATGAGCCTGGGTTTTCGCAACGGGCAGCTGGCCGAGCTCGACATGCTCGACAGCTTCGGGCAGAGATCGGTGCTGCGTTTCTCGAACTTTGAGGCCAATGGAGGGCTCAAGGCCGAGTCTTTCCGCTTCACCCCACCCCCCGGTGCGGACGTGATCAAACCCTGATGCCCGCCGACCACGCGCCCCTGGCCGAGCGCCTGCGCCCGCGCACGCTGGGCGAGGTCATTGGTCAGCGCCACCTGCTGGGTGAGGGCATGCCGCTGCGTATCGCGTTCGAATCGGGGCAGCCACACAGCTGCATCCTCTGGGGCCCGCCCGGTGTCGGCAAGACCACCATCGCGCGCCTGATGGCGCAGTCGTTCGACGCGCAATTCCTCCCCATCAGCGCGGTGCTGGGTGGGGTGAAAGACATCCGTGAAGCGGTGGAGAAGGCCCAGGCCGCGCGCGACAGCCTGATGCAGCAGCGCACCATCGTCTTCGTGGATGAGGTGCACCGCTTCAACAAGAGCCAGCAGGACGCCTTCCTGCCCCATGTGGAAAGCGGGCTGTTCACCTTCATCGGTGCCACCACGGAAAACCCGTCGTTCGAGGTCAACTCCGCCCTGCTCTCGCGCGCGGCGGTCTATGTGCTGCAGCCGCTGTCGGAAGACGACCTGGACGAAATCGTGACCAAGGCACAGGCACTGGGCGCAGTACCCGCACTGGACGACGACGCCCGCTCACGCCTGCTGGCCTACGCCGACGGCGACGCGCGGCGGCTGCTCAACACACTGGAAACCCTGGCCGTGGCCGCGGCAGCCCAGAAGCGCGACACCCTCACCGACGCGTGGCTGCTGCAGGTGCTGGGCGAGCGCCTGCGCCGTTACGACAAGGGTGGTGAACAGTTTTACGACACCATCAGCGCGCTGCACAAGGCGGTGCGAGGCTCAGACCCCGACGCCTCGCTTTACTGGTTCGTTCGCATGCTCGATGGAGGAGCCGACCCGCGCTACATGGCGCGGCGCCTGGTGCGCATGGCCAGCGAAGACATCGGCCTGGCCGACCCGCGAGCCTTGCGCCTGGCACTGGACGCCGCAGAAGTCTATGAGCGCCTGGGCTCGCCGGAAGGCGAACTGGCCCTGGCTCAATGTGTGGTCTACCTCGCGGTGGCGCCCAAGTCCAACGCGGTCTACAAAGCGTTCAACGCGGTCAAGGCCTTCATCAAGCAAGATGGCACGCGCCCCGTGCCCATGCACCTGCGCAACGCGCCCACCAGGCTCATGAAAGAGCTGGATTACGGCAAGGGCTACCGCTACGCCCACGACGAGCCCGACGCCTACGCTGCTGGCGAACGCTACCTGCCCGACGGCCTGCAGTCGCCGGGCTGGTACCGGCCCGTGGCACAGGGGCTGGAAGTCCGCATCGCTGAAAAACTCGCCCGCCTGCGTGAACTCGATGCCCGCGAAAGCGGAAACGACGCATCAACCTAGCAGTTGCATCAGTTGCGGACACTTCCCATAATCGGCCTCAAGCCATCCAGGCTGCCCAACATGGGACCGTCCACCACACCACCGCTGACCACCGAGGAGGCCAATGCACTGCGGCGGCGACGCGCTCAGAGCCTGCTGTCGGCCGCGGGCGTCGTGTTGATGGCACTTGGCGTCGGGTGGTCGGTGTTTTTCCTGCTGCAGGGCAACTGGCTGGTGGCGGCCCTGGAAATGGTGCTCATCGTGCTGGGTGCCAGCGTGGTCGGCCTGGCCCGGGCACAACGCTACCGGGGCGCGGCGGCGCTGCTGTTTGGCAGCGTGTACCTGGTGCTGTGCGCCTTCTCGCTGTGGCTGGACGTCCCAACCGAGGCGGCCCCGCGCTCCAGCCACATCTTCCTGCTGACCGTCGGCCTGTGCGCCTACTACGTGTTCCAGAGCGAAAAGCCCTGGCTGCGCTATGGTGTGGTGGCGACCTTTTTCGTCACCTTCCTGTTCTTTGCGAGCACCCACTTCGCCTACTACACACCCTACGCCGTTCCCGACAGCGTGCGCGTGGGCGGGACATGGATCAACTCCACCTGTGCGGTGCTGGTGGTGGTGCTCACGCTCTACCTGATGAACACCGACCAGTCCACGCGCAGCAGCCTGCACATGGCCATGCGCGACGCGCTGGCGGCCCGACGCTTCACCCTCTTCTACCAGGCACAGGTCGATGCCGACGGCCGGGTGCTCGGAGCCGAGGCCCTGCTGCGCTGGCGCGACCCGGAGCGCGGGCTCATCCCCCCCGGCGCCTTCATCCCCCTGGCTGAACAGACCGGCTTCATCCTGCCACTGGGCCAGTGGGCCCTGGAATCGGCCTGCCGCCAGCTGGCCCTGTGGCGGCAGCGGCCGGACACCGAGCACCTGACGCTGTCCGTCAATGTCAGTGCGCAGCAGGTGCGCCAGCCCGATTTCATCGCTCAGGTCCAGGCCGTGCTTGAGCGCACGGGCGCTCCGCCCCAGCGACTCAAGCTGGAGCTGACCGAAAGCATGCTGGTCCACGACATCGACGACCTGATCCGCAAGATGCAAGCCCTGGACGCCCAGGGCGTCGGTTTCTCGCTGGACGACTTCGGTACCGGCTATTCGTCCCTGAGCTACCTCAAGCGCCTGCCGCTGCACCAGCTCAAGATCGACCAGTCCTTCGTGCACGATGTCATGAACGACAGCAACGCCGCCGCCATCACCGGCACCCTGATCTCGCTGGGCCGCAGCCTGGGACTCACGGTGATTGCCGAAGGAGTGGAAACCCGCCAGCAACGGGATTTCCTGTTGCGCCAGGGCTGCCGGGTGTTCCAAGGCTACCTGTTCAGCCGGCCGCTGGAGCCGGACGCCTTCGAGTCGTACCTGAACCGCCCCCAGGCCAGTGGAGACAGCATTCAGCCGGCTAATGCGCCCGAGAAAATGTTGTCCGGTTTAGGGGTGTCTCCCCAATGAACAGGGTTTACCCGTAGCACTACGGGCTTGCACCCATGAGCCCGCAAGGGCCTGTTGACTACAATCCGCGCCACCTCACCCGCAGTCGGCCCGGCGGCCACCCGCCGCTTCCTGGCCTGGCTGGCGGGTTTTTTGCTACGTTGTACGGCGGCATGGCGCCACGAGCCCGTGCTATCGAACCAACCGGAGAAACCTGAATGGAAACCTTGCTGCAGCAGATCATCAACGGTCTGGTTCTCGGCAGTATGTACGCGCTGGTGGCACTGGGCTACACCATGGTGTACGGCATCATCGGCCTGATCAACTTCGCGCACGGCGACATCCTGATGGTGGGTGCCCTCACCAGCTGGCAGATCATCGTCTTCGCGCGTGATGCCATGCCCGGCACGGCCGGCTGGATCATCCTGCTGGTCTCGGCGCTGATCGCGATGGTGGTCTGTGCCACGCTCAACTTCACGATCGAAAAGCTGGCCTATCGCCCGCTGCGCAACTCGCCACGCCTGGCCCCGCTGATCACAGCGATGGGCATGTCCATCCTGTTGCAGACCATCGCCATGATGATCTGGAAGCCGGTGCCCAAGTCCTACCCGACCCTGCTGCCCGGTGACCCGGTCAACCTGGGTGGCGCCGTGATCTCCGTCACGCAGATCTTCATCCTGGGCACCACCGTGGTGGTGCTGTCCGCGCTGATGTGGATGGTCAACAGGACCAACCTGGGCCGCGCCATGCGCGCCACAGCGGAAAACCCCCGGGTGGCTGGCCTCATGGGCATCAAGCCCGACGTCGTGATCTCGGCGACCTTCATCATCGGCGCCATGCTGGCAGCCATCGCCGGCATCATGTGGGCGTCCAATTACGGCACCGTGCAGCACGCCATGGGCTTCATGCCCGGCCTCAAGGCGTTTGTTGCCGCCGTGTTCGGCGGCATCGGCAACCTGGCGGGTGCCGTGGTCGGCGGCATCTCGCTGGGCCTGATCGAGTCGCTGGGTGCGGGTTACCTCGGCCAGCTCACCGGCGGCTTCCTGGGCAGCCAGTACACCGACATCTTCGCCTTCATCGTGCTGGCTTTCGTGCTGACCCTGCGCCCCTCGGGCCTGCTGGGCGAACGCGTCGCCGACCGCGCCTGACACACAGGGAGCTCACATCATGATGAACTCGAAACAAGCCAAGATCATCACCTTCCTGATCGCCGCAGCCGCGCTGCTCGTCCTGCCGCTGGTGCTGCAGGGCTTCGGCAACGCCTGGGTCCGCATCGTGGACATGGCGCTGCTGTTCGTGCTGCTGGCCCTGGGCCTGAACATCGTGGTCGGCTACGCCGGCCTGCTGGACCTGGGCTACATCGCCTTCTTCGCGGTGGGCGCCTACATCATGGGCCTGCTGGGGTCACCCCATCTGGCCGACGCCTTCCCGGCCATCAAAGCCGCTTTCCCCAACGGCATCCACTACAACATATGGGTGCTCATGATCTTTGCGGCAATCGTCGCGGGTATCGTGGGAGTGATCCTGGGAGCGCCCACGCTCAAGCTGCGCGGCGACTACCTGGCCATCGTGACCCTGGGTTTCGGCGAGATCATCCGGATCTTCATGCTGAACATGGACCGTCCGATCAACATCACCAACGGCCCCAAGGGCTTGAGCCAGATCGACTCCATCTCCATCTTCGGCATCAACCTGGGCAAACGGCTGACCATCGGCGACTTCACCATCCAGCCGGTCACGCTGTACTACTACCTGTTCCTGTTCCTGGTGGTGCTGTCGGTCATCATCTGCTACCGCCTGGAGCGCTCGCGCATCGGCCGCGCCTGGATGGCCGTGCGTGAAGACGAAATCGCAGCCAAGGCCATGGGTCTGAACACCCGCAACCTCAAGCTGCTGGCCTTCGGCATGGGCGCCTCGTTTGGCGGCCTGTCGGGCGTGCTGTTCGCCTCCTTCCAGGGCTTTGTCTCACCTGAGTCGTTCTCGCTCATGGAGTCTGTCATGGTTGTGGCCATGGTGGTGCTGGGCGGCATCGGTCACATCCCGGGCGTCATCCTGGGGGCCCTGCTGCTGGCCGGTCTGCCCGAGGTGCTGCGCCACGTGGCCCATCCGCTGCAGGCCCTGACCGATGGCCGTCTGGCCCCCGAAATCCTGCGTCAGCTGCTGGTGGCGCTGGCCATGATCGTGATCATGCTGCTGCGCCCGCGCGGCCTCTGGCCCTCGCCCGAGCACGGCAAGTCCCTGAGCAAGTAAACGGAAGACACGACCATGACTGACACCATTCTGAAAGTGGCCGGCGTCTCCAAGCGTTTCGGCGGCCTGCAAGCCCTGTCCGACGTCGGCATCCACATCGAGCGCGGCCAGGTGTACGGCCTGATCGGCCCCAACGGCGCTGGCAAGACCACCTTCTTCAACGTGCTGACCGGGCTGTACACGCCCGACAGCGGCACCTTCGAGCTGGCAGGCAAGCCCTACACGCCCACCGCCGTGCATGAGGTCGCCAAGGCTGGCATCGCGCGCACCTTCCAGAACATCCGGCTGTTCGCCGAGATGACCGCTCTGGAAAACGTGATGGTGGGTCGCCACGTGCGCACCCACTCGGGCCTGGTTGGCGCCATCCTGCGCACGCCCGGCTTCAAGGCCGAGGAGAAGGCCATCACCGAACGCGCCATGGAACTGCTCGAGTACGTGGGCATTGCCAAGTACGCCGACTACAAGTCGCGCACGCTGTCCTACGGCGACCAGCGCCGACTGGAGATCGCGCGCGCGCTGGCCACCGATCCGCAGCTCATTGCGCTGGATGAACCGGCCGCGGGCATGAACGCCACCGAAAAGGTGCAACTGCGCGAGCTGATCGACCGCATCCGCAACGACAACCGAACCATCCTGCTGATCGAGCACGACGTCAAACTCGTCATGGGCCTGTGTGACCGCGTCACGGTGCTCGACTACGGCAAGCAGCTCTCCTCCGGCACACCGGCCGAGGTGCAGAAGGACCCCAAGGTGATCGAGGCCTACCTGGGCACCGGCGGACACTGAGGACAGAAAAACATGGCACAAACCCTACTCAAAGTCACTGGCCTCAAAGTGGCCTACGGCGGCATCAAGGCGGTCAAGGGCGCCGACCTGGAAGTGCGCGAGCGCGAACTGGTCACCCTGATCGGCTCCAACGGCGCCGGCAAGACCACCACCATGAAGGCCATCACCGGCACGCTGGCCTTCGAAGGCGGCGATATCGAATACCTGGGCAAGAGCATCAAGGGTCAGGGTCCCTGGGACCTGGTCAAGCAGGGCCTGGCCATGGTGCCGGAAGGCCGTGGCGTGTTCACGCGCATGACCATCACCGAAAACCTGCTGATGGGCGCCTACATCCGCAAGGACAAGGCGGGCATCGAGGCCGACATCGAACGCATGTTCAGCATCTTCCCGCGCCTGAAAGAGCGCAAGGACCAGCTTGCAGGAACCATGTCGGGCGGCGAACAGCAGATGCTGGCCATGGCACGCGCCCTCATGAGCCAGCCCAAGGTGCTGCTGCTCGACGAACCGTCCATGGGTCTGTCGCCCATCATGGTCGACAAGATTTTCGAGGTGGTGAAGGACGTCTACGCCCAGGGCGTGACCGTGCTGCTGGTGGAGCAGAACGCCCGCCGCGCCCTGCAGATCGCGGACCGTGGCTACGTGATGGACTCCGGCGAGATCACCATGACCGGCAACGGCCGGGACATGCTGGACGACCCGAAAGTGCGCGCCGCCTACCTCGGCGAATGAGCCCCCGGCCCCCACGCTCCACCGCTGCGCGGGTCGCCGCCCCCCGAGGGGGTTGACCCGCCTTGGGGCGGCGCGGCGGCGGGCCGTACGCTCTTCTTACAATAGAGGGTTGCGCGGTTTATGCGCAACCCTCTTTTTATTTGGCCCACCATGAACACCCCCGTCACGCCCCACGCCGCCGATGAAAACCAGCTGATCGCCGAACGCCGCGAGAAGCTCAAGGCGCTGCGCGAACGGGGCCCGGCCTTTCCCAACGATTTCAAACCGGCCGACACCGCCCAGGTTCTGGTGGAGAAATACGACGGCATCTCCAAGGAAGACCTGGAGCCGATGCAGGTACGTGCCAGCGTGGCTGGCCGCATGATGCTCAAGCGCGTGATGGGCAAGGCCAGCTTTGCCACCTTGCAGGATGCCTCCTTCGGCCCCTCCGCTGGCCGCATCCAGGTCTACCTGAACAACGACAGCGTGGGCGAGGCGCAGCACGCCGATTTCAAGCACTGGGACCTGGGCGACATCGTCGCGGCCGAAGGCGTGCTGTTCAAGACCCGCACCGGCGAATTGACCATCCAGGCCGACCGCGTGCGACTGCTCACCAAGAGCCTGCGCCCCATGCCTGACAAGTTCCATGGCGTGGCCGATCAGGAAATCAAGTACCGCCAGCGCTACGTGGACCTGATGACCGACGAGTCCGCACGCCAGCGTTTTGTCACCCGCAGCCGCGCCATCACCGCGCTGCGCGGCTTCATGGTGCAAAGCGGCTTCCTCGAAGTGGAAACCCCCATGCTGCACCCCATTCCGGGTGGCGCCAATGCCAAGCCCTTTGTCACGCACCACAACGCACTCGACCAGGAAATGTTCCTGCGCATCGCGCCCGAGCTCTACCTCAAGCGCCTGCTGGTGGGTGGTTTCGACCGCGTTTTCGAGATCAACCGCAACTTCCGCAACGAGGGCATCTCGGTCCGCCACAACCCCGAATTCACCATGATGGAGTTCTATGCGGCGTACTGGAATTACCAGGACCTCATGGACTTCACCGAACACCTGCTGCGCCATGTAGCCCACCAGGTGTGTGGCGACACCACCCTGACCTACCAGGGCCGCCCCGTCGATCTGGGCACCTCGTTCGAGCGCCTGACCATCCGCGAGGCTATCCAGAAGTACACCGAAGCAGGCGAGCGCGTTGACGATGCGAACTGGCTGCACGCCGAGCTGAAGAAGCTGGGCCTGAACGAGGAGAAGGACAAACTCTCCACGCGCAGCCTGGCCAGTCTGCAGGTGATGTACTTTGAGGAGAAGGTCGAGGAACAGCTCTGGAACCCGACCTTCATCATGGAGCACCCGACCGAGATCTCGCCGTTGGCGCGCGCCAGCGACACCCGCCCCGAGGTGACCGAGCGCTTCGAGCTCTACATCACCGGCCGCGAGTTCGGCAACGCCTTCTCCGAACTGAACGACGCCGAAGACCAGGCCGCGCGTTTCCAGGCCCAGGTGGCCAACAAGGACTCGGGCGACGACGAAGCCATGTACTACGACGCCGACTACGTGCGCGCCCTCGAGTACGGCATGCCTCCGGCCGGCGGCTGCGGCATCGGCATCGACCGCCTCATGATGCTGCTGACCGACAGCCCCAGCATCCGTGACGTGATCCTGTTCCCGGCCCTGCGCCGCGAAGCCTGATCCTGTGCGGGGCTTGTGACCCCGTACGCCACGCCCTAAGATGGGGATGTGAACAAACTGACATGGACCGGCCGCCGCTGGCGCAGCCTGTGTCTGGTGCTGGCGCTCTGCCCGTGCATGGCAGGCTGGGCCGCCTCGGGCGACCCACCCTTGGTACTGGGTGTCTTTGACAACCTCGGGCAGGGTCAGACCGCTGTGCGCTACGACCCGCTGGTGGACTACCTCAACCAGACGCTGAAAGACCAGCGGGTGGAACTGCGGGCGCTGTCGCAGGCGGACATCGAAGCCGGCATCGCCAACCATTCACTGTCGTTCGTCACCACCACATCCACCCACTTTCTCACTGTGCGCGCCCGCTACCCGGTGGCGGGCGTGATCGCCACCCTGGTCACCGCCGAAGACGGCAACCCCACGTCCCAGTATGGCGGGGTGGTCGTGAGGCGGCGCGAGCGTGCCGAGTGGCGCCAGCTGACCGATGTGCGAGGCCGCACCATCGCGGTGGCCAGCACCAGCCACATGGCCTGGCGCGCTCCGGCCTATGAACTGCAGCTGCTGGGTGTTGCCCTGCCCAGGGAGGCCAAGGCGGTGCTGCAGGTGCAGACCCACGAAAACGCCCTGGAAGCGGTGCTCGAAGGTCGGGCCGATTTCGCTTTCGTGCGCACCGGCATACTGGAAAAGCTCGCGCTCAACGGCACGCTGGACATCAATCGCCTGGCCGTTGTGGCGCCTCACAACCACCCCGGCTTCCAGCTGCTGAGCTCCACCCGCCTGTACCCCGAGTGGCCGGTGTTTGCCCTGCCCCATGTGGACGAACGCGCGGTGCGCCGGGTGGCGTCGGCCCTGTACGCCCTGGAGCCCGAACACCCCGCTGCACAGGCGGCCGGTGTGCACGGATTCACCACGCCCGCCGATTACCTGCCGGTGGAAAACCTCTCGAGAGCGCTGCGGCTGCCGCCCTACGACCACGTGCCCGATTTCACCTTCACGGATGTGGTGCAGCGCTGGCGCATCGAGATCATGGCCACGCTGAGCGCGCTGCTCGCGATCGGGCTGCTGCTGGCCCGGCTGTGGAACGTGCAGCGTCAGGCCGACGCACGCCAGCGCCTGGCCATGCGGGTGTTCGAGACCACCAACGAGGCCATCGTAGTGACCGATGCCAGCGACACCATCGTCACCGTCAACCCGGCATTCAGTCGCATCACGGGCTTCATGGAGCGAGAGGTGGTGGGCAAATCCCACCTGTCGCTGCTGGCACAACCGCAGGACAAGAGTTTTCTGAACCACATGAAGTTGGCACTGAAGGAGTTCGGTGAGTGGTCCGGCGAGGTCTGGAGCCGGCGCAAGAACGGCGAGCTCTTCCCCGAGTGGGCCACCATGAGCAGCATCCGCGACAAGTCGCAGCGGATCACACAGTACGTGTCCATCTACACCGACCTGAGCGAGATCCGCCGTGCGGAAGAGCGCGCCGAGCAGCTGGCCTCGCGCGACCCGCTCACTGGCCTGGCCAACCGCACCCAGTTCCTCAAGAAAGTCGGCGAATCACTGGACCAGCTGAACCGGGACCACCGCTTTGCCGGTGCGCTGTTGCTCGACATCGACCGCTTCAAGCACATCAACGAAGCGCGCGGCCTGGTGCTGGGCGATGCGTTGCTCAAGGCCGTGGCCGTCCTGCTGCGCAAGAACCTGCATGGCGACGATGTGCTCGCACGGCTCTCGGGCGACATGTTTGCCGTGCTGCCGCCACGCGGCATGCCGACGCGCGAGGCGGCCGGCCGCGAGGCTCTGGCCCTGGCCGAGAAACTGCGCGCCGCGCTCAAGGAACACATCCGCATCGAGGACGAGCACTTCGCGCTGGACATGAGCGTGGGCATCGCGCTGTTTCCAGCGCCGGGGTGCGACCACGCCGACGAGGTCATGCGCCAGGCCGATACCGCGCTGCACAAGGCAAAAGCCGAAGGCGGCGCACGCACCACCTTCTTCGAGGCCGCCATGGGCGACGCGGTGGAACAGCGCTTTCGCGTTGAACGCGAGCTGCGCCTTGCGCTTGCGCACGACGAATTGCGCTGCCACCTGCAACCCCAGGTCAGCGCCAGTGGCCTGCTGATCGGCGCCGAAGCGCTGATCCGCTGGGAACACCCCCAGCGCGGCCTGGTGCCACCGGCCGTATTCATTCCCATTGCCGAAATGTCGGACCTGGTGGTTTCACTCGACCGCTGGATGCTGTCGCAGGTCTGCCTCTTGCTGGTGGAGCTGGACCGGCGTGGCCACGCCCTGCGGCTGTCGGTCAACATCAGCCCGCGCCATTTCCAGAAACCCGATTTCGTCGAATCCGTGCGCCTGCAACTGGCCAACAGCGGCGCCGACCCCTCAAGGCTGGTGCTGGAGGTGACCGAAAGCCTGGTGATGGGCGACCTGGCCGATGCCGTGCAGAAGATGACCGAACTCAGCGCCCTTGGCCTGCACTTCTCGATGGACGATTTCGGTACCGGCTATTCGTCGCTGGCCTACCTCAAACGTCTGCCCATCAGCGAACTCAAGATCGACAAGAGCTTCGTGCAGGACGTGACCACCAACCCCCAGGACGCCGCGCTGGTGGACACGATACTGGCCGTGGCCCGCCAGCTGCACCTGCAGGTGGTGGCGGAGGGTGTGGAGACCGAAGCACACGCGGGCTTTTTCGACAGCCGCAGCGACGTGGTGCGCCAGGGCTACCTCTATGGCCGCCCGGAGCCGGCTGAAACGTGGATGGCGCGGCTGGACGCGCCAGAGACTCAGGCGTAGGCCGCCAGCGCGGCGCGCATCTTCTTCATTGCTGCCGCCTCGATCTGGCGCACACGCTCGGCGCTCACGCCGTACTCGGCCGCCAGCTCGTGCAGCGTCTTGCCACCCGAGCCATCGTCGTTGACCTTGAGCCAGCGCTCGGCGACGATGCGGCGCGAACGCTCATCAAGCTGCTCAAGGGCACGCGCAATACCCTCGGAGGCCAGCCGGTCGCGCCGCTGGCTTTCCAGCACGGCCGTCGGTTCCTGGCTGGCATCCGCCAGATAGGCGATGGGGCCGTAGCTTTCTTCACCCTCGTCGTTGGGCGCGGGGTCCAGCACGACGTCACCGCCCGCCAGACGGCGCTCCATCTCCATCACCTCCTCGCGCTTGACGTTGAGTTCGCGCGCGACCACGTCGATCTCGTGCTCGCTCAACGTCTCGCGGTGGGTGGCGGCCTCGCTCACGTCGGTGGCTTCGGCCTTGAAGCCCTGCTTCATGGAGCGCAGGTTGAAGAACAGCTTGCGCTGGGCCTTGGTGGTCGCCACCTTGACCATGCGCCAGTTCTTCAGGATGTATTCGTGGATTTCGGCCTTGATCCAGTGCAGCGCGTAGCTGACCAGGCGCACGCCCTGATCGGGGTCGAAGCGCTTGACCGCCTTCATCAGGCCGATGTTGCCTTCCTGGATCAGGTCGCCATGTGGCAGGCCGTAGCCCAGGTACTGGCGGGACACCGAAACCACCAGGCGCAGGTGTGACATGACCAGCTTGCCCGCCGCCTCCAGATCGTTCTGGTCGCGCAGCTGGCGAGCAAAGTCCTGTTCCTCCTGTGCCGTCAGCATGGGCAGGCGGTTGACTGCCGAAATGTAGGCATCCAGGTTGCCCAGCGGCGGCAGCACCAGCGAGGGGCTGGCCCATGGCTTGGCAAGGGTCAGGGCGTTGGCAGTCGTATTGGCAGAAACGGTCATTTCCACACCTCCAGTGTCGGTGTCCTTCTGGGACACATCTATATTAGCACTCCCTGTGATCGAGTGCTAAAGCCGGAGTTCCCGCCCCCGCAGGACTTTCGCAAGCCATTGATTTATATGAATTCTCAGACTGTCGAGTTGTCGAGTTTCGGTGAGTTTTGAACTTTTCTCACTGAGTTTTGAACTCAAAACGCTCCAAAAATCTCTTCAACCCTTTGATTTAAAAGGAGAAATTGAACAGGGTGGGCTTTGACCGCAGCGTTCCCGGCCTCGCGTCGATCCGTTTTCCCCTATGACGCAAGTCCGCTGATGAACATCGGGCGGTGAGCCCTCGGGGGCGCGAAAAACGTTTCTCCAATCGAATTCCCTACTACCGCCCTGAGAGGCAGGTCCGCAGCGGAAATAGACCTTCAATTCCGATACCCGGGAGACAGGTTACCGCCACTGGGCGGACATAGGCCAAGCTCTGCCACGGTGCCTCAATGGCTGGTAACCGCTCAACCCCGAAGTTGAAACGCAATGATCACTTCTTCACCTTGGCCACTTCCTCCGCCACCAGAGCAGCGAGTTGATCAGGTCCGAAACTCGGCAGGCTGCGACCATTGACGAAGAAGGTGGGGGTCTTGGTGACTTTCAGCGCGGTCAAGTCTTCGATGTCTTGTTGCAGTAAGGCCTGGACGCCAGGCTTTTCGATGTCCTGCCGCGCTTTGACCAGGTCCAGTCCAACCTCCCCAGCCACTTTGAACGCGATCTCGATATTGGGCTGACCATGATCAGCCCAGGCGGGTTGCGCGGCCAACACGGCTTCCAGCACCATTTGGTACTTGCCTTGACTCTTGGCTGACTCCAGCAGCTTGACCACCTGGTCAGAACCCTGGTGGAACGGTGCATAACGGATCACAAGTCTTACGTCGTTGGGGTACTTGGCCATCAGGCTCTTGACGATGGGGTAGAACGCGCGGCAGGTTTCACAGGCAGGGTCGAAGAATTCGACGATCGTGACCGGTGCACTTTGAGGCCCAAACACCGGCGAATGCATGCGGATCAGGCGGGTCCGTTCGGCTTTGACCTGGACGTCCTGTGCGTTTTGCACGCGCTTCTGGTAGGCATTCATGCCCAGGAAAAAGAACAAGGCAACGATGGCCACCAGGCCGATGACGGTAACTTTCTTGGCGTTCATGAACGGGTCTTTCTCAAGTAAACAAAAAGCAGGGTGCTGATGGCCATGAAGGCCGCGAGAGACAACCAGGGAATCTGGATGCCGCCCAGTATTTCGAGGTTCTGCTCGCTGCACGAGGGCCCGGTGCCACAAGGCACCCACCACTTGGGCACCCACCCTGCCACCAGGGCGGAGTGGTAGCCCGCCATGGCCATACCACCCAGTGCCAGTGGCAACGCATAGACGGCGCCTCGCCGGTCTTCGGCGAAGGCGGCCATGCCCAGGATGAGTGCCAGGGGGAACATGAAGATGCGTTGGTACCAGCAGAGCAGGCAGGGCGTCATGCCCATGACCTCCCCGATGAAAAGCGCTCCCAGTGTGGCGATCAACGCCACACCCCAAGCGGCCATGATCCAGAACCAACCCCGTTTCATGAGGGTCGCTCCTCGGGCGTTTCACCGCTGGGGCGGCGCGGCGGTGCTTTGAAGGAAGCCGCGCACCAGACCAGCATGGAGCAGACAACGAAGACGTCGGCCAGGTTGAAGGCGGGCCAGTGGATGGCGCGCCAGTGGAAGTCCAGAAAATCCACCACGGCGCCGGTTTGGATGCGGTCCACAAGGTTGCCACCGCCTCCGCCCACCACGAAGGCACCGACCCACCGATCCAGCGGGGTTGCCTGACGGGCAAGACACACCACCGAGACAATTCCGACCACCAACACCGATACACCGATGAAGAACCAGCGTTGCCAGCCACCTGCATCGGCCAGCAGCGAAAAGGCTGCGCCTGTGTTGAGCACATGCACCAGGTTGAACCACTCGGTCACCGGGACCGATTCGCCAAGCGCCAAAGTGGATGAAAAGTACGATTTGCTGATCTGATCAACCAACAGTAGCGTCGCGACGGCAACGAGCCACGCCCATCGCGGATTTCGCTGGTACCAGCGAGTGGTCATGAGAGAGTCCTTCCAAAACGATCCGGGAACCGCCACTGCACGATGCAGGGGCCGCGAGAAAGCAGGGGATCGGGGAAGCGGCGCTTGTCAGCGCATCAGGCGAACGCGCTCAACCCCGAACCGTTCGGGGTGGGCCATTGAGGGCGGTAGGGTCGCCCATGCCAGAGCGTGTCATGGCGCTCATCGAGATGCCGCACCTGTTCACTGCCCGCGCTCTCGAACAAGGGGGTGAAGCTGCCCGTGCAGGCGGCCGCGCAATTCGCGTGGCACATGCCGCAGTCAAGATCAAATGCCGCGGTGTTTGCTGCCACGTCATCCTTGGCCGCCACAGGCGACGCATGGGCGGTCAGGTGATGACTGGCCTGCAACTCTCTGACGGGTGCACTCGGGCTGCAGCATGCATCCGCCGCAGCGGCAGAAAACTGCAGCGGCAGCAGCGAAAGCATCAGCATGACCAGGAAAACACGCATGCTTGCAATTTTACGTGGCGCGCACGTCAAGGCTTGCTTGCACGGGCGATCAGGTCGGCCAGTTCCGGGCGCACCGGCAGTGGCTCGAAGGCGCTCACGGTTGCGCGCCCCGGATTGCCCAGGGGCAAACGCCCGCTCAGGTGGCCCAAGGGCACTAGTGCCAACCTGAGCAACTGGCCGAAAGCCTCGGGCCAGTCGCGGGTCCGCAGCGACAGGCCCAGCATGTGGGTATGGGTCACCAGGTGCGGCTTGATGTACGACTGCCCTACGACATGTGCCGCCTCCAGGTACAACCAGGCCTGCTCCGGGGAGGCTGCGGTTTTAGCCCCTTGCATCAGGCCGGCGAAGGCGGTGTGGTCGAACGGGCTTGCGCGCAGTGGGTCAGTGAACATGGCCATGGGGGTCTCCTGTGGAAACGTCGTCGTGCAATTCGTCTTTCGCCTGCCGCAACACGGTCCAACCGCCGTGCAGCGCCAGCGCCGCCATCAGGCTGGCCACGGCCAGGTCGGGCCAGGCCGAGCCCGTGCCAAACACCCCGAGTGCGGCCAGGAAAACGGCCACATTCCCAATCGCGTCGTTGCGCGAGCAAAGCCACACGCTGCGCATGTTGGCGTCGCCCTCGCGAAACGCATAGAGCATCCAGGCCACGGCCACATTGGCCAGCAGTGCCAGCAGCGCCACCGCGCCCATGGTCATGGCTTGTGGCACTTCGCCGTTCCAGACCGACCATACCGCAGCGCCCAGTACATACAGGCCAAATCCCATCATGCTGACTGCCTTCAGGATGGCCGCACGGGCTCTCCAGGCCAGCGCCGAAGCCAGTACGGCTAGCGACACGGCGTAATTCATCGCGTCACCGGCAAAGTCCACCGCATCGGCCAGGAGAGACAGGGAGCCGGCCTGAAGCCCTGCGCCTATCTCGATCAGAAACATGGCGGCGTTGACGATGAGGGCGATCCACAGGATCTTGCGATACCGGGACAGGTTGACGATGGATTCGGCCTTGGGGGTTTCGTGGTCGCAGCAATGGGCGGACATGGTTTTTCCTTTCAATGCCCGCATTGGAAACCCTGGAGTCGCTACAGTGTCAACTACTGACTCAAAAAAAGGGCATGCGCCATGCAAATCAAGGAACTGGCCCACGCTACGGGAGTGGACGTCGAAACCGTACGGTACTACGAGAAACAGGGCCTTCTGCCAGAGCCGGCACGGCGAGACAACGGCTATCGCGACTACGATGTGACGCACTTGGAGCGGCTGTCCTTCATTCGCCACTGCCGGGCGCTGGACATGCCATTGGCCGATGTGAGCCGGTTGTTGGGCTTTTTGGATGCACCGGACGAGCATTGTGGAGACGTGAACCTGCTGGTGGACGACCAACTGGCTCGAGTACGTGCACGACTCAACAGCATGCGGGCGCTCGAGAAACAGCTATTGCAACTCCGGGCGCGCTGTTCGGGCACCCATGCCGGGCACTGCGGCATTCTGGATGAGCTGGTGTCCGCTGCACACGGCGAGTCGTGCGTCTGTCACACCAACGCCGGTCAAAGAAAGTAATCGGCCCCGGATCACTGGACTAACTCTGTACAGAGTAGTCAACATCGTGAATGTCCGCCCCGGCGCGGCGCGACGGCTGGGGCGGCAGCTTTTTGGTCGCCTCAGATTTCTGTCTGCTCAGATATCTCCAGTGCGTCATCGACTTCTATGCCGAGATACCGCACGGTCGATTCCAGCTTGGAATGACCGAGTAGCAATTGGACGGCGCGAAGGTTTTTTGTTCGTCGGTAGATCAGCGTCGCTTTCGTTCTGCGCATTGAATGTGTTCCGTATTCGGCGCGATCCAGTCCCAGTTCGTCGACCCAATGCCCAAGAATTCGTGCGTACTGGCGCGTTCCGAGGTGGGGTGAGTCGTGGATCCGGCTGGGGAACAGGAAGTCCTCCGTTTTCAGGCCCGCATGTTTGATCCACGCTTGCAGGGCATCCCGTGATGCTGCAGTGATCTCGAACTGAACTGGCCGCTGCGTTTTGTGCTGCAACACGATAGCGCGTGTTGCCACCAAGTCGCCGTGGCACACATCTCGAACCTTGAGTGCGACCAGATCGCAGCCGCGCAGCTTGCTGTCGATGCCCAAGTTGAACAGGGCAAGTTCACGAATGCGGTTGTCCAACTGGAGGCGAACGCGAAGCGCCCAAATGTCCTTGAGCTTGAACGGTGCTTTCTGCCCGACGATTTTGCCCTTGTTCCACGGCTCGCGATGAGTCGCATTGCCTGCGGTTTCCATGATGGTCTCCCATCGAGTTGAGGGCCATATAGGATGCGCTTTGGAATTCCTGCAGTACAGCTACCTTTCGTCAACTGCGCGCGCTGCGGCTGAACTGCTTTGCGCGATGCGCCACTTCAATCATGCGATATTCATACGCTGACAGGCCGGAATTGGAGGTGCAGCGGTCAGCCGCGGCGCGATCTACTCAATGACTGGTACCAACCGGAAGAGTCATAGCGCCATCACAATTGGGCGGCCGCAGTCAGCCTCAAGCGGACGCATCGCTTCAATGTACCGGCAATCGCCTGCGTGCCCGCTGGGCCGTAGCTCCTCAACCACTCAAGGCACGAGTCGTCGAAGCGCTTGGAAAAACAGGTCAGATTGTTCGCGCTCCCCCTGAATCTGCGCAGCAGTACGCTGGGCCAGCTCCAGATCGCGAATGGCCCGCAGCTTGAGCCCTGAACTGCGCGCGAGGATTTCGTGCTGCGCCGCACGTTCGAGGTAGTAAAGATCGTCGTAGGCGTAGGCAACCGTGGAGCCCGCAACGATCACGCCGTGGTTCCCAAGGAACGCGACGTCCCGCCCCTGCATTGCATGGGCGATGCGCTCGCCTTCAGCGACATCGAGCGCCAGCCCGTTGTACCGGGGATCGACCACGATGCGCCCATGGAATCGCAAGGCATTTTGGCTCAGCAGGGGATCGATGGCGCCGGCTTCAGTCAGCGTGAGCGATGTGGCGTAGGGCATGTGCGTGTGCAACACAACAACATGACCAGCGATCCGATGGACCGCTGCGTGAATGAACAGTGCGGTCGGTTCCGCCCGATGCCGACCCTCGAGGACCTGGCCATTGCCGTCCACGAGCAGTATGTCATCGGCACGGACCTCGCTCCAGTGCAGGCCGCGTGGGTTGAGCAAGAACCTGTCTCGATCCACTGCCACGCTGAAGTGGTTGCAGACGCCTTCAGATAACCCATGCCAGGCAGCGGCCCGCAGCGCGAGTGCGAGGTCGTCTCGGAGTGAGTGGTATTCCATCGTCAATTCGGGTGTGGTTGAAAAGGTCAGCCTCAGCAGCCACGGCCTCGCTCGAGACTGTGGCCGCTGCCGATCTGAAACAGAAATGTAAGCCGCATGAGGCGCTAGGCGACGGCGCACCGCTCTTATCACGCAATCGGGTTCTGTCGCAATAAGGCCGTCGATGGACAATGAGCGATGGCACCACTGCAACTTCAACTGTCAAATTCCACCCTGCGGTGGGTGATCAAGCGATTGCATTTCCCGCTGGAGATCATGCTGGTATGCATGCGCTGGTACGCGGCCTATCCGCTGAGCCTGCGGCAGTTGGAAGAAATGATGGCCGAACGTGGTGTGGGTGTTGACCATGCCACCGTTCACCGCTGGGCGCTGAAGATATTGCCGGTGCTCGCCGCAGTCTTTCGCCAGCGCAAGCGCCCGGTGGGAGGCTCCTGGCGGATGGACGAGACCTACATTCAGGTAAGCGGGCAATGGAAGTACCTGTACCGGGCGGTGGACCGGCTGGGTCAGACGGTGGATTTCCTACTGACCGCCCGCCGTGATGAGGCGGCGGCACGTCGGTTCTTCGAACGGGCCATCAGCCTGCATGACCTTCCCGAGAAGATCACGATCGATAAAAGTGGAGCCAACACGGCCGCGGTCAAAGGGTTAATCGAGGACAGCGGACTGCACATAGAGTTGCGCCAGTCCAAGTACCTGAACAACATCGTAGAGCAGGACCACCGAGCGATCAAACGCCGGCTCAGGCCCATGCTGGGGTTGAAAACTTTCCACACGGCGCGGCGCCTGATTGCAGGCATCGAGACCATGCACATGATCGCCAAGGGGCAGATGAACTGCCCCAAGGGTGCAAGCGTTTCAGCTGCTGAGCAGTTCTACAGCCTGGCCGCTTAAACCGGTCACCGACCCCTGGCATCAACCCGTTCCGCTGCCCTTATTGCGACAGAACCCCACGCAAGGGGTTCGCGCAATTTTCCCCTTCAGGCGCCTCGCGGCATCCTCGATCTTCGAAAGCTCAAGCATATTTCTCCCGTGGTCACGCAGACTCGCTGATGCCAGTTACGAAGGTCAACGTGGCACACCGTTGAGAAATGCAGCTTTGATGGACACCGGGTCGTTTTCTTCCAGGCCCAGCACGCGTGCCGTGCGACCCGTGGCTTCGAAGTCGGTATCGCAGAGGATCCCGCTAATCCTGATGAAAGCATCCGTAAGCGGAAGCGGCAGTCCTATTTGTTTGGCCAACGAACTCCAGGTGACCAGACCGAAGGGGATGTCCTCCGTGAAGTAACGGTGGGTCAACGAGTCGGGTTCGGGGAACGCCTGGCGTCCGTAGCCCTGGACAATCCGCTCCACATAAGTGCCGTCGGTGACGCCGTAGGCGGCTTCGAGAAACTGCCAGAAGCTGTGTGTCTTTACGTCAAGAGCTGCCGCTAGAGACAGGCGCTCTTCATCCAGGGCGTTGATGACTTCTGCAATTCTGGGAGTGACCAGCGTGTGCTGAGGGAGCTTGTCCGAGTCCTCCACCGTTTTGATGTTCAATACTGCGGGGGGAACGTGATAGATCGCGTTGCAGTTTCCAAGGCCTACCGAAAGCGTGTCGGTGCCGGCCACGTAGCGATTGCCGAAGTACTGGCTGAGTCGGTTGAGTGCCTTGTCACAGGCCATGTGCGGTATGGTTGCCAGTTGCACGGCTTGCTTGATGGCTCCGATGTAGACCTTGGCAGGACCGCGCAGGCGGCAGGTATAGAGGCTGGTTGGCGTTTCCGCGATCAGGCAGGGAGGACGCCGAGCCGACGCAAAATGCCTCGCGAGTTCCAGCGAACTCCCCAGCACACTGGGCTGGAAAACCACCAATTGCTCCGGCTCCAGCAATGCAGCAAGCTGCTGCGACAGGTATGCATGGGCGAACGCTGGTGCTGCGACGATGACGGTGTCTGCGCCCTTGACCGCCCTCTCGATATCAGTGGTTAGTAGAGGTTTCGCCGCACGGCCTTCCACATCGCCTGATAGCTCGATGCCGCCGGTCGAGTTGATCGCTTCGAAATCGCGTTCCCACCGTGAGTACAGTCGGACATCGTGGCCGAGCAGGGTCATGTGGCCAGCGATGGCTTGGCCAACGTTTCCAGCGCCGACAATTGCAATTTTTCCCATGGGGTATGTTTCTTTCATGCAAGGTTATGAATGCACCGTTCGCATGAAGGGTGCGTGAATGAATTCGTGCCGCACCGCTTGCGGCTGCAACAAACATCCGAATCCGGGCTGTTGTCCCGATTGCCGGGTGAAAACCGGATACGTTCTGTAAGCGCTCGGGGGAATTAGTCGGCCGTGATCCGGCCCTTGCGGATGACTTCACCCCACTTCGCGAAGTCCGACTTGATCATCGCCGCGAACTGCTCGGGCGTTTTGATGTCGGTTTCGGAGCCCATGGCCTCGTACTGCTTCTTGAAGTTGGGATCCGACAGGATCTCATTGATGGTCGTGTTAAGCCTCTTCACGATCGCGGGAGGCATGCCCTTCGGACCGACGATCCCCGCCCAGGTCACCATCTCGAGGTAAGGCGCTCCCGCCTGAGCGACGGTCGGTACGTCGGGCAACCGAGGCGAGCGCGTTGCACTCGTGATGGCCAACGCGCGGATGCGGCCCGCCTTGACCTGCGGCTCCATCGATGTGAAGTTGCTGATCATCAGCTGGATATGGCCTGCGGCAAGGTCGCCTTCGGCTGCTGGCGCGCTCTTGTACGGCGCATGGACCATCTCAATGCCTGCATTCATGCGCAGCATTTCAGTCAGGACGTGCAGAGACGTGCCTTGGCCCGTCGAGCCGAAGGAGATCGTGTTCGGGTTCGCCTTCGCATATGCGATAAGTTCACCGAGCGTCTTCACCGGTAGGCTCGGCGTAACGCCAACGAGATTCGGCTGCGTAAACAGCGAAGAAATTGGCGTGAAGTCGCTCTCGATGCGATACGGCAGCTGCTTCGCAGTGAGCGTACCCACGATGAACGTGGCGAGGTTGTTGCTGCCGATGGTGTAGCCATCAGGCGCTGCCTTTGCAACCACGTCCATACCAATCGCGCCGGATGCACCGGGCTTGTTTTCAATGACGAACGGCTGCCCCAGCCGCTTGTGGAGCTCGATGGCCAGTGCGCGTGCGTGGTTGTCCGCTGCGCCGCCTGGCGCCGCAGGGACGATCAGTCGGACGGGTTTTTCAGGATACTCCGCACGGGCAGCCTGCAGGGGGGCGAGGACGCCGATCATGAGCGCTGCAGCAAAGCTGGGAATTCGGTACTTCAAGGCGACCTCTACGGTTGATTGATGGTGCACTGGATCCTAGGCAAATCGGTGACCTGCATCCATGCCGCCTGAAGCAACAACCTATTCGCGCGTGGTATGAGTTCGAGCCGCGTCGGTGGCCGACTTGAGCAGTTGGAGCAGTTCCCGCGCAGGCGCTCCCAGCCGCGTGTCACTCATCGCGGTCGCGTATACGGTGTAGGTGCATGCGGGCCGAAGCGGCAGCGTGATGCCTCCACGCTGGCGGTGCTTGGCACCGGTCAGCAGGTCCACGACCGACACGCCCATTCCACGCAGGACCAACTCACTGGCGGTCTGGAAGAGCGACACTTCGACCATTGCGTCGACCGTCACGCCGTTGGCCGACAGCAGCGCATCCAATTGCCGTTGGAACGTGCCTGTCAACGCCACGAATGGCTTCTCTGCGAACTCCTTGACATCGACTTCCTTCGCGGAAGCAGTAAGCCACTTGCTCGTGCCGATGCAGACACAATCGGACGTGAACTCCGCGACGGTCTCGAGGTTGCCGATGGACAGCTTGTCCGCCGTGAGACCAATGTCCGCCTGCCTGTTCCGGACGTTGCGCGCCACCTCGAGGTACGAAGACACCGTGAGACTTACGACGACTTCCGGGAACTTGGCGCGCAGGTGCTCGATGATCTCCGGCATCACCGAGTGTCCAATCGAAGGGATGGTACAGATCGATAGCCTCCCAGTCATTTGCTTTTGCAGCTGTGTCGAGAAGCTAGTGATTTCTTCGAGGCCGACGAACGACTGCTGGACCTTCGTCATAAGAACAATGGCTTCGTCGGTAGGCTTGACGCTTCGCCCGCTCTTCTGGAAGAGTGGAAAGCCGACGACCTTTTGCAAGTCAGCGATGAGTCGGCTCATCGAAGGTTGGGGAATCCCCAACGCATCGGCGCCCGCGCTGATGCCGCCATGCAGCATCGCTGCTCTGAACGCCTCTATCATGCGGTGGGTGACGGGTCGCTTTGCCATAGCTTTGCAGTGGATGCCGAGAGATTACGCCATTGCCAGTGTTGACGGTACTGCCGTCAAGAGCCACGTGTGCATGGCAGCTTGTGGCCGATAGCCGACCTCCATATTACAGAATCGAGTGACGGCAATCAGCCTTGAGCTGCCTTCCACGTACCGACGGGCAGGTCCGCAGCGGTTGATGTCAGTCGTTGCTGCGAGATCAACTGACGCTGATTTCCACAAAGCGGTCGTTCCAGGCTGGCTTGAGCAGACGGGCCATGCGCGCCTCTTTATGATGACCACCACACCATCAAACTAAGGCTTGCGCCAATACGGGAGAAGACATGAAGGTCGTCCGGCTGACCATCTCGAACTTTCGCGGCATCAAGTCGGCGGAGCTCTTGTTCGACGGGCACACCCTGATAGTGGGATCCAACAATGTCGGCAAGAGCACGCTCTGCGAAGCCCTCGACCTGGTCTTGGGCCCCGACCGGCTCAACCGCTTCCCTCCGGTCGATGAGTTCGACTTCTACAACGCTGAATACCTGGCCCCTGCCGCAGAAGAAGGCGCGGAGCGGGTGCCGACTCCGCTTCGGATCGAGGCGGTCCTCATTGAACCCGGCGCCGAGATCGGAGCCAAGTGCGGCGGCAACATCGAGTTTTGGCATGTAGCCGAGCAAAGACTGCTCGGACCGGGAGAGGCCGACGCCGCCAATCCGCCCCATGCCGTCCCCTGCCTTCGGATCGAGACCATCGGCCAATACAACCCCGAGGAAGACGAGTTCGAGGCACGCACCTACTTCTCCCATAGTCCCGACGCTCCCCCCGGGGAGCTGACCAAGCTTCCCAAGCCGATCAAGCGACTGTTTGGTTTCCTCTACCTGCGGGCGCTTCGGACCGGCTCGCGGGCGCTGAGCTTGGAGCGTGGGTCGCTTCTCGACATCATCCTGCGGACCAAGGGCGTGCGCACCAGCCTGTGGGAGAAGACCATCGAGCGCCTGCGCGGCCTCGACATCGAAGCCGACGCGGCCGAGATCGCACCGGTTCTGCGATCCGTGGAGAGGCGGCTGGCCCGCTACATCGCATTGGAGTCACCCGGCAACGCCACCAAGCTGCATGTCTCGGAGCTCACGCGTGAGCATCTGCGCAAGACGATGACGTTCTTCTTGGCGCTGTCGGCGGACCAAGGACACGTCCCATTCCCCCACGCCGGCACGGGCACCATCAACACGCTGGTGCTCGCGCTGCTCTCCTTCATCGCCGACCTCAAGCCCGACACGGTCATCTTCGCCATGGAGGAGCCCGAGATCGCGGTGCCGCCGCACACCCAGCGACGCATCGCCCAATACCTGCTGACCAAGACGACGCAGGCCTTCGTGACCTCCCACTCGCCATTCGTGATCGAGAAGTTCGAGCCATCCAAGACACTGCTGCTGGCTCGCAATGCCGGCGTGGTCACGGCGCGAAAGGTCTCCGACGCCACCGGCCTCAAAGACAACGACTACAAGCGCTTCTCTCGCTCCGGCCTGTCTGAATGCATGCTGGGACGAGCAGCCATCGTCGTCGAAGGCGTTACCGAGTTGCAGGCGATGCCCGTCGTCGCACGGCGCATGGAAGAGAGCGATCCCAACTTGCAGCCGCTGGACATCGCGGGTGTGACCTTCTTCGACGCTGATGGCGAGTCGAACATGCCCAAGTTCGGAAAGTTCTTCAAGACGCTGGGGCTACGCACCTTCGCCTTCTACGACCTTGACTACAAAAAGAAGCGCAAGGCCGAGCAGGCGCAGGCTCTGGCGGACAACTTCGAAATCAATGTCGAGCACGCCTACAAGGGCTTCGAAGACCTCGTCGTGGCGGAGGTTCCCGTGGATCGGCTGTGGTCCTTCCTGTCGGGCCTAAAAGCCAACGATGAGAACGGCAACGTCGCCATCCCCGATGCGCGCCCGAACGACGACGCGGTCAAGGCCATCGCCAAAGAAGCCCTCGGCGGCAACAAGGGCGCCGGCTGGTCGGCGCGCCTGTTCGAGGAGTGCGAGCTCCACGAACTGCCGGCCACGGTGACGAAGTTTCTGGCGTCAGTGTTCGCACTGTTCCCACCTCCACCCCCGATCGACGACGGCGATGGAGCACCACCCGAACCGGCCGCCGCTGCTGCCGCTCCATGAACGAGCCTTGCAAGCTGCGCGAAAGCGTCATGGCTTGCGAGGGCCATGCCTTGGTCATCGGCGGCCCCGGCAGCGGCAAGACGACGCTCGCGCTGCGCAAGGCGGTCAAGCGGATTCGCGACGGCATGCTTCCGGGTCAGTCCGCCTTGTTCCTGAGCTTCTCGCGGGCGGCAGTGGCGCGCATCTTAGATGCCGCCAAGCTCGAGTCCACCAAAGCCGAACAGGAGCAACTCGCCATACAGACGTTCCATTCGTTCTTCTGGGACATCCTCAAAGCCCACGCCTACCTGCTTGGGGCACCGCATAGGCTCTCGATCTTGCTGCCACACGACGAGAAGGCCCTGTCGGGCGGCCTCGGCGACGAAGACGATGGCTGGGACGAGTGGCTCGTCGAGCGTGAGCGGCTGTTGCGCGAAGAGGGGCGGATTGCGTTCGATCTGTTCGCGCCCAATGCGACAGCTCTATTGGCTCGCAGCTCGCATCTTTTGGCGTCGATTGCCCATCGGCATCCCATCATCATCGTGGACGAGGCCCAGGACACCGGCCAATACGCATGGCAGTGCATCCAGATGCTCGCGCCACACACGCAGGTGCTGTGCCTGGCAGACCTTGAGCAGCAAATCTTCGACTACCTGCCAGGCGTCGGCCCGGAGCGTGTGATCGCCATCCGGGAGGCGTTGAAGCCGCACGAGATCGACCTTGGGACGCAGAACCACCGCAGCCCGGACTCCGAAATCTTGGCGTTCGGCAATGACATCCTGACGGCCAAGCCACGCGGCGCGCCCTACAAGGGCGTATCCACCCTTGCCTACCGCCCCGAGAAGCCACCGCCGAACTGGAATCATCTGCTGCGCCGAGCCCTCGGAGAGCTCTTGAAATCAATTCGGGCTCAGAGCGACAAGAAGGTGGAGACAATCGCGATACTGGTCACCAACAACCGCAGTGCGTTGAAGATGTCCAACGCCCTCAACGCGTTGGGGGCCAATGTCGGGAAGCCGGTTCGGCACAAGCTGCTGTTCGACGAGGCCGAAGCGCTGCTGTCAGCCCGTTTCGCGGCCTTTCTGCTGGAACCCAAGGACCTCGCCCAACTGGAGGCCGATGTCGCCACCAGCATGGAAATGATCGCCGCCGCGAGGCGCGCGACGGGACAGGGCCGGAAGGAAGTCGCCAAACTCTTGGAGCAGGCCAACAAAATCAAGGGTGGCAAGGCCCTGAACATCAACATCGCCAACGCGCTGCGTGGCCTGATCTCAGGTTTGGCAGTCAACGATTTCAGCGGCGATCCCGCCGAGGACTGGCTCACGGTCAAACATGAGCTGCGGGCGACCAATCAAGACGAACTCACGCGGGTCGCTGCGCAGTTGGACTTCTTGGTGGCGTTCCGTCGGGGACATCGCATCTCGGCTGCCCTCTCTGATGAATGGCTTCGCGACGGCGCCTACACCAATGCCCGCACCGCCCTCGACTTGGCTCTCGCACAGGAGCAAATCCTCGACGGCGTGGAGCCGTCGATGGGCTTGCAAGTCATGAATTTCCACAAGGCCAAGGGCAAGCAGTTCGACGGAGTCATCCTCGTCCGCGAAGCTCGTCGGACCGGCCCCGCCGTCGAATCATCTTTCGTTTGGCGAGGCGACACTGCCCCGTATCCCAAAAGCCGACGTGTGCTTCGAGTCGGCATCACGCGAGCAAAAGTCCACACGCTCATCCTCGATCCGCTTTGGCCGCAATGCCCCCTGCTCAAGGGGCACAAGCTCTAAGGAAAACTCCTCGTCAATCGGACTGGCGCGTGGCGTTATGACGTAGGTCGATTGGTGACGGAGTTTTGCACGAAGACCAAGGTCATTTCCTCTTGAGCCGACCGGTCTGGCTACAGATTCCGACTGAGAGTTGTCGGCGGCGAGGGGAATCGCTTCGCACGAGAAAGGTCAATGACCGGTTCCGGCAGCCGCTGACATTCGCTTTAGAACGGCGAACGACCGTGCCCAGCCTGAAGCACTCGGCCGCTGTGCTACGACCCGCGAACTTCTCTTTTGATCCGGGTGCATTGCGCCGGTCGAAGGGCTACGAATAGGCCCCTGACTGCATCTGACAGAGGACCCTCGTTACTAACGCTATGCCACCCGGTTCGTCAAGTACGTCCAAGGGGCGGCGGTCGCCGAGCGCAGGTACAGGTTCCGCCAGCCACTGAGTGAGCCAGGCCTGGGCATCAAAAGAGCCAAGCTGGCCAGATTCCTCGACCATGCGCTGTACGAGCGACTCAAGACTGCCAATGTCATCTGAAAGAGCCATTGCTACATTCTGCTACTGCGGCACAGAAACGCCAATGGGTCAGAATCATGCCACCGGACAGTAGTTCGCCATGGCCGATGGCAACTAAAGCGAAGTCTGCCTAAGGCTGGTTGCTGCCGCCCAGTTGTGACGACGCTATGACTCTGTCGGTTGTTACCAGTCATTGAACAGATCGCGACCTGGTTGACCGCTGTACCTCCAAGACCGACCAGTCAACATAGTGGTTCCGCAAGCTTGGAGTGACGTACTGCCGAGCCGACCAACCGCAACTCTCACAGATGACGGTAGTGGCTGTACTGGAGGAATTCCAAAGCGCATCCTATATGGCCCTCAACTCGATGGGAGACCATCATGGAAACCACAGCCAGTTCCACATATCGCGAACCGTGGAACAAGGGAAAAATTGTCGGACAAAAAGCGCCGTTCAAGCTGAAAGACATCTGGGCGCTTCGCGTTCGCCTCCAACTGGACAACCGCATTCGAGAACTTGCCCTCTTCAATTTGGGCATCGACAGCAAGCTGCGTGGCTGCGACTTGGTTGCACTCAAGGTCCGGGACGTGTGCCATGGTGACTCGGTTGCAACTCGCGTCATCGTGATGCAGCACAAAACTCTGCGGCCGGTCCAGTTCGAGATCACGGCAGCCTCCCGCGATGCCTTGCAAGCGTGGATCAAACATGCAGGGCTGAAGGCGGAAGACTTCCTGTTTCCCAGTCGACTTCACGAGTCGCCCCATCTTGGAACGCGTCAATACGCCCGAATTCTGGGCCGATGGGTTGATGAATTGGGTTTGGACCGGGCTGACTATGGGACGCACTCGATGAGACGGACCAAGGCGACGCTGATCTATCGACGAACCAAAAATCTTCGTGCCGTGCAATTGCTTCTTGGGCATTCCAAGCTGGAATCGACCGTGAGATACCTCGGCATAGAAGTCGATGACGCTCTGGAGATTTCTGAACAGACGGAGATCTGAGGCGGTCGTCAGCGCCCGTCCCACAAATAGCGATTGGGCGGGCGCGTTCATCCGCTATTTCATGCGCTGAATGTCGCTATAGGCACCGCGGGTGCGTAGCGTCACCTTCACGTCGGCCCGACCTCGGTTGCGCCAGTACCAACCATGGTTGCCGGTAAAGGCTGCCATCAGTTCACCCTTGTCTTCCGGCACACCCCGGCCCTTGACGTAGCTGATGAAGCGTCCACTACCATCGCCGTGGGTGTCATAGTTGACAGCACCGCCTTCAACCACCCAGTCGTAGAAGGCCTTGTCGCCTTCATTCATGCGTAGCTTGACTTCGGTGCCCACGCCGGGGGCCAGCGTGAAACTCATCTCATGGCGCCATGTGGTGGTTTCTGCCGCCTTTTCTGTTGCCGGTACGGGTGCTGCCGCTACAGTCGCTGCTAGAGGGGCCGACTGAGCATTCGCCACCGCAACTGGCGCATCCGTTACATTGCCCATGCTGGCTGTTGCAGTATCCGCCAGCGCCTCGGTCGCCAGGCGGGTCTTGATTTCACCCATCTCGGTCAGACCCAGCACACGGCCTGCGCCGGTGGGGTCGATACCGTATTCGGACGGCAACACCACGGTAGTCAGCAGCACGATGGCTGAAATGGCTGCAATAGTGGTAGAGCGCAGTAGTTGCCGGGACGATGGCAGCTCGGCGCGCGAAGGGGTTTCACTGTTGTACATGGTGCGACTCAGAAAAATCAGGACACGAAGTAACCGGTCAGCTGCATGCCGACCAGCACGAAGCCGGCGCTCATCATCACGACGTTGGCCGTGTAGGCGTGGCGCACGAAGCTGACGGTGCGACGCCAGTAGCTCATGGCGATCAGGATCACGGCCAGCGCGAGCAGCTGGCCGATTTCCACGCCCAAGTTGAAGGCGAGCAGGTTGGGCACCAGGCCATCGGGCGAGATTTCGTACTCGATGATCTTGGTGGCAAGGCCAAAGCCATGGAACAGACCGAACACCAGCGTGGCGATCTTGGTGTCGGGCTGATAGCCGAACCAGCGCTGGAATGCGCCCAGGTTGTCCAGGGCTTTGTAGACCACGGACAGGCCGATGATGGCGTCGATCAGGTAGCTGTTGATCCCGACGTTGAACCAGACGCCCAGGACCATGGTGCTGGAGTGACCCAGGGCGAACAGGCTCACGTACAGGCCGATGTCCTTGAGCCGGTACAGGAAGAAGATCACCCCGAACAGGAACAGGATGTGGTCGTAGCCGGTCATCATGTGTTTGGCACCCAGGTACATGAAGGGCAGCAGGTGGACGCCCGAGATTTCCTGGATGTAGCCCTTGTCACCCTGCGTGACCGCGTGGGCAAGCGCGTCGGGTGCCCCCAGCAGCAGGGACGCAAACACGAGAACGACCGGCAGCCTGAAAAGAAGAAGGCTGAGCATGAAAACTCCGATGAGGGAAAAGGAAGCTGCGTGAGGCAGCGCGAAGCGGAAGCGATGCTTCAGGCCATCGGGGGGCGGTCGAGCCGGAAAACGATCCACCCAGCATCAAGCGGGTGTGTCAACGGGCGCCAGATGGGCGCTTCGGGAAGGTGGATGCTCAGCTTGAGCGGCAAGGCGTGTGCCTTGTCGTGTGAGTGGTCTGCGCTGTTGTGGTGGGCGTGACCGGCATCGCTCGTGGTCAGCGGCCCATCCGGCTCATCGTCATGCGAGTGCCCGTGAGCGGTGTCCTGGCCATGCTGGACACCTGCGATGGCGGCGATGCCGTGAGAGCGGGTATGCCCCAGCGAGGACAGCAGCATGCCCAGCAGCAAGACAGCCACCAACCACACGCGCCACTCCTTCATCGGCCACGCGTGACGATGGAAGGGGGCAGTCTGGGCAAACATGCGTTCGGGGCGATCAACAACGAATCGGGGCGATTATAGTAACCTCCCCGGGAGGATATGTATCGCCATGAAACCAGTTCACATGCACGAAAGCCATCCAGCCATCGTCAAGCGGTTGCGCCGCGCCGGTGGCCATCTCAACAGCGTCATCGAGATGATTGAGCAGGGGCGGACCTGTCTGGACATTGCCCAGCAACTGCAGGCGGTCGAGAAGGCCATTGCCCAGGCCAAGAAGACCCTGATCCAGGACCACTTGGACCATTGTCTGGACCACATGGTCGATGCATCCGCGCGTACCCAGGGGCAGTCGCTTGACGAGTTCAAACTCATCACGCGTTACCTTTGAAGCCATCAGGGTCGCTGGCCATGCTGGATGTGTTGCGTAACCGAACCTACCGACACCTGTTCGCAGCACAGGTGATCGCGCTGGTAGGAACTGGCCTCGCCACGGTGGCCCTGGGCCTGCTGGCCTACCAGCTGGCTGGTGGCCAGGCGGGTGTGGTGTTAGGCACCGCGCTGGCCATCAAGATGGTGGCCTACGTGGGCGTGGCGCCGGTGGCGGCCGCGCTGGCGCAGAACCTGCCGCGCCGCGCGCTGCTGGTGGGTCTGGACCTGGTGCGCGCCGCCGTGGCGCTGGCGCTGCCCTTCGTCACGCAGATTTGGCAGGTCTACCTGCTGATCTTCGTGTTGCAGGCCGCGTCCGCCGCCTTCACGCCCACCTTCCAGGCCACCATCTCCGACGTGTTGCCCGACGAGAAGAACTACACCCGGGCCCTGTCGCTGTCCCGCCTGGCCTATGACCTCGAAAGCCTGGCCAGCCCTATGCTGGCGGCGGCGCTGCTCACTGTCGTGAGCTTTCACGACCTGTTCGCCGGCACCGTGATCGGCTTCCTGGCTTCGGCCCTGCTGGTGGTGTCGGTGAGGCTGCCCGCCAGCCCGGCGCAGGGCCGGCGCAGCATCTACGAACGCACCACGCGCGGCTCGGGCATCTACCTGGCCACACCGCGGTTGCGTGGCCTGCTGGCTGTCAATGCCGCGGTGGCGGCGGCAGGTGCCATGGTGTTCGTGAACACGGTGGTGATGGTCCAGGCCGGGTTCGGCCTGCCCCAGAGCGCGGTGGCGGTGGCCCTGGCGTCCTTCGGTGCTGGCTCCATGGTGGCGGCGCTGGCACTGCCGCAGTTGCTGGAACACTGGGCCGATCGGCGCGTCATGCTGGCGGGAGTGACCGTGCTGGCGGGGGTGATGTGTGCCGGCAGCCTGGGACCGGACTACGTCGGCTTGCTGGTGATGTGGTTCGTGGCCGGGCTGGCCTACAGCACCGCCCAGACACCCTCGGGCCGGCTGCTGCGGCGTTCGGCGCATCCGGTGGACCGACCCGCACTGTTTGCCGCCCAGTTTGCGTTGTCTCATGCGTGCTGGCTGGTGTTCTACCCGTTGGCAGGTTGGGCCGGGGCACGGTGGGGCATGGGCACCACGTTCGCACTGCTGGGCCTGGCTGCGGCGGTGGCCCTGCTGGTTGCGTGGCGCGTCTGGCCCGCAAGCGATCCCGAGGTGGTGGAACACGACCACGCCGATGGCACCCACCATGCCCACCCGTATCTGATCGACGACCAGCACCCACACTGGCCGCACGGGAAACCGGGGTCGGGGCATTGACGATAGAGCAACACTCACCACCCCATCAGACCTTCCGGAATATTTCTCACACGGGAGACGCCCGGCATCTAGAATCTGCACGTGCGCAAGTTCGTGATCCTTCTGCTGTGCTTGTCTTTGCCTTTCCAGGCTTGGGCCACGCTGGGCGCTGGTCCTGCACCTTGCCCTATGGAGGCTATGGAAAACATGGCGTCCGTGGTCACTGCTTCAGAAGAAAACCCCACGGCTGCCACCGTCGATTGTTGCAACGATCTGGCGATCTACTACCAGACGGGCGAACCCTGCAAATCCGGTCTGAAGTGCGGCCCATCGGCAGGCACCCCTTGGGTGTTGTCTGACCCCATCACCGTTTCACTCGCGCAGGCGCAACCTCCACCGGCACCACTCACCCAGATTCGTGGCGAAACGCCACCTGCTATCTGGCGACCTCCAGCAAGCCTCTGAACGGACTGCATCACGCCCTGCTTCGCAGGTCGCGGTGCGTGGGCTGATCAGGCCAACGGCCTGATCGTGCACGTTCAGGAGGTATTCATGTTTTCACTCAAGCTCGACCCGAGGAGGTCAACGCTGGCTGCGCCCCTGTTGGTTGCGTTGCTGGTCGTCAGCACCTGGTCACCTGCGTCGGTTCAGGCGCAGCCCACCATCCCGCTGGACATCCGGTCTGCCGCCGAACTGGCGGTCGGTCGATCCCAGACGCTCAAAGCTTCAGAGGCAAGCGCTGGCGCGGCACGGAGCATGGCGGTTGTCGCCGGACAGCGACCGGATCCGGTGCTGCGCGTCTCCCTCGACAACATGCCCATCAATGGCGCAGATCGCTGGAGCACGTCCCGTGACTTCATGACCATGCGCTCAGTGGGTGTGATGCAAATGTTGCCCAACGAAGCAAAACGCCGGTCCCGCTCACAGCGCTATGAACTCCAGGCACTTGCCGCTTTGGCCCAGAGAGAGCAACAAGCGATTGAGGTGCGTCGTACAACCGCGTTGGCCTGGTTTGAACGCCGTGCCGCAGACCAGCGACTGGCTTTGCTGGACAGGCAAATCGAAGCGTCGAGACAACAGGTGTCAGCGGCTGAAGCGGCGTTGCGAGGTGCCAAGGGGTCGCAAGCGGATTGGATCGCCGCAAAAGACGCCTGGATGGTCCTGGAGCAAAGCCGGTTGCAAACCCTGGCCGACCAGGCTGTGGCGCGCCAATCTCTGGCTCGATGGACCGGTTTGCCCCTGGATCACCCACTGGCTGACATGCCTCGCCTGAGCGTGACCGCTCTCGATGCACTCTCACCCGTTGCAGTGATGAACCGCCATCCCGAACTGGCCGCCCAGAAGGCGCGGATCCTTGTCGCGCAAGCTGACGCAGACGTTGCACGACTGGAACGTGATCCGGACTGGAGCGTGGAAGTCATGCTCAGTCAACGTGGCCCTGCTTACTCGGACATGGTGTCCATCGGATTGTCAGTTCCCTTGCCCATAAATCGCAGAAATCGGCAGGATATGGAGTGGGCCGCGCGTCTGTCTGAGGCTGAGGCCATGGACAGCGAGTGGAACGACGCGCGCCAAGCCAGGACACTGGAAATCGAGGCAACCCGTGCAGGCTGGACCGCCGCCCTGGCCCAGCTGGACGTGATCGATCGTGAAAGAACCCCATTGGCCAACCAGCGGCTGGAGTCAACGCTGGCGGCATATCGCGCAGGAACCACGCCCCTTACGGCCGTGCTGGAGGCCAGGCAATCGAACTTGATGCTGGCCATGGAACGCATCGAAACCGAACTGCGTGCCGCCCGCTTGTGGACCGCATTGGAGTTCCTTCTTCTTCCCGAATCTGCCGCAGTCGCAGGGAGGTAAATCATGCCATCGAAGACAACCTTGATCGTTTCACTTCTGATGGGCGCGACATTGGTGGCGGCGGGCTGGGGCGGCTGGTTGGCAGGACGGCATTCCGGCAAACAGGAACCCCAGACAGCGCAGACCAGTCCGCCGCCTGCGCTTGTCAGCGTCGATCCCAGCACCTGGACCATGGCCCAAGGCGAGGAAGCCACACGCAGACACATCCGGGAGGGTTTGAAAGCCGGCTCAATGGACCCACAGACAGGAAAGCGCATCCTGAACTATCACGACCCCATGGTGCCAGGCAAAAACTTCGAGGCGCCGGGCAAATCCCCGTTCATGGACATGATGCTGGTGCCCCGTTATGCGGGGGCCGAGAGTGGGGACGCTGGCAGCGTGACCATCAGTCCCCGGCTACAGCAGAACTTGGGCCTGCGCACGGCCACGGTGACTGAAGGCACCTTGAAAGACGATTGGGTGGCTGTGGGTCAAATTGCCTGGAACGAACGTGACCAGACCGTCGTGACCAGTCGTGCCCTCGGATTCGTGGAGAAGCTTCATGCGCGCGCCACTTTTGACGCCGTACGCCGAGGTGCTCCATTGCTGGACCTTCATGTTCCCGACTGGGTGGCCGTGCAGGAGGACTACCTGGCCATCACCCGCATGCAGGGCAGCGGCCTGGAGACCTTGCGCGAGGCCGCCTTGCAGCGCATGCGTCAACTGGGCATGAGCGAAGACCAAGTGCTCGCCGTCACCCAGCGGGGACAGCTGCAAACGCGAGTCACCGTGCGTTCCCCCCAGTCCGGTGTGCTGGCGGAGTTGCTGGTTCGCGAGGGCGCCACCGTTTCACCGGGTATGCCACTGATGCGGTTGCAGGGCACATCCACCGTTTGGGCCGAAGCCCAGGTGCCAGAGAGTCAAGGCGCGAGCCTGAGACCGGGCATGGTGGTGACTGTCACCAGCCCGGCCCTTCCCGGCCAGGTCCTGCAGGCCAGGTTGCAGGCCGTACTTCCCGCAGTTGACCTCACCACCCGGACCGTCAAAGCCCGGGTGGAGCTGCCCAATCCCGCAGGCCGCCTGGTGCCGGGCTTGTTGGTGCAGATGCGCATCGACTCTCCTGACAGGGAAAACCGATTGTTGGTCCCTAGCGACGCTGTGATCCAGACGGGCCAGCGCAGCGTGGTGATGTTGGCCGAGGGCAACGGCAGGTTCCGCCCCGTGGAGGTGCTGGTGGGGCGCGAGACTGGCGATCAAACCGAGATCGCAGAAGGGCTAAAAGCCGGCCAGCAGGTGGTGCGTTCAGGGCAGTTTCTGGTTGACTCTGAAGCCAGTCTGCGTGGGCTGGAGGCGCGTCTCAACCAGGTCGCCGCACCGGTTGCCATGCCGCGCCACAACACGCCAGCGGATGTCAAGGCGCTGACCGGCGACACCGTGACACTTTCTCACCCCCCTGTGGCTTCGCTTCAATGGCCGGCAATGACCATGGACTTCAAGCTGCCTCCTCGCGACCGACTGCCCCGGGGATTGGCGGTGGGTGACAAGGTACAGATCGAATTTCAGATGCAGGAAGGAGACCTGCCCCAGATCACCGAGCTCAAACTCTCCCCACCGGAGGCTCAGCGATGATCGCCGCCCTCATCCGCTGGAGCATCGCCAACCGCTTCCTGGTGCTGATGGCCACAGTCATCATCAGCGCCTGGGGCGTCCTGGCGGTGGCACGCACGCCCATCGACGCCCTCCCGGACCTGTCCGATACCCAGGTGATCATCCGGACCAGTTGGTCGGGTCAGGCTCCACAAATTGTGGAGAACCAGGTCACCTACCCCCTCACCACCACCATGCTCTCGGTGCCCGGAGCCCGGGCTGTGCGCGGGTTTTCGATGTTCGGTGACAGCTTCGTCTATGTGCTGTTCGATGAAAAAACAGACCTGTACTGGGCGCGCTCAAGGGTGCTGGAGTACCTCAACCAGGTGCAATCCCGTCTGCCGGCGGCGGCCCGCTCCTCCATTGGCCCCGACGCCACTGGTGTAGGTTGGATATACCAATACGCGCTGATCGACCGCAGTGGCCGTCAGGACGTCGCCCAGCTTCGGGCTTTGCAGGACTGGTTTCTGCGGTTCGAACTCAAGACGGTGCCCGGCGTGGCCGAAGTCGCCAGCGTGGGAGGGATGGTCCGGCAATACCAGATCGTGCTGGATCCCAGCCGCCTCGCGGCCTACAACATCACGCCATCGAAAGTCAGCGAGGCGGTGAGCCGTGCGAACCAGGAGGCCGGCGGCTCGGTGCTGGAGCTGGGCGAGGCGGAGTACGCGGTCAGGGCCAGCGGCTACCTCAAGAATCTGGAGGATTTTCGCGCCATCCCTTTGTTGACCACCGCGGCGGGGGTGTCCGTGCGGCTGGGAGATGTCGCCAGGGTGCAGTGGGGCCCGGAGATGCGGCGGGGCATCGGGGAACTCAATGGCGAAGGTGAAGCGGCTGGTGGCGTGATCGTGATGCGATCCGGGGAAAACGCCCTGAGCACAATAGAAGCCGTCAAGGCCAAACTGACCGAACTTCAGCGCAGCCTGCCAGCCGGTGTTGAGGTTGTACCGGTCTACGACCGGTCAGGCTTGATCGAACGGGCTGTGGACAACCTCAGTGGCAAGCTGATGGAAGAATTTGCCGTGGTGGGGCTGGTCTGCCTGGTGTTCCTGCTGCACCTGCGCAGTGCCTTCGTTGCGATCGTCACCCTGCCCCTGGGCGTCCTGATGGCCTTTATCGTTATGCAGCAGCAAGGCATCAATGCCAACGTGATGTCCCTGGGCGGCATTGCCATTGCGATCGGCGCCATGGTGGATGCCGCGATCGTCATGATCGAAAACGCCCACAAACACCTGGAGCGGTGGGCACACGAACACCCGGGCCAAGTCCTCCCGGTTCATGAACGCTGGCGCATCATGGGGGATGCGGCTGTCGAAGTGGGACCTGCGCTGTTTTTCTCGCTGCTGATCATCACGCTCAGCTTCATCCCGGTCTTCACGCTGCAGGCACAGGAAGGTCGCCTTTTCGCCCCGCTGGCGTACACCAAAACCTACGCCATGGCCGCCTCGGCCGGGCTGGCGGTCACGCTGATTCCGGTTTTGATGGGCTATCTGATACGGGGACGGATTCCGGCAGAGGACCTCAACCCGGTGAACCGTGGGTTGATCCGGATCTACCGCCCCATGCTGGATGCCGTGCTGGCTTGGCCCAGATTCACGCTGGTGGTGACCGCTTTGCTGCTGATCGCCAGTCTGTGGCCACTACAGCGGCTGGGCAGCGAATTCATGCCCCCCATGGATGAGGGGGATTTGCTGTACATGCCCACAGCGCTGCCCGGCCTGTCGGCAGGCAAAGCGTCCGAGCTGCTGCAGCAGACCGACCGTCTCATCAAGACCATTCCCGAGGTGAAAACCGTCTACGGAAAAGCTGGCCGGGCCGATACGGCCACCGACCCTGCTCCACTGGAGATGTTCGAGACGACCATACAGTTCAAGCCGCGTGAACAGTGGCGTCCTGGCATGACACCTGACAGGCTGATCGAGGAACTGGACCGGACGGTCCGGGTTCCGGGCCTGTCAAACATCTGGGTGCCTCCGATCAGAAACCGCATCGACATGTTGGCCACAGGCATCAAGAGCCCGGTTGGCGTCAAAGTCTCAGGCCCGGAACTCTCCACGATCGACCACTTGGCGACTCAGATTGAGCGGACGGTGAAAAACGTACCTGGGGTCAGCAGCGCGTTGGCTGAGCGACTGAGCGGGGGACGCTACATTGATGTGGATATCCGACGCGACGCCGCAGCACGCTATGGTTTGAACATCGCGGATGTACAGGCTTTCATCGAAGGCGCGGTCGGTGGAACCGTCATCGGGGAGGCCGTGGACGGGCGACAGCGCATCAGCATCAACCTTCGCTATCCCCGTGAGGTGCGCGACTCGGTCGCGGATCTGCGTGCGCTGCCCATGATCACGTCCACAGCACAACGTCTGGTACTGGGCAACGTGGCCGAGCTTCGCATCAGCGATGGTCCCCCCATGCTGCGAAGCGAAAACGGCCGGTTAGCGGGGTTCGTCTACGTGGATGTCCGAGGGCGCGATCTTCGTGGGGCCGTGCTTGACATGCAGCGCCAGGTAGCTGCCGAGGTCACCTTGCCACCTGGCTATTCGGTTTCTTGGTCAGGTCAATTCGAGTACCTGGAGCGCGCCTCCGCCAAGCTCAAAGTGGTGGTTCCCTTCACGCTGCTCATCATTTTTGTACTCCTGTTCATGACATTCCGCCGCCTGGACGAGGCCGTGTTGATCATGGCCACGCTGCCTTTCGCATTGATCGGTGGAATCTGGCTGTTGTGGCTGCTGGGGCACAACCTGTCGGTGGCCAGTGTGGTGGGTTTCATTGCGCTCGCCGGCGTGGCTGCCGAGTTCGGCGTGATCATGCTGGTGTACCTGAAGCAGGCTTGGGAATCTCGCCGGATGCGCGGGGAGTCAGACGACGTGGCCCTGCTTGAGGCGATCCGCGAAGGCGCGGTGCAACGGGTCCGCCCCAAGGCCATGACGGTGGCAACCATCGTGGCGGGTTTGTTGCCCATTCTCTGGAGCAGCGGAACCGGCAGCGAGGTGATGCAGCGCATCGCGGCGCCCATGGTGGGCGGAATGCTCAGCGCGCCTTTGCTGTCGCTGTTTGTGGTGCCCGTGGTGTTTCAGTTGCTCAGGAAGCGATCGGATCTGAGGTCCACGAATACAAGACAGACTGACATGGCCGTGACAACAATGTAATCGTGGCGGCACCTTCTCGTCAGGGGTCCGTCACTATCGTTGCGCCTGTACGAAAGTACCTGAATGGCATAGGCCCTTCAGATCAAATATCAGGAGTAACCATGAAAACTATCGTCGCATTCACCACGCTCGCCCTTGCCGCCTCCTTGTCCTTTGCGTCCGACGCCGCCCGCGACGCGGCCAAGGAGATGGTGCCGCTGCGTGATGGTGGTACGTTGTTCATCTTCAAGGACGGCGCCATGGCCAAGCAGGACGCCTACGGAAATGCCAGGTACATCAAGATAGGCGACGTTCTGGAGGCAGCGGACGGCAAAAAGATCGCGGTGACCAGCAACGAAGTGGCCCGGATGTACTCACTCACCGTGAAGGGTCATCAGAACTGACCTACCACTTGTTCAAACCGTCACACGAAGTCGTGTGACGGTTCTTTGTTTTTGCCTCCGATATCACAACCTTTTCATGCGCAGTCGCAGTGCATTTCCGATAACGGAGACTGAGCTCAGACTCATGGCCAGCGCGGCAATCAGCGGTGATAGCAACCACCCAGTCAAGGGGAACAACACGCCTGCAGCCACCGGCACACCCAAGGCGTTGTAAAGAAAGGCGAATCCCAGGTTCTGTTTCATGTTTCGTACGGTATGAACTGAAAGCAATCGCGCTGTGGCAATACCCCTCAGGTCCCCTTTTACCAGCGTGACCTGGGCACTGTTCATTGCCACATCTGTTCCAGTCCCCATGGCGATTCCTACGTCGGCTTTGGCGAGTGCCGGGGCATCGTTTATCCCATCTCCTGCCATGGCAACTACGCGTCCTTCGGCTTGCAAGCGTTCGACAAGCGAGAGCTTATCGGCCGGTTTTACCTCGCCATATACTTCGTCGATTCCCAAGCGCTCCCCGACAGCCTTTGCAGTCGCCAAGCCATCGCCGGTGGCCATAACGATTCGCATGCCGGCAGCTTTCAAAGAGGTGATTGCTTCCTGAGAGGTTGCCTTGATGGGGTCGGACACCGCCAGCAGTCCAGCCAACTGCCCGTCAACAGCCAAGTACATCACGCTGGCACCCCGTTTGCGTAGCTGATCGGCTTGCTCGCGCAGCGGCGTGGTCTCTACGAGCTGCTGCTCCATAAGCACCGTGTTTCCCAGTGCGAGATGACGCCCCTGGACGTTGCCCCAAACACCAATTCCCGATCCAGAGTCGAAGCCCTCAACCGCGTGCACTGCGAATCCACGACCGCGAGCCGCTGAAACGATGGCAGTCGCCAAGGGATGCTCGCTGCCCTGATCCAGGCTGGCGGCCAGTGTCAGCACTTCTTCAGCCGAAAAACCATGGCTCGGAATCACCTGGTCGAACACCGGTCGTCCTTCGGTCAGCGTGCCAGTCTTGTCGACAATCAGGGTATCCACCCGCCGCAGGTTCTCTATAGCTGCAGCGTCGCGAAACAGAACTCCCCGCGTGGCACCTTGACCAGTGGATACCATGATAGACATGGGAGTAGCCAAACCTAGCGCGCAGGGGCACGCAATGATCAGAACGGCAACGGCGTTGATCAGACCGTAAACCCAACTGGGTTGTGGACCCCAAAACCCCCAAACCAAGAGCGTGAGCAATGCAATCGCCACAACGGCGAGGACGAAGTATCCGGCTACAAGGTCAGCCATCCGCTGCATCGGCGCCTTGGATCGTTGCGCCTGTGCCACCATTTGCACGATCTGAGATAGCACCGTCTCTGACCCGATCCGCTCTGACTTCATGGTCAATGCACCGCCAGTGTTGAGCGTTGCACCAATCAAGGCGTCCCCTATACGCTTCGTGACCGGAACCGGCTCACCCGTCAGCATCGACTCGTCCACGGCGCTGGTACCGCTGAGCACGACTCCATCAACAGGGACCTTCTCGCCTGGACGTACACGCAACACGTCGCCTACATGGACCTGGTTGAGCGCAACGTCCTCCTCGGCTCCATCGGGAAGGATTCGGCGGGCTGTCTTGGGAGCCAATCCCAGCAGGGATTTGATCGCAGCCGACGTTTGAGACCTGGCCTTGAGCTCCAGAACTTGCCCCAGCAAGGTCAGTGAGATGATCACTGCCGCAGCCTCGAAGTAAACCCCGACACGACCCATGGACTGGAACGACGCGGGAAATACGCCGGGGGCGATCGTGGCAACCACGCTGTAGAGGAACGCGGCGCCGGTCCCCAGGCCGATCAGCGTCCACATGTTAGGACTTCGATTCACTACGGAAGCCCATCCCCGGGTGAAAAAGGGCCAACCCGCCCAAGCGATGATAGGAACGGAAAGAGCCAATTCGATCCAGGTTCTTGCCCCAGCAGTGAGCGCCGTGACCTGATGACCCAACATGGCCAATGCCACCACGATCACGGTCAATGGCAGGGTCCACCAGAAACGGCGGCTGAAATCCCGCAGTTCCTGATTGTCTTCTTCATCTGTGATCGGCAAGACGGGTTCCAGCGTCATGCCGCACTTCGGGCATGTTCCGGGCCTGGATTGCCGGATCTCCGGATGCATCGGGCAGGTGTACACCGTCTCGATCTGATTCGAGACGAGTACCTTGTTCGTTGTGAGCCCGCTGCCAGGTTTGCCTGAATCGGTGTTCGAGTGAACCGAATGGTGCTGCCCGTGGTCGTGATTCCGATGATGATGTTGGCTATGGTTCATACGAATCACTTGTTTCGGGTGTCCACAGACGGTGTGGCATTGTGGCGGTGTCCATGGCCATGGAACACATGCAAAACAGGGCACGCCAGGAGCAATAGGTATGCCCAATAGCCAGTCAGGTGCTGCCAATGTTCTCGTATGACAAAGAAGGCGGCAATAGCGCCCACCATCAGAACAGCTGTCCACCACAGGCGGTCCGTTTCCCCCGCCGGGTTACCGCTAGGTTCGGATTCAAGACTCATGGTAAATCTCCAGATGGATACGGGGCTGACTAAGGACCTGAACGCTACTGAATCCGATCCATCATCATGCGCATCATGGTTTCCATCATCTCCATGCGCTTTTCCATCATCTGGTGTCGCTGAGCCATTTCACCCATCATGCTCCCCTGCATCGCTGACATGCCTTGGGACATCTGGGGCATGGCTCCTGCTTGCCCGGCACCCATGGGCATCATGCTCATGCCCGCGCTCATCACCTTCATGTGCTCTGCCATCAAGGCTTGGCGCTCCTGGGGCGTTTTGGCGAGTGCGAGCTTCTCACGCATCGCCTTCATCTCTGCCATTTGTTTGTCCATCGCAACCATCCGATCCGCTGGCGATACAGCCGACGGTGCCGGGCTGATGGCTGCAGGTGTCGCACCCGCAGGGTGGTGTTGGGTGTGATCCTGGGTGGCCTGTGCCATGGCAGCTGAGCCCAGCAGCGCCAGGACCGTGGTCACCCCGAAGCGAGCTAACGTTTTCATTTCGATCTCCTATGAACCTTTGATGCCCGAGATGGGCCAGAACACAACGTGGCCGTTATCACTGACTGAGCGATAAAGGCCGTTGTGTATGTTCAATGTAGTGAAATGTCGTTCTTCGACAATGACCGGAAGATGACAAACCTGTCATAAATGGGTTTGAAAATTGATCTGGATCAATTCAGGACACTTCAACCGCCCCTCAAGGGAGGGCAGGCATTTTGAAGAGCACTCCAAGGAGCGTCTTGGGGAGAAAGGACCGGAGCGTCACGAAATCGGTTATGACCGTGATCCGGTTGAGCTGATCTTGTCGCAGGCTGAAGCGGGATCAAAATACAGAAGCCTCTCGACCCGTATTCGGGTCGAGAGGCTTCGTACAAACCGATCGGGCCGAGAATTCAGCGCATCGGCTCTATCTTGGTGACGGTCATCTTCCCCGATTCCTGGACAACGAGAAATCGGACTTTGTCCCCCTCTCGAACTTGATCCAGCATAGCTTTATCGCCGGCGTAAAAGACCATGGTCATGGGAGGCATGTCCATGTGTTTGATCTCGCCGTGCTTGATGGTCAGTTTGCCGGCCCCCTTGTCGACCTTGCGGATTTCGCCGTCGGTCATGGTGGGCGCTTGAGCATTGGCCATTTTGCTGTGATCCATGGGCATTTGTTGTGCCCATGCCGGCGCAAGCAAAGTCGCGCCAACAAGCGCCAAAGCTGCAGCGACGTGTCTGAGAGTTTTCATAAGGGTACTCCTTGAATCAAGAGGCAATAGCAGCCCAATTACTTGGCTACCACGCGGATTTTTCCAACCATGCCCGCTTCATAGTGACCAGGCAGCAGGCAAGCGAAATCAAACTCGCCCACCCGGTTGAAGTTCCAGACGATCTCCCCCTTCTTGCCAGCAGCCACGTGTGCCATGTACGGCTCGTCGTGCTCCATACCAGGAAACTTCTTCATCAAGGCTGCGTGTTCGTCGAGCTCCTTTTTGGTTCCGAGAACAAATTCGTGCATGATTTTTCCGTTGTTGGTATGGACGAATCGCACGGTCTCGCCTTGCTTGACCTCCACCAAGTCAGGGGTGAAGCGCATGTTGTCGGTCATCTTGATCTCGACGGTTCGAACACCCGGTTTGGCGGTGCCGGCAATGCCCCATGGTTTCTGCTCCATCTTCACAGGGCCAGCCTTCTTGTGCTCTTCATTGCCGTGGGCAAACGAGGCCGAGGCAGAAAGCGCAACAAGGCCAACGGCGATGATCTGGACAACTTTCATTTGAGATTCCTTGGTTAGGTAGAGGACGAACGCGGGCTCAGTGAGCGGAATGTTTGCCAGTCGGCTTTACCGCCGAGGCAGAGGCAGGCGCCGGTACAGCATTTGAGGAGACAGGCCGGTTGGCGGGAGGCGTCTGGCCTTTCCACTCGTAGGCCACCGTGCCTTCAGGGTATTTGTAGTGGCCCGGGTCGCTGTAGTCCCCAGGTTTCTGATCCTTTCGAACCTTGAAGACGGTGAACATCCCGCCCATCTCCAGCGGGCCGAACTGCCCTGTTCCGGTCATCATGGGAGCCGTGTTGTCGGGGATGGGCATCTGCATCTCCCCCATATCGGCCATGCCGCGTTCACCCATCATCATGTAGTCGGG
>CALRLO020000012.1:0-92666 GCA_943368755.1 Synechococcus sp. UW140 | reverse complement strand
TGGCGCGAGGGCCCTGGTAGCGCACCACGGCCACGAAATCGCGTTCCAGCTGGCCTTGCTTGAACAGCTCCTGCAGAGCCTGCTGGCTCTCGACCACGACGGCGGGCGCGCGCACGTGGCGGTGTTCGGGCTTGACGGCGGAAATCTTGACCACCGAGCGCCCCAGGTTGCCTTGCAGCAGCTTGAGGCCGCCATCGGTGCTGAAAGGGTTTTCCACCCCACGCAGCACGCTGGTGTCACCCGAGGTGGCGGGCGCGGGACGCCAGGCCAGCCGGTCGCCGTCCTGCCAGGGTTCCTGCGCGTAGGCGGTCAGGTCCTGGCCCGTCACGGTGGCTACGTCAGGGTGCAGCAGACCGGCCGACAGCAGCTCGCGGATCAGGAAACCCATGCCACCGGCTGCGTGGAAGTGGTTCACGTCGGCGGTGCCGTTGGGGTAGATGCGCGCCAGCAGCGGCACCACGGCCGAGAGTTCGGCGAAATCGTCCCAGTCGATCAGGATGCCCGCCGCACGCGCCATGGCCACGAGGTGCAGGGTGTGGTTGGTGGAGCCACCGGTGGCCAGCAGGCCCACCAGGGCGTTGACGATGGACTTTTCGCTGACGACGTCGGACAGCGTGGGGCCGTCGGTGGCCATGGCCACCGCGCGCTGCACGGCGGCTTGCGTGAGCAGCGGGCGCAGCGTGGTCTGCGGGTTCACGAACGAGGCACCAGGCAGGTGCAGACCCATGATCTCCATCAGCATCTGGTTGGAGTTGGCCGTGCCGTAGAAGGTGCAGGTACCTGCGCCATGGTAGGCCGCTTCCTCGGCCTTGAGCAGCTCGTCGCGGCCGATCTTGCCTTGTGCGTGCAGCTGGCGCACCTTGGCCTTTTCGTCGTTGGGCAGGCCCGAGGTCATGGGACCTGAAGGCACGAACACCACCGGCAGCTGGCCGAACTGCAGTGCGCCGATCAGCAGGCCGGGCACGATCTTGTCGCAGATGCCCAGGCACAGCGCCGCATCGAACACGTTGTGCGACAGCGAGACGGCGGTGGCCAGGGCGATCACGTCGCGCGAGAACAGGGACAGCTCCATGCCCTCGTAGCCCTGCGTCACGCCGTCGCACATGGCCGGCACGCCCCCGGCCACCTGGGCGGTGGCACCAGCGGCGCGAGCCGCCTGGCGGATCTGCTCGGGGTAGTGCTCGTAGGGCTGGTGGGCCGAGAGCATGTCGTTGTACGCGTTGACGATGCCCAGGTTGGGTGCGCGTGCCGTTCGCAGCGTGAGCTTGTCATTGGCAGGCATGGCGGCCCAGGCGTGGGCCGCGTTGGCGCAGCCCATGGCCTGGCGGTAGGGGCCGGGCTTGCGCGAGCGCGCCACCATGGCGAGGTAATCGGCGCGGCTGTCGCGGCTGCGTTCGGCAATCCGTTCGGTGACGGACTTCAGCGTGGGGTGCAGGGGAGGCGTGTTCATGGTCAGTCGGCCTGCCACACGGCCACCGGTGTGGTGGTGTGGTGCAGTACCAGGGAAATGGGCAGCGCCGCATCGGGCGCGGTACGGGCGCGTTCGTAGATGGCCTGTTTGGCCGGGCCGGCGATGGACAGCACGGTGTGCCGGCTGCCCAGCAGAGCAGCCAGGTTGAGGCTCAGGCGCTCGTGGGGCGCCCTGGTGGGTACGAGCCGCACCACGGCGGGTGCGGCATTGGGGTTCAGTGCGGCGGCCACGCCGGGTGCACCGGGGAAGAGCGAGGCGGTGTGGCCGTCTTCGCCCATGCCGAGCACGGTCACGTCGGCCACCAGTGCGGCGTGGGTGTCATCCAGAGGCAGCAGGGTGGCAGAGGCGGCCGGGCCGCGCAGCAGGTGTTCGCGCAGCAGGGTCTCGTTGCGCTCGGCGTGGCCCTCGGGCAGCAGGCGCTCATCAACCAGCTGCACGGATACGCGGGACCAGTCCAGCGGGAGCTCGCGCAGGTGCTCGAACAGCGCCACCGGCGAACGCCCGCCGGACACCCGCAGCAGCGCGCCGCCACGGGCTGCCAGGGCCTCCTGGAGCCGCGCGGCAATGTCGGCCGCGAGCGCGGAGGCGCTGGCGTGCGGATGATCAATGGTGGCGGGCATGCACGGCACCCTGCAGGTGTGTAACGGTCAAGCCGGGGACACTGCGAAGCCGGCTTTGCCAGGCCGCCAGTGTCGCCCCCTTGAGGGGGAGGCGCCGCAGGCGCTTCGGGGGGGTGCTCATATCAGGCTTCCTCGAACCAGGTCAGGCCTTCGCGTGCCATCAGGGCCGAGCTGGCAGCGGGGCCCCAGCTGCCGGCCGGGTAGGGCTTGGGTGCCATGGCCAGCTCCTGCCAGCCCCTGACGATGGGGTCGACCCAGCGCCAGGCGGCTTCCAGTTCGTCGCGCCGCATGAAGTGGGTGAGCTTGCCGTTGACCACGTCCATCAGCAGGCGTTCGTAGGCCTCGGGGCGGCGCTGGCGCGAGGTGGACTGCAGGTCGAGGTTGAGGTCCACGCGCTGCATCTTCATGCCGCTGCCGGGCTCCTTGACCATCACCTGCAGCTGTATGGATTCCTCGGGCTGCAGGCCGATCACCAGGCGGTTGGGATGCGAGCCGGGCTGGCCCGAGAAGACCGAAAACGGCAGTTCGTCGAACTCGATGATGATTTCGCTACGGCGGCGCTGCATGCGCTTGCCTGTGCGCAGGAAAAAGGGCACATGGGCCCAGCGGGCGTTGTTGACGTGGGCCTTGAGCGCGACAAAGGTTTCGGTCGGGCTGCCGGCGGGCACATCGGCTTCCTGCAGGTAACCGGGCACGGCCTCGGCCCCCACGTTGCCGGCGGTGTACTGGCCGCGCACGGTGTCACGCTGTATGTCGGACAGCGACAGGGCCTTGAGCGAGCGCAGCACGCGCAGCTTCTCGTCGCGAACGTCGTCGGGATTGAGCGAGATCGGTGCTTCCATGGCCACGATGCACAGCAGCTGAAGCAGGTGGTTCTGCACCATGTCGCGCAGCGCGCCGGTGTGGTCGTAGAAGCCTGCCCGGCTGCCCACCCCCACGCTTTCGGCCACGGTGATCTGCACGCTGCGGATGTTGGGCGCGCGCCAGAGCGGCTCGAAGATGGCGTTGCCAAAGCGCAGGACCATGAGGTTCTGCACCGTCTCCTTGCCCAGGTAGTGGTCGATGCGGTAGATCTGCTGCTCGGCGAAGTGGCGAGCCACCTCGTCGTTGATGGCCTGTGCGGATTCGAGGTCGTGGCCCAGGGGTTTTTCCAGCACCACGCGGGCGCGTTCGTCGATCAGGCCGTGCGAGGACAGCTGCTGGCAGATCGGCGCGAACAGGCTGGGTGCGGTGGCGAGGTAATAGACCCGCCGGGCCGAGCGGGCGCAGCTGCGCTGCAGGGCCGCGAAGCTCTCGGGCTGGGTGGCATCCACCGTTGCGAAATCCAGCCGTTCGACAAAGCTGCCCCAGGCGGTGGGGTCCATGGCACCCTCGGCCACGAAGGGGCGGGCGCGTTCGCTGAGGAAGGTCGCGTATTCGGCCGCCGACCAGGTCTGACGCCCCACACCGACGATGCGGCAGCTGGCGGGCAGGCTGCCGTGCAGGTGGGCCATGTAGAGCGCTGGGATGAGCTTGCGCAGCGAGAGGTCGCCGGCGCCGCCGAAGATGACGATGTCCAGGGGTTCTTGGGGTGGCTGGTTCATGCCGGTAATGTAACTTAGTTACCTATTGGATGGCAATTGGATGTGCATCCGGTTTCATGTGCTGGCCCGTGCCACCACCTGATAGGTCAGGCGTACGCTGTGCTCGGCGGGGTTTTCGCCACGCATCAGCTGCAGCAGCATCCGGGCCCCCGCTTCGCCAATGGCCCAGCGCGGCGTGCGCACGGTGGTCAGTGGTGGCAGCATGTGGTCGCTGCCGGCCAGGTCGTTGAAGCCGGCCACCGCCAGGCGCTGCGGTACGGCCACCCCCAGGCGGTGTGCGGCCAGCAGTCCGCCCTGGGCCAGGTCGTCGTTGCAGAAGAAGACGGCGTCCACGTCGGGCTGCTCGCGCAGCAGGCGCTCCAGCAGCTCGGCCCCGAGTGCGAGCGAGGAACGCGAGGCACTGAGCAGCTCCAGCTTGGGGTCGTGCAGGCCAGCCGCCCGCAGGCACTGGCGGTAGCCCTCGGCGCGCTGCAGCGTGCGCGGGTCGAGCTGTGCCGCAATGAAGGCGATGCGCCGGCGCCCGCGCGACAGCAGGTGTTCGGTGATGGCAGCTCCCGCCGCCTGCTGCGAGAACCCTACGCAGTAGACCTGGGGCGCATCGGTCACCTCCATGAGGTGCACACAGGGCACGCCGCTGGCGGCGATCAGCTGGCGGGCCGCCTCGGTGCGGTCAAAGCCCGTCACCAGCAGGCCGGCGGGGCGCAGCGCCAGGTAGCTGCGCAGCAGCTGCTCCTCTTCCTGGGCGTCGTAGTGGGTCACACCGATCAGCGGTTGGAAACCGGCCGGGAACAGCGTGCGGTGCACCGCTTCGAGCACGTCCACGAACAGGGTGTTGGACAACATGGGCACCAGCACCGGTACCTGGGTGCTGCGCTGCGAGGCCAGCGCGCGGGCGGCCGGGTCGGGCACGTAGCCCAGGCGTTGCACGGCCTCCTGGACTCGGGCCACCAGCTCCGGAGCCACACCGCGTTCGCCCCGCAAGGCGCGCGAGGCGGTGATGGGGCTCACTTCAGCGGCACGGGCCACGTCGCTGAGGGTCACTCGGCCGCTGGAACGGCGCCGGCGTTGGGAGTCAGGCAAGGGTTATCCCTGAATGTTGGGGTGAGGGGTTGCGGTAGGATAGCGCTACCAATCGATCGGCTCAAGCCATTTAGGGTTTGTACCGGTAACGATCCACCCGGCAACCCGATTTTGACAGCAGAAAAAGGGGTTGCCCTCTTTTTGACTTCTATGGATAGCGCTACCAAATCTTCGGTCGACGCCCGCCACCTGGTGGTGATGGGGGTGGCTGGCTGTGGCAAGTCCAGCCTGGGGCAGGCCGTGGCCCGGCACCTGGGCTGGCGGCTGATCGAGGGCGACGACTACCACGCGCCCGACAGCGTGCGCAAGATGCGCGAGGGCGTGCCCCTGACCGACGCCGACCGCGAGGGCTGGCTGGACCGGCTGGGCCAGCTGATGGCGGCTGAAACCACTGGCGTGGTGCTGACCTGCTCGGCGCTGAGGCGCGCCTACCGCGAGCGCCTGCGTGCCGCCGTGCCCGGCCTGCGTTTCGCGTTCATGGCCATCGAGCCGGCGACCGCACGCGAACGGGTGGCGGCTCGCCCCGGCCACATCTTCCCGCCCAGTCTGGTGGCCAGCCAGTTCCAGACGCTGGAAGACCCCAGCGCAGAGCCCGGCGTGCTGCGCGTGGATGCGACCCTGCCCCTGGATGCCCTGACGGATGACGTGGCGCGCTGGCTGGGTGGCGAGCGGGTGGAGGCCTGAACATGGAACAACCGACCCGATTCCAGGCCCTGGCCAGCCACCTCATGGCGGCCTGCCTGGGGGTGATGGCCCTGGCCGTATTTGTGAACGTGGTGCTGCGCTACGGCTTTGGCAGCGGCGTGACGGCCAGCGAGGAACTCTCGCGCCTGCTGTTTGTCTGGATGGTCTTCATCGGCGCCACCGCCGCGTACGCGCGCGGCGAGCACATGGCCTTCACCGCGCTGCTGAGGCCGCTGCGCCACCGGGCCTTCATGCCCTGGGTGGCTCGCCTCATCCACGCCCTGGTGGCGGTTGCCTGCGCCATGGTGGCCTGGGGCGCCTGGCAGCAGGTGGTGGTGGGCCTGGGCAGCCACAGCGTGGTGATGGGCTACCCCATCGCGCTGCTGCCGTTGCCGGCCTTTCTGAGCGCTGCGGCCATGGGCCTGATGGCGCTGGTCAATCTGGCGCGCGGGCGGCTGCCCGATTTTGGCCACGAGTCCGAGGTGGAGTGAGCGATGACACCGGAAGCACAAGCCTTCATCGTTTTCTGCCTGGGCATGGTGGTGTTCATGGGCATGGGCGTGCCCATGGCCTTTGCGCTGGTGCTCACGGGCGCCGGCATGGCCTGGACGCTGGATTTCTGGGATACCCAGCTGCTGGCCCAGAACCTGGTGGCCGGCGTGGACAGTTTCCCGCTGCTGGCCGTGCCTTTCTTCATCCTGGCTGGCGAACTGATGAATGCTGGCGGCATCAGCCGGCGCATCATCGAGATGGCGCGTGCCTGGGTCGGTCACATCCGTGGCGGCCTGGGTTTCGTCACCATCGGTGCGGCCATGCTGATGGCCAGCATGAGCGGCTCGGCGCTGGCCGACACGGCGGCGCTGGCCACCATCCTGCTGCCCATGATGCGGGCCCACGGCTATCCCATGGGCCGCTCGGCGGGCCTGATGGCGGCCGGCGGCATCATCGCGCCCATCATCCCGCCCTCCATGCCGCTGGTGATCTACGGCGTCACCACCAACACATCCATCTCGCAGCTGTTCATCTCGGGCATCGTGCCCGGCATCATCATGGCGCTGGGCCTGGTGATCGCGTGGAGCATCGAATGCCGCCGCCTGAACGTGAAGCAGGATGACCCGGTGCCGTTCTCGGGCCGTCTGCGCGCCACCGCCAAGGCCTTCTGGGCGTTGCTCATGCCGGTGATCATCATCGGCGGCATGAAGACCGGCGTGTTCACGCCCACCGAAGCGGCCGTGGTCGCGGCCTTCTACGCCCTGGTGGTGGCCATGCTGATCCACCGCGAGCTGACCTGGGCCCAGCTGCACGCCGTGCTGGCACGCGCGGCCAAGACCACCGCCATCGTGATGTTCCTGTGTGCGGGCGCCCAGGTGGCCAGCTACATGGTCACGCTGGCTGACCTGCCCAACGTGCTGACCGGCTGGCTCGGCGGTCTGGCCGAAAACCCCAAGCTGCTCATGCTCGTGATGATGCTGGTGCTGGTGGTCGTCGGCACCGCACTGGACCTCACGCCCACCATCCTGATCTTCGCGCCGGTGATGCTGCCCATCGCGGTCAAGGCCGGCATCGACCCGGTGTACTTCGGCCTGATGTTCGTGCTCAACGGGACCATTGGCCTGATCACGCCGCCGGTGGGCACGGTGCTCAACGTCGTGGCCGGCGTGGGCCGCATGCGCCTGGACGAGGTGATCCGGGGGGTCAACCCCTTCCTCGTCGTCTACCTCGGCATCCTGCTGCTGTTCGTCGCCTTCCCGCAGATCGTCATCGCGCCCGTGGCGTGGCTGCGCTGAAGCTTATTTCTTATCCCCCAACCAGGAGACACTCCATGAAACTGATCCGTCGTACCGTTCTGGCCGCTGCCGCCGTGGCTGCGTTCGCCGCGCCCTATGCCGCGCTCGCGCAGGACATCAAGCCGCGCCTGATCCGCTTTGGCTATGGCCTCAACGAGCAGTCCAACCAGGGCCGCGCGGTCAAGGTGTTCGCCGACGAGGTCGAGAAGACCTCGGGTGGCAAGATGCGCGTGCGCGCCGTCGGCGCCGCCGCGCTGGGTTCTGACGTGCAGATGCAGCAGGCCCTGATCGGCGGCGCCCAGGAAATGATGGTGGGCTCCACCGCCACGCTGGTGGGCATCACCAAGGAAATGGCGCTGTGGGACACCCCCTTCCTGATCGGCAGCGCCAAGGAAGCCGATGCGCTGCTCGACGGCCCGGTGGGCCAGAAGGTGATGGACAAGCTGCAGGAGAAAGGCCTGGTGGGCCTGGTCTACTGGGAGAACGGCTTTCGCAACCTGACCAACAACAAGCGCGCCGTGACCAAGGTGGAGGACATGGACGGCATCAAGCTGCGCGTGATGCAGAACAACGTGTTCCTCGAGAGTTTCAAGACGCTGGGTGCGAACGCCGTGCCGTTGCCGTTCTCCGAGCTGTTCACCGCGCTCGAGACCAAAACGGTCGATGGTCAGGAGAACCCCTACAACACCATCCTTTCGAGCAAGTTCTACGAGGTGCAGAAGTACCTGACCGTGACCAACCACGTTTACAGCCCGTGGATCGTGCTGGTGAGCAAGAAGTGGTGGGACGGCCTCTCCAAGGATGAGCAGAAGGTGCTGCTGGACGCCGCGAAGAAGAGCCGCGACTTCGAGCGCAAGGACACCCGCGACGAGGCCGCCAAGGCGCTGGCCGACCTCAAGGGCAAGGGCATGCAGGTCAACGAACTGACGCCCACCGAGGCCGCGCGCATGCGCGACCGCCTCACCCGCGTGAACGCCGGCATCGCCACCAGCGTGGGTATGGACCTGTGGAACGAGACCCAGGCCGAGCTGGGTCGTATCCGCGCGAAGAAGTAAGCGGGTGCGCGTCCGGCCTGGCCGCGGAGGGTCAGGCCGGTTCCTTGAGCAGCACCTCGCCACGCAGCGAGTGCGACAGGGCCTGCGTGATGCGCACGTCCACCATCTGCCCCACCAGACGGGCCGCTTGCGGACCGCCGGGGAAGTTGACGACGCGGTTGCACTCGGTGCGGCCCATCAGCTCGCTGGCGTCCTTGCGCGAGGGTCCTTCCACCAGGATGCGCTGCACCGTGCCTTCGCGGCTGGCGCTGATGCGGCGCACGTTCTCCTCGATGGTGGCCTGCAGGTGCTGCAGCCGCTTGAGCTTGACCTCGTGGGGCGTGTCGTCGGGCAGGTTGGCTGCCGGCGTGCCGGGGCGCGGGCTGAAGATGAAGCTGAAGCTGGTGTCGTAGCCGACATCGGTGATGAGCTTCATCATCTTCTGGAAGTCTTCTTCGGTCTCACCGGGGAAACCCACGATGAAGTCGCTGCTCAAGGCCAGCTCGGGCCGGATGGCGCGCAGCTTGCGGATCGTGCTTTTGTATTCCATCGCGGTGTAGCCGCGTTTCATCGCCATCAGGATGCGGTCCGAGCCATGCTGCACCGGCAGGTGCAGGTGGCTCACCAGCTTGGGCACGCGCGCGTAGGCCTCGATCAGCCGGGGCGTGAACTCGTTGGGGTGGCTGGTGGTGTAGCGGATGCGCTCGATGCCCGGGATGTCGGCCACGTACTCCAGCAGCAGGGCGAAGTCGGCGATCTCGGCCGTTTCGCCCATCTTGCCGCGGTAGGCGTTGACGTTCTGGCCCAGCAGGGTCACTTCCCGAACGCCCTGGTCGGCCAGGCCGGCCACTTCCACCAGCACATCCTCGAAGGGGCGGCTCACCTCTTCGCCACGTGTGTAGGGCACCACGCAGTAGCTGCAGTACTTGGAGCAGCCTTCCATGATGGAGACGAAGGCGCTTGCACCCTCCACCCGCGCTGGCGGCAGGTGGTCGAACTTCTCGATCTCGGGGAAACTGATGTCCACCTGAGGCCGGTCCAGCGCGGCGCGCTGGCTCAGCAGTTCGGGCAGGCGGTGCAGGGTCTGCGGACCGAACACCACGTCCACGAAGGGCGCACGCTTGATGATGGCGTCGCCTTCCTGGCTGGCCACGCAGCCACCCACGCCGATCAGCACACCCTTTTGTTTGAGGTGTTTCACACGGCCGAGGTCGGAGAACACCTTTTCCTGCGCTTTCTCGCGCACCGAACAGGTGTTGAAGAGAATCAGGTCGGCTTCTTCCACATCCTGCGTGGGTTCGTAGCCTTGGGCGGCGCCCAGCACGTCGGCCATCTTGTCCGAGTCGTACTCGTTCATCTGGCAGCCGAAGGTCTTGATGAAGACTTTTTTGCTCATGGTCACGCTCCCTGCCGCCTCACTGCTCGGAGGCGAATCGGAAGTTGCGCACGGTGCCTTCGGTGGCGCGTTTTTCCTGGGCTTCCTCTGGCGTCAGTATCCAGACCTCGTGCACGTAGCCGTTGAGCTCGCGCACGTAGTTGACCGTGTGCTGCTGGCCCAGCAGGGTGTTGGGCATGACGATGAGGTTGCTGGTGTTGCGGATGCGCGCACCCGGCGACAGGCGGGTGATCTCGCCGTTGATGCGCACTTCGGGCACCTGCACGATCTCGAACTGGCCACGCAGGGCTTTTTCGGGGAAGTTGCGGACCTGGGCGTGGGCCAGGCCAAGGGGAAGCACAAAAACCAGTGCGAGCAGGCGCACAGCGACACAGCGGTTCATGGTATCTGTCCAGAGGCTGTTGAAGAGATCGGCCGCGCCTGTGGGCAAGCGGCCGGGCAAGGCCGTCATTTTACGGGCGGGGTAGTTTCGCGGGCTGCAGGCGCGCGGTAGAAGAGCGGCTCCACGCGTTGTGTCACCGGACTGTCCCAGGCCCAGGTCACGCACTGGCCCAGGTGGGGCGGTGGACCGCTGGCTTCGGGTCGGGGCAAACCTTCGCGCAGGCGCTCGTGTTCGCGCCAGGGCCAGATGGTCTGGTAGGCCGCGGTGGCCATGTTGAACAGCAGCTCGCGCATGTGGGTGCAGCCAGCCACGTTGCCCATGGCCTGGGCGATGGTCTTGCGCCAGCCGGCACCCAGGGTGGCCCCCACCAGGCCCTGCAGCGAGGGCTCGGCCTGTACGCAGGTGCCAAACGGCGTGTGGTCCATGCGGGCTTCGGCGGCCACGATGCGCATGTCGTTGTCCACCGTGAGCCGCGCCCACATGCCATGCACCGGCGTGCCGGGCGGCATGGGGCCGCGCTCGCTCGACTCGAAACCGTAGGTGCGGGTGTCGCTCAGGTGGCCTTCGATGTCCCAGAGGCCGTCGTCGCGCAGGTAGCCCTGGAATTCGGTGCGGCGGGTGTGCAGGTGGCGGCGGGGCGCGGGAATGGACAGCGGCATGGCGGATCGGATCGACAGCGGAAAAGCCGCCTATTTTCCGGCATCGGTGGCGGCGGTGCTTTCAGGGGGGCTGAAGTGCGTGCGCCCCCCGCGTCCATCCCGGGAGTCCTAGTGGCCCAGCCGGGGGGTGTGATCGTTGGCCAGACGGAACACCGACACCGCCTGCACCAGGTCGTCGGCCTGACCCTTGAGGCTGGTGGCCGCAGCGGCCATCTCTTCCACCAGGGCGGCGTTCTGCTGGGTGACCTGGTCCATCTGGCTGATCGCTTCGCTGATCTGCTGCGCACCGGTCGACTGCTCGCTGCTGGCGCTGCTGATTTCGCCCATCAGGTCGGTGACCCGGCGGATGGCGCTCACAACCGACTCCATGGAGGTGCCTGCCTGGTCGGCCAGCGAGGTACCGGCGTTGACGCGCTCGACGCTGCTGTCGATCAGGCGTTTGATGTCCTTGGCCGCTTCGGCGCTGCGCTGCGCCAGGCTGCGCACTTCGCCGGCCACCACCGCAAAACCGCGACCCTGCTCACCGGCGCGCGCGGCCTCCACCGCCGCGTTGAGCGCCAGGATGTTGGTCTGGAACGCGATGCCGTCGATGACGCTGATGATTTGCGCGATCTGGCTGGAACTGGTGTGGATATCGCGCATGGTGTGTACCACCTGCTGCACCACCGCACCCCCTTCGCTGGCCACGCGTGTGGCCTCCTGAGCCAGTTGGTTGGCCTGGCGTGCGGTGTCGTCGTTCTGTCGCACGGCGCCGGTGAGTTGCTCCATGGATGCGGCGGTCTCTTCCAGCGCGCTGGCCTGGTTTTCCGTTCGTCCGGACAGGTCGTGGTTGCCCTGCGATATCTCGCTGCTGGCGGTGGCCACGCCGTGTGCGCCCTGGCGCACCCGGTCCACCACGCCGCTGAGGCTTTGCTGCATGTGCTGCAGGCCGGCCATCAGGCTGGAGCTGTCACCTGCCCGCAGGGTCACCGGTCGGGTCAGGTCGCCGCCGGCCACCCGTTTGGCCAGCGCAGCAGCCTCTCGCGGCTCACCGCCGATGGGACGGATCACCAGCCGCTCCAGCGCCATCGCCAGCACGGCCGAGACCACCACGATGCTGAGCGCGGCGAGCACGATGGCCGTCCACTGCAGGCGGCGCACGGCCTCCATGATCTTGCTCTCAGGCACCTGGGCGCGGAAGGACCAGGGGTTGGTGGTCTCGCCCACCTGCAACGGGACGTAGACCTGGATGACGGCGCCCCGTTCGGGGTCTTGTACCTCGATCTGAAGGGGCTGACCCGCACGGATGGCCTCGCGCGCGCGGTCGAATTCGCCGCCGGTTTCCATGGGTTTGCCCACGTTGGCGGCATCGCGGTCACCCACGAACAGCCCGGTGTTGGAGATCAGGCTGGCGTGACCGACTTCCAGGATCTTGATGCCGCCCACCAGCTCCTGCAGGTCGGCCAGTGCGAAGTCGATGCCGGCGGTGCCCACGAACTGGCCGCCCACGATGATGGGCACCGTCATCGTCGTGATCAGTGTCGGTTTGCCCGCGACCTGATAGATGTAAGGCTCCATCAGCGTTTCCTTGCCGGAGCGTTTGGCCGCCAGGTAGTAATCGCCGGCGCCGGGGGTGTCGTAGTCCACCAGCACCTCGGACAGCAGCTTGCCGCTGCCCCGGTTCCAGTAGGACATGAAGCGCCCGGTGGCGTCGTGCAGTTCGGTGTTGGCGAACTCGCTGTCGCGGCCGTCAAAGGCGTTGGGCTCCCAGCCGCTCCACACGGCCAGCAGCCGCGGGTTTCCGGCGAGCGTGCCGCGCAGCAGGTCGTTGGCGGCGCCGCGCTCGGTCTTGCCTTTGGCCTTGAGCTCGCCCAGGGCATGTGCCAGCACGCGCGAAACCACCATGCCTTCCTCGAGCCGTTTGCGGATGTCGCTGGCCTGGCGTCCTGCCAGTTCCTGTGCGTAGCTCAGGGTGGTGTGCCGCTGCGCGCTGGCGGCCTGGGTGGTCACGAATGCCACGGTGATCGCAAATCCCGCCAGCACGATGGCGGCGACCCACAGAAGCAGTTTGGCCCGCAGGCTCATGGTTGTGGTTTCCATTCCTCACCTTTCCACTTTTTTTGTTGAGTCCGCTTGTCGCGCGGCACGCCGGTATTTAGCCAGACAAATCGGAATAGGAGAAGAGCCCGCGCAGCGCCATGCAGGGACATGCTTCGTGTCGGGTGCCACCTGGCGACACCTTGTGGTGTGCGCCCGGCCCGGTTACGCTGGGCCAGGCCCTGCGAGGGCCGTTGTGGCAGACCGCCGCCAAGGAGCGTTCAATGACCGTGCGATATACCTACGTGCCCGAGGGCCTGCCCGAAAACCGCATGCGCATGTACCCCACCAAGGTCATCAACATCATCGGTGGGCCGGGCAGCAACAAGTCGCTCTACTCGTCGGCCATCGTGCTCAACCTGCACCTGCGCCACAAGACCGTGGAAACCGTGCCCGACTACGCCAAGTCGCTGGTCTGGCAAAAGGACTTCGAGGCGCTGCGCAACCAGTACCTGATCGCCCAGCAGCAGTTCCGCATGCTGAGCATCCTCGATGGGCAGGTGCAGTACCTGGTCACCGAGTGCTCGCTGCCGCAGTTGCTCTACTACAACGAGACCTATGTCGACAACATCTGCGACGTGGCCAAGACGCGCAAGCAGATACTGGCCTGGCACAAGGCCTTCGACAGCATCAACGTGCTGGTGCAGCGCGACCCGGAGCGACCCTATGTGCACTCCGGCCGATTGCAGGACGAGGAGCAGGCCCGTGCCGTGGACGCCGGGCTGCGCGGCTGTCTGCAGCGTGAGGGGCTGAAATTCACCGCCGTGCTGCCTTCGCTGTCGGCGCTGGAGACCTTCGCCAGCACATTGCCCTGACGCTGCGCTCGCGCATTTTTTGCATATTCCGGTGCTGCGGCGACAATGTCGGCCGCCATGCCGCCCGACCAGACGTCGCCGAACCCGCCCGAAGTCCATTGGGTGGTTCGCATGAACCACCGCAACCGCACGATCTCGTGGGCGCTGTTGTGCCTGCTGGTGGCCCTGCACCTGGCGCCCCAGGCACCCGCCACCTGGGTCGGGGTGGCGCTGGCGCTGCAATTCCTGGTCTACCCGCATGCCGTCTACTGGCGGGCGCGCCACGCGACCCACCCGCTGGCCGCCGAGCTCAACCACATGCGGCTGGATGCTTTCGTGCTGGGCGCGTGGTCGGCTGCCCTGGGCTTTCCGCTGTGGATTGCCTTCCTGTTTGCCATCGGGCCAGCTATCAATCTGGCGGCCTTCGAGGGCGCCAAGGGTGTGGCCAAGGCCGCCGGCCTGCACGTGCTGGGGGTGCTGCTGGTACTGCCGTTCACCGGCCTGCGCTTCGCGCCCGACACCAGCCTCGTGGTGTCGCTGCTGTCCATCGTGTGTCTGTCGTTCTATCTGGTGCTGTATGGCCTGAGTGCGTACCGGCGCACGGTGACGCTGCAGCGTGTGCGCGAGCAGCTGCACCAGAACGAGAAGGCCTTGCAGTCGCAGCTCGCGCAAATCCAGTTGCTGCAGACCCAGCTCAAGGCCGAGGTGGACCGCGACCACCTGACCGGCCTCTACAACCGCCGCTACCTGGCCGCCACCATAGACCGCGAGTTCGCCCGCTGTGCGCGCGACGGCATGCCGCTGGCGCTGATGATGATCGACATCGACCACTTCAAGCGCATCAACGACACCCACGGCCACCCCTTCGGCGACACAGTGCTGGTGGCGGTGGCCCAGGTGCTGGGCACCGCGCTGCGCGCCGGCGACATCGCCTGCCGTTACGGGGGCGAGGAGTTTGTCCTGGTGCTGCCCAACATGCCGCTGGACGCCGCCAGGGAGCGCGCCGAGGCGATCCGCCGGCGCGTGGCCGCTCTGGAGCTGAACACCGGCACGCTCCCGGTGCCGGTGCGCATTTCGGTGGGCGTGGCCGAGGCGCCGCAGGACGCCACCGACGCCGAGTCCCTGATCCGTCAGGCCGATGCGGCGCTCTACCGCGCCAAGGCACAGGGGCGCAACCGGGTGGAAGCCTCCGTCTGATGCGGCCCCGGCCCGTGCGCTCAGCGCGGGCGTGTGGGGATGCGCAGCACCACGACGGCACCGATGGCGCCCAGCACGAGCAGCAGGCCCTGCATCAGCGGCCGCCCGGCAAAGAACCACAACGCCGAGACGCCCACCATCACCGACATCGACCCCACGGCCACCGCCTTGGTGCGGCGGGTCAGGCTGCGGTGCTGTTCCCAGTCTCGCACCAGGGGGCCGAACAGGCGGTGCTCCAGCAGCCACTGGTGCAGGCGCGGTGAGGCCTTGGCGAAACAGGCCGCCGCGATCAGCACGAACACCGTGGTGGGCAGGCCCGGCAGGAAGATGCCCACCACGCCCAGCGCGAGCGAAATGAGGCCGGCCGCTCCCAGCAGCACGCGGGCGACGCGCGAGCGGTGAGGGTTGGTGGCGGGGGCGTCCATGGCGCGTTCAGGTCAGATCGAACCGGCCGATCAGCATGCCCAGCTCGTGCGTCGAGCGGATGTCCAGCTTGATGAAAATCTTGGCGCGGTGGGCGTCCAGCGTGCGGGGTTCGATCGCGCGCTCGCCGCCGCTGCGCTCCTCCATGGCCCGCACGGCTTCTTTGGCCGTGAGGCCCTGGGCCAGCAGCAGGGCCACTTCCTTCTCGCGCGGTGTGAGCCGCTCCCAGCGCGCCTGCACGGCCGCGCGCGAGCGGTGTTCCACCGTTGCCGCCACCGAGCGCTGCATCGCCTGTGCCACGGTGGACAGCACCCGCTCGTCGTCGCAGCCCTTTTGCAGCCAGTCGAAGGCGCCGCGCCGCACCGCCTCCACCGCCGAGGGCAGCTCGCCGTGGCCGGAGAGAAACACGGTCTGGATGAAGCTGTGCCGTGCCAGCAGTTCGTCGAACACCTGCAGGCCGCTCAGGCCGTCCATGCGCAGGTCCAGCAGCACGCAGCCGGCCTGGGTGTGGTCGGCGGCCGCGAGGAACGATGCGCCATCGGCAAAGGCGCGCACCACGTGGCCGCGCGACAGGAACAGCGCTCCGTAGCTGCCACGCACGGCGTCGTCGTCGTCCACCACGTACAGCGTGGGCGCTGGGGTGCTCATGTGCGCTCCTCAGGGGTGGCCCGGGGCAGGGTCAGGGTGAACACCGCGCCGCCGCCGGGCCGGTTGTCCGCCTGCAGGGCGCCGCCCAGGCTTTCCGCGATGCTGCGGCAGATGTTGAGACCCAGGCCCAGGCCCTGGGAGCGGGTGGTGTAGAACGGCTCGAACAGGCGTTCCACGTGGTCGGCCGGCAGGCCCGGTCCGCGGTCGAGCACCGCGAGTTGCACGCCGTCGGTGGTCTCGCTCAGGCGCAGCACCAGCTCGGGCGTCGGGGAGGCCGCTGCCTGCATGGCCTGCAGCGCGTTGTTCGCCAGGTTGATCACCACCTGCTCCAGCAACACGCGGTCTCCCCTGACCACCGGGTCGATGGCGTGGGCCTCCACGCGCAGCGGCACCCCCAGGCGACGGGCCTCGGCGCGCAGCAGCAGGTGCAGCGCCTGGTCGATCACCTCGCGCAGGTCGCAGCTCTCCCATTGCTCGGGGTGCTGTCGCACCCAGCGGCGTATGCGGTGCACGAAATCGGCGGCGCGTTGGGCCTGGGCCGACAGCGCAGCCAGGCTGTCATCCAGCAGCACGGTGTTGCCCTGCGCTGCGAAGGCGCGGGCTGCGGAGGCGTAGTTGACCAGCGCACCCAGCGGCTGATTGAGCTCGTGCGCCAGCGTGGAGGCCATTTCTCCCACCGTCACCACCCGCTGCACGCGTTGCAGCTGCGCCTCCTGCTGGCGCTGCAGTTCCTGCGCCTTTTTCTGCTCGGTGATGTCCACCACCGAACTCATCCAGCCCGTGTGCTGGCCGTTGCCGTCGATCAGCCGGGCGGTGTAGACCATGGTGATCACATCGTGGCCGTCGCGGTGGCGCAGACGCGATTCGAAGCCGGTGGCGGCGGCCTGGCCGGCCAGTGCCATGTCGCTGGTCTGCCAGTGCCGCTCCAGGTCGGCGGGGTCCCAGTAGGGGAAGGGCGGCAGCTGGCCGATCAGCTCCTCGCGCCGGTAACCCACCATGTCGCAGAAGGCGGCGTTGACATAGACGATGCGGCCCTGAAGGTCGCGCGCGCGCATGCCCACCAGCAGGGAGTCCTCCATCGACTGGCGCAGCGCGTGCTCCTGTTGCAGTTCGCGGGTGCGCTCGCGTACTCGGTGTTCGAGGTCGGCCTGCGCCTGCTGGGTGTCGCGCAGCCGGCGCTCGCGCAGGTTCCAGTACAGCGTGCCCAGGATCAGCACCGCCGCCACCAGCGACAGCAAGGCCCAGGCCTGCTGCCGGGCGAGGGTCACCACCTGGCGATCGGCCATCAGCACCAGCGTCCAGTCGAGCTCGGGCACGGTCTCGTACAGGCCCAGGAACTGCCGTGAATCCTCCAGCGTGCGGATGTCCAGCCCCGGCTCGCCTCGCAGGCGGTGGGTTTCCCAGGGCAGGGCCCGGGGTTGCCAGCTGGCGCCGTACTGCTCCACGGACTGCACGGCGCGCACCTCGGCGGCCTCCAGCGGGCGGCTGGTCTTGTACAGCCAGGACGGCGCGCCCAGGAAAGCGATGCCGCGTTCGTCCAGCAGCAGCACCGGGTCGCGCAGCTGCTCCCAGGTGGCAACGACGGGTTGCAGGCTGACCTTGACCGCGATCACGCCCAGCACGCGCCCGCCATCGCGCACTGGCGCCGAAAAGAACAGGCCCGGTTCACCGGTGGTCTTGCCCACCCCGTAGAAGCGGCCCGAACGCCCCTGCATCGCGTCCTTGAAGTAGGGGCGGTTGCCGTAGTTCTGGTCCACAAAGCTGCGCGGCGTGTTCCAGTTGCTGGAGGCCAGCGTGGTGCCGTCGGCGGCCATCAGGTACAGCGCATCGGAGCCCGCCTGGCGGTTGATGCTTTCGAGGTAAGCGTTCGCTTCCTCGCGCAGCAGTCGGGCGCCGGGCTGGTGCAGCAGTGTGCTCACCAGCGGGTGCTGCGCGGCGGTGTGGGGCAGGTAGCTGTAGCGCGTGGCCACGCCACGCAGCGCCAGGACCTGCACTTCGCCCGAGCGGCGCAGGTTGTCCCACTGCGCCTCGCGCTCGCGCAGGCCCGCCCATTCGCCACCGAACCAGACCAGGGCGATGGCCAACACGGCCATCAGCGCGGCCCGCCATGCGCCGCCCAGCCCCGACCACCAGCCCAGCAGGAGGGTGGGCAGCGGCAGCCACGAAGGGCGTGCGGGGGAGGTCAGCGTGGGGGAGGTCATGCCGTCGGCTCAGGGACGACCCCAATGGTATCGGGGTGCCCGCCGCCGTTGCCGCTGTGGACCACCCACCCGAAGCAAACCCACCCAAAGAAAAACCCACAGTGCACGGGGCACTGTGGGTTGATGTCTGGTGGTGGTACCGGGACTTGAACCTGGGACATCAGCATTATGAATGCTGCGCTCTAACCAACTGAGCTATACCACCGAAGCCGCGCATTATAGAACAGTTTTCACTGGTGCTTGAAGTTCGCGGCGCGCTTGTTCACGAAGGCGTCCATGCCTTCTTTCTGGTCCGCCGTGGCGAACAGGGCATGGAACATGCGGCGCTCGAACATGATGCCGTCGTTCAGCGTGCCCTCGAACGAGCGGTTCACCGACTCCTTGGCCGCCATCACCGCAATCTGGGAGAAGTTGCAGATGGTGAGCGCCGCGCCGAGGGCCTCGTCCATCAGCTTGTCCAGCGGCACCACGCGGCTCACCAGGCCCGAGCGCTCGGCCTCGGTGGCGTCCATCATGCGGCCGGTCAGGGCCAGATCCATGGCTTTGGACTTGCCCACCGCGCGCGGCAGGCGCTGCGTGCCGCCGGCGCCGGGGATGATGCCCAGCTTGATCTCTGGCTGGCCGAACTTCGCGTTGTCGGCGGCGATGATGAAGTCGCACATCATGGCCAGCTCGCAGCCGCCACCCAGCGCGAAGCCGCTCACGGCGGCGATCACCGGTTTGCGGATGCTGCGGATGGTTTCCCAGTTGCGGGTGATGTAGTCGCCCTTGTAGACGTCCGCGAAGGTGTAGGTGGCCATGGCACCGATGTCGGCGCCGGCCGCAAAGGCCTTTTCGCTGCCGGTCAGGATCATGCAGCCGATGCCGTCGTCGGCGTCGAAGGCCTTGAGTGCAGCGCCCAGTTCGTCCATGAGCTGGCCGTTCAGGGCGTTGAGCTGTTTGGGCCTGTTCAGGGTGATGATGCCGACGCGGCCTTCGGTGCGGATCTGGATCAGTTCAGGGGTGTTGCTCATGCGTGTCTCGCTCGTGATGTCGACAGGATGGGAATGCCGGCAGGAAAGGGGTCACTATAGGCCAGCCGTCAGGGTAAACATTAACCGACCAAACGGTCGGCTAATGATAGATTGCATCCCAAGGAGACACAAATGACCGCATCCCCCGCAGAGGCCACGGTGCTGTTTGAGGCGCGTGGCGCCGTGGCGCTGATCACGCTCAACCGCCCGCAGGCGCTCAACAGTTTCACCCGGCAGATGCACCACGACCTGTGGGCCGCGCTGGACCGCGCCGAGGCCGATCGCAACATCCGCGCGGCGGTCATCACGGGAGCCGGGCGCGGCTTCTGTGCCGGTGCGGACCTGGCCGAGTTCGACTTTGCGCCCGGCCCCGGTCTGGTGGAGCGCGCCGACCCCGGTCCCATCATCGACCAGGCCTTCAACCCCACCGTGCGCCGGCTGCAGGGCCTGCGCATGCCCACCGTCGCGGCGGTCAATGGCGTGGCGGCGGGCGCGGGTGCGTCGCTGGCCATGACCTGTGACATCGCCATCGCCGCCCCGGGCGCGAGTTTCATCCAGGCCTTCAGCAAGATCGGCCTGATACCCGATGCCGGTGGCACCTGGTTCCTGACCCAGCGCCTGGGCCTGGCACGCGCCATGGCACTGGCCATGACCGGTGACAAGCTGGCGGCCGCGCAGGCCAGGGAGTGGGGCATGATCTGGGACGTGGCCGACGACTGCGTGGCCGCTGCGCTGGCGCTGGCCGAGCGACTGGCCGCGATGCCCACAAAGGCGCTGGTCGCCACTCGGCAGGTGCTGCGCGAGAGCACCCACCGCACACTGGACGAGCAGCTGGATGCCGAGCGTGACCAGCAGTCGGCGCTCGGCCGCACGCACGACTACATCGAAGGTGTGAGCGCCTTCCTGCAAAAGCGCCCGCCGCAGTTCAGGGGCGAATGAACATGACGCCCGAGCAACGCGCCGCCCGCGTGGGCGAGACCATGTTCGCGGTGGACACCGCGAGCAAGGACACCATGGGCATGGAGCTGCTGGCCTGCGAGCCGGGCCGCGCGGTGATGCGCATGCCGGTGCAGCAGCTGCACCTCAACGGCCACCAGATCTGCCACGGGGGCTTCATCTTCACCCTGGCCGATTCCACCTTCGCCTTCGCCTGCAACAGCCACAACCGCAATGCGGTGGCTGCGGGCTGCAGCATCGAATTCCTGCGCCCCGCGCACGCCGGAGATGTCCTGACCTGCGAGGGTGTGGAGCAGACCCTGAGCGGACGCCACGGCATCTACGACATGAAGGTCAGCAACCAGCGTGGCGAGGTCGTGGCGATGTTTCGCGGCAAGAGCGCGGTGATTCCTGGCACGGTTTTCCCCGAGGAGTGACACATGAACGCCTTTCCCCTGGAGCCCATCGAAAAGGCCGGCGTGGACGAGCTTCGTGCGCTGCAGCTCAAGCGGCTGCAAGCTACGCTGCGGCACGCCTACGACAACTCCCCTGTCTACCGTGCCAAGTTCGATGCCGCCGGCGTGCACCCCGACGACTGCCGCAGCCTGGCCGATCTGAGGAAATTCCCCTTCACCACCAAGGCCGATCTGCGCGACAACTACCCCTTCGGCCTGTTTGCGGTGCCGCGCCAGCGCTGTGCGCGCATCCACGCGTCCAGCGGCACCACCGGCAAGCCCACGGTGGTGGGCTACACGCAGAAAGACATCGACACCTGGGCGCAGCTGATGGCGCGCTCCATCCGTGCCAGCGGTGCACGACCCGGTGACCTGGTGCATGTGAGCTACGGCTACGGCCTGTTCACCGGTGGCCTGGGCGCGCACTACGGCGCCGAACGCCTGGGCCTGACCGTGGTGCCCTTCGGCGGCGGCCAGACCGAGCGCCAGGTGCAGCTGATCCAGGACTTCAAGCCCGACATCATCATGGTCACGCCCAGCTACATGCTGGCCATCGCCGACGAGTTCGAGCGCCAGGGCCTGAACCCGGCCGAGAGCAGCCTGCGCCTGGGCATCTTCGGCGCCGAGCCCTGGACCAACGACATGCGCCGCGCCATCGAGGTGCGCATGGGCATGGACGCGGTGGACATCTATGGGCTGTCGGAGGTGATGGGCCCCGGCGTGGCCAACGAGTGTGTGGAAACCAAGGACGGCCCCACCATCTGGGAAGACCACTTCTACCCCGAGATCATCAACCCCGAAACCGGCGAACCGGTGGCCGATGGCGAGCTGGGCGAGCTGGTGTTCACCAGCCTCACCAAGGAAGCCATGCCGGTGATCCGATACCGCACGCGCGACCTGACGCGCCTGCTGCCCGGCACCGCGCGCACCATGCGCCGCATGGCCAAGATCACCGGACGCAGCGACGACATGATGATCGTGCGCGGCGTCAACGTCTTTCCCACCCAGATCGAGGAGTTGATCCTCAAGCTGCCCGCGCTCAGCGCCCACTACCAGTGTGTGCTGAGCAAGGACGGCCCGCTGGACGCGCTGACGGTGCGGGTGGAAACCCGCGCAGGGCTGGCGCCCGATGCACCGGAGGCGCGCAACGCAGCCCAGGCGCTGGAGCACGCCATCAAGGCCTACATCGGCAGCAGTGCGGCCATCGAGCTCAAAGCCGAGGGCGGGGTGGAGCGCAGCATGGGCAAGGCCAAGCGTGTGGTGGACTTGCGCCGGGCCTGATCAGCCGATCCAGGATTTCCAGGGCGCGTGATCGGAGGGGGCGGTGGGCAGCGCGACTTTCAGGCTGGTCTGCGCCTCGGGCCACTTCATCGGCAGGCGCAGCAGGCGCTTGTCGCGCGACACCAGGGCGGTCAGCTCGCGCCGCGTGCCCAGGTAGAACGCCACCTCGTCGAGCTTGTTGACCCGCCAGGCCTCGTCGCCCATCTCCACACCCAGCCAGTCGTCACCCGGCGCCAGGCCGGCGGCCTCGGCCACCGAGCCGTTGAACACGTTCTTGATGGCAATGCCGGTGGCGCCTTCGCTCACCCGCAGGCCCAGGCGCTGCGCCAGTGCGGCGGGTTCCTCTGTCACGTTCAGGCCCACTCCCTTGAGCAAGGTTTGCAGCGGCAGTTCACCGGTTTCGTGCACCCAGGCGGCGATGTCGTCGGCGTGGTCGTGGCCGGTCAGCTGTCTGAGCACCGCGCGGAGGTCCGCCTCTTTCATCGGGCCGCCGCCGGTGCGCGCCCACAGCGCGCGCATCACGTCGTCCAGCGTGGCGCGGCCCTGCGCGCGCAGCGTCAGGTCCAGGCACAGCGCCACCAGCGCGCCCTTGGTGTAGTAGCTCACCGTGGCGTTGGGCGTGTTCTCGTTGATGCGGTAGTACTTGATCCAGGCGTCGAAGCTCGCCTGGGCCACGCTTTGCACCTGGCGCCCCGGTGTCTGCAGCACCTGGTTGGCGGTCTTGCCCAGCAGCGTCAGGTACTCGGCCGGCGCAATCAGGCCGGCGCGGCGCAGCAGCAGATCGTCGTAGTAGCTGGTGAAGCCTTCAAAGAACCACAGCAGTTCGGTGTGGTTTTCGCGTTCGTAGTCGTAACGTTTGAACTCGGCCGGGCGCAGGCGCTTGACGTTCCAGGTGTGGAAGTACTCGTGGCTGATCAGGCCCAGCAGCGTGGTGTAACCGTCCGCCGCCTTGAGCGCGGTCTCGGGTTTGCCGTCCAGCCGCGGCAGGTCGGCGCGGCGGGCGATCAGCGCGGTGGAGTGGCGGTGCTCCAGCCCGCCATAACCGTCATCGGTCACGTTGAGCATGAAGACGTAGCGGCCGAAAGGCGGCTTGCCTTTTTCACCGTGCCAGAAGGCCATCTGTGCCTCGACGATGCGCTGGGTGTCGCGCAGCAGCCGCTCGCCGTCGAACCAGGCTCCCGCGCCGCTGACCACGAAACGGTGCGGCACACCGCGCACCTTGAAGCTGCCGCTCCAGAACGCGCCGAGCTCGAAGGGGCTGTCGGCCAGTTCGTCGTAGCCTTCGGCGCGGTAGGTGCCGAAACCGTTGCGCTTGACCGAGGCGGGTGCCAGGCCGGTGGCCACCGACCAGCCCCTGGTGTGTCCGTTGGCGGCGATGTCCAGCTCGTGGGGAGCGTCTTCCTGGCCATGGACCCGCAGGCACAGGCTGGTGGGGTTGAAGAAACCCCGGTCGGCTTCGAGAAAGGCGGTGCGCACCGAACGGTCGAAGGCGTAGGCCTGGTAGCGCAGCACCAGCGGGCGGCCCGACTTGCAGTCGGCCTGCCAGGTGTTCTTGTTGAGCTGGCGCAGGGCCACCGGGTGGCCGTCCTGCTCGGCAATCAGCGGCAGCAGGTGCTGGGAGAACTCGCGCACCAGGTAGCTGCCCGGTATCCACACCGGCAGGCTCAGGCGCTGGCCCTTGATCGGTCGCTGCACGGTGAGCGCGACGCCGAACCGGTGGGCGTGCGGGTCGTCAACGGTGATGCGGTAGTGGACGGCGGCTGGCGCGGAGGCGGCGGGCATGGCGGGGGTCAGCGGGGTCAACGGGGGGACAGGGCTTTTTCCACGTCGGCGATGCTCACCGCGCCGGTCAGCCGCACGCCCGATGCCACGAAGGTGGTGGGTGTGCCCGAGATGCGGTAGGTCTTGCCGAAGGCCACGTTGCGTGCGAGCGCCGAGGTGTCGCACTGCGCCGGGGTGGGGCGCACGCCACGCAGCATCCAGTCCTCCCAGGCCTTGCCCTTGTCGGCGGCGCACCAGATGTGCTCGGACTTGACCTGGGAATCGGGTCCGAGGATGGGGTAGAGGAACACGTGCAGCGTCACGTTGTCCAGCGTGGTCAACTCCTGCTCGTAGCGTTTGCAGTAGCCGCAGTTGGGGTCGGCAAAGATGGCCATCTGGCGCTCGCCCTTGCCGCGCACGATGGTGAAGGCGTCTTTTACCGGCAGCTGGCTGAAGGGCAGGGCGCTCAGCTTTTCGATGCGCTGTTCGGTCAGGTTGATGCGCGCCTGCGTGTCGATCAGCTCGCCCTGTATCAGGAACTGGCCTTTGGCGTCGGTGTAGAACACCTCATTGCCGTTGACACGCACTTCGTAGAGCCCTGCCATGGGTGTCTTGCTGACCTCGTCGATGGCGGGCAGGTTGGGCAGGCGTTGCTTGAGGGCCGCACGGATGTCTTCTTCGGGCGAGGCGTTGGCGCAGCCGATCAGCACGGCGCTGCACAGGAGGGCGACCAGGGATTTCATTTTCGTTGGCAGTTGGGGTTCAAAGAGGGTGGGCGGCGCCCATGGCCCGGCGTGCGACCCAGGACTTGAGCGGGCCGCTGCGCGAGAAGGCGCCCAGGCCCCACTGGCGCAGCGCGAGCACGCGGCTGTCGGCGTGGTTGAAGAGGCCAAACAGCCCGTCGGTCACGGCGCCCATGGTGGCCACGTCGGCCGCGCGTGCGCGCTCGTAGCGGCGCAGCAGCCGGGCGTCGCCCAGGCTGCGCCAGTGTTCGCGTGCGGCCAGCACGCGGGCCAGTTCGGCCGCATCGGCCAGACCGACATTGAGGCCCTGGCCCGCCAGCGGGTGCATGGCATGGGCGGCGTCGCCGGCCAGCACCACGCTGCCGGCCCCGCCCGCCGAGTGGCCGGCGGCAAACCAGCGGCGCGCGCGCGACAGCTCCAGCGGCCAGCCGGCCGGTTGGCCTTGCACGGTCAGGGTGCCGAGGGCGGACTGGGTGTGGGACATGACGGCCTGGGCGAAATCCTCGGGGTTCAGCGCCAGCAATTGCGCGGCGCGCTCATGAGGTACCGACCACACCAGCGCCACGAGGTTCCCCTGACTGCCTTCCATCGGCAGCCAGGCCATCACCTCGCCGCCCACAAACCACTGGCGGGCGATGCCACCGTGGGGTTGTTCGCAGCGCAGCCGCGCGGCCACGGCCGTGTGGGGGTAGGGGCGCACGTCGAACTCCAGGCCCCAGGTCTGGCGTGTGGCGCTGCGCCTGCCTTCGCACACCACGGTGAGCGGCACCGGGCCCGGCGGTTGGTCCACGCGTTCGATGCCGCCCTGGAAATCCACCGCGTCCTGCAGCCGCGCGATCAGGGCGGGCACGTCCACGATCCAGCCCAGCGGTTCGCCGGCCACATCGGTGGCGTCGAAATCCAGCTGGGCATCGGCCACGGCGCCCGCGCCCTCGCGGATGCGCATGGCGGTCATGGGGGTGGCGGCGTCGCCCGGTGGCCAGGCACGCAGCGTGTCCAGCACGGCACGCGAAGCGGCGTTGAGCGCAAAGGCGCGGATGTCGCGCACCGGGTCGGGTCCGCTGGCGGATGCCACCAGCGCCACCCGCAGGCGCTCGCGGGCCAGCAGCAGGGCGGTGGTCAGGCCCACCACACCGGCGCCACGCACGCAGACATCGAACTTCGAAGACATGTGGGGGATTGTAGGTAGGCCGCCGAAAGCCCGTGCCACGGTGGCACACTTGGCCGCATGAACCCCGTCCTGCCCCCCGAAGCCGACCTGCCCCTGCACATCGCCGAGCTGTGGTGCTACCCCGTGAAATCTTGCGCGGGCATCCGCCTGCCGCGCGCCACGCTGCTCGAATCCGGGCTGGAGTGGGACCGCAGCTGGATGGTGGTGGACACCGACGGCGAGTTCGTCTCGCAGCGCGAACTGCCGCGCATGGCGCTGATCCAGCCCTCCTTTCGCATGGGGCAGCTGGCCCTGCGCGCACCCGGCATGCTGGCGCTGCACCTGGCGCTGGACGCCGCCGAGTCGCCACTGCGTGTGCGCGTGTGGGACGACGTGGTGGAGGCCTACGACATGGGCGACGTGGCCGCCCAGTGGTTCAGCGATTTCCTGGGCCGGCGTGTGCGCCTGGCCCGTTTCGATCCCGAGGTGCGGCGTCTGTCCAGCCTCAAATGGACCGGTGGCATCGAGGCGCCCAACCAGTTCAGCGACGGCTACCCCGTGCTTGTGACCAGCACCGCCGCCATCGACGACCTCAACCGGCGCCTGACCCAGGCCGGCCAGCCGGCGGTGGACATGAGGCGCTTTCGTCCCAACATCGTGCTGGGCGGCGTGGAGGCCCACGACGAAGACCGCCTGTCCGACATCTACCTGGACGCCGGCGGCACGCGGGTGCACCTGCAGCCGGTCAAGCCCTGCGCGCGCTGCCCGATCCCCGATGTGGACCCCGACACCGCCACCCCCGGCCACAGCGTGACGGACGCGCTGCGCGGCTACCGCGCCGACAGCCGGCTGGACGGAGCGCTGACCTTCGGCATGAACGCCGTCGTGCGGGCCGGTGCGGAGGCCGAACTGGCCGAAGGACAGGCCGGCGCGGGGGCCTGGGGCGTCTGGTGAACGGGCGCTGAGGCCTCCCCGGTAAACTACCGGGTTCCCTTCCCGAGGTATTCCATGAGTCTCAAGTGCGGCATCGTCGGCCTGCCCAACGTCGGCAAATCCACCCTTTTCAACGCCCTGACCAAGGCCGGCATTGCGGCGGAGAACTACCCCTTCTGCACCATCGAGCCTAATGTGGGCGTGGTCGAGGTGCCCGATCCGCGCCTGGCGCAGCTCGCCGAGATCGTGAAGCCCGAGCGCGTCGTGCCCGCCATTGTCGAGTTCGTGGACATCGCGGGCCTGGTGGCTGGTGCGTCCAAGGGTGAAGGCCTGGGCAACCAGTTTCTGGCCCACATCCGCGAGACCGACGCCATCGTCAACGTGGTGCGCTGTTTCGAGGACGAAAACGTCATTCACGTGGCCAACAAGGTCGACCCCATTGCCGACATCGAGGTGATCCAGACCGAACTCTGCCTGGCCGACATGGCCACGGTGGAAAAAAGCCTGCAGCGCTACACCAAGGCAGCCAAGAGCGGCAACGACAAGGAAGCCGCTGCGCTGGTGCAGATCCTGACCAAGGTGCAGGCCGTGCTGGACCAGGGCAAGCCGGTGCGCACGCTGGAGCTGAGCGACCAGGACAAGGCGCTGCTCAAGCCGCTGTGCCTGATCACCGCCAAGCCCGCCATGTTCGTGGGCAACGTGGCCGAGGACGGTTTCGAGAACAACCCCTTCCTCGACCGCCTGCGCGCGTACGCTGCCGCACAGAACGCGCCGGTGGTGGCCATCTGCGCCAAGATCGAGGCCGAGCTGTCCGAGATGGACGACGCCGACCGGCTGGAATTCCTCAAGGAGCTGGGTCAGGACGAACCGGGCCTGAACCGCCTGATCCGCGCCGGCTTCAAGCTGCTGGGCCTGCAGACCTACTTCACTGCCGGTGTGAAGGAAGTGCGCGCCTGGACCATCCACATCGGCGACACCGCGCCCCAGGCGGCTGGCGTGATCCACGGCGATTTCGAGCGTGGCTTCATCCGCGCCCAGACCATCGCGTTTGACGACTACATCGCCCTCAAGGGCGAGCAGGGCGCCAAGGATGCGGGCAAGATGCGCGCCGAAGGCAAGGACTACATCGTCAAGGATGGCGACGTGCTGAACTTCCTGTTCAACGTCTGAACTCCGCCCGTTTCTGAGTCGGCAAGGCCCGCGCAAGCGGGCCTTGCCGTTTCGGGCGGTCGCTCAGGCTACGATAGCGGCAAGCACTCACTTGCTGCAAAATCGGCCCGCATTCCGACCCGAGACCATGACCGACACCACCTCCGCATCCGCGCGCATCGCGCCCCGAGACAAGGCCGAGATCCTGGCCCAGGCCCTGCCGTACATCCGGCAGTACCACGGCAGGACCATGGTCATCAAGTACGGCGGCAACGCCATGACCGACCCGGCCCTGCAGGCCGCGTTCGCTGAAGACGTGGTGCTGCTCAAGCTGGTCGGCATCAACCCGGTGGTGGTGCACGGCGGCGGCCCTCAGATCGAGACCCTGTTGCAGCGCCTGGGCAAGAAGGGCGAGTTCATCCAGGGCATGCGGGTGACCGATGCCGAGACCATGGAAGTGGTGGAGTGGGTGCTGGCCGGCGAGGTGCAGCAGGACATCGTGGGCCTGATCAACCGAGCGGGTGGCAAGGCCGTGGGCCTGACCGGGCGCGATGGCGGCCTGATCCGCGCGCGCAAGCTGCGCATGCTGGACCAGAAAGACCCCAACCTCGAGCACGACGTCGGCCAGGTGGGCGACATCGTGGGCATAGACCCCTCGGTGGTGAAGTCGCTGCAGGACGATGCCTTCATTCCGGTGGTCAGCCCCATCGGCTTCGGCGAGCACAACGAGAGCTACAACATCAACGCCGACGTGGTGGCCGCCAAGCTGGCCACGGTGCTGCAGGCCGAGAAGCTGCTGATGCTCACCAACATCCCTGGCGTGCTGGACAAGCAGGGCCAGCTGCTGCCCGAGCTGACCATGCGCCGCATCGACGAGCTGTGCGCCGACGGCACCATCAGTGGCGGCATGATCCCCAAGATCGCAGGTGCGCTCGATGCCGCCAAGAGCGGCGTGAAGGCCGTGCACATCCTCGATGGCCGCGTGCCGCACGCGCTGCTGCTGGAAATCCTCGGTGACCAGCCCATGGGCACCATGATCCGTTCCCACTGAAACCACAGCCATGAACGAACACGCCCCCGACGCCGCCGAAGCCGAACCCGCATCGACCGAAGCGCCCGAGGGCGGTTCCACCGGCCGCAAACGCCCCAAGCCCGGCGAGCGCCGGGTGCAGATCCTGCAGGCGCTGGCCACCATGCTGGAGCAGCCCGGCGCTGAACGCGTGACCACCGCCGCGCTGGCGGCCAGACTGTCCGTCAGCGAGGCCGCGCTGTACCGCCATTTCGCCAGCAAGGCGCAGATGTTCGAAGCGCTCATCGAGTTCATCGAGCAGTCGGTGTTCACGCTGGTCAACCAGATCACCGAGCGAGAGGGCCATGGCGCCGTCCAGGCCGCCCGCATCGTGACCATGCTGCTGCAGTTCGGCGAGAAGAACCCCGGCATGGCGCGGGTGATGGTGGGTGACGCACTGGTGTTCGAACACGAACGGCTGCAGCAGCGCATGAACCAGTTCTTTGACAAGCTCGAAGCCGCGCTGCGCCAGGCCCTGCGGGGTGCTGCCGAAGCCGGAGGCTCGGCCACGCCGAGTGCCGACGCCCAGGTGCGCGCCTCCGCGCTCACGGCCTTTGCCGCTGGCCGCCTGCAGCGCTACGCCCGCTCCGGTTTCAAACGGCTGCCCTCCGAGCACCTCGAGGCCAGCCTGGCCCTGATGCTCTGATGGCGCGGGTCGCATCCACCCGTTTTGTCTTCCAGCCGGTGCAGCTGGTGCGGCCGGCCGAAATCGTGGCCTACCGCATCACCGAGGCCATACGTGCCGGCGACGTCAAGGTGGGCGAGCGCCTGCCCTCCGAGCAGAACCTCTCGGCCCAGCTGGGTATTGCGCGACCCACGCTGCGCGAGGCCATCAAGTTGCTGGTGCAGGCTGGCGTGCTCAACGTGCTGCCTGGCTCGTCGGGCGGCATTTTTGTCATCAGCCAGTCCATCCCGCCCGAACTGGCGGGCCTGCCGCTGCCCGAGCTGCCGATGGAGGACATCGCCAGCGTGCTGGAGGCGCGCCGGCTGATCGAGCCCCATGTATCGCGCCTGGCCGCCGCCTATGGCACGCCAGCCGACTTCCAGGCCATGCGCGATGCCGTGGCCCTGAGTGCCGAAGCGAACGCCCCGTTTCGCAAGCGCCGCATCAGCCGCGAGGGCATGGAGCTCATGACCATCGCGAGCACGCGCTTCACCATATCGGTGGCGCGTGCCACCCAGAACAGCGTGTTTGTGCAGATCATGGAAATCCTGCTGCGCCGCATGGAGCCGGTGCGCATGCACGCGCTGGCCGAGCTGGACGACGTCACCGTCTCCACCCGCACGCTGGCGGCCTCGCTGGAAGCCATCGAGAGCGGGGATCCCGACCTGATCGACAAGGCCACCTTCGACCGCATCGGACTGCTGGAAGCGGCGTGGGAACGCGCCACCGGCCGCCGCCTGCGCCGCCGCCCCCGCCTGGCGGCCGCCAGCGAAGGTGTGCCCGCGCCCGCCGATTCGCGCCTGCGCCGCAAGAAAACCTGAGCCCCGGACGACCGTCTGTCAGCCGCTCGGAGCGGCAGGCACGCTTGTTGCTGATGTTGGTATAAAAATATACCGAATTCAGTTGTTTTTTAGATATTTAGGTGGATTCCCGAATGCGCCCGCGAAAACCCGGGGTCGAGAATGGTGCGCGATGCACAGGAGTGATGCGCAAGTGCTGCAACTAGACAATGTCGTGAAAAGTTTTGGTGCCCTGCGGGCCGTGGACGGCGTGAGCCTCCAGGTCCGGCCGGCCACCATCACGGGGCTGATCGGGCCCAACGGAGCGGGCAAGACCACGCTGTTCAACACCATCGCGGGGCACTACGTACCCGATGGGGGGCAGATCCTGCTGGGCGGCGAGCCCATAGGCGGTCTGCGGGCCGACCAGGTGTTCCACCGCGGGCTGGGTCGCACCTTCCAGATACCGCGCCCGCTGGGCGCACTCACCATCCTGGAGAACATGCTGCTGGTGCCGGGCAACCAGGCCGGCGAGCGGTTCTGGAACGCCTGGCTGCGCCGCGGCCAGGTGCGCCGCGAGGACGCCGCCAACCTCGACAAGGCACGCGAGGTGATCGATTTCGTGGGCCTGTCCCACCTGGCAGAACAACCGGCGCGCGTGCTGTCGGGCGGACAGCAGAAGCTGCTGGAGCTGGCCCGCGTGCTGATGGTCAACCCGCGCCTGATCCTGCTCGACGAGCCCGCTGCCGGCGTCAACCCGGTGCTGCTGGAGAGCCTGATCGAGCGCATCGTCGAACTGCACCGGCGCGGCATCACCTTCTTGCTGATCGAACACAACATGGACATGGTCATGCGCCTGTGCAACCCGGTGGTGGTGATGGCCCAGGGCAAGGTCGTCATGGAGGGCACACCCGACGAGGTGCGCAGCGACCCGCGCGTGATCGATGCCTACCTGGGAGACCAGCCATGAGCACTACCCAGACGGCGCGCCAGACCGTGCTCCAGGCCGACGATGTGGTGGCCGGCTACTCGCGCGACCTGCCCATCGTGCACGGCGCCAGCCTGCAGGTGGCCGCAGGTGAAATCCTGGTCGTGCTGGGCCCCAACGGCGCTGGCAAGTCCACCCTCATCAAATCGATTGCCGGGGTGGTGCCCAAGTTCGGCGGGCGCGTGAGCCTGCGCGGGCATGACATCACCGCCACGCCCGCCCACCGGCTGGCGGCGGCTGGCGTGGGCTATGTGCCCCAGACGGCCAACGTGTTCACCTCGCTCACGGTGCACGAAAACCTGCTGATCGGCGGTTACCTGCTGGGCCGCGAGCTCAAAGACCGCGTGGACGAGGCCTACGCCCGTTTTCCCGACCTCGCTGGGCGGCGTTCGCACGCCGGCCATGAGCTCTCGGGCGGCCAACGCCAGATGCTGGCGATGGCGCGTGCACTGATGACGAAGCCGAGCCTGCTGCTGCTGGACGAACCCAGCGCCGGCCTGTCGCCGCTCATGGTGAGCGACGTGTTCCACCGCGTGCGCCAGATTGCCGACAGCGGCATCGCGGTGCTCATGGTGGAGCAGAACGTGAAGGCGGGCCTGCGCATCGCCGACCGCGGGCTGATCCTGGTGAGCGGCCGCGTGGCCCACCAGGGCCCGGCCCGTTCGCTGCAAGACGATCCGCGTGTGGCGGAGTTGTATCTGGGCCGGCACGCACACGGCGATGCCACAGCCCACCAGGGAGGACAGGCATGATCGCGCAAGCCATCGTCGACGGGCTGTTGTCGGGGGCCATTGTGGCGCTCGGGGCCATCGGCGTCACCTTCAGCCTCTCCATCCTGCGTTTCGCCAACTTCTCGCATGGCGACCTGCTGGGCATAGGCGCCTACGCCGCGCTGTTCCTGCTGGCGATGGTGGTGGGGCCGCAGGCCGGTGGCGTGCTGGGCACGCCGCTCGGGCCTTTCTCGTTCGGCTGGGGGCTGCCGCTGGCGCTGCTGTTCGCCATGGCGGTGGCGGTGGCCATCTCGCTGCTGCTCGACCTGCTGGTCTACCGCCGCCTGCGCAGCCGCAGCGCCGATCCGCTCACGCTGGTGTTCGCCTCGTTCGGTCTCGCATTGGTGCTGCGCAACCTCATCCTGCTGGCCTTCGGGCCCGACGCGCACAACTACAGCAACGAGATCCAGATGGCGGTGCGCCTGCCCGGCCCGGTGCTGGTGATGCCCGACCAGATCCTGGTGTTCGGCATCACGCTGGTGGTGCTGGCCGCGTTGTGGTTCTTCCTGCAGCGCACCCGCCACGGCATCGCCTTGCGTGCGGTGGCCGAGCACCCGACGCTGGCGAGCGTGGCCGGCATCGACATCGCCGCCACCGTGCGGCTGACCTGGATCGTCTCGTCCATGCTGGCCGCGCTGGCGGGCGTGTTCTACGGCGTCACGGTGCAGCTGCGCCCCGAGATGGGCATCAGCCTGCTGCTGCCGCTGTTCACGGCCGCCATCCTGGGTGGCGTGGGCAGCGTCACCGGTGCGGTGCTGGGCGCGCTCATCATCAGCCTGGCCGAGAACCTGGTGTCTATAGCTATCCCCAGCACCTACAAGCCGCTGGTGCCCTTCGTGCTGCTGCTGCTGGTGCTGTACGTGCGGCCCTCCGGCCTGTTTGCTCCGAAAGGGGGGCATTGACATGCTGTCCTACCTGATCTTCTTCATCACCGTTTCCGCCATCCTGTCCATCGCCACGCTGGGGCTCAACCTGCAGTGGGGTGTGTCGGGGCAGTTCAACGCCGGCGTGGTCGGCTTTCTCGCGGTGGGTGGCTACAGCCTGGCCATCCTCACCATGCCGGCGAGCGAGCAGCTGCTGGTCAAGCTCAACGCGCCGTTTGCGCTCGGTCTGGTCGGGGCGCTGGTCATCAGCGGTGTGGTGGCCCTGCTGGTGGGTGTGGCCACGCTCAAGCTGCGCAGCGATTACCTGGCCATCGCCACGTTCGGCATCGCCACCTCCATCCAGGTGCTGGCCACCAACCTGGAGCCGCTGACGGGCGGTTCGCGCGGCCTCATCGGCATCCCGCGCCCGTTCGAATCGCTGGGGGCGCAGGGCTTTGGCCTCGCCTACCTGGCCATCGTGCTGGTCATCCTCGCGGTGGCGTATGTGGCGTTGCAGACGCTGCTCAAGTCGCCGTGGGGCCGGGTGCAGCGCGCGCTGCGCGAAGACGAGGTGGTGTGCGCCGCCTTAGGCAAGAACATCGTGCGTTTTCGCCTCACGGCGTTCGTGATGGGCGCCATGCTGATGGGGCTGTCGGGCGCGCTGTACGCGGGCTTTGTCGGCACCACCAGCCCGACCGAGTTCCTGCCCATCCTCACGTTCCAGATCTGGGCCATGCTGATCGTCGGTGGCAGCGGCAGCAACGCCGGCGCCATCGCAGGCAGCTTCGTGGTCTGGGGCCTGTGGACGCTGTCTGGCGTCGTCATCGTCTCGGTGCTGCCCTCGCAGTGGCAGACCCAGGGCGGCGCGCTGCAATCCATTCTCGTCGGCCTGGTGATGGTGCTGACGCTGATGTTCCGGCCGCAAGGCCTGCTGGGCCCCCGCAAGGTGGCCTGATTCCCACCTCCCTTCCTTCCCCCACTCAACCCAACCCAGGAGTGATGACATGAGCGCAATCAATAGCAAGTGGACGGCCACGGCCGCGGTGGTTCTCGCAATGGCCTCCGGCCAGGCGTTCGCCCAGGACTGCCCCAAGCTGGGCGGCGTGGTTGCCCTGACCGGCGCGCAGGGCGCGATCGGCAAGGTCATCGCCGACGCCGGCCGCCTCGCGGTCGACCAGGTCAACAAGGCCGGTGGCGTCAAGGGCTGCCAGGTCGAGTTCGTGGTGCGTGACGACACCAGCCAGCCCTCGGTGGGTCTGGACGCCGCCCGTTTCCTGGTGGACGTGCAGAAGGTCAACGCCATCGTCGGCCTGGTGGGCAGCGGCACGGCGCTGTCGGTGGTCAACTCGGTGTCGGTGCCCAACAAGGTGCCCACGGTTGCCTGCTGCGCGGTCACGCCCGCGCTGACCAAGATGGCCGAAGAGGGCAAGACCGGCGGCTACTTCTTCCGCACCATCCCCACCGCGCGCAACATGGCGCTGGCGCACGCCAAGGCGGTGACCGATCGCGGCTACAAGAAGACCGTGATCATGTACATCAACAACGACTTCGGCAACGGCGTCGCGCCCGATGCCAAGCAGGCCATCGAAAAGCTCGGCGGCAAGGTGGTGGCCAGCATCGGCTATGCCGAGAACCAGCCGTCCTACCGCTCCGACGTGACCAAGGCGCTGGCGCTGGAACCCGATTCGCTGGTGCTGGTGGGCCTGTCGGGTGACGGCACCGTGCTGCTGCGCGAGTGGTTCTCGCTGGGCGGCACCCGCAACGTGGTGCTGCACAACACCATGCGCTCGGCCGAGGTCATCAAGAACGTGGGCGAACGTTTCCTCGACAAGGCCGTGGGCGTGGACAACGGCCAGGCCACCGGCCCCACCGCCGATGCCTTCAACAACGACTTCCAGGCCGCCTACAGCCGCCCCGCCGTGGGTCCGGGCCTGCACACCATGTACGACGCCGCCGCCGTGACGCTGCTGGCCATGCAGGCCGCACCCAAGCTGGACGGTGCCTCCATCCGCGACGCCCTGCGTGCCGTGCAGGACCCGGCCGGCATCGAGGTCGGCCCCGGTGTCGAAGGGCTGAAAAAAGGCCTGGACGCGCTCAAGGCCGGCCGCAAGATCCGCTACGTGGGTGCCACCGGCGCCTTCCGCTTCGACCGCAACGGCGACGTGACCGGCCCCATGCTGATCTGGAAACTCACCGGCGGCAATATCGTCACCGACAGCACCATCTCGCTCGAAGAGATGCAGACGCTCAACACCAAGGCCGGCTTCTGAGGCCGCACCGGACAGGACCCCATGACCATTGAATCCATCACGCTCGCGCCGGGCTACACCATCTCGCGCGTGGCCAAAGGCAACTGGCAGCTGGCCACACGCCACGGCGAACCCTACGCCCAGGATGCCGCCGTCGAGGACATGCGCCGCTTCGTCGAAGCGGGCATCAACGCTTTCGACTGCGCCGACCACTACGTCGGGGTGGAAGATACCATCGGTGTCTTCCGCCGCAAATACCCCGAGCTGGCCAGGCAGCTGCGCGTGTCCACCAAGTACACGCCCGACATCGGCCTGATCGCACGCCTGACCCGGCGCGACGTGGAGGAGGCGGTGGACACCTCGCTGCGCCGCCTGGGTGTCGAGCAGCTCGACCTGGTGCAGTTCCACTGGTGGGACTACGACACGCCGGGCTGCGTGCAGGCCATGCTGTGGCTGCAGGACTTCCAGAAGGCCGGCAAAGTGGCGCACATAGGCACCACGAACTTCGACGTGGCACACATGAAGGAGATCGTGGATGCGGGCATCACGCTGCTGACCAACCAGCTGCAGTACTCCGCGCTCGACCTGCGGCCCGAGAACGGCATGGTGGACTTCTGCCGCGAGCACGGCATCCACCTGCTGTGCTACGGCACCATCGCCGGTGGTTTCCTGTCCGACAAGTGGCTGGGCCAGGCCGACCCCCCGCCGCCCTACGCCAACCGTTCGCTGGTCAAGTACCGGCTGATCGTGGAGGAGTACGGCGGCTGGGAGGCCTACCAGGAGCTGCTGCGCACCATGGCCGACATTGCGCGCAAGCACGGCTCCAACATCGCCGCCGTGGCCGCGCGCTACGTGCTCGACAAGCCCCAGGTGGCCGCCGCACTGGTGGGCGCCAAGAACGCCACCCACCTGGACGAAACGCTGGACATCTTCCGTCTGCGCCTCGACGCAGGCGACCGCGCCCGCCTGGACGCGCTGGCCAGTGCCGCACCTGGCCCCAAAGGCGACTGCTACGCGCTGGAACGCGACAAGGACAGCGTGCACGCGCAGATCATGCAGATGAACCAGAACACCCATGGCGCGCCTGAGAAGGTGGAGATGGCGCCCAGCCTGGCCGGTCTGCGCACCTGAACCCCGGAGGAACACCATGGACCACACCCAGAAAACCCCGGATGGCACGCCCGACGTGTTCGAGCTCTACGACCTGCGCGTCGAGGTCGTCGAGTCCGAGCGCCCCTTCGTCATGCACGTGAAGAAGGGCGACTACTTCGATGTCATCGGCGGGCGCATCGTGCTGCCCAAGGACAACCCGACCTTCTCCCTCTACGGGATGCTGGCCGTGCTGCCCTTCATACCGGCCAAGCAACGCCCCACGCACCCCAACGACTGGATGACCTCGGACTGCCTGATCGCCTCCACCGACCCGGCCTGCGGCGCGCGCTTCAAGATCACCCGGCTGGGCAAGCGCCCGCTGCACCACGGCGACTTCAGCGTGGTGCCGCTGGGCGAGACCAACGGCTGACGCGCTGACGGAGCGCGCGTGGACGGGGCACGGATCACCACGGTTCCCGGCTACTGCGCGCTGTGCCGCTCGCGTTGCGGCGCGCGCTTCCAGGTGGCCGATGGCCGCCTGGTGGGCGTGGAGCCCTGGCCCGGCCACCCCACCGGGGGCTCCCTCTGTGCCAAGGGCCGCGCGGCGCCCGAGCTGCAATACCACCCCGAGCGCCTGACCCGCCCGCTGCGGCGCACCACGCCGCGTGGGCACCCCGAGCCCCGCTGGGAGCCCGTGGAATGGGACGCGGCCCTCACCGACATCGCCACCCGCCTCAACACCATCCGCGACGAGAGTGGCGCGCACGCGGTGGCGTTTGCCAGCGCCTCGCCTGGCGCCAGCGCGCTGTCCGACAGCCTGGAGTGGATCGAGCGGCTGGTGTTCGCTTTCGGCAGTCCCAATTTCCTCACGGGAGTGGAGAACTGCAACTGGCACCGCGACCACAACCACGCCCACACCTTCGGCACCGGTATCGGCATGCCGGACTACGAACACACCGAACTTGTGCTGCTGTGGGGCTTCAACCCCGGCAACGTCTGGCTGGCCCAGGCACAGGCGCTGGCCCAGGCCCGCGCGCGGGGCGCCCGGCTGGTGGTGATAGACCCGGTACGCACCCGCCACGCCGCGCAGGCCGACCGCTGGTTGCCCGTGAAGCCCGGCACCGACGGCGCGCTCGCGCTGGGCCTGGCCCGCGAGCTGATCGCCAGGGGTGGATTTGACGAAGCGTTCGTCCGGGCCTGGTCCAACGCCCCGTGGCTGATCCGCGAAGACAGCGGGCAGCCGCTGCGCTGGTGCGACGTCGAACCCGGCTCCGGGTGCAACGACCCGGTGGCCTGGAACACCGTGCGTGCCGCCGCCTTGCCGGTGGACACGCGCAAGACCTTGGCGGCCGACACCGCCGCGGCGCTGGCGCTGCAAGGTTCTTTCACCGTGGCCACGGCATCTGGACCCTTGGCCTGCCGGACCGCCTTCAGCCACTACGCACAGGCCTGCGAACCCTGGACGCCCGAGGCCGTGGAAGCCCACACCGGCGTGCCGGCCGCCCAGGTGCGCGAACTCGCCGGCTGGCTGGCCACCTCGCGCGCCACCAGCTACTTCTCGTGGACCGGCATCGCCCAGCACACCGACGCGACACAGACCGACCGCGCCATCGCGCTGCTCTATGCGCTGACCGGATGCACCGATGCGCCCGGTGGCAACCGGCAGCTGGCACGCCTGCCCGCTGGTGCTGTCGCCGACCGCCGCCTGCTGCCACCGGAACAGGCCGCCCGCGCTCTCGGGCTGGCCGAACGCCCATTGGGCCCGCCCGCCTTCGGCTGGGCGCTGGGCGCCGACTTCCACCATGCGGTGCTGCAGGGTGAGCCCTACCGCGTGCGTGCGCTGGTGGCGTTCGGTGCCAACCTGTTGCTCTCGCAGCCCGACACCGTCGCCATGGACGAAGCCCTGCGCGGGCTCGAGTTCCAGGTGCATGTGGACCTGTTCGAGAACCCCACCGCGCGCCACGCCGACTACCTGTTGCCAGCCTGCACGCCATGGGAGCGTGAGGGCCTGCGCATCGGCTTCGAGATCAGCGAGACCGCGCAGCAGTGGGTGCAGTTGCGCCCGCGTGCCGTCGAGCCCGCGCCCGACAGCCAGGCCCGCCCCGACATCGACATCGTGTTCGACCTGGCGGTGCGCCTGGGCCTGGGTGAGCACTTCATGGGCGGCAGCGTCGAGCGCGGCTGGAACCACCAGCTGGCACCGCTGGGCCTGGACACCGCCACGCTGCGCGCCCGGCCAGAAGGTGTTCAGGTGCCGCTGACCCAAGGCCCTCAGGGCTACCGGCAGACCTTGCCGGATGGCCGTGTGCGTGGCTTCCTGACACCCAGCGGCCGCATCGAGTTCCATTCGGCGACGCTGGCTGCGGTGGGGCAGGCGCCCGTGCCCACGGTGTTGGCCCCGCCGCGCAACGCCAGCTTTCCCCTCACGCTGGGCTGTACCAAAAGTGGCTACTACTGCCAGAGTCAGCACCGGGGTGTGGCCTCGCTGCGCGCGCGCGAGCCCGAGCCCCACGCGCGGCTGCATCCCACGCTGGCAGCGGCGCGTGGCATCGCCGCCGGCGACCGATTCGAGGTGGTCACCCCGTTGGGCCGTGCGCACTTCGTGGCCCGGCTCGATGCCGACCTGCACCCCGACACCGTGCTCGCCAGCTTCGGCTGGTGGCAGGCCTGTGCCGACCTGGGCCTGGAAGCCACCGACCCGCTGACCCCCGAGGGTGGCCACATGAACACCCTGGTGGGATTCGACCGGCTCGACGCAGCGGCGGGATCCGCACCGCTGCGCAGCCAGCCCTGCGAGGTGCGGGCGCTGCCCGGCCCGTCGCGTTGGAACGGCTGGCAGGCGCTGCAGCTGCGCCGCGTGGCACGTGCGGCCGAGGGCGTGCTGGCCTTTGCCCTCTCGCGGGCCGACGGCACGCCGCTGCCCGGGTTCCGCCCCGGCCAGTTCGTGCGCCTCGCCTTCGACCTGCCGGGCCTGGACCGGCAGGAGCGCAGCTACTCGTTCACTGGCGCCGCCCATGCTGGCGGACACAGCGCCTGGCACATCGCCGTCGGTCGTGCCGGTGAGGGTGGCGTCTCCGCCGCGCTGCACCGCTGGTTCGACGAACAGCCCGACGGCGTGCTGCCGGTGGACGCCATGGCGCCCGGCGGCCGCTTCCTGCTGCCCGTGGCCCCGGTGCGGCCCACGGTGATGGTGGCCGTGGGCGTGGGCATCACGCCGTTTCTCTCGATGCTGGAGACACTGGCGGCGCGTGTGCAGGCCGGCCAGCCAGCGCCCCGCGTGCCCTTGCTGCTGGTGCGCGGCAACCGCGACTCCGCCCACCGTGCCTTCACCGCGCGGGTGGATGCGCTGAAGGCCTGGCTGCCCACTCTCTGCGTGGTGGACCACTTCAGCCGCGCCCCTGGCGACCCTCAGGCGCTGCCGGGCCATGCGGGTGCGCACGACGTGCCCGATGACTGGCTGCGTGCCGACGCCCGGGTCTACCTCTGCGGGCCACCGGCCTTCGTGGCGCAGACGCGCCAGGCGCTGGTGGCGCGTGGCCTGCTGCGCCAAGCGGTGTTCGCCGAATCCTTTGAAACCCCGCCGCCTGCCACGGCCAGCGACACCACGGCCCACGAGGTGTTTTTTGTGCGCAGCGGCCAGCGTGTACGCTGGCAGGCCAGCGACGGCAACCTGCTGGCGCTGGCCGAGCGGCTGGGCGTGCCCATTGCCGGTGGTTGCCGCATCGGCCAGTGTGAAAGCTGCCGCGTGCCGGTGCGCGCCGGGCAGGTGCAGCACCGCGCCGAGACCGACGTGGCCGAGGCCGGCGACTGCCTGGCCTGTATTGCAGTACCGTGCACCGCCCTGGAGATCGACGCATGACATACGCGGCACGCACCTCGACGTTTGCGCTCATCGGCCACGGTCGCATTGGCGCCGCCGTGGTGCAGGCCTGGCAGGGCGGGGCGCTGCCAGGCTGGCAGCTCACGGGCGTGCTGGTGCGCCAATGCCCTGCCGCTGCACCACCCTGGCTGACCACCGACCGCGAGGCGCTGCTGGCGCAGCGGCCCGACGTGGTCGTGGAAGCCGCCGGGCCCCAGTCGCTGGCCCTGCACGCCGAGGCGGCACTGCGGGTGGCCGACGTCTGGACCGTGAGCCCGGCCGCTCTGGCCGATGCCGACCTGATGGACCGCATCGAACGCGCCGGCACGGCCAGCGGCCACCGCCTGCGCGTGTTGCCCGGTGCCATGGCCGGGCTGGACGGAGTGGCCATGGGGGCCGTGGACCCGGCCGCCGCTCTCACGCTGGAGGTGGAGCTGCGCCCCGACGGCCAGCCGGCGGCACTGCTGTTCGAGGGCAGCGTGCGCGAGGCGGCGCGGCGTTTCCCCGACAGCGTGAACGTGGCTGCCGCCGCCGCGCTGGCCGGCCCGGGGCTGGACGCCGCGCAGATCCGCGTCAGCCGGCCCGGGCCCACGCCCAGCAACCGGCTGGCGCTCACGTCCGATGGCGCCTACGGCACGGTGGCGGCCCAGGTGGTGCCGCGTGTGGGGCCGGGCATACACCCGGTGGCGGCCTGCATCGTGGCCGCGCTGCGGCGGCACCGGGCCGTGGTCTGGGTGGGCTGAATTAGGGTTGCCACTCTAGGAATCCCCTGTTGTTTGGGGGGCGAGGTCTGTTTTTTGTCGGGGTTTGGGGTAAAAATAGAACGACCGTTCGTTTTATTTTCTTCCACCACCTCATGACCGCTTCATCCGCCACCAAAGCCGCCGAATCCGGCCGCACCCTGCGGCCGCAGCACAAGGGCCAGCAGACCAAGGCCGCCATCGTCGAGGCCGCACTCGGCCTGGCCACGCAGATCGGTCTGGAGGGCCTGAGCATAGGCGCGCTGGCCGAGGTCATGCAGATGAGCAAGTCGGGTGTGTTCGCCCACTTCGGCTCGCGCGAGGAACTGCAGATTTCGGTGGTGCGCGAGTACCACCACCGTTTCGAGGAAGAAGTCTTCTTCCCGGCCATGAGCCTGCCGCGCGGTCTGCCGCGCCTGCGCGGGCTGTTCGACAACTGGATGAAGCGCACCTCCATCGAGATCGACTCGGGCTGCCTCTACATCAGCGGCGCGGTCGAGTTCGATGACCGCACCGGCCCCGTGCGCGACGCGCTGGCCAGCACGGTGCAGACCTGGCATGCGGCCATGAAGCGCGCCATCACCCTGGCCAAGAGCGAAGGCCACCTGAACGCCGATGTGGACGAGGAGCAGGTGCTGTTCGAAGTCCATGGCCTCATCCTCGCGCTGCACTACGAAGCGCGCTTCCTCAAGAACCCGAGCTCCATAGACCGCGCCAAGCGCGGTTTCGACCACATCCTCGTGCGCTGCGGCGCACCTTCCATTTCCGCTTCCTAAATCCTCACCAGGAGAGACCATGCCCACTTACAACCCGCCCCTGCGCGACATGCAGTTCGTCATGCACGAAGTGCTGAACGTGACCGAGGAACTGCGCCAGATCCCGCGCCACGCCGAGATGGACGCGGACACCATCAACGCCGTGCTCGAAGAAGGCGGCAAGTTTGCGGCCGAGGTCACCTTCCCGCTGAACATCAGCGGTGACACCGAAGGCTGCACGCTGGACCGGGCCACCCACGCGGTGACCACCCCCAAGGGCTTCAAGGAGGCCTATGCCCAATACGTGGCGGGCGGTTGGCCGGCGCTTTCGTGCGATCCGGAGTACGGTGGCCAGGGCCTGCCGCTGGTGGTCAACCAGTGTTTCTATGAAATGCTCAACAGCGCCAACCAGGCCTGGACCATGTACCCGGGTCTGAGCCACGGCGCCCACGCTGCGCTGCACGCGCATGGTACCGAGGAGCAAAAGCGCATCTACCTGCCCAAGCTGACCAGCGGCGAGTGGACCGGCACCATGTGCCTGACCGAGCCCCACTGTGGCACCGACCTGGGCCTGCTGCGCACCAAGGCCGAACCCCAGGCCGACGGCAGCTACCGCATCACGGGCCAGAAGATCTTCATCAGTGCCGGTGAACACGACCTGACCGACAACATCGTGCACCTGGTGCTGGCCCGCCTGCCCGACGCGCCCGTGGGCAGCAAAGGCATCAGCCTGTTCGCCGTACCCAAGTTCCTCGTCAAGGCAGACGGCTCGCTGGGCGAGCGCAACACCGTCTTCTGCGGCGGCCTCGAAGAGAAGATGGGCATCCACGGCAATGCCACCGCGCAGATCGTGCTCGACGGTGCGGTGGGCACCCTGGTGGGTCAGCCCAACAAGGGCTTGAACGCCATGTTCGTCATGATGAACGCCGCCCGCCTGGGTGTGGGCAACCAGTCGCTGGGCCTGACCGAAGTGGCCTACCAGAACGCGCTGGCCTACGCCAAGGACCGCATCCAGATGCGCAGCCTCTCGGGCGTGAAGGCCAAGGACAAGCCGGCCGACCCCATCATCGTGCACCCCGACGTGCGCAAGATGCTTCTGACCGCCAAGGCGTACGCCGAAGGCGGCCGTGCGCTGGCGGTGTTCACCGCCAACCTGCTCGAAAAGGAGCTGCACCACCCCGACGAAAAGGTGCGCAAGGACAGCGCCGACCTGGTCGCCTTCCTCACGCCCATCGTCAAGGCCTTCCTGACCGACAACGGCTGGACCGCCACCGCCATGTGCCAGCAGGTCCTTGGTGGTCACGGCTACATCAAGGAATGGGGCATGGACCAGTTCGTGCGCGATGCCCGCATCAACATGATCTACGAAGGCACGAACACGGTGCAGTCGCTGGACCTGCTGGGCCGCAAGGTGCTGGGCAACAACGGCGCCTCGCTCAAGCGTTTCGGCAAGCTGATTGCCGCGCTGGTGGAGGAAGAGGGCGTCAACGAAAAGATGTCCGAGTTCATCAACCCGCTGGCCGCGCTGGGCGAGCAGATGACCAAGTTCACCACCGAGATCGGCTTCAAGGGGTACCAGAACCCCGACGAGGTGGGCGCCGCAGCGGTGGACTACCTGCGCGTGGCCGGTCACCTGGTGTTCGGCTACTTCTTTGCCCGCATGGCGCAGGTCGCGCTGCGCAAGATCGCCGAAGGCAGCACTGACCCGTTCTACCCCGCCAAGCTGCAGACCGCACGCTTTTACTTTGCCAAGCTGTTCCCCGAGACGGCCACGCTGATGCGCACCGCGCGCGCCGGTGCCAAGCCGCTCATGGACACCGACCTGGCCCTGGCCTGATCATTGCCGTTCCTCAACCACACACCTTACGGAGACAAGCATGAACAAGACCTTCGCCGCCCTGGCCCTGAGCACCCTGGTTTCCACCGCTGCCTTCGCACAGATGACGCCGGTGGGCAGCTGGCACACCATCGATGACAAGACCAACGAGGTCAAGAGCCTGATCGTGATCTCGGAAGCCAATGGTGCCCTGACCGGTCGCATCGACAAGCTGCTGCGCAAGGGTGCCGACCAGGACGCCAAGTGCACCGAATGCTCCGACGACCGCAAGGACAAGCCCATGATCGGGCTGGAGATCATCCGCGGTGCCAAGAAGGTGGACGGCAAGGATGTGTGGGAGGACGGCAAGATCCTCGACCCCGAAAACGGCAAGAACTACACCCTGCGCCTCACGCCCATCGAAGGCGGCAAGAAGCTGGAAGTGCGTGGCTCCGTGTTCGGCATCGGCCGAACCCAGACCTGGGTGCGTGTGCAGTAAGCCTCATCTGAAAGAATTTCCATGTCCCGATTCCAAGTCCGCAAAGTCGCCGTGCTCGGCGCTGGCGTGATGGGCGCGCAGATCGCCGCCCATCTGGTCAACGTCAAGGTGCCGGTGGTGCTGTTCGACCTGCCCGCGAAAGAGGGCGATAAGAACGGCATCGTCACCCGCGCGATCGACAACCTGAAGAAACTCAAGCCCTCGCCGCTGGGTGTGGCCGACGACGCCACGCTGATCCAGGCCGCCAACTACGAGCAGCACATGGCCCTGCTGGGTGAGTGCGACCTCGTGATCGAGGCCATCGCCGAGCGCATGGACTGGAAGCTGGACCTCTACACCAGGATCGCGCCGCACCTGGCCGCGCATGCCATCGTCGCGTCCAACACCTCGGGCCTGTCCATCACCAAGCTGAGCGAGGCGCTGCCCGAGTCCATCCAGCCGCGCTTCTGCGGTATCCACTTCTTCAACCCGCCGCGTTACATGACGCTGGTGGAGCTGATCCCCACGCCCACCACACAGCCAGCCATCCTCGACCAGCTCGAGACCTTCGTGACCAGTGGCCTGGGCAAAGGCGTGGTGCGTGCCAAGGACACGCCCAACTTCATCGCCAACCGTGTGGGCATAGCGGGCATGCTGGCCACCATGAAAGAGGTCGAGCGCTTCGGCCTCACGTTTGATGTGGTGGACGACCTGACTGGCAAGAAGCTGGGCCGGGCCTCCTCGGGCACCTTCCGTACCGCCGACGTGGTGGGCCTGGACACCATGGCCCACGTGGTCAGGACGCTGCAGGACAACCTCAGCGAGCAGACCGACCCGTTCTACGGCAGCTTCGGTACGCCCGAGGTGCTCAAGACCCTGATCGAGCTGGGCAACCTGGGCCAGAAGACCAAGGCGGGCTTCTACAAGAAGGTCGGCCGCGACGTGCTGCGCTTTGACCTGGCCAGCAAGGACTACGTGCCCGGCGGCCAGAAGGCCGACGAGGTCTACGGCCGCATGCTCAAGAAGCCTGCGGGCGAGCGACTGAGGCTGCTGCGCAACGCAGAAGGGCCGCAGGGCCAGTTCCTCTGGGCCATCCTGCGCAACAGCTTCCACTACGCCGCCGTGCACCTGGCCTCCATTGCCGACACCGCGCGCGACGTGGACCAGGCCATGCGCTGGGGCTTCGGCATGCGGCAAGGCCCGTTCGAGCTGTGGCAGGAAGCCGGCTGGCTGGACGTGGCTCAGATGATCCAGGAAGACATCGACGCGGGCAAGGCGCTGTCCAAGGCGCCGCTGCCCGACTGGGTGTTCAAGGGTCCGGTGGCCGAGGCCGGTGGCGTGCACACCGCCAACGGTTCGTGGAACCCCTCGAGCGGCCGGTTCGAGCCGCGCCGCGTGCTGCCGGTCTACGAGCGCCAGCTCTTCCCCGAGGCGCTGCTGGGCGAGAGCCTGCCCCGGTACGAGACCGCTGGCGAGACCATCTCCGAGACCGATTCCCTGCGTGTCTGGACGCCCGACGGCGAGGTGCTGATCGCCAGCATCAAGACCAAGATGCACGCCATCAGCCCCGAGGTCTGCGAAGGTCTGATGGAAGCCATCGAACTGGCCGAGCGGCAGTACCAGGGCCTGGTGGTCTGGTCGGGTGACGAGCCCTTCAGCGCCGGCGCCGACCTGCAGGCCATGATGCCGGCCTTCGTGGCCGTGGGCGTGGCCGCCATCGAGGACGCCGAGGGCTTCATGCAGCAGATGATGCTGCGCCTGCGCTATGCCAACGTGCCGGTGATCAGCGCCATCCGTGGCCTGGCGCTGGGTGGCGGTTGCGAGCTGGCCGTGCACAGCGCGCGCCGCGTGGCCCACATGGAGAGCTACATCGGTCTGGTGGAAGTGGGCGTGGGCCTGGTGCCCGGCGCCGGCGGCCTGACCTACATGGCCCGCCGTGCAGCCGAGAACGCCGCCACCTCCACCGGCAAAGACCTGCTGCCCTTCCTGACCGAAGGTTTCACCGCAGCCGCCATGGCCAAGGTGGGCACCAGTGCACTCGAGTCGCGCAAGCTGGGTTACCTGCTGGACACCGACATCGTGGTGCCGCACAAGGACGAGCTGCTGTTCGTCGCGATCAACGAGGCCAAGGCCATGTTCCGTGCCGGCTACCGTGCTCCACACAAGCGCCCGTTCCCGGTGGCGGGCCGTTCGGGCAAGGCCACCATCATGGGCCAGCTCGTCAACATGCGCGACGGTGGCTTCATCAGCCAGCACGACTTTCACATCGCCAGCCTGATCGCGGGTGTGGTCACCGGTGGTGATGTCGAGCCCGGCACGCTGGTGACCGAGGAATACCTGATGACGCTGGAGCGGCGCGCCTTCTGCGCGCTGATCGTGCACCCGAAAACACAGGAACGCATCCTGGGCATGCTGTCCACCGGCAAACCTGTCAGGAACTGAGATGAAACAGATTCAAGAAGCCTACATCGTCGCCGCCACGCGCACGCCCATCGGGCGCTCGCACAAGGGCTTTTTCCGCCACACGCGCCCCGACGACCTGCTGGCCACCGTGCTGCGCTCGGCGCTGGCCCAGACCCCGGGTCTGGACCCTGCCGCCATCGAGGACGTGATCGCCGGCTGTGCCATCCCGGAGGCGCAGCAGGGCCTGAACGTGGCGCGCATCGGCGCCGTGCTGGCCGGTCTGCCCAAGAGCGTGGGCGGCATCACCGTCAACCGCTTTTGCGCCTCCGGCCTGTCGGCCGTGGCCATGGCGGCCGACCGCATCCGCGTGGGCGAGGCCGACGTGATGATCGCTGCCGGCACCGAGAGCATGAGCATGGTGCCCATGATGGGCAACGCGCCCAGCCTGTCGCCCAGCATCTTCGCCAACACAGACGACGTGGACAACTACGGCATCGCCTACGGCATGGGCCTCACAGCCGAGAAGGTGGCGCAGCAGTGGAAGGTGAGCCGCGACGCGCAGGACGAGTTCGCCTACCGCTCCCACCTCAAGGCCGTGGCCGCGATGAAGGCCGGTGAATTCACCGCCGAGATCACGCCCGTGACCGTGCAGGAGCGCAGCGTGGACCTCGACGCTGCCGAGGTGGCCGTGATCGAACGCACCGTGAGCCTGGACGAAGGCGCGCGCCCCGACACCACCGTCGAAGGCCTGGCCAAGCTGCGCACTGTGTTCGCCGCGCGCGGTTCGGTCACGGCCGGCAACAGCTCGCAGACCAGCGACGGCGCCGGTGCACTGATCCTGGCCAGCGAGTCGGCGGTCAAGCGTTTCGGCCTCAAGCCCCTGGCGCGTTTCGTGAGCTACGCCAGCAAGGGCGTGCCGCCGCACATCATGGGCATCGGCCCCATCGAGGCCATCCCGGCCGCACTGCGCTACGCCGGCCTCAAGCAGGACGACATCGACTGGTTCGAGCTGAACGAAGCCTTCGCGGCCCAGTCGCTCGCGGTCATGAACACCCTCGGCCTGGATCCGGCCAAGGTCAACCCCATGGGCGGCGCCATCGCGCTGGGCCACCCGCTGGGCGCCACCGGTGCCATCCGCTCCGCCACCGTGGTGCATGCGCTGCAGCGGCACCAGAAGAAGTACGGCATGGTCACCATGTGCGTAGGGATGGGACAGGGCGCTGCGGGCATTTTCGAGCGCGTCTGACGCTTGTGAAAAAGGCCACCTCCGGGTGGCCTTTTGTTTTCCGAGGAGACACCGGTATGCGAAGCGAGACTTTGGATAACGGGGGCGTGGCGCTGGCGCTGCGCGTGTACGAACCCGAAGGCCTGGCCACGGCCAGCGTGGTGGTCGGCGGCGCCATGGGCGTGCGGCAGGATTTCTACACCGGCTTTGCCGAATGGCTGGCGCAGCAGGGGTTTCGCGTCACCACCTTCGACTACCGGGGCTCAGGCGATTCCGCGCCGGCATCGCTGAAAGGCTATAGGGCCGACCTGTTCGACTGGGCGCGCGACTACGAGGCGGTGGTGGCCCAGGCCAAGGCTGCGTTGCCGGCCCAGCCGTTGTACCTGCTGGGCCACAGCCTGGGCGCGCAGCTGCCGGGGCTGTTCGAGCGGCCCGAGCGCGTGGCCGGCCTGCTGAGCGTGGCCGCCGGCAGCGGCTACTGGCGCGAGAACGCGCCGCAGCTCAAGCGCATGGTGCCTTACTTCTGGTACGTGCTGGTTCCGCTGGCCACCCGGCTGTGCGGCTACTTCCCGGGCCGCAAGCTGCGCAAGGTGGGCGACCTGCCGGCCGGCGTCATCCTGCAGTGGCGCAAGTGGTGCCTGGACCCGCGCTACAGCGTGGGCGCCGAAGGCGATGCCGTGCAGGCCAGCTACGGCCGCGTGGCGTTCCCCGTGATCGCCTGGTCCATGACCGACGACGAACTGATGACCCTGCGCGGCACCCGCAGCCTGGTGGGGCTCTACCCCAACGCGCCCAGCCGCATCGAGTCCATTGCGCCGCAGGATGTGGCGGCGCGGCGCATCGGCCACTTCGGGTTGTTCCGCGACGGCTTCAGCCAGAGCCTGTGGCCGCGCGTGGTGCAGACCTTCATGACCTGGCAGGTGATGGCACCCGACGCTGTCGCGGCGCAGACTGCATGAACGGCCTTCCACCCACAAACTGCCCGCCATGACGAACACCGCACTCGACGAAGCCGTTGCACTGACGGAACACGCCCCTGGCCGCTACACCGGCCGGACCCACCCCGCCTTTGCCAACATGGTGGGGCCGTTCGGCGGCATCACCGCCGCCACCGCACTCAACGGTGTGCTGCGCCACCCCGAGCTGCTGGGTGCGCCCACCGCACTCACGGTCAACTACGCGGCGGCGCTGGCCGACGGTGCCTTCGAGCTGGAGGCGCGCCCGGTGCGCACCAACCGTTCCACCCAGCACTGGGTGCTGGAGATGCGCCAGGCCGACGGCGTGGTGTTCACCGGCACGGCGGTGACGGCGGCGCGCCGCGACACCTGGGGCGTGGACGATGTGCGCATGCCCGCCGTGCCCGGCCCCGACACCTGGCCCACCATACGCCCGCCTTCGCCCGTGGAGTGGGTCAGACGCTACGACATGCGGCCGATTGAAGGACCGATTCCCGCGAAGTGGGATGGCAGCGGCGAGGCCAGCCGAACCCGCCTGTGGGTGCGCGACGAACCGGCGCGTGCCCTGGACTTCGTGAGCCTGACCGCGCTGTCCGACGTGTTCTACCCGCGTGTGTGGCTGCGCCGTGCCACTTACGTTCCGGCCGGCACGGTGTCTATGACGGTGTACTTCCACGCCGGCGCGGCCGAGCTGGCGGCCACCGGCAGCGGCTGGCTGCTGGGCCAGGCCGAGGCCCAGGGGTTCCGAAACGGCTTCTTCGACCAGACCGCCCAGCTCTGGAACGAGGCCGGCACCCTGCTGGCCACCACCCACCAGGTCGTCTACTACAAAGAGTGAACCTGGGTCAGGGTCTGCCCAGGAAGAAGTAGACGCCGGTGAAGCCGCGCGGCGCGTGCACCAGTGCCAGGTACATCGGCCCGAAGCCGGTGTCTGCGCCCAGGAACACGCTGCTGCCTGCGCGCAGGTCGCCCCAACGCATGTCCTTGCGGTTGGTCCAGGCGTTGCCCAGCTCGAGCGAGCCACCCACGAACAGTGCGCGTGCGATGCCGGGGTTGTAGGGCAGGCGCCGGTAGTAGCTCAGCCGGCCAAAGGCGAGGTAGTTGCCCACCACCTGGCCCACGCGGTAGCCCGAGAGCTGCTGGAAGCCGCCCAGCGAGAACTCCTCGATCGCCCCCACCGGGATGTTGTTGGCGTGTGCGAACTGCACCTGTGCGTTGAAGGTGTGCGGGCCAAAACTCCTGACGCCGGTAAGCGTGGTCTGCAGCCGGGTGAAACTGTCTTTCTGCCCCTGGCTGCGGCGCTGGCCGACCTGGAAATCGGTCTGGAAGCGGTAGCCCGACTGCGGGAAGTTGGCGTAGTCCAGCTGGTCGGCCACCAGCGAGGCGCGCAGGCCCAGTTCGGTCCAGCCGAAGCGGGTGGCGGTGAGCGGCGCCGCCACGATGTCGGGGCGCACCCCGAAGCGTGCCGCCGTGAGGCCGACGCGTGCATCGCCCAGCTGGGCGTCGCGGCCCAGGGTCCAGCCGTAGTCCAGGCCCACGCGGGTGCTGTTGCGGGTGAACTCGGCCAGCGGGTCGCCCGCGAGGTCGAACAGTTCGATGTGCCGCAGTTCGTGGTCCACGTAGGTGGCCAGGAAGCTGTCGCTGCGGCGGTCCAGAGGCTGGTAGATCTCGGAGTACAGGCCCTGGCGTTCGCCCAGGCGTATGCGGTTGCGCCACTCGGCACCGCTTTCATTGAACCAGTGCTGGTTGTGGCTGATGGCCAGGCTGAACGCGCCCTGGCCGCTGAAATCGGTGCGCAGCCCCAGGCCCACGCGGAAGCGGTGCGGGCCGGTGTCCTTCTCGGTGAGCTCGTACACCAGGCCCTCGCTGGCGCGCTGTGGGTCGCGCTCCAGCCGGTAGTTCACCCGCGAGTAGTCGTCGCTGGCGGCCAGCCGCTGCAGGTCACGCTCCACCGCCGCGGTGTCCAGCGGTTGGCCGGCGGCCACCTCCAGCCGGCTCTGCAGGCGCAGGGTGCGTTCGTCCCGCACGCCTTCGATGCGCACGAAGGCCAGCGGTTCACCCTGTGAGGGCGCGCCCTGTTCGTGCGCCAGGTTGCGCTGGCCTTCCCAGAAGGCGTAGACGCCGGGCGACTGCGAATAGCGCGCCAACGAGTTGGCCACGGTGCCGGCGTAGGTGTGGCCGCGCGCCACCAGCTCGGGCGCCTTGTCGAAGTCCGACGAACTCAGGGTGCCCAGGTCGGGCGTGAGCAGCAGGTCGGCGCTGGTCAGGCTGTCCACGCTGCGCCTGACGTTCTGCTCGGTCAGGATGTTGATCATCTGCCGCGTCACGCCCACCAGGCTGCCCAGCGTGTCGCGCGGCGCCAGCGGCGTGCCGATGTTGACCGCGATGATGGTCTGCGCACCCATGGCGCGCGCCACGTCCACCGGCAGGTTGTTCACCAGGCCGCCGTCACCGAGGATGCGCCCGCCCAGCTCCAGCGGCGAGAACACGCCCGGCACCGACATGCTGGCACGCAGCGCGGCCGCGAGGTCGCCGTCCTTGAGCACCACGGCTTCGCCAGTCTCCATGTCGGTGGCCACGGCGCGAAAGGGCGTGGGCAGCTGGTCGAAAGAGGGCAGGTGGCGCGCACCCAGGGTGTAGCGGCGCAGCAGCATCTCCAGCGAGCGGCTGGACACCGCGCCTGTGGGCAGCCGGAACTCGCCGTCCTTGAAGCCCAGCTGCAGCACGGGCGAGAAGTCGAAGTCCTCCTCCTTGCGGCGTTGCGAGAGCAGCTGGCGCGGCTCGCGGGTGTTGAACAGCCCGCCCCAGTCCACCTTGAGCAGCTCGCGTTCGATGTCGTCGGCCCCCATGCCGGTGGCGTACAGCCCGCCGATGATGGCTCCCATGGACGTCCCCACGATCAGGTCCACCGGCACGCGGGCTTCTTCCAGCGCCTTGAGCACGCCCACGTGCGCAAAGCCGCGCGCGCCGCCACCCGAGAGCACCAGCGCCGTGCGCGGGCGCTGTGCAGCCGGGGCTGCATCCGGCGGTGAGACCGGCTGTGCCAGGGTGGCGGCAGGCAGGCACAGCAGCAGGGTGGAGAGGAGCGTCCAGAATCGCATGGCGGACAGTTTAGGGCCACTCTTTCGTGATAACTTGCCGCTTTTCAACGAGTGACCCTCCCGGGTTTGTTTCCATGAGTGACATCCTCGTCCACACCGAAGCCGGTGTCAGCACCCTCACCTTCAACCGCCTCGACAAGAAGAACTCCATCACCTCCGCGATGTACGGCGCGCTGGCCGATGCACTGGCAGCCGCCGAGGCCGATCCGGCGGTGCGCGTGGTCGTGATCCAGGGGCACGCCACCATCTTCAGCGCCGGCAACGACATCGCCGACTTCCTGAACCAGCCACCCGCCGGCGAGGACGCACCGGTGTTCCGTTTCCTGCGCGGCATCGCGCAGTTCTCCAAGCCGCTGGTCGCCGCCGTCTGTGGTCCGGCGGTGGGCGTGGGCACCACGCTGCTGTTCCACTGCGATCTGGTCTACGCGGGCGACAACGCTGCCTTCTCCATGCCCTTCGTCAACCTGGGCCTGTGCCCCGAGGCCGGCTCCAGCCTGCTGGTGCCGCAGATGATGGGCTACCACCGCGCCGCCGAGGCGCTGCTGCTGGGCGAGCCCTTCATGGCCGAGGCCGCGCTCGAGGTGGGGCTGGTCAACCGCGTGCTGCCGCCCACCGAGGCCAACGACTACGCGCAGAGCGTGGCGAAGAAGCTGGCCGCCAAGCCGCTGAGCTCGCTGGTCGAGACCAAGCGCCTCATGAAGAAGGGCCAGGCCCCGCAGGTGCTGGCGCAGATCATCGAGGAAGGTGCCAGCTTCGGCCGCATGCTGCGCGAGCCCGCCGCCCGCGAGGCCTTCGGTGCCTTCATGGAAAAACGCCGGCCCGATTTCTCCAAAGTCTGACGCCGTGAGCGACGCGCTGACGCGTGCGCGCGACCTGTTCCTGCAGGGCGTGGCGCATTTCGAGGCCCAGCGGCTCGACGAGGCGGCAGCCGACTTCGAGGCCGCGCTGGCGCTCGCACCCGGGCGGCCTTCGGTGCTGCTCAATCTGGGTCTGACCCGCCTGCACCAGGGGCGTTGCGAGGAGGCATTGGCGCCCCTGCGTGCGGCCACCGCCGCCGACCCCAGCCAGCCCGGCGCGTGGGTGGTGCTGGCGCGCTGCCTGGGTCAGCTCGGGCAGCCCGATGAAGCGCTGACCGCGCTGCAGCATGCGCTCGCGCTCGACGACTCCGCGGCCGAAGCCTGGTCGCTGCGCGGCAACCTGCTGCGCGAGCAACGCCGGCTGGGCGAAGCGGCGCACTGCTTCGAGCGCGCGCTCGCGCTGGGCGCCGAGCCCGAACTGCACCGCTACTACCTGGCGGCCGTATCGGGCCAGCCCGCCCCGGATGGCCGCGTGCCGCGCCACTACGTCGAGGGGCTGTTCGATGACTACGCCGAGGATTTCCAGCGCCACCTGGTCGAAGGCCTGCGCTACCGGGGGCCACAGCACCTGCTGCAGCTGCTGCAGGACCACGGCGCCCAACACTTCGGCGCCGTGCTGGACCTGGGCTGTGGCACCGGCCTGTGCGGCGCGCTGCTGCGTCCGCTGAGCGGCCACATCGCCGGTGTTGACCTCTCGTCGGTGATGGTGGAACACGCCCGCGCCAGTGGCCACTACGACAGCCTGCTGCATGGTGACGTGACCGAAGCCCTGCAAGGTGAGGCCGCGCGGCTGGACCTGGTGATCGCCGCCGACGTGTTCATCTACGTGGGCCGGCTCGAAGCCGTGTTCGATGGCGTGGCCCGTGCGCTGCGACCCGCAGGCTGGTTCGCCTTCACGGTGGAGCGTGCGCCGGACACCATCGATGTGCAGCTGCTGCCCAGCCTGCGCCACGCCCACGCCGAGCCCTACCTGCGCCGCCTGGCGGCCGAGCACGGCCTGAGCGTGCGTGTGCTGCGCGAGGCGCCGATACGCGAAGACCAGGGCCGGCCCGTGCCGGGCTGGTACGTGGTGATGCAGCGCCACTGACCCCGTCACCCCATCCGGAGACCCGCCATGTCCTACCTGCTGCTCATCGTCGAACCCAACGGACAGCGCGCCACGCGCAGCGAGGCTGAGGGGCGCGAGGTCTACGACCGCATGGTGCGCTTTGGCGCCGAGCTGCGCGAGTGCGGCCAGCTCAAGGCGGCCGAATCGCTGGGTTCGCTGGCCACCGCCTCGAGGGTGTCGGCGGGCGGCTCCAGCGTGCTCGACGGCCCCTTTGCAGAGGCCAAGGAAATGATCGGCGGCTTCTTCCTGCTCGAAGGCGTCACCCGGGAGGAGGCCCTGGCCATTGCCCGCCGCTGCCCGGCGGCCGAGTGGGCCACCGTGGAAGTGCGTTCGCTCGCGCCCTGCTACGAAGCCTGAAAGGGATTCCGGTCAGACCGGGATTTCGAGCAGCCTGGATATGGCAGCGATGTTGGCCGGGCTGGGCACCTGCGGCTTCATCTCGTCTTCCGCTGCGGTGGCGTTCTCGTGAGCCTGTATGGCCGCGACCATGGCGTACTGGTTGTCCCAGGACAGCGTGGTCCCTTCGGGGCACAGGTCGCGCAGGGTGCCATACCAGTAGTACCCGTCCTTTCCGCCAAACAGCCGATCGATGCCGCCGGCATCGCTGCTCTTGAGGCCCTGGGCGGCCAGGATGAGCTTGAGCTTGTGGTGGGATAGGGCGTACTGCATGGGAAGTCGATGGGGGCCGTGGGCGGGCGATTGTAAAAGAAACCAAGGGTAAATACGGGGTCGGGTTCTGTCGAAACGGGATGCCTTCACTCGTCGAACCTGTAGAAACCACACCGAGGTGGTTTCAGAACAGGAGTCCCCCCGCATGAAGACCCAGCACTTCGACATCCACATCAACGCGCCGCGCCAGGCCGTGTGGCAGGCCATGCTGCACTCACCCACCTACGAGCAGTGGACCGCCGCCTTCTGCGAAGGCTCGCACTACCAGGGCTCGTGGGAGCCGGGCGAGACCATACGTTTCTTCGACCCTGAAGGCAACGGCATGGTGGCCACCATCGCCGAGCACCGCCCGGCCGAGTTCGTCTCCATCCGCCACCTGGGCTTCATCGCGGGCGGCGTGGAAGACACCACCAGCGAGGCCGTGCGCGCCTGGGCACCCTGCCACGAGAACTACAGCTTCAGCGACGAGTCCGGTGGCGCCCGTGTGCGTGTGGACGCCGACGTGTTCGGCGGCTACGAGGACTTCATGGCCGCCACCTGGCCCAAAGCCCTGGCTCGGCTGAAGCTGCTGTGCGAAGGGGTGGCGCCATGAGCCTCGCGTCCAGCACCGCCATGAGCGCAGCGATGGGGGCCGCCGCCCGACCGGTGCCCATGTGCCCGGTGGTGCATTTCGAAATGCCCTACCGTGACCGCGACCGTGCCGCGGCGTTCTACCGCGCGGTCTTCGGCTGGCAGACCCGGCTGCTGGGCCCCGACATGGGCCGTTACCTGCTGCTCACCACCGCCACCACCGACGCCAAGGCCGGCGCGCCGGCGGGCGCCATCGATGGGGGCATGTTCCCGCTGCGCGACGACATGCCGGCCAACCTGCAGATGCCGTCGGTGGTCATTGGCGTGCCGGACCTCGCCGCCGCCATGACCCGCGTGCGGGACGCCGGCGGGCAGGTGCTGGGCGGACCCATGGCCATCCCCGGCGTCGGAGACTACGTGTCCTTCTTCGACACCGAAGGCAACCGCGTCAGCCTGCTGCAGCCCACGCCGCAAGGAGAGCCGCCATGCGATTCATGATCATCGTCAAGTCCTGCGACGCCTTCGAGGCCGAGCTGACGCCCGAGGCACCCGAAGCGCTGATGGCCGAGATGGCGGCCTACCACGAGGCACTCGCCCGTGCCGGCGTGCTGCTTGATGGCAGCGGCCTGCACCCCAGCCGCACCGGCTGGCGTATCCACTACGACACCGACGGCAGCACCCGGGTGGTGGACGGCCCCTTTGCCGAGAGCAAGGAGCTGATCGCCGGCTACACGTTGATCCAGGTCCGCAGCCGCGAGGAAGCCCTTGAGTGGTCGCGGCGGTTTCCCAACCCCGCGGGCAGAGGCCAGCCGGCCACGATCGAGCTGCGCCAGCTCATAGACATCGACGAATTCCCACCCAGCGAGACGCGCGAGCGCATTCGCCAGGTGATGCCCTAACCTCCAACCCCACAGGACCGTTCACCATGTTTCAACAGATCTTCGTCAACCTGCCGGTCAACGACCTGCCCAAGTCCATGGCCTTCTTCGGTGCCCTGGGCCTGAGCTTCAACCAGCGTTTTACCAACGAGCAGGCGGCAGCCCTTGAAGTCGGCCCCAACATCTACGCCATGCTGCTGACCAGACCCTTCTTTCAGGGATTCACCAAGCTGCCCGTGGCCGATGCCCGCCAGACCACCGAGGTGCTGCTGGCACTGTCGTGCGAAAGCCGTGCCGAGGTGGACGAGGTGGTGCGCAAGGCACTCGCGGCTGGCGGCACCACACCCAACGCGGCGCAGGACCACGGCTTCATGTACCAGCACGGTTTCGCCGACCCCGACGGCCACCAGTGGGAGGTGTTCTGGATGGAAGCATGAAGCTCACCCCCGCGCCGCCTTCGGCGTCACCCCCTCGAGGGGGCGATACCGGCCGTCCGGCGAAGCCGGCCCGGCGGTATCCCCGGTGGGTCGGCCTCCCGGAGAACTGACATGCACTCAGGTATCCACCAGGCCATCGCGACCGTCTGGCGGCTGGAGTCCCCGGCCATCGTCGGGGCGGTGATGCGCCTGGTGCGCGATCTGGGCGTCGCCGAAGAGCTGGCGCAGGACGCGCTGGTGGCCGCGCTGGAGCACTGGCCCCGGGACGGTCTGCCCGACAAGCCCGGCGCCTGGCTCATGACGACTGCCAAACGCCGCGCGCTGGACCACCTGCGCCACCAGAAGCTGGCTCACGCGCGCCACGACGAGATTGCTGCCGACCTCGAGGCGCTGGAGGCCCTGACCGTGCCCGACTTCACCGACTCGCTCGACGACCGCCGCCCCGGTACCGTGGGCGATGACCTGCTGCGCCTCATCTTCACCGCCTGCCATCCCGTGCTGGGGGCCGAGGCGCGGGTGGCGCTGACCCTCAAGCTGCTGGGCGGCCTCAGCACCCACGAAATTGCGCGCGCCTGCCTCACCACCGAGCCCACCGTCGCCCAGCGCATCGTGCGGGCCAAGCGCCGCCTGGCCGAGGCCGACGTGCCCTACGACGTGCCGCGCGGCGAGGCGCTGGCGCCGCGCCTGGCCTCGGTGCTGGAGGTGGTGTACCTGGTGTTCAACGAGGGCTACACCGCCACCAGCGGCGACGACTGGATGCGCCCTGCGCTGTGCGACGAGGCCCTGCGCCTGGGCCGCATGCTGGTGGAGCTGGCGCCCGGCCAGCCCGAGGTGCTGGGCCTGCTGGCGTTGATGGAGCTGCAGGCCTCGCGCACCGCCGCACGCACCGATGCCCGGGGCGACCCCGTGCTCCTGAGCGACCAGGACCGCAGCCGCTGGGACCGCCTGCTGATCCGCCGGGGCCTGGACGCGCTGGCCCGCGCCGACGCACTGGCGCCCGATCGCGGCCCCTACCACCTGCAGGCTGCCATTGCAGCCTGCCACGCAAGGGCGGTGCGCGCCGACCAGACCGACTGGCCGCGCATCGCCACGCTCTACGGCGAGCTGGCCCGCGTCATGCCCTCGCCCGTGGTGGAGCTCAACCGCGCGGTGGCGGTGGCGCAGGCCCACGGCCCGGCGGCAGGCCTGGCCATCGTGGAGGCGCTGGCCGAACACCCCGCGCTGGCACGCTACCAGTGGCTGCCCAGCGTGCAGGCCGACCTGCTGCACAAGCTGGGCCGCCACGCCGCCGCACGCGCCGCCTGGCAGCGCGCCGCCGATCTCGCCGGCAACGCCCGCGAGAAGGCCCTGCTGCAGGCGCGCGCCGACGCCCCGCCACCCCAGGCCTGAGCACCCGCAGGTGCGCATTGCGGTGCACCGGGAATGCCGCTACGCTGGTGGCACAACAACACCAACAACACGCCCTGTCGGAGCCCGAACTTGCCCACCATAGGTCTGCGACCGCGCATTGCCATCCTGCTGCTGCTGCCCCTTGCCATCCTGGCCGGACTCGCGCAGTGGGTGTTGCAGCGCGACACCGAGTGCCACCTGCTGGCCCTGGAGCAGGCCGAAGCGCTGGGTAACTTCCAGCGCGTGCGTGCCGCCGTTGATGGTCAGGCCCAGAACCTCAGCGGCGTGCTGCGCTCCTGGTCCAACTGGACCGCCCTCTACGACCACGCCATCAAACCCGACCCCACCTTCCGGCAGGAAGAGCTCACCACCGATGCGCTGGTGGTGGCGCAGTTTGACTGGCTGCTGCAGACCGATTCCCTGGGTCGAATCACCGAGCAGGTGGAGGTGCCGCGCAGCGACGGCACCAGCCCCATCACCCACGAATTGCGTGGCCAGCTCAGCCGCTACCAGGGCTATTTCTCGCAGGCGGGTCCTGACCTTACCTGCGGCTTCGTCAGTGCCGGACAGCAGCTCTCCCTGGTGTGCCACACGGCACAGCGGCGCAGCGACGGTACCGGCGACTACGTGGGCCTGGTGGTCATCGGCCGCTGGATAGACCCCGAGATGCTGGTGCGACTGGGCCAGCAGACCGGGCAGACCATTCACCTGGGCATCGCCGCCCACTCCGACGATGTCCGCGCTGTCAGCGGCGGGCAGCTGTTTGGTGAGGACGACCCCGGTATCGAACGGCTGGACGACCGCCTCGTGATGCGAACCCCCGCCTACAGCCTGCTGGGCCTGCCCGTGGGCGAGCTGCGGGTGGAGTCCCTTCGGCGCGACATGACCGAGGCCAACCAGCGCCTGGCCGCTGCACGTCGCCTCATGGTGGCGCTGGTGATCCTGTCGGGCGTGCTGCTCGTGGTGCTGCTCGACCAGCTGGTCGTCAAGCGGCTCGCGCGGCTGCGCCACGAACTCGCTGCCGTGATGGCCGAGGGCCAGTGGCACGGTTCCGTCACACCCAGCGGGCGCGACGAGATCGGCGAACTGGCCGGCTTCTTCAACCAGCTGCTGGCGGTGGTGCGCCGCCAGATGGGCGAGCTGCACGACCTCTCCACCACCGACGCACTGACCGACCTGCCCAACCGCCGCGCCTTCGACCAGCGCCTGCAACACCTGCTGGCCCGCCACACGCGCCAGGGCAGCAGCGCCGCGCTGGTGGTGTTCGACGTGGACCATTTCAAACGCTACAACGACGCGCTGGGTCACCCCGCCGGCGACGAGGCGCTCAAGGCCATTGCCCGCTGCCTGCGCAGCACGACCCGCCGCCGCCTCGACATGCCCGCCCGGCTGGGCGGCGAAGAGTTCGGCGTGCTGCTGGAAGATGCCGACACCGACGAGGCCCTGGGTTTTGCCGAAGCCGTGCGCAAGGCCATCGAGGCGCTGGCCATGCCGCACCCCGACCACCCCGACCTGCCACACATCAGCGTGAGCGGCGGCGTGGCCACCTTCCGCCCCGCCGACACACCCGAGGCCCTGTACCAGCGCGCCGACGACGCCCTCTACGCCGCCAAGCAGGCCGGCCGCAACCGCATCATGCTGGCGGCCTGATGGCGATGCGTGCGCCAGGCGGATCTTCCCCCTCCGTGCTCGTCATCGGCGCCGGCCCGGCCGGCCTGGCCACCGCCGCCTGCCTGCAGATGCGCGGCATCACCCCGGTGGTGCTCGAACAGGCCGACGCACCGGGCAACGCCTGGCGCCACCACTACCGCCGGCTGCACCTGCACACCGTCAAGACCCACTCGGCGCTGCCCGGTTTTCCCTTTCCCGCGGAGGCGCCCCGCTACGTGCCGCGCCAGGGTGTGGTGGACTACCTCGCGGCCTACGCCCGGCACCACGGCATCGCGCCGCTGTACGGCCGGACGGTGGAGCGCATCACCCCTGCCGATGGTGCCTGGCAGGTGCAGACCACCGCAGGCGAGCGCTTCGCTGCGGCCCAGGTGGTGGTGGCCTGTGGCGCCAACCGCCAACCGCGTGAGCCCGACCTGCCGGGGCGCGAAGCCTTCCGGGGTGGCGTCCTGCACAGCCGCGACTACCGCGACGCCACCCCCTTCGCGGGGCAGCGGGTGCTGGTGGTGGGCATGGGCAACACCGGTGCCGAGATCGCGCTCGACCTGGCCGAGCAGGGTGTGGCCGTGGCCCTGAGCGTGCGCTCGCCGGTCAACATCGTGAAACGCGACGTGCTGGGCCGTCCCACGCAGCTCTCCAGCCTCATGCTCTCGCGTCTGCCCCCCGCGCTGGGCGACCGCCTGGCCACCTGGCTGCGCGACCTCACCGTGGGTGACCTCAGCCGCCATGGCCTGCACACGCCCGCCGGTTCGCCGCTGCGCCAGCTGCGCGAGGAAGGCAAGACCCCCGTCATCGACATCGGCACCGTGGCCGCCATACGCGACGGCCGCATCGCTGTGTACCCCGGCATTGCCACGCTCACCACCGACGGGGTGCGCTTCACCGATGGCCGGGAGGCCCCGTTCGACTCGGTGTTGCTGGCCACCGGCTACGACGCCGCCCTGCAGGATTTCTTCCCCGATACGCCGCTGCCACTGGACACACGCGGCATGCCGTTTGCGGTGCGCGGCGAAGTTGGGTGCGCAGGGCTGTGGTTCGTGGGGTACGACGTGCGCCAGCCCGGGGGGCTGTTGCGCACGATTGCGGGGCAGGCTGAGTGGGTCTCACGGCACATGACCGCCAGCCTGTGAACCGTTTGTGGGGTGGAGTGGACACGCCCTTCTATTTATACAAAGCATTTGCTTGCTAAAAATACGGCGCGCTGTTAACGTAGCGCGCCATGCAAGCCCCAGCCCCTGTTGATGACGTTTCCACCGAACCGCGCCGACCGCGTGGCCGCCCGCGCAAGACGGCCGATGCGCGCGACGACGGCAACCGCCGCCAGGAGCTGATCCGCGCGGCCGCCCGGCTGTTCCGCCAGCAGGGGTTTGCCGCCACCAGCACGCGCGACATTGCGGCGGCGGTGGGCATGCGTTCGGGCTCGCCGTTCTACCACTTCGACAACAAGGAAGCGCTGCTGGCCGCCGTGATGGAGGAGGGCATGCGCTCGGCGCTGGCGCGCCAGGAGGCGGTGCTGCAGCGGCCCGGCTTCAGCGCCGCACCGGCGGTGGCGCGTTTTCGCGCGCTGGTGCGCAACCACCTCGATGTGTTGCTGGGCCCGGACAGCGATTTCATCCCCGTGATGCTGTACGAGTGGCGCTCGCTCAACGCGGCCCAGCGCGAGGCCGTGGTGGAGTTGAAAAACCACTACGAGGCCGTGTGGGGCGCGCTGCTGGCCGAGCTGCACACCAGCGGCCACCTGCGCGGCGACCCCGGGCTGGCGCGGCTGCTGATGTTTGGCGCGCTCAACTGGAGCGCGCAATGGTTCGACCCGAAACGCCGGGCCTCGCTGGACGACCTGACCGAGGCGGCGCTGCAACTGTTTCTTCAGGAAGACCTATGACCTACCGTTCCGTTTTTGTGCCCGGCCTGTTCGCGGGTCGCACCGTGGTGGTGACCGGTGGTGGCTCCGGCATCGGCCGCTGCACCGCCCACGAGCTGGCGGCACTCGGCGCCCATGTGGTGCTGGTGGGACGCAACACCGACAAGCTCACGGCCACCGCCGCCGAGATCGCCGAGGACGGCGGCCAGGCCAGCTGGCACAGCTGCGACATCCGCAACGAGGAAGCCGTGAAGGCCATGGTGGCCAGGATCGTGGCCGCGCGCGGGCGCATTGACGCGCTGGTGAACAACGCGGGCGGGCAATACATCACGCCGCTGGAGAAGATCAGCGCCAAGGGCTGGCAGGCGGTGCTGGACACCAACCTGACGGGGGGTTTCCTGGTGGCGCGCGAGTGTTATGTGCAGAGCATGCAGGCGCACGGCGGGTCCATCGTGAACATCGTGGCCGACATGTGGGGCTCCATGCCCGGCATGGGCCACAGCGGCGCGGCCCGCATGGGCATGGTCAGCTTCACCGAAACGGCCGCGCTCGAATGGGCGCAGAGCGGTGTGCGCGTGAACGCGGTGGCGCCAGGTTACATCGCCTCCAACGGCATGGACCACTACCCGCCGGAGGCCGGCCCCATGCTGCGCGAAATGCGCGAGACGGTGCCGCTGGGCCGCTTCGGCAACGAGGCCGAGACGGCGGCGGGCATCGTCTTTCTGCTGAGCCCGGCGGCCAGTTTCATCAGTGGCACGGTGATGCGCATCGATGGCGCGCGCCCGCAGGTGCGCCTGGGCTGGGGCGAGATCGCCGCACCCGCCGAGGTGCAGCAGCGCGATGCCGTCAAGCCGTTCGACGGTTTCCACCGTTACGTCACGCCCAAGGTGTTCGCATGAGGTTCCAGAGCCAGTGGAACCCCGACAGCGAGGTGGCGCAGCAGCGCCGCGCGGCGCAGCTCGCCCGCATCGCGCAATGGCACGCGCTGGAGGAGCGCGCCGCCGCAGCCTCGGCCCGATCGCTGCCGGTGTTTGAAAAGCGCGGCCAGCTGCTGCCGCGCCAGCGTGTGGCCCTGCTGCTGGATGCGGGCGCGCCTTGGCTGCCGCTGTGTGCGCTGTCCGGTTTCCTGCAGGACACCAAGGACCCCGAAAAATCCGTGCCTGGCGGCGGCATGCTCGCGGGCATCGGCAACATCTGCGGCGTGCGCTGCATGGTGGTGGCCAGCGATTCGGGCATTGACGCGGGGGCCATACAGGCCGGCGGGCTGGAGAAGATCCTGCGCGTGCAGGAGATCGCGCTGCAGAACAAGCTGCCTTTTGTTCACCTGGTGGAGAGCGCGGGCGCCAACCTCATGAAATACCGGGTGGAGGGTTTCGTGCACGGCGGCGCGCTGTTTCGCAACCTGGCGCGGCTCTCTGCGGCGGGCATTCCCGTCATCACGGTGCAGCACGGCTCGGGCACGGCGGGTGGCGCCTACATGCCGGGGTTGAGCGACGTGGTCATCATGGTGCGCGGACGCTCCCGCGCCTTTCTGGCCGGGCCACCGCTGCTCAAAGCCGCCACGGGCGAGATCGCCACCGAGGAGGAGCTGGGCGGCGCCGAGATGCACACCACGGTGTCGGGTCTGGGCGAGCACCTGGCCGAGGATGACCGCCATGCCCTGGGCATCGCACGCGAGGTGGTGTCGCGCCTGGGCGCCACCTTCGCGCCCGCTGCACCGCGCACGGGCTTCGCCGAGCCGCTGTACCCCGCCGAAGACCTGCTGGGCCTGATGCCCGCCCACCACCGCGAGCCGGTGGACATGCACGAGGTCATCGCCCGCCTGGCCGATGGCTCCGACATCCTGCCCTTCAAGCCGCTCTACGGCGCGGCTACGCTGTGCGTGCAGGCGCGGGTGATGGGGCACGACGTGGGCTTCATCAGCAACAACGGCCCCATCGACGTGGCGGGCGCGAACAAGGCCACACATTTCATCCAGCAGATGTGCCAGCTGGGCCAGCCGCTGATCTACCTGCAGAACACCACCGGCTACATGGTGGGCAAGGACAGCGAGCAGGGCGGCATGATCAAGCACGGCTCCAAGATGATCCAGGCGGTGACCAACGCCGCGTTCATCCACGACCTGCCGCAGATCACCATCCAGTGCGGCGCCAGCTTTGGCGCTGGCAACTACGGCATGTGTGGCCGGGGCTACGCGCCGCGTTTCCTGTTTGCCTGGCCCACCGCCAAGACGGCGGTGATGGGTGGCGAGCAGGCCGCCGGCACCATGCGCACCGTGACCGAGGCCGGCCTGCTGCGCAAAGGCATTACGCCCGACCCGACCGAGATGCGGGCCATGTTCGACAAGATCGTCACGCTGTTCGAGACCCAGGCCGATGCGTTCCACACCAGCGGCCTGACGCTGGACGACGGCATCATCGATCCGCGCGACACCCGCGCCGTGCTGGGCCAGTGCCTGGACATCTGTGCGGAAGAAAAGGCGCGGCGGCTGCACCCCTTGAGTTTCGGCGTCGGCCGGATGTGACGCGATGGCCGAGCCCCTGAAATACCTGCTCGACGACGGCGTGCCGCCGCGCATCGCGGCCATGCTCAGGCGCGCCTGGCGCGGCTTTGACACCGCCGCCTTCCTGCGCCAGGTGGAGCCGGGATACGAAGGGCTGGAGCTGATGGCGCGTGGCCAGCGTATCGCCGAGGCGCTGGCAGCCCACCTGCCCACCGAGGTGGAGCGCTCACTGGGCATCCTGGTCGATTCGATGGACCCGCCCATGGGGCTGGACGCCAAGGGCGAACCCGACGCGGGCGACCGGCCCTACAGCGCCTTTCTCTACCTGCCCCACAGCCTCTACATTGCCACCCACGGACTGCCGCATTTCGACGCGGCCATGCGGGCGCAGCACGCACTCACCCAGCGTTTCACCGCCGAGTTCTGCATCCGCCCCTACCTGATGCACCACCGCGACGCGACGCTGAAACAGCTGCGCGCCTGGACACGAGACGACAACGCCCACGTGCGCCGGCTGGTGAGCGAAGGCACGCGCGCACGCCTGCCCTGGGCGCCCCGGCTGCCCGAGTTCCAGAAGAACCCCCAGCTTGCCCTGCCACTGCTTGATGCGCTGAAAGACGACCCGTCGTCCTACGTGCGCCGCTCGGTGGCCAACCACCTGGGCGACATCGCCAAGGACCACCCGGCGCTGGCGGTCGATACCGCACGCGGCTGGCTGCAGGGCGCGTCGCCCGGGCGCGAGGCGCTGGTGAAACACGGTCTTCGTTTTCTCATCAAGCGTGGTGACGCCGGCGCACTGGACGCGCTGGGTCTAGGCCATGCCGTGCACATCGATGTGCGCACGGCCACGGTGTCGCCGGCCCGAGCGCACATCGGCGGCAAGCTGCGCATCGAGGCCGAGCTGCACAACCCCAGGCGCCAGCACCAGCGCGTGCTGGCCGACCTGAAAGTGTTCTACGTCAAGGCCAACGGCGACACCGCGCCCAAGGTGTTCAAGCTGCAGACCATGGACATCGCACCGGGCGAGACGGTGGCTGTGGGCAAGACGCTGTCGCTGCAGCAGATGACCACCCGCACCCACCACCCCGGCCGCCACCGTGTGGAGCTGGTGCTCAACGGCCGCGCACAGCCTCTCGGACATTTCGACCTGATTTCATAAAAGGAGACGACACCATGCAGTTCACGCACGAGCACCGCGAGATCCAGAACACCATGAAGCGTTTCATCGACGCCGAGATCAACCCCCATGTGGACGAATGGGAAGCCGCCGAGATCTTTCCCGCGCACGAGGTGTTCAAGAAGCTGGGCAACCTGGGCATGCTGGGACTCACCAAACCCGAGGCCTACGGCGGCGCCGGGTTGGACTATTCCTACGGCATGGTCATGGCCGAGGCGCTGGGTCATATCAGCTGCGGCGGCGTTCCCATGGCCATTGGCGTGCAGACCGACATGTGCACGCCCGCGCTCGCGCGTTTTGGCAGCGACGAGCTCCGGCGCGAGTTCCTGGCGCCCGCCATCGCGGGCGACACCGTGGGCTGCATCGGCGTGAGCGAGCCGGGTGCGGGCAGTGACGTGGCCGGCATCAAGACCGTGGCGCGCAAGGACGGTGACGACTACGTCATCAGCGGCTCCAAGATGTGGATCACCAACAGCCTGCAGGCCGACTGGATGTGCATGCTGGTCAACACCAGTGAAGGGCCCATGCACAAGAACAAGAGCCTGGTCATGGTGCCCATGCGCGAGAACGGCAAGCTGCGCAAGGGCATCGAGATCGGCAAGAAGATCCGCAAGATCGGCATGAACAGCAGCGACACGGGGCTGATCTATTTCGACGAGGTGCGCGTGCCACGCCGCAACCTCATCGGCCAGGAAGGTGCGGGCTTCATCTACCAGATGCAGCAGTTCCAGGAGGAGCGCCTGTGGTGCGCCGCGAGCACGCTGCAATCCCTCACGAACTGCATACAGGTCACCATCGACTACGCGCAGGAGCGCAAGCTGTTCGGCGGTGCGCTGTCCGACCAGCAGTGGGTGCAGTTCAAGCTGGCCGAACTGAAAACCGAGGTCGAGAGCCTGCGCGCGCTGACCTATCTCTCCTGCGAACGTTACATCGCCGGCGAGGATGTGACCGAATGGGCCACCATGGCCAAGCTCAAGGCCGGGCGTCTGAACCGCATCGTGCCCGACACCTGCCTGCAGTTCTGGGGCGGCATGGGCTTCACCTGGGAGAACCCGGTATCGCGCATGTACCGCGATGGGCGCCTGGCCTCCATTGGCGGCGGAGCCGACGAGGTGATGATGGGCATCCTGGCCAAGATCATGGGCATCGCCAAGAAGCCGAACGCGGGCTGAACCGGCATGAACAAGCTGCTGATCGCCAACCGCGGCGAAATCGCGCGCCGCGTCATCCACACCGCGCACCGGCTGGGCATGGCCACCGTGGCGGTGTATTCGGATGCAGACGCGGCAAGCCAACACGTGCGCGAGGCTGGTGAGGCGGTGGCGCTGGGCGGCAACGCCTCGGCCAACAGCTACCTGCGCATGGACAAGCTGCTGGCTGCGGCCAGGCAGACCGGTGCCGATACGGTGCACCCGGGTTACGGTTTCCTGAGCGAGAACGCCGACTTCGCGCAGGCCGTGATCGACGCCGACCTGACTTGGGTGGGCCCTCCGCCCAGCGCCACGCGCGCGCTGGGCAGCAAGGCGGGGGCCAAGGCGTTGGCGCAGTTGCACGGCGTGCCCTGCCTGCCGGGCTATTTTGGCGATGACCAGTCCGAAGACACGCTGGCCCGCGAGGCCGATCGCATCGGCTACCCGGTGATGGTGAAGGCTGTGGCCGGTGGCGGCGGGCGCGGCATGCGGCTGGTTCACAGGCCGGAGCAGCTCGCGGCAGCGGTGCGCAGCGCGCGCTCCGAGGCCATCGCGGGTTTTGGCAACGGCGACCTGCTGGTCGAGCGCGCGCTGCTGAACCCGCGCCACGTGGAGGTGCAGGTGTTCGCCGATGCGATGGGCCACTGCATCCACCTGGGCGAGCGCGACTGTTCGGTGCAGCGCCGTCACCAGAAGATCATCGAGGAAGCGCCCAGCCCGGCGGTGGACGCATTGCTGCGCGCACGCATGGGTGCAGCGGCCGTGTCGCTGGCGCAGGCGGCGGGTTATGTGGGCGCGGGCACGGTGGAGTTTTTGCTCGATGGCAGCGAGTTCTTCCTGATGGAGATGAACACGCGCCTGCAAGTGGAGCATCCCGTGACCGAGGCCTTGATAGGCCAGGATCTGGTGGAGTGGCAGCTGCGCATCGCGCGCGGCGAGCCGCTGCCGCTGACACAGGATCAGGTGCAGCTCAACGGCTACGCCATCGAGTTGAGGCTGTGCGCGGAGGACGAGGGCTACACCCCCCACACCGGCACGGTGCTGCGGTTCGATGCACCCGCTGCGAGCGCGTTCGAGCGCGGCGGTCTGCGTTTCGACCACGCGCTGCGCGACGGCGCGGAGGTGTCGCCGCACTACGACGCCATGCTGGGCAAGCTGATTGCCCACGCCCCCAACCGCGAGGCGGCCATGGACCGGCTGCGTGTGGCCCTGGCCCAGACCCGGGTGATGGGCCTGCCCACCAACCGCGACCTGCTGGACGCCTGCCTGGCGCACCCGGTGTTCCGTGCGGGCGGCGCGCTGATTCCGTTCCTGGCCGAACACGGCGACGGTCTGCGGGCCAGCCTGACCCAGCGCGAGGCCGCGGTGTTGCCCGTGGCCGCGTTGGCGCTGGTGCTGGCGGATGTGCCGTCCGTCCAGCCGCTGGGCTGCCGCTACGCGCGGCCCTTGCGCCTGCGCCACCGGGGTGGGGTGATGGCTTTCGATTTCGTGGGCACGGGAGCTGGCGAGGCCACGCTGCGCCAGGGCGACACCCTACACACGGCGCGCTGGGCGCGTGACGGTGCGAACCTCGTGGTGACCCTGGCCGGCCAGCGCCACGCGGTGGTGGTGGTGGCCGCTGGCCGGGCGGCGGAGGATGGTGCGCCGCGTGTGCATGTCCAGGTCGGCGGCGTGTCGCTGTGGCTGGACGACCTCTCGCTGCTGCCGCAACAGCGCGCGGGCGGCGCGGCGGCCCACGAACTGCGCGCGCCCTTCAACGGCAAGGTGGTGGCGGTGCTGGCCCAGCCGGGCGAGCGTGTGGCCAAAGGCACGCCACTGGTGGTGGTGGAATCCATGAAGATCGAGCACAGCCTGGTGGCGCACCACGAGGCGGTGGTGGACGCGGTGACCGTGGCGCCGGGCCAGCAGGTGGCACCGGGCCAGGTGCTGCTGCGGTTTGCGGCCCAGGCCAGGGAGGCGGAATGACCGGCCCCATGACCGACGAGCGCGATGTTCAGGCGCTGTACGACACGGTGGCGCGCTTCGCGCGCGACGAGATCGCGCCGCATGTGAACGACTGGGATGCCGCGGGCGAATTCCCGCGCGAGCTCTACCGCCGCGCGGCCGAGCTGGGCCTGCTGGCCATAGGCTACCCCGAAGAGCTGGGCGGCGTGCCGGCCAGCTACGCGCTGCGCATACCGGTCTGGACCGCGCTGTGCCGCCTGGGGGGCAGCGGGGGTGTGCTGGCCAGCCTGTTCTCGCACAACATCGGGCTGCCGCCGGTGGTGGCCCATGGCAGCGAGGCGCTGAAGCAGCGTGTGGTGCCGGGCGTTCTGGCGGGCGAGCAGATCGCCGCGCTGGCCATCACCGAACCCGGTGGTGGATCGGACGTGGCCGCGCTGCGCACCACCGCACGGCTCGATGGCGACCACTACGTCGTCGATGGCGAGAAGGTGTTCATCACCTCGGGCGTTCGGGCCGACTGGATCACTACAGCCGTCAGGACGGGTGAACCGGGCAGCAAGGGTGCGGGTGGCGTGTCCATGCTGCTCATCCCCGGCAACGCGCCGGGCGTAAGCCGCCACCCGTTGCAGAAGATGGGCTGGCACTGCTCGGACACGGCCCACATCCGCTTCGACAACGTGCGCGTGCCGGCGGCCAACCTGCTGGGGCAGGAGGGCGACGGCTTCAAGATCATCATGCGCAACTTCAACGGCGAGCGCTTCGGCATGTCGGCTGCCGCCCTGGGGTTTGCCCAGGCCTGTTTCGACGAGGCGCTGGACTGGTCGCGCCAGCGCAAGACCTTCGGCGCCGCGCTGGTGGAGCGCCAGGTGATACGCCACAAGCTCATGGACATGCTGATGCGCATCCAGTCCACCGAGGCCTGGCTCAGGTCCGTGGCGGCGCAGGCCGACGCCGGTGACACCGGCGCGCAGTGGGTGGCCAACGTCTGCCTGCTCAAGAACCACGCCACCCAGACCATGCAGTTCTGCGCCGACCAGGCGGTGCAGATCCTGGGGGGCATGGGCTACATGCGCGGCACGAAAAGCGAACGCATCTACCGCGAGGTCAAGGTCATGATGATAGGCGGCGGTGCCGAAGAGATCATGAAAGACCTCGCCGCCAGACAGTGGGGCCTATGAAGAAGAACGACACCCCTCCCGCTTTCGAGCCGGAGTTCATCGCCGCGCTCAGGCGCATGTTCGAAGAGCAGATCGTGTTCAACACGGTGCTGGGCTTGCGCATCGACGAGCTGCGGCACGACCACGTCACGGGCCACCTCGACATGCGCCGCGAACTGGTGGGGCATTTCGCCCACAACCGCATCCACGGCGGGGTGATCAGCGCCTGTCTCGATGCCATGGGCGGGCTGGCCGTGATGGCGGCCATCGGTGCCCGTCACATGGATGAGCCGCCCCAGCAGCGGCTGATGCGGTTCATGAAGCTGGGCACCATAGACCTGCGCATCGACTACCTGCGGCCCGGTATCGGTGAGCGCTTCATGCTGCAGGCAGAGGTGTTGCGCCTGGGCTCGCGCGTGGCGTCCACGCGCATGGCCTTCTTGGGCATGGACGGCAAGCTGCTGGCGACCGGTTCGGGCGCCTACATCGTGTCCTGAAATGAACCCCCCCGCGCCGCCCTCGGCGTCACCCCCTCAAGGGGGCGATGCAAGCGGCCCGGCAAAGCCGGCTCCGCCGCATCCCCGGCGCAGTGGTGCCGCGTACAGGGGCTTGTAACTTGGTATGGGCCGGTCAGTCGAACACTTCAGACTGCGCCAGTGACCGAGCGGAGGAGTCCTTGGCCGAGAGCAGCGGTGCGACGCCGGTGTCCGGCCAGGCTATGGCCAGCGTGGGGTCGTTCCAGGCCACGCACCGTTCGTGTTCGGGCGCGTAGTAGTCGGTGGTCTTGTAGAGGAAGTCGGCGCTCTCGCTGAGCACCAGGAAGCCGTGGCCGAAGCCGGGCGGCACCCACATCTGGCGCTGGTTGTCTTCGCTCAGCTCCACGCCCACCCATTGCCCGAAACGCGGCGACGACCGGCGCAGGTCCACGGCCACGTCGAACACAGCGCCGCGCGCCACGCGCACCAGTTTGCCCTGGGCCTGCCGGATCTGGTAGTGGATGCCACGCAGCACGCCGCGTGCGCTGCGGCTGTGGTTGTCCTGCACGAACTCCGTGTCCACGCCGGTGGCCGCAGCAAAGGCGCGGCGGTTGAAGCTCTCGAAGAAGAAGCCGCGCGAGTCACCGAACACGCGCGGCTCGATCACGAACACCTCAGGCAGGGCGGTGGGGGTGGCTTTCATGGCAGGGCCCGCCCGGCCGCCCGAAGGGCCCTGTGCACCCCCTTTGGGGGCAGCGACACATGAAGTGAGGAGCGTGGGGGCATCATTTCAGGAGTCCCAGCAGGTACTGGCCGTAGCCGTTCTTGGCCAGCGGCTGGGCGAGTTGTTCGAGCTGGGCGTCGTCGATGAAGCCGGCGCGCCAGGCGATCTCTTCGGGACAGGCGATCTTCAGGCCCTGGCGGCGCTCCAGCGTGGCGATGAACTGGCCGGCTTCGAGCAGGCTGTCGTGGGTGCCGGTGTCCAGCCAGGCGTAGCCGCGTTTCATGATCTCGACGCTGAGCTGGCCACGCTGCAGGTAGGTGTCGTTGACGGTGGTGATCTCCAGCTCGCCGCGCGCGCTGGGCTTGATGGTCTTGGCGATGTCCACCACCTGGCTGTCGTAGAAGTACAGGCCAGTCACGGCGTAGTTCGACTGCGGCTTTGCGGGCTTTTCCTCGATGGAGCGGGCCTTGCCGCTGTCGTCGAAAGCCACGACGCCGTAACGCTCGGGGTCGGTCACGTGGTAGGCGAACACGGTGGCGCCGTCGGTGCGCCCGTCGGCACGGCGCAGCAGGGGTTCGAAGTCGTGGCCGTAGAAAATGTTGTCGCCCAGCACCAGCGCGCTGGGGGCGCCGGCCAGGAAGGCTTCGCCGATCAGGAAGGCCTGGGCCAGGCCGTCGGGGCTGGGCTGCACCGCGTACTGCAGGTTCATGCCCCACTGGCTGCCGTCGCCCAGCAGTTGCTGGAAACGCGGCGTGTCCTGCGGGGTGCTGATGATGAGCACATCGCGCAGGCCAGCCAGCATCAGCGTGGTCAGCGGGTAATAGACCATGGGCTTGTCGTAGACCGGCAGCAGCTGTTTGCTGACAGCCAGGGTGGCCGGGTGCAGCCGGGTGCCGGAGCCGCCGGCGAGGACGATGCCTTTGCGTGCAGTCATGGTGGTGTCGCAGGGTTTCAGAGTATCTCGGTCAGCAGCCGTGCCACGCCCGTCTGCCAGGGGGGCAGGGTGAGGCCGAAGGTCTGGCGCAGGCGCGTGGTGTCCAGGCGCGAGTTGTGGGGGCGCCTTGCCGGCGTTTGGAAGGCGGTGGTGGGCACGGGCAGCACGCGCTCGGGTGTGGTCTTGAGCACGGCGCCGCGCAGCGAAGCCTGCTCGATGACAAAGCGGGCGTAGCCGTTCCAGGTGGTCTCGCCGGCGGCGGCCAGGTGGTAGGTGCCGGCTCGGCGCGTGTCGCCATCGGACAGCACCGCGCGCAGCAGGTGGGCGCTGACATCGGCCAGCAGGTCGGCTCCGGTGGGCGCACCGGTCTGGTCGTCGATCACGTTGAGCTGATCGCGTTCGCCCGCGAGGCGCAGCATGGTCTTGGTAAAGTTCTGGCCGCGCGCAGCATAGACCCAGCTGGTTCGCAGAACCAGGTGACGCGGGTTGTGCGCTGCGATGTCACGTTCGCCGGCGAGCTTGGTGTGGCCGTAGACGCTGAGTGGCGCGGGTGTGTCGTCCTCGCGCCAGGGGCGGCTGCCACTGCCGTCGAACACGTAGTCGGTGCTGTAGTGCAGCAGCCAGGCGCCCAGGCTGGCGGCTTCACGGGCCAGCACACCGGGTGCGGCGGCATTGATGGCGTGGGCCAGAGCCGGTTCGCTCTCGGCCTTGTCGACAGCGGTGTGGGCGGCGGCATTGACGATGACATCGGGCCTGAGGGCCCGCACGGTGTGGGCGAGGGCCTCGGGCTGGCCGAGGTCGGCCTCGGCACGGCCCAGCGCGCTCAGCTCACCCAGCACCGACAGGCTGCGTTGCAGCTCCCAGCCGAGCTGGCCGTGGCTGCCCAGCAGCAGAACCTTCAAGCACCGCTCCCGTACTGCGCCTGCACCCACTCGCGGTAGGCGCCGCTCTGCACCTGTTGCACCCAGTCGGCGTTGTCCAGGTACCAGTCCACTGTCTTGCGGATGCCACTCTCGAACGTTTCGGCGGGTTTCCAGCCCAGCTCGCGTTCGATCTTGCGCGCATCGATGGCGTAGCGGCGGTCGTGGCCGGGGCGGTCTTTCACATAGGTGATCTGCGTGGCGTAGCTCTGGCCATCCGCGCGGGGGCGGCGCTCGTCGAGCAGGGCGCAGATGGTGCGCACGATCTCGATGTTGGGTTTCTCGTTCCAGCCGCCAACGTTGTAGGTCTCGCCAGGTGTGCCCGCTTCAAGCACGCGGCGGATGGCGCTGCAGTGGTCGCGCACGTAGAGCCAGTCGCGCACCTGCATGCCGTCGCCGTACACCGGCAGCGGTTTGCCGGCCAGGGCGTTGACGATCATCAGCGGGATCAGCTTCTCGGGGAAGTGCAGTGGGCCGTAGTTGTTGGAGCAGTTGGTGGTCAGGACCGGCAGCCCGTAGGTGTGGTGCCAGGCGCGCACCAGGTGGTCGCTGGCGGCCTTGCTGGCGCTGTAGGGGCTGTTGGGCTCGAAGGGCGTGGTTTCGGTGAAGGCCGGGTCGGTGGGTGAGAGCGTGCCGTAGACCTCGTCGGTACTCACGTGCAGGAAGCGAAAGGCCTCGCGCTCTGCCCCTTCCAGTGCCGACCAGTAGGCGCGTGCCGCCTCCAGCAGCCGGAAGCTGCCGACCACGTTGGTCTGGATGAAATCTTCCGGGCCGTGGATGGACCGGTCCACATGGCTCTCGGCGGCGAAGTTGACGATGGCGCGCGGGCGGTGGGTCTGCAGCAGGTGTTCGACCAGCGCACGGTCGCCGATGTCACCCATCACGAACACGTGCCGCGCATCTCCCTCGAGCGGAACGAGGTTGCCGCGGTTGCCGGCGTAGGTGAGCTTGTCGAGGTTGACAACGGGCTCGTCGTGACGGGCCAGCCAGTCGAGGACGAAGTTTGCGCCGATGAAGCCGGCGCCACCGGTGACGAGGATCATGGTCACGTCTCGGGTTGTAGGGGTCGTGAGAGCAGCAGCACCGTCATGAACACCAGGAAGTGGGATTCGGTGGACAGCCACAGGCCGCCGTGCACCAGGCTGTCGGCCAGGAAAATGCCCAGGAAACCCAGCACCACACCATTGTAGGGACGCGGGTAGGCCACGCCACGGCGGGCGATGCGCCAGAGGTACCAGCTGAACAGCAGCAGGCCCACGAGGCCTTGCTCGACCCCGAAGAACAGGAACTGGTTGTGGGGGTGCACACAGACCACGGCACACCAGGCGGGATCGGTGAAGCTGGCCTTGGCCAGTGCCGGATACGTGCCCGTGCCTGAGCCGATCACGGGGTTGTCGAGGATGGCCTTGCGTGACAGCTCGATCATGGCGAGGCGGGCGCCGGTGGACGTGATGGGGGTGTCGGCGGTCACATCGGTCACCTGGGCGCTGCGCGCGTCTTCCAGTGTGACCGCGATGCGCTGCTGCACGAACGGCGAAAGGGCGATGAGACCGACCAGGCCGGCCGCCAGCGCCAGCAGCGGCCAGCGCCCCCGCTGCGGCAGTGCGGCAGGCACAAAGGCCAGCAGTGCGGCAAACAGCGCCAGGTACCCGGTGCGGCCGGCCGACAGGTTGGTGATGGCGAACACGGTGAGCAGCACGCCCGCTGTCGCCAGCACGCGGGGCCACCGCGGGCCAGCGGCGAATGCGCGGCCCAGGCAAAGCAGCACCAGCATGGACAGCATGATGCCCTGCGCGATGTAGTCCTTGAACACCGTGTGATCCACGCCCAGGCCCTGGTTGCGTGTGCGTGACCACGGTGGATCGAACCAGATGTTCACGTAGGTGAGAGCCAGGGTGACCAGCATGGCCAGTCCGAAGGCCTGCAGGCAACGCTGGCGCAGCCGCTCGTTGCCCACCAGCACCGACAGCATGCCCAGGCCGATGACCAGCTTGAAGTATTTGTTGACATGCGAGGCGGTGTCCGCCAGGGGCACCGGGGTGTAGAGGATGCCCACCAGGACGATGCCGTAGAGCAGCAGGCTGGGCAGCGTGATGGGGTGCTGGCGTATGGCCTGCCAGCGCTGGCGGTAACGGCCGCCCACCAGCCAGGCCAGAACGAACAGCGCCATCAGGATGTTGCCCAGCGAGATGGCGATGGGGAAGGCAAAGAACAGGCCGATCAGCGCGCCGTGGGCCACGAGGTCCGACCAGCGCTGCCGCCGGTTCAACGCGGGAAGGGGGGCGGAGGCGTTCATGGGGTTTTCAGGGTCAGCAGGCCCACCAGCCGGCCAAGGGCGCGGGCGGTGTGCCGGGGCGACAGCGTCAGCACCCGCAGCAGCACCAGAGGCACCGCCAGCAGCAGCGTTCGCCACCTGAGCGACTGCGCGTTGCCGGCCTGGCCGTGTTTGGCCTGGAAGATGACCTTGGACTGCGCGTGGTGATAGCCCCGCAGGTACTCGGTGCGCCAGCGCCGGCGGCTGCCCGACGAGCTGCGCGAGCGGTGGAGCACGCGCACGCCGGGCACCAGCAGCATGGGCTTGCCGCTGCGGAACAGGCGCAGGCAGAGGTCGTCGTCCTCGTAGTAGAGAAAGAAGCGCGGATCGAAGTGGCCGATGCCTTCGAAGTGCCGCAGGTTCATGAGCCAGGCTGCGCCGACGAGGAAACCGACACAGGTGGTCGCCTCGGCACCGGGGCCACGCGAGGACCAGGTGCCGGTGGCCCAGCGGTAGTTCAGGCCCGGTTGACCGTTGGACTCCAGCAGCTGCGGCCCCAGCATGGCGGCCTCGGGCCAGCGTGCGGCCTCGGCCAGCAGCTCACCGATCTGTTCGGCCGTGATCTCGCAGTCGGGGTTGAGCAGCAGCGCGTAGGGCGTACGCACCTCGGCCAGTCCCCGGTTGTTGGCCCGGCCGAAACCCTGGTTCTCGGTGTTGCGCAGCACCCGCGCCTGCGGCAGCGCCCGGTTGACGTGGGCAACGGTGTCGTCGTGGCTGGCGTTGTCGACCACGATGACGTGGGGCAACGTGCCCAAGCCCGCCGCGAGCGCCGGCACGCAGCGCTCGCTGTTGTAGGTGACCACCACCACCGTGACGCTGTCCAGCGCACCGGGGTGCGCCTCAGCAGCGCGGGTGGTGGCAGAGCTCAATGGCCGTGGGCGACGGTTTCGCCCGCCCTGAGCTGGTACACCGTGCCGCAGTAGGGGCAGCGGGCTTCGCCGGTCTTGGCCACGTCCAGGTAGACCTTGGGGTGGCTGTTCCAGAGTTTCATGTCGGCCAGCGGGCTGGGGCAGAACACGCCGCCGTGGCTGTTGAGCTGGCTGGCCTTGAGTTCGATGGTGGCTTGGCTCATGGGGTGCCTCAGACTGCGGTCAGCCAGTGGCCGTATTTGGGGTTGCGGCCGTTGACGATGTCGAAGAACGCGCTCTGGATCTTCTCGGTCACGGGGCCACGGCTGCCGATGCCGATCTCGATGCGGTCGAGTTCGCGGATGGGCGTCACTTCGGCGGCGGTACCGGTGAAGAAGGCCTCGTCGGCGATGTAGACCTCGTCGCGCGTGATGCGCTTCTGGACGATCTCCAGGCCCAGGTCCTTGGCGATGTGGAAGATGGTGTTGCGCGTGATGCCGTTGAGCGCGCCGGCCGACAGGTCGGGCGTGTAGATCACGCCGTTCTTGACGATGAACAGGTTCTCGCCGGCCCCTTCGGAGACGAAACCGGAGGCGTCGAGCAGCAGGGCTTCGTCGTAGCCTTCATCGGTGGCCTCCATGTTGGCCAGGATGGAGTTGGTGTAGTTGCTCACCGCCTTGGCCTGCGTCATGGTGATGTTGACGTGGTGGCGGGTGTAGCTGCTGGTCTTGACGCGGATGCCGCGCTTGAGGCCTTCCTCGCCCAGGTAGGCGCCCCAGGCCCAGGCCGCCACCATCAGGTGGATGGTGTTGCCCTTGGGAGAAACGCCCAGCTTCTGCGAGCCGATCCAGGTCAGGGGGCGCAGGTAGCAGCTTTCCAGCTGGTTTTCACGCACCACGGCGCGCTGGGCCTCGTTGACCTGCTCGGGCGTGAAGGGGATCTTCATGCGCAGGATCTTGGCGCTGTTGAACAGGCGTTCGGTGTGTTCCTGCAGGCGGAAGATGGCGGTACCGCTAGCGGTCTTGTAGGCGCGCACGCCCTCGAAGGCGCCGCAGCCATAGTGCAGGGTGTGGCTCAGGACGTGGATCTTGGCGTCGCGCCAGTCGACCATCTGGCCGTCCATCCAGATCTTGCCGTCACGGTCGGCCATCGAAGGGAGTTGGGTCATGGAAGCACCTGGTTGTTGTGGAGAGGCCAGCGTGGGCCATGGAGCGATTTTACGGTTGTGCCGGGCGCTATTCGGCTTCGGGAACCGGCGGCTCGCCGCGGGTGAGTTCGTGTGCGACCAGGCGGCCATTGTCGAAGGTGCAGACCAGGCGCACGCCGCCGCTGTCGGTCCAGTGGAACACCTCGGGCTGGGTGCCTTCGGGCGACTCCTGCACACCCAGGCTGCCGGTGGCACGCACGAGGTCGAACAGCTTGACGCCCAGGCGCAGGCGCCGGTGGAGGTTCGCGGCGTCCCGCACATGGCCCTTGGGCCGGCTGGCTGCGGTTTTCATGACCGTCATGACCCGGGTGAACTGAAGCAGCAGCCAGAACAGAACCACGCCGAGTGCCAGTGCAAGGCCCGGCAGGCCATATTGGAGCCAGGCCAGAACCGGCACGGCCAGGGCCAGAAGCCACCAGACGACCGATTTGAGGCGTTCGGAGGTGGTTTTATTTGTCATATTCGTCATTTTTTCGCGCAGATGTACGGCAGATGGCTGAAAATTTTCCCAAAAACCCTAAAGCCCGGACTCAAGCCACCGATAACCGTAGGGAACGGCGGTAATCCGCCACGAGAATCCTCAAGGAGTTCGGCATGCTAACCATTTCCTCGATAGGGGTCGGGCCACGGCCCCCGCAGGCACCGGTGGTGAATGCACAGCCCGTCTCCCCGGCCAAGCCCAGCAACGCTGTCAACCCGGGGAGTACCGGTGTGCCCGTCGCCGCAGTTCCCTCTGGAGACAGCGGGGCACAGACCACGTTTGTCCCGGCCGCGTTGCCTCCGGTCGATCCCGCGCGGGACGCCCAACGGGCGGATTTCCAGAAAACCCTGCTGCCCGATGCGAGCCGCACGGCCCAGATCGGGCAGGCTGCCGCGCGTGACCGTTACAAGGGCGAACTGCCGCCCGAGCCCCGCTCGCCCACACAGGAGCGGCTGGATCAGCAGATTGAGCAGCTGATTCCCAACGCCTGGAAGGCCAGCGCGGCGGCGGTGGAAGTCCTGATCGGCGACGAGGCCCTGGAGGCCAGGAAGGCCGTGGCCTCCGATCTCACGGCCAGCGCTCCGGCGGGCCAGACGGTGGAGGGCCCCGTGTACGACGAGCAGGCGCGCGGCAAACCGCCCGCCACGCCCGGCAGCGTGCTGGACGTCAAGGTCTGACGGGACCCAAGGGCGCTTCAGATGCGGTGACGCACCGCGCCGCCCGAGCTGCGGATGCGTTCGGTCAACGCGTCGGCGATCTGCAGCAGCGGAAGCACCTCATCGGCTGCACCGGCCTGTATGGCCATCTTGGGCATGCCGAACACCACACAGCTGGCTTCGTCCTGAACGTAGTTGTAGCTGCCGGCATCCTTCATTTCCTTCATCGCGGTCGCGCCGTCGGCGCCCATGCCGGTGAGCATCACGCCATAGGCGTTGGGGCCCAGCACCTTGGCCGCGGCCTTGAACAGCACCTCCACCGAAGGTTTGTGGCGGTTGACAGGGGGCGTGTCCTCCACCACGGCCACGTAGTTGGCGCCGCTGCGGTCGATGCGGAACTGTTTGCCTCCCGGCGCGATGTAGGCGTGGCCAGGCAGTATGCGGTCGCCATCGCGGGCCTCCGAGACGGAGATGCGGCACAGTCCATCGAGCCGGGCCGCGAAGCTGGTGGTGAAACCTGGCGGCATGTGCTGGGTGATCACGATGGCCGGCGAGTCGGCCGGCATGCGGATCAGGATTTCCTTGATGGCTTCGGTACCACCGGTGGATGCGCCGATGCAGATGACCTTTTCGGTGGACAGCCGCCCGATGGGCCGGGGCGCGGCCGGGGCGCCCGCTGCCGTGGTCCCCGCAGGGGCTGGTGCTGGAGCGGCGAGCTTGCGCACATGTGCCTTGGCGGCGATGCGAATCTTCTCCACGATCTCGTCGCCCAGCTCGCGCAGGCCGCTGGAGACGCCGATGCGGGGCTTGGCCACGAAATCGACGGCGCCCATTTCCAGTGCGCGCATCGTGATGTCGGCGCCCTGTTCGGTCAGGGTCGAGACCATCACCACCGGCATCGGGCGCAGGCGCATCAGGCGCGAGAGGAACTCCAGCCCGTCCATCTTGGGCATCTCGACGTCCAGCGTGATCACGTCCGGGTTGAGTTCGCGGATCATCTCGCGCGCCTGCAGCGGGTCGTTGGCCGTGCCTATGCAGGCCATGTCGGGCTGGCGGTTGATGATCTCGGCCAGCAGGCTGCGCACCAGCGCCGAGTCGTCCACCACCACCACCTTGATTTTGCTCATGGATGAAATCAACAGTCAGAACAGGTCCACCGAGCCGCCAGCGGTGGACTGGACCACGGCGGCCACGTTGCCGGCGCGTTCCTGGGTTTCCAGTTTTTCCGGATGAGAGTGTGCCAGCCGTTTGACCATGGCCTTGCCCGTGACCGGGAAAAACACCACCTTGCGGGGATAGATGTCGAGCACGTCCTTGGAGACGATGGGAATGCGTTCGGTCTGCAGGTAGTCAAGCACGAACTTGGTGTTGCGCTCGCCCACGTTCATGGTGGTGAAGCTGGAGATCACCTGCCCGCCACCGAACACTTTGGCCTGCATGTTGTCGCGTGAGGCGCCAAGCTTGATCATCTCGTTGATCAGCAGCTCCATTGCATAGGAGCCGTAGCGTCCTGAGGTATCCAGAGGCGTGCCCTCGGGCAGCATGAAGTGGTTCATGCCGCCGATGCGGCGCTGCGAATCCCAGAGGCAGGCGGCGATGCACGAACCCAGCACCGTCATGATGGTCAGGTCTTCATTGGCCACGAAGTACTCGCCCGGGAGTATCTTCACCGCGTTCATCTTGAAGTGGTGGTCGTGGAAGAAGAAGCTGGCCTCGCCGGGTTTTCGGGCCTTGGCCTTGAGGGTCTGGAGGTGGGCGGCGCTGTTGCTCATGGTGCGCTCAGACTTTCTCGTAGACCGTCTTGCCCTTGAGGGCGAACAGCGTGCGTGCATCGCTGAAGTTCTCGGCATGCCCGACGAACAGCGTGCCATGGTCCTTCATGACGCGGTGTATGCGTGCCAGCACCTGGCGCTGTGTCGTGTTGTCGAAATAGATCATCACGTTGCGGCAGAACACGATGTCGAACTGTTCCTTCAGCGCCCAGTTGTCCTGTATCAGGTTGAGCGTGAAGAACTCCACATGCTTCTGCAGCTCAGGTTTGACCCGCACGAATCCGGCGTTCGCACCCTTGCCCTTGAGAAAGTACTTGTGCAGCTGGGCCGAGCTCAGGCCCTTGACGTTTTCCAGCTTGTAGACGCCGCGCGCCGCGGTGGTCAGCACCTTGGTGTCGATGTCGCTGGCAAACAGCCTGAACCGGCCTTCCATGCCCAGCGCCTCCGCGAAGGTCAGGAGGATGGAGTAGGGCTCTTCACCGGTGGAGGCCGCGCTGCACCAGACCTTCCACTCGTGGTTGGGTCGGGCGCGGATCAGCTTGTCCAGCTCGATGAAGTGGTGGTTCTCGCGGAAAAAAGAGGTCAGGTTGGTCGTCAGCGCATTGACGAACTCCTGCCACTCGGGACCGGTGTGCTGCTGCTCCAGCTGGTCCAGGTAGCTCTTGAAACTGCTGTGACCGGTCTCGCGCAGGCGGCGCGAGACACGGCTGTACACCATGGCGTGTTTGCCATCGTGCAGGTTGATGCCGGCGTGCTGATAGATCAGCGCCTTGATGCGCGTGAAATCGGCATTCGTCCAGACGAACTCCCTGCCTTGTGCAACCGGACCGTTCTCCCCTTCGACCATGCTGGTGTTCCGTGCGTTGGGTGGTGGGTTCAAGCCATGGCGCGCACGTTCAGGTCTGACGGGTTCGCCGCACCAGCCCCGAGGTGTCCAGGATCAGTGCCACGCGGCCATCGCCCAGGATGGTCGCCCCCGAGATGTTGGGCACCTTCTTGTAGTTGGATTCCAGGTTCTTGATCACCACCTGCTGTTGCCCCAGCAGCTCGTCGACCGTGAGCGCCACGCGCGAGCCGTCGGACTCGACCACCACCATCAGCGAGTTGGCGTTCTGGTCACCGTTGCGCGGCACGTCGAACAGGTGGTCGATCTTGATCACCGGCATGTACTCTTCGCGCACCTTCACCAGCTGGGCGTCCTGTGCCACGGTGTTGATGTCGCCGGCCTTGACCTGGAACGACTCGACCACAGATGCCAGCGGCAAGATGTAGCACTCGTCGCCCACGCGCACCGACATGCCGTCCATGATGGCCAGGGTCAGCGGCAGGCGCACCTTGACACTCATGCCGTAGCCCTCAGAGGTGTCGATGTCCACCGTGCCACCCAGCGACGCGATGTTCTTCTTGACCACGTCCATGCCCACGCCACGGCCCGACACGTCGGTGACCTGCTCGGCGGTGGAGAAGCCGGGGGCGAAGATCAGTTGCCAGACCTCGCTGTCGGGCATGTCTTCCGACACGTCCAGCCCGCGCGACTTGGCCTTGTCCAGCAGCTTGCGCCGGTTCAGGCCTTTGCCGTCGTCGCGCACCTCGATCAGGATGGAGCCACCCTGGTGCATGGCCGACAACGTGATCGTGCCGGTTTCGGGTTTGCCCGCTGCGATGCGGTCGGCCGGCAGCTCGATGCCGTGGTCGCAGCTGTTGCGGATCAGGTGGGTCAGAGGGTCGGTGATCTTCTCGACCAGGCCTTTGTCCAGTTCGGTGGCTTCACCCACCGTCACGAACTCGACCTTCTTCTCCAGCTTGGCCGCCAGATCACGCAGCATGCGCGGGAAACGGCTGAACACCACCGACATGGGAATCATGCGGATGGACATCACCGATTCCTGCAGGTCGCGCGTGTTGCGTTCCAGATCGGCCAGGCCTGCCAGCAGCAGCTGGTTGATGGCCGGGTCCAGGATGCGGCTGTTCTGCGCCAGCATGGCCTGGGTGATCACGAGTTCACCCACCTGGTTGATGAGCTGGTCGATCTTGCTGACCGACACGCGCAGCGTGGTGTTCTCCAGGGAGGTCGGGGTGGCTGCCGTCTTGCTCGCTGCCTTGGCGCCGCCGGCGGGCCGGGCTTCGGCGGTGGCGGCCTGGATGGCGGCCTCGTGCGCGGCCACATGGCTCTCCACGGTGTGCGGGTTGCCCGGTGCGCCGGCAAACAGGCCGTAGCCCTGGATCAGGTCGTCGTTGGCGGTGGTCTCGCCGCTGGACGATGTGGTGGTGCCTGCCACCGGGCTGCCGGGCGCACCGGCATAGAGGCCGAAGCCCTGCTCGATGTCTCCACTGCTGAAGCGTTCCACCACCGGCGCTGCAGCAACAGGAGCCGGCGCTGGCGCGGGCGCCGCCGTGGCGGCTGCAGCAGGGTCGGACAGCGTGATCTTGTCCTTGGCGACGTGAAAGGCAAACAGGTCCAGCAGGTCGGAGTCGGTGCTGGCCGTGGTGAAGACGTAAACCTTGTTCGGGCCTTCGACCGATTCGCTCTCCACCTGGCCCAGGCCCACGATGTCGCGGAACAGGTCCTTGATGGGGTCGGCCATCGAGGGGTCTTCCAGCGGACCGATGACGGCGCGCAGGCGGCGCTGGCCTGCCGGTGCCGGTGGCGGCGGGGGCGCCTGGACGACCGGGGCTGGGGCGGGCGCCGGAGCGGGCGCTGCGGCGCCGCTGCCGAGCACGCGGATGCGCTCGACCAGATCGGAGGCGTCGACCACCTCGCTGTGCAGGCCCTGGTGGCGACCCAGCAGACCCTTGAGCACGTCAGAGGCTTCCAGCAGCACGTCCACCATGGGCGAGGTCAGGGTGAGCTCGTGCCGGCGCAGCTTGTCCAGCAGCGACTCCATCTGGTGCGTCATCTCGGCCACATCGGCAAAGCCGAAAGTGGCCGCGCCACCCTTGATCGAGTGGGCGCAGCGGAAGATGGCGTTGAGTTCCTCGTCGTCGGCGTTCTCGATGTCGAGGTTCAGCAGCAGCTGTTCCATCTGCTCCAGGTTCTCGCCAGCCTCTTCAAAGAAGATCTGGTAGAACTGGGTCAGGTCGAACGAGTCGTTCTTGTTGTCGTCACTCATGGGTGGGGCCGGTCAGCGTATGACTTTCTGGATCACCTCGATGAGGCGGTGTGGATCGAACGGCTTGACCAGCCATCCGGTGGCGCCGGCCTGCCGGCCTGCCTGCTTCATCTGGTCGCTCGACTCGGTGGTCAGGATCAGGATGGGCGTTGTCTTGAATTTGGGGTGCTCCCGCAGCTTGCGCGTGAGACCCAGGCCGTCCATGCGAGGCATGTTCTGGTCGGTCAGGACCAGGTCGAAGTGCTGGGTCTGCGCCTTCTCGAAGGCGTCCTGGCCGTCCACGGCTTCCACCACCTTGAAGCCCGCGCCCACCAAGGTGAACGACACCATCTTGCGCATCGATGCCGAGTCGTCCACGGCCAGAATGGAATGCATGAATAACCTCTTACGCTTTATCAGTTAAAACAACTCAATGGACCCGGCGTCCATTTCACTTTGTGTCACGGGATTGGGCCGCTCCGGCAGGCAGGTTTCCACCAGGCCACTTTCTTCCGCTTCCATTTCCATGGAGTCCTCGGCCAGTTTGTAGGCGCAGTTCTTGAGGATTTTCCCCGTGTGCACCAGCACCTGGGTGGCCATGTCGTGGAATTGCAATTCCGTCACCGCCTGGTGCAGCGCCTGGCGGATCTGCATGGTTTCTTCGGATTCGCCGTGCAGCGTCTGCATGGCGGTGTGGGCCGAATTGAAACGCTCCAGCAGGTTGGAGGTCGCGTGGTCCAGCAGGCCGCCCAGGCGCTGCAGGTCGTTCATGGCGATCAGGAGTGAATCCTGCACGTCGGCCACGGTGGCCAGCGGCAGGGCAACCGAAGGTTCGCCCGAATGGTCCGGGCGCGGTTCCATGTGAGGATGGTCGTCAACCCGGGCCCAGCGGCGCCGGTCGACGTGGGAGGCATTGTTGGACTCGTCCATGGCGCCAGCGTTGTTTCAGACATTCCCGCAGGAGACACCACCCCGTGCGGCTGGCCCATGGGCTGCCGTGGGCTGCTGCAACCAGACAGGGGAATCGAAAAACAAACCCATAATTGGAATCTCCCCGTGGTGCCCCACCAACTTATAAATTCTTCTGACCTTGTTAAGCATACTCCACCTAGAAGACAGCCTGGCAGATCACGAACTGGTCATCCACATTTTGGAACGCAGTGGAGCCAATTTCAAGTTCTTTCATGTTGATACCCTGGCCGATTTCGAGCAAGTCTTGATGTCGGACAAGGTGGATGTGGTGTTGGCCGATTACCACCTCGCGGGTTTCTCCGGATTGGACGGCTGGACGTGGCTGCAGGAGCAGGGGCGCGACGTGCCTTTCATCCTGGTGTCGGGCGCCATTGGCGAAGACGTGGTGGCCGACGCCATGGTGCGCGGCATCAGCGACTACGTGGACAAGAACCGGCTCAACCGGCTGCCCATGGTGCTTCAACGTGCGGTCGAGCACGCCGAGGTGCGGCGCGAGCGTGCGGCCGCCACCCGGGCGCTGGACGAATCGCGCCAGCGGCTGGCGCAGCTGACCGAGCACCTGCAGGCCAGCATCGAGCGCGAACGCGCCGACATCGCTCGTGAAATCCACGACGACATCGGCGGCTCTCTGGCCGCCGTACGGCTGGACCTGGCCTGGCTGGACCGCCACACGTCCGACGCCGAAGCGCGCTCCCACATCGCGGCCGCCCAGGGCATGGTAGACCACGCACTGGGCGCCAGCCAGCGCATCATGCGCCACCTGCGCCCCGCCATCCTCGACCAGGGCCTGGTGCCCGCCATCGAATGGCTGGTGCGCGCCTTCACCGACCGCACCGGCGTGCCGGTGACGGCCCGTCTGGGCGACCAGCGCCAGGCCCTGTCGGCCGAGATCGAACTGGTGGCCTACCGCTGCGCCCAGGAGGCGCTGACCAACATCGCCAAACACGCCAACGCCAGTGCTGTACGGCTGGAGCTCAGCGACCTCGAAGGCGTGCTCACGCTGGAAGTGGCCGACGACGGACGGGGCGCCACGCCTGAGCAGATTGCCCGCCTCAACGCCTTCGGCCTGATCGGTTTGCGCGAGCGCGCGCGCAACGTGGGTGGCTGGCTGGACGTGGTGAGCCAGGGCCAGGGCCTGTCGCTCATACTGTCGGTGCCGCTGAATGGCGCAGCGACACAGGAAGGAGACGAAGCATGATCAAGGTGGTGCTGTGTGACGACCACGCGGTGGTGCGGCGCGGTGTACGCGACACGCTGCAGGAGGCCACCGACATCCAGGTGGTTGGTGAAGCCGACAGCTACGCCACCCTGCGCGAGGTGCTGCGCCGCCAGCCCTGCGACGTGCTGCTTCTGGACGTCAACCTGCCGGGACGCAACGGGCTGGAGATCCTGGCGTCGCTGGCCGAGCAGGGTCCGGCGGTCAAGACCCTGATGGTCTCCATGTACCCGGAAGACCAGTACGCCATACGCTGCCTGCGGGCGGGCGCGGTGGGTTACCTCAACAAGGCCGGTGACCCGGCCGACCTGCTGAGCGCGGTGCGAACCGCCGCGCAGGGGCGCAAATACATCACGCCGGCGCTGGCCGAGATGCTGGCCAACAACCTCTCCACGCCAGAACCGGCCGAGCTGCACGCCAGCCTGTCGGAGCGCGAGCTGCAGACGCTTCAGAAGATAGCCTCGGGCAAGAAACTCTCGCAGATTGCCGACGAGCTGATGCTCAGCCCCAAGACCGTGAGTGTCTACCGGGCCCGTGTGCTGGAAAAGCTGGCCCTGACCAACAACGCCGAACTCACCGTCTATGCGATCCGCAACGGGCTGGTGTGAACCGGCCCTGATCAGCGACCGACAAAGGTCTCGGATACCACCCGCATCAGGTTCACCACCGGCGTGTCCAGCATGGGCAGGGTGACGGCAATGCCGATCAGGCCGACCGACAGCGTCAGCGGAAAGCCGATGGCGAACACGTTCATCTGCGGCGCGATGCGCGAAATGATGCCCAGCACCACGTTGACGAACAGCAGCATGCCTATCATGGGCAGGGCAATCCACAGGCCGTAGGCAAAGATGATGGCCCCCAGCTCGTGCAGGCGCAAGGTGCGCAGCGAATCGAGCGCGCCGGCACCGATGGGAAAGGTGGTGAAGCTGGCGTTGACCGCCTGTATCAGCATCAGGTGGCCGTTGAGCACCACGAACAGCAGCATGGCCGAGTTGCCGAAGAAGCGGCCCACCGTGCTGGCCTGCGACCCGGTGCTGGGGTCGAAGAAGCCGGCAAAGTTCAGGCCCATCTGCAGGCCAATGATCTCACCGGCCATTTCCACCGCGGCGAACACGATGCGCACCGCCAGCCCGATGGCCACACCCACCGCCACCTGCTGCAGCACCGCGCCGAAAGCGGCCGAGCTGTTGAGGCTGATGACCTCCTGCGGCGGCAGGCCCGGTTGCAGGCACAGCGCGATGACAAAGGCCAGGCCGATCTTGGTGCGGTTGGGCACGCTGCGCGAAGAGAAGATGGGCGCGCTGGCAAATACCGCCAGCACGCGCAGGAAGGGCCAGAAGATGGGCGAGACCCACGCCATCAGCTGGGCTTCCGAGAACGTCACCATGGGGCGCAGTCCGTGTCCGGTGGCCTGGCGCCGGGCCGCCCCAAGCCAGGCCAGCCCCCGCGGGGGGCAGCGACCCGCGCAGCGGCGGAGCGTGGGGGCCTCATGCTCAGACCGCGAACTCGGGGATGGCCAGCAGCGTGCGCCGCATGAACTCGACCAGCGTGGTCAGCATCCACGGACCGGCCAGCGCGAACACGGCCACGGCGGCGATCAGCTTGGGCACGAACGACAGCGTGGCTTCGTTGATCTGGGTGAGCGCCTGGAACAGGCTGATCACCAGGCCCACCACCAGCACCGTGCCCAGCACGGGCGCGGCCACCATGAGCAGCATGAACAGGGCGTTCTGCCCGACGGTGAGTACGGCTTGTGGTTCCATTCAGTGCTCCTTCTGGGGTGAAGGTCGGGCCGCCGACGGGCCGCCCCCAAGGCGGACCAGCCCCCTCGGGGGGCAGCGACCCGTGTAGCGGCGGAGCGTGGGGGTCTGGCTCATGGCGAGAAGCTCGCGGCCAGCGAGCCGATCAGCAGGTTCCAGCCATCGGCCAGCACGAACAGCATGAGCTTGAACGGCAGCGCGACCAGCACCGGCGACAGCATCATCATGCCCAGCGACATCAGGATGCTGGCGACCACCATGTCGATCACCAGGAAGGGGATGAAGATCATGAACCCGATCTGGAACGCGGTCTTGAGTTCGCTGATCACGAAGGCCGGCACCAGTACGCGGAACGGGGCGTTGTCCACTGTCACGGACGCATCCAGCCGGCCCAGCTTGGCGAACAGTTCGAAGTCGGACTGGCGGGTCTGGCGTTTCATGAAGTCGCGCATGGGCCCCTGCGCGCGCTCCAGCGCCTGGTCGAAGGTGATGGCGTTCTGGGTATAGGGCTGGTAGGCGTCCTGGTAGACGCGGTCCAGCGTGGGGCCCATGACAAACATCGTGAGAAACAGCGACAGGCCGATGATCACCTGGTTGGGTGGGGCCGACTGCGTGCCCAGGGCCTGACGCAGCAATGACAGCACGATGACGATGCGGGTGAAGCCCGTCATCATGAGCAGCACGGCAGGCAGGAAAGACAGCGCGGTGAAGACCAGCAGGGTCTGGATGGGCACCGAATAGCTCGTGCCCTGGGGACCCTGGCCAATCACCAGTGGCAGCTGGCCGGCCGGTGGCGCCGCCTGCGCCCAGGCCAGTGCAGGCAGGCCTGCTGCCAGGGCAAGCAGGCCGGCGGTGACGAGGCGCTTATTCATGGCGTTCGGCGCGCAGCTGCGATTCCAGCTGCGCCTGGAAACCCGGGGGCAGCGGTGCGACAGTGGCGGGGGCAGCGGGCGGGGCGGCCGGCACACCCGGCGTGGTGCTGTGCAGCGCGGTCATGGCGTGTGCGGTCACGCCCACGGTGACCAGATGGCGCTGACCCGACTCGGGTTCGGTCATCTCGACCAGCACCACCCGGTGCTGGGGCCCCAGGGCCAGGGTGGAGACGATGCGCAGCGACTGTGCGGCCTGCGCGCCGCCGGGCACCAGGTGCTGGCGGAACTTGCGCACGCCCCAGGCCAGCAGGACCAGCAGCAACAGCAGGCCCAGCGCCGGCGTGGCGTTCTGAATCAGATCCATGGGGGTCAGCCGCGACTGACGCGGCGCAGGCGTTCGGACGGGGTGACGATGTCGGTCAGGCGGATGCCGAACTTCTCATTGACCACCACCACCTCGCCCTGGGCGATCAGGTAGCCGTTGACCAGCACGTCCATGGGTTCACCCGCGAGCGCGTCGAGTTCGACGATGGAGCCCTGCGCCAGTTGCAGGATGTACTTGATCGGCACCTTGGTGCGACCCAGTTCCACCGAGAGGGTGACCGGGATGTCCAGCACCATGCTGATGTCGTTCTGCCCCGAAGGTGCGGGCACGTCGGCCGAATCGAACTGCGGCGCGCCGGCAGCGAAATCGCCGCTGGCACCGGTGCTGGCCTGCTCCTGCAGCGCCTGGGCCCAGTCGTCGGTGACGCTGTCTTCTTCGGGCGGGGTGTTCTCATTTGTCATAGGCGTCTCCGGTCCAGGACTTGTCGGCACTGCGCAGGGTGCGGTCCACCTTCAGGGCGTACTTGCCGTTGTGGGTGCCGTACTGGCAGCTGAAGATGGGCACGCCATCGACCTTGGCTTCAATGGTGGGTATGCGTTCCAGCTCAATGAAATCCCCCACCTTGAGGGCCAGCAGCTGCTCGACGGTGGCCTCGGCCTGGGCCAGTTCGGCCACCAGCTCCACGTTGGCGGCCTGGATCTCGTTGCTCAGCAGCTTGACCCAGCGGCGGTCGACCTCGATGGCATCGCCCTGCACGGACGAATACAGCACGTCACGGATAGGCTCCAGCGTGGCATAGGGAATGCAGATGTGAAGCGACCCGGTGAGGTCGCCAATTTCCAGCGTGAAGCTGGTGGACACCACGATCTCGCTGGGCGTGGCGATGGTGGCGAACTGGGGTTGCATCTCGGAGCGCTGATAGGCCAGCTCCAGCGGATACACGCCTTTCCAGGCTTTTTTGTATTCCTCCGAGACCACGTCCACCATGCGGTTGATGACGCGCTGCTCGGTGGGCGAGAAATCGCGGCCTTCGATGCGGGTGTGGAACTTGCCGTTGCCTCCGAACAGGCTGTCGATCACGCCGAACAGCAGCGTGGGTTCGCAGACAATCAGGCCGTTGCCCCGCAACGGGCGTATCGCCATGATGTTGAAGTTGGTCGGCACCACCAGCTCGCGCAGGAAGGCGCTGTACTTCTGCACCGCCACCGTGCCCACCGAGATCTCGGGGCTGCGGCGGATGAAATTGAACAGCCCCACCCGCAGGTTGCGTGCGAAGCGCTCGTTGACCACCTCCATGGTGGGCATGCGCCCGCGGACGATGCGTTCCTGGCTGGAGAGGTCGTAGCCCCGCACAGCGCCGGTGGGCACCTCTTCCTTGGCGAGTTTCTGGCTCTCGCCCGTGACGCCTTCGAGGAGGGCGTCGATCTCGTCCTGTGAGAGGAAGGCTTCGCTCATGGCGGGTGCCTGGTGGGGTGACGCTTACTGGATGATGAAGCTGGAAAACAGCACCGCCTGGATGGGGTTGTGCCGTGCCTTGTCGTAGCCAAGCTGGCGCGAAACCTCGGCGGTGATGTCGGCCGCCAGCTGTTCCTTGCCCTGCACCTGCAGCAGTTCGTCGGTGGTGCGCTGCGACAGTATCAGCAGGAATGCGCTGCGCAGGCTGGGCATGAAGGCCTTGATCTGGTCCGAGGTGGTCAGATCGTCCACCTGCAGCGTGAGGCCGATCTGCACGAAACGGTTGCCGCCCGGGTCGGCCAGGTTGACCACCATGTTGTCGAAAGGCAGGAAGGTGGGCGGACCCTTGGGCACGGCCTTGGCGGTAGCGGCGGCACCGGCACCACCTTCGCCTTCTTCATCGGCGCTGCCACGTTTCATGAGCAGGAAGGCGCCCAGACCGCCGACGATCACGAGCACCAGCACCAGAACGATGACGATGATCATCATCTTCTTGCCCTTGGGTTTGGCGGCGGGAGCTTCGGTGGCCATGTCACGGATCCTGTGTGTAAGGTCTCAGGGTGCACGGACAAGAACCCATGACCCACGTTTGGGCCGATTATGGCGCCAGTGCAAGGGGGGCGCCGTGGGAAAAGCGCCGCGTTTGGGCCGCAGTTTCGGGCTTGGCGGCGGCCAGGTTCAGGCGTAGAGGTCGAGCACGCGGTTGCTGGCGGGGCGGGTGAGGCCCACCGTCTCGGCAGGCCCGCCGGATTCGACCCCCGACACCCCCCACGCGCGGCGGCCCTGCTGGGCCTGTTCGCCCGCCTGGCCCTGGCGGTCCTGGCTGCCCACCGAAAGGCCGGCCAGGCCGATGCCGTCGCGCGCCAGCGCGTCGCGCAGCGCGTCGGCCGCGCCGCTTTCAATGGCCGCACGCGCGCTCGCGCTGTCGGTCTGGAAGTGCAGCACCGCCTGGCCCTTGTCGAGCGAGACGGCCACCTCCAGCGGGCGGTCCAGCCCGGCTTCGACCTGGATCTGCGCCTGCTTGACGCCTTTGCCCAGCCAGTAGCTGATCTGGTGGCCCACGTCTTCCATGGCTTCGCCCCACTGCTCGGCCCAGGGTGCGGCCTCCGGCTGGGGGGCCTCGGCCTGGTGGCTGCGCTCGGACGACGGTGTGCCGTCACCGCCTGTCTGCACGTCGGTCTGCGGCGCACCCGCGTCGCCGCGGCTGGCTTGCACCCGTTCGGAGCCGGAGGGCAGCGGGGCGGTGCTGTCCTCGGTTGTGCCGGCGGATGTCGGGCCGGCGGAGGTGGCGCGGGCCGCTGTGTCGGTGCGGGCCATGGGCAGCGCGGCCCCACCGGGCAGCACCACCGAGGTGGCCTGTGCCAGGGTGTTCGCGCCGCCTGCAGCAACGCTGGCGTCTGCACGCGCGGCGGGCGCGCCCAGCCCGGCTGCTGCAGCGGTGTTCGTGCCGGCCACGCCAGATGCGCCCTTGGCCGGTGCGCGGCGCGGGCCGGTGCCGGCGGCTTCTGCGCGGGCTTCGGCGTCCTGTTCGGGCACCGGATCGCCCTCTGCAGGCGCGGTGTGGGCGAGCGGGTCGGCCGGGGCCTCGCTGGTGTCCGTCACCCTTGGGGTGGTCGGGGTTGTGGTGGTGGCGGCAGGTGTCTCGGCGGTGCGCACCCCGGCATAGGCCTGCGTCAACGCCAGCCATTCGCTGGGGTCGGTGGGGGCATTGGTATCGGGCCGCTCGCTGTCGTCGAGGAGCAGGTCGGCGCTGTCCACCTCGGTCGGTTCGGTGGCCTGTTGCAGCAGGTCGGCAAAAGCGGATGGACCCTGCGCGGCCTTCTGGTCGGCCGAGTGTTTGCGCATCTGCGCGCTGTTGCTGCGCGCAACCTGGTCTTGCTGCTGGGTGCTGCTGACGGTGCTGGTGCTCATCGGTTGCTCCACGGGTGGGTGGTGTTCTGGCGGCGGTGGGCATTGGCCGCCGTTTCGTCGGTGGCCTTTTGCTCCTGGCGTTGCTGGTCCTGCTGCCAGGCGCGCTGGCGCCGCTCCACGTACTTGTTCAGGCTGGCCACCTCGCGCTCGGCGGCGGTGACTTCGACGCGCAGCTGCGCCAGGCTCTGCTCGATGCCGGCGATGACATCGCGCTGGAAGGCCACCGCGTGGTCGATGCGTGCCATGAACTGGCGCTGGTGCTGCATCAGCGTGGCGCTCACGCCCTGCGTGGCACGGTGGTTCCAGCGGGTCTGCGACTCGACCGCATAGTCCTGCAGCTGGGTCATCTGCTGGCGCGCCTGCTCCAGCTCGTGCTGCACACGGCCCAGGGCGCGCAGGGCCTCGTCGCGTTTTTGCGCGGCGATCTCCACCACGGTGTCGATCTGCGGTGTGACGGGTTTGCTGCTCATGCGGTGGCCTTGGTGCGGCGCTTGGTCCGCATGTCGTCGCCCAGGGTCTCATGCAGTTGCGTGAGGCTGCCGGCGAAATCGGCACGCTCGTGCATGTCCTGCGAGAGGAAACGCTGCATGGCGGGGAACAGCAGGATGGACTTGTCGGTCTCGGGGTCGCTGCCGGCCACGTAGGCGCCGAGCTGGATCAGGTCGCGGCTCTTCTGGTAGCGCGAGTAATACTGGCGGAAACGGCGAGCCGCTTCGAAGTGGTCGGCGCTGGCCACGTTGTGCATGACGCGCGAGGCCGACTGTTCGACGTCGATGGCCGGGTACTGACCCGACTCCGCGATGGCGCGGGACAGCACGATGTGCCCGTCGAGAATGGCGCGCGCGGCATCGGCGATCGGGTCCTGCTGGTCGTCTCCCTCGGAGAGCACGGTGTAGAAGGCGGTGATGGAGCCGCGCCCGTCGGGGCCGTTGCCGCTGCGTTCCACCAGCTGCGGCAGTTTGGCAAAACACGAGGGCGGGTAGCCCTTGGTGGCGGGCGGCTCGCCCACGGCCAAAGCAATCTCCCGCTGGGCCATGGCGTAGCGGCTCAGCGAGTCCATGAGCAGCAGCACGTCAAGCCCTTCCTCACGGAATTTTTCGGCAATGGCGGTGGCGTAGTTGGCGCCCTGCAGACGCACCAGCGGCGGCGAATCGGCCGGGGCGGCCACCACCACGGCGCGCTGGCGGCCTTCGGCACCCAGGATGTCCTCGATGAATTCCTTGACCTCGCGGCCGCGTTCGCCAATGAGGCCGACCACGATCACGTCAGCGCGGGTGTAACGCGCCATCATGCCCAGCAGCACGCTCTTGCCGACACCCGATCCGGCGAACAGGCCGATGCGCTGGCCGCGCCCGACGGTGAGCAATGCGTTGATGGCGCGAACGCCCGTGTCCAGCGGTTGGCGAACGGGTGCGCGGTCCATGGAGTTGATGGGTGCGCGCTCCAGCGGCTGCACGTCCACGTTCTGCAGCGGACCCAGGTGGTCCAGCGGCTGGCCGTGCGAGTCGACCACGCGGCCCAGCAGGCCATGTCCCAGCGGCAGGCGCAGAACGCCCCTGTCGCTGGCCACCGGCTTGGGTGCCTGGCCCAGGCGCGGGCGCGGACGGTAGGGCGCCAGCGGGCGCACCCAGGCGCCGCTGTGCAGGCCCTGCACGTCGCCGGCCGGCATCAGGAAGGCACGGTCGCCCGCGAAGCCGACCACCTCGGCCAGCACATGCGAGCCGTTGTCGCCGTCGATCACGCACTGCGAGCCCACTGGAACGCGCACGCCCTGGGCTTCGAGCACCAGGCCGGCCAGTCGGGTGAGGGTGCCGTTGACCTCCAGGGGCGTGGGCATCTCGGCGCACTGGCGCGACAGGCTGGCCCAGTCTGTCCAGCGCTGGCTCCGTTGGGAGATGGTTTCAGTCATCGCCGCTCTCCACCGGATCGGGCGTGCCAGCCGCAGGTTCCCAGCGTGACTTCAGGCCCAGGTTGGCCACGGCGCGCGTCCAGCGCTTCTCCAGCGTGCCGTCCACGGTGCCGGTGGCGGTGGTGAGCACGCAGCCGCCGGCGGTGATGGTCTC